>NZ_JAVIZM010000001.1:4262083-4877500 GCF_031453555.1 Bacillus sp. SLBN-46 | reverse complement strand
TCGGTCCCTATCCGTCGTGGGCGCAGGAAATTTGAGAGGAGCTGTCCTTAGTACGAGAGGACCGGGATGGACGCACCGCTGGTGTACCAGTTGTCTTGCCAAAGGCATCGCTGGGTAGCTATGTGCGGACGGGATAAGTGCTGAAAGCATCTAAGCATGAAGCCCCCCTCAAGATGAGATTTCCCATAGCGTCAAGCTAGTAAGAACCCTGAAAGATGATCAGGTTGATAGGTCAGAGGTGGAAGCGTGGTAACATGTGGAGCTGACTGATACTAATCGTTCGAGGACTTAACCAAGTTTTAAAGCGAACTCGTTTTTTACAAACACTTCTTCTACATTATCTAGTTTTGAGAGAACGATCTCTCAAAAAAATAGTCTGGTAACTATGGCGAGAAGGTCACACCCGTTCCCATACCGAACACGGAAGTTAAGCTTCTCAGCGCCGATGGTAGTTGGGACGAAAGTCCCTGTGAGAGTAGGACGTTGCCAGGCTAAACTTTATTTTTTGGCGATTAAGGCGTCAAGATTTAAAGTGGCCCCTTGGTCAAGCGGTTAAGACACCGCCCTTTCACGGCGGTAACACGGGTTCGAATCCCGTAGGGGTCACCATTATTGGAGGATTAGCTCAGCTGGGAGAGCATCTGCCTTACAAGCAGAGGGTCGGCGGTTCGATCCCGTCATCCTCCACCATATATTTTTCTTAAAATACATGCCGGGGTAGCTCAATTGGTAGAGCAACTGACTTGTAATCAGTAGGTTGGGGGTTCAAGTCCTCTCGCCGGCACCACTTTACTTTTCATTTATACGCGCCCTTAGCTCAGCTGGATAGAGTGTTTGACTACGAATCAAAAGGTCGGGAGTTCGAATCTCTCAGGGCGCACTTTAACGGGAAGTAGCTCAGCTTGGTAGAGCACTTGGTTTGGGACCAAGGGGTCGCAGGTTCGAATCCTGTCTTCCCGACCAGTCCGAACTATTTAATAATTATGGGGCCTTAGCTCAGCTGGGAGAGCGCCTGCCTTGCACGCAGGAGGTCAGCGGTTCGATCCCGCTAGGCTCCACCTTAATTAAATTTTATATTTGGCGGTGTAGCTCAGCTGGCTAGAGCGTACGGTTCATACCCGTAAGGTCGGGGGTTCGATCCCCTCCGCCGCTACCATTTATTTACGGAGGAATACCCAAGTCTGGCTGAAGGGATCGGTCTTGAAAACCGACAGGCGGGTCATACCGCGCGGGGGTTCGAATCCCTCTTCCTCCTCCATATTACTTTTAAAATTTTTACCGTCGCGGGGTGGAGCACGTTCGAATAAGCTTCTTCGAATTTTCTACAGCGCAACGATTGAGCCACAGCTTGAATATGCTTTCCGAAATCGGGGCGGTCTTCAAACTAAGGGCATGCACAAAATGTAATATTTTTTATTGTCGCGGGGTGGAGCAGTCCGGTAGCTCGTCGGGCTCATAACCCGAAGGTCGCAGGTTCAAATCCTGTCCCCGCAATATGGTCTGGTAGTTCAGTTGGTTAGAATGCCTGCCTGTCACGCAGGAGGTCGCGGGTTCGAGTCCCGTCCAGACCGCCATTTTTCTAGATATATTCAATCTAAATACGCGGGTGTAGTTTACTGGTAAAACCTCAGCCTTCCAAGCTGATGTAGTGGGTTCGATTCCCATCACCCGCTCCATTTAGGGGCCTATAGCTCAGCTGGTTAGAGCGCACGCCTGATAAGCGTGAGGTCGATGGTTCGAGTCCATTTAGGCCCACTAGAAAAGGAAAAAGCGATTGCTATTAAGCAGTCGCTTTTTTTGTGTTTATTTCAATTCCGAATTTTAAGCTGCCTCGAGTAGTTCCTTTTCTCTTTCTACTTCTAATGCTGATACAATATAAGCAAACCCATTCATTAAAAAGTAAATAACATTGGACTGTACCCGTTCAGTTTCTCCTAAATAGGTATTTACGATAATGGTAACAGAGTATAAAATGACAAAAAATAAAGCAATTTTATTGAAAATATTCATTCAACCGACCCCTTTTTTAGGATTCTTATTTTAATCATATTTGTTATTAGCGTATCTTATGCAAGCCACATCCCAATTGCCTATTCAACAGGTCAATTTTAAAAAGAAGAAAGGAGCTATTCCAGATGTCATTTTCCTTCGATCACTTAGTGGTATTTCTAAAAAAGCCAGAGGAGGCGCTGGTGCCTTTATACGAGAAAGGAATTCATGCTATTAATGGAGGTCATCATCAATGGTGGGGAACCTATAACTCTTTATCCTATTTTGGGTTAAGCTATATTGAATTTTTAGGAATTGAAGATTTATCAATTGCGGAGAAACAAAGAAACAATCGATTGATTACAGAAATTGTGAAGAAACTCTCAAAACAAGAGCATGAGGGTCCTGCTAAAATAGCGATTCGAACAAGAGAGATTCAACAATTAGCTACAAAGCTCAAAGCAGAGGGGTATACGGTGTATGGCCCATTCCCTGGTGAACGGGTTCGAGAGGATGGGCAAATCATTAAGTGGTCACTTTTATTTTTAGAAAATGACCCCAATGAACTTGCCATGCCATTTTTCATCGAATGGGAAAAGTCTGATGAAGAGAGGTTTTTAGATTTAAAAGAGCAAGGATTAATAGGTAACTCAACTTTTGAGAGTGTAGGCTTTGTGGTTCATAACTTAGAAAATACCACAACCAATTGGGGGGAATTATTAAATCTTGAGCCAAGTGAGGAATTTATTGATGCAGCCATGAATGCTAGATGCCAAAAACTAGACCTTTCAGGCACAAGTCTATTGTTCTGTACACCACTTGGAGAGGGACCAGCCAAAAAGGTATTAGAGGAAAAAGGAGAGACTCCTTTCCTAATAAATCTTGAGGGAACAAATCAGTTTAATCTGTTTGAGATGTTCGGTGGAGTATGGAGATTGCAATAACCTTGAGGGAGTGTAGAAGGTAAACTAGTAAGGTATGCCTTTTTTGTATGTCTTTTTTCAAAGGATGGATTACTTTTTCACAGGAGATACTACAAGCATTCGAGTTGAAATTTGAAGGAGTGTCTAAATGGACTTAAAAAGTGGGAAGTTTTATTGGGAAACAACCTTACCAAATACCACTACATATCCTGTTTTAGAGGAAGACATATGCTGCGATGTTCTTATCATAGGAGGAGGAAGTTCTGGGGCGCAATGTGCCTACTATCTAAGTGAGACAGACCTAGATGTTGTAGTGGTCGATAAACGTAAGATTGGTACGGGAAGTACAAGTGTGAATACGGCTCTTATTCAGTATTTGGGAGATAAAATGCTATTTGAGTTAGTAAATACCTTTGGAGAAAAAACAGCTATTCATCATACGAAGCTATGCGAAGAAGCAATAAATGATATGGAACGAACGTCTCAAATGATGGACATAGATCCTGAATTCTACAGGAGGGATAGTCTCTATTATGCGAGTGATCAAGCAGGAGTAGAAAAACTCAATAATGAGTTATATTACCTACAAAAACATAATTTTAAAGTGGATTTCCTAACAGAGAGGCAGATTAGTGAACGCTATCCCTTCAAAAAAGAAGCGGCTCTATATTTATATCAAGATGGTGAAATTAATCCACTTAAGTATAATCATGGACTCCTTTTAGAAGCTCAGAAAAAGGGAGTGCGGGTCTTTGAGAAAACAAGAATCAATGGGAAACAATTTCAAAAAGATGGTGCCACCTTTTTTACTGAAAATGGCTATTCCATAAAGGCACGACACGTCATTATTGCTGCAGGGTACGAGGGATTGGAGTTTATGAAAGATAAAAATGCCGTTATATCAAGCTCGTATGCAGTTGTTACTAATCAGGTAGAGAGCTTTACAGATTGGTATAAGCAAACTCTTATTTGGGAGACCGCACGCCCCTATATTTATATGCGAACGACGAAAGATAACCGAGTGATTATTGGTGGATTAGATGACAATACCACCTATGTTGATGATCGCGATTCTAAGATTATGCATAAGAAAGATAAGCTAATTGAGGAGTTTAACAAACTTTTTCCTTCTATTGAGGTTTATCCAGAGTACTATTTAGGAGCCTTTTACGGAGGGACACATGATGGCTTGCCAATGATTGGGCAATATGATGAGTTCCCCAATTGTTATTTCGTATTTGCATATGGAGATAATGGACTTGTATACAGCGGGGTAATGGCAAAAATTTTGAGAGATGTTATAGCAAAAGGGGCCCATTCTGCTATGAGTCTGTATCATCAGAGTCGATCTGCTGCTGCATTTAATAAAAAGTAGCTGTTTTTTCGTAGTTTTAGGTTAGTCTCTCTGTGATATTTGGTGTAAAATTACACCCTATTAGCGAATTTCATAGGTTTATCGGCGAATATTGGACTTTTATCGGCGAATTCAGGCTGTTTATCAGCGAATATACAGGTTTATCAGCGAATCCAATTTAACACTACAAATTTTAAAGGCGAACAGTATACAAATGTTCGCCTAACTCAGCATCTTACTTTAATTTAGCTACAATCTTGCCCTTTACATGTCGTTCAGAAAGACGGGAGAGTGCCTCAGGTACTTGTTCAAGTGTGATTACTTCTTTTAACATAGACGAAATTTTCCCTTCTGCCAATAAAGCGAGCATTTCGTTCCCCATCACACCTAAATCTTCTTGTGCTTTTCGATCTCCGGATTGATGGGCAGGCCCAAGAGCAATCTCATGGAAAGAAATTGCTTTGGTAAAAGGCTTCACCTGTGTGTAATCAGGGGCACCAGCAATATGAACGATGTGTCCTAAAAAGGCAAGCATGTCCAGTGAATCGGTGGCACTTTGACGGCTAACTGCATCAATAATGGCGTCTACCCCACGACCATTGGTGACTTCCATTACCTTCGCCTTCACATCTTCTTCTCGATAATCGATAACATAGTCCGCACCAAGTGATCTAACATACTCGTGATTTTGGCGAGAAGCCGTAGAGATAACTGTTTTACCGGCCCACTTCGCTAATTGGACAGCAAACCCACCTACACCACCAGCGCCGCCGTGAATGAGAAGGGTATCAATGTGGTCCATTGGAAGCTTACGGAATAAGGATTGATAAGCAGTATATCCCGCTGTCGGCAAAGCCGCAGCATCTTCAAATGTTACTTGATCTGGAATCCGTGAAACTGTATGAGCAGTTGTCACTGCGTATTCAGCAAAACCGCCTTTTTTCGTCAGGTCACCATGATAGACTACTCGATCGCCTTTTGCCCAACCAGTTACACATTCTCCTACTTCTGCAACTACCCCAGCAACATCTAATCCTAGAATGTGGGGGTATGCCCAATTTGGATTACCGCCTGTTGCCGTTTTATAATCAACCGGATTGAGTCCTACTGCATGAACCTCAATCAATAACTCACCTGCACTTGGTTTTGGAATATCTGTTTCTTCTACCTTCATCTCTTTCCAAAGACCTTTATCATGTAAAAGTAATGCTTTCATCAATATCATCCCTTGTTAAATTGTTAATCTAATTTTTCCAACACAGTTAATAATATATACTGTTGAAAACTTTCACAAGAAAACTGACCTTTTCTTAGTTGACTAAAATGATAATCCATGTTAATTTGTATATGCAAATGAAAAAAGGGACTGAGCAAGAATGAATGAAGAAGAACAAATATTAATTCATTGTTTATATTTTACAGCAAGCCGTTTTGCTCGTAACATTTCAAAATTGGCAGAGAAGACGTTCGATTTCGGGGAACTTGCACCTTCTTATTTATACATGATTATGATTGTAAAATTCCATCCTGAGATTAATCAAAAAGATTTATGCCATAAGCTCTCCATTGCTCCTTCGACCAGTACACGGTTTATAGATAAACTAGAAAAACTTAAGCTGGTTACACGAAAAATAGATGGAAAACAAACGCATATCTCTTTAACTGATGAAGGAGAAAAAGTATACCATCAATTCCGTGTTTCATTAAAAGAATTGTTCTTGGGTTATTCCGACATTTTAGGACGAGAATTCAGTATGGATTTAAGCAGGATGCTTCATGAAGCGAGCAATAAGCTAGAAAAAGAACTGTAATTTTTTTACCCTATCATTTGCATATACAAATATAGATGGTTTTGAAACTTGAATATGGAGGCCATTTTATGAAAGAAAAGATATTGTTGATTGTCGGTGCAGGGCCAGGGATTAGCTTAAGTACTGCAAAGAAATTCGGTAAGGAAGGCTTTAAAGTTGCCCTTGTATCACGACGTATAGATGCTTTACAGAAGTACGAAGAAGAGCTACGAGCTGAAGGAATTACGGCAAAGGGCTTTCCAGGGGATGTTTCATCAGAAGTATCTTTAAAAGCAGCAATAGACTCAGTGATTAAACAATACGGACAAATTGATGTTCTTTTATACAACGCGGCGGCAGTTAGACTAGGTAAACCGACAACATTAAGCATAGATGACGTAGTTAAAGATTTTAAAATCAATGTGGCTGGGGCCCTTTCAAGTGTAAAAGAAGTCCTTCCTTACCTTGAAAACGGAACGATCCTTTTAACTGGCGGAGGGTTGGCGATTCATCCATTTGCTGATTATGCATCCTTAGCGATTGGCAAAGCAGGCATCCGCAGCTTAGCACATAGCTTACATCAAGAATTAAGTGTCAAAGGTGTTTATGTTGGAACTCTAACAATTAAAGGGTTTGTTAAAGAAGGAACGTACTACTCACCTGAAAATATTGCTGATACTTTTTATAGCATGTATGAAACAAAAAAAGAAGTGGAAGTAATTTTTGAAGAAAAGTAATATTTTTTTAATTTTACATTTGTATATACAAACAAAAAGGAGAATTCATCATGAAGACATTAGTTATTGTCGCACATCCAAACTTAAAAAACTCAGTTATAAACAAAATGTGGGCTGATCGATTACATCAAGAAAAAGATATTACGGTGCATGAATTATACGCAGCATATCCTGATGGGAAAATTGACGTCGCGCATGAACAGAAACTATTGCTTGAACACGACAGAATTGTTTTCCAGTTCCCATTCTACTGGTACAGCAGTCCTTCTCTATTAAAGGAGTGGCAGGATGTTGTTCTCACTTACGGATGGGCATATGGATCAGAAGGAACGAAATTACGTGGAAAAGAATTTATGCTGGCGATTTCAACTGGCGGACCTGAAGCTGCCTATCAAGCGGGCGGCTATAATCACTACAGCATGAGTGAGTTAACGAAGCCATTCCAAGCGACTGCAAACCTGACAGGAATGCGCTTTTTGCCAACATATACAGCACAAGGTGTCCGTTTCCTAACTAGCGAACAAGTTCGAGAAAGCGCGGAAAAATTAGTAGAACAGTTAAAAGCTTCATATTAATTTTTTTAGAAAAGAGGGCTGTTTCATGGAGTATAAATTACTAGGCAAAAGCGGTTTGAGAGTATCAGAGTTAGCATTAGGAACAATGACGTTTGGTGAAGATTGGGGTTTTGGTGCCTCAAAGGAAGAAAGTCAAAAAATCTTTCAAGCATTCGTAGAAGCAGGCGGGAATTTTATCGATACGGCAGTAAATTATACGAATGGAACCAGTGAGAAATATGTGGGAGAGTTTATCAAAGAGCAACGAGAGCAGTTTGTTGTGGCAACAAAATATACACTCAACACTCGCCCTAACGATCCGAATGGCGGCGGAAACCATCGGAAAAATCTTGTACAATCCGTTGAAAAGAGTTTAAAGCAGCTTCAGACAGATTACATTGATTTACTATGGCTCCATGCCTGGGATTTCATGACCCCTGTAGAAGAAGTAATGAGAGCACTTGATGATTTAGTTCGTTCAGGAAAAATCCTTTATGTTGGAATCTCTGATACGCCTGCTTGGATTGTCTCTCAAGCGAATATGCTTGCCTCATTACGAGGTTGGACGCCATTTATCGGCCTGCAGGTTGAATACAATTTACTGCAACGTACCCCTGAAAGAGATTTATTACCTATGGCGCGAGCACTTGATATAGGTGTGACTGCGTGGGCGCCGATGGCCGGTGGTGCATTAACAGGAAAATATAATAACCCTTCCGCTGAAAACGGTAGATTATCTCCGCAAAGCGCACGATTAAATGAAAGAAATCGAGCGATTGCTACAGTCGTGGAGGAAGTGTCGAAGGAACTTAACGTTTCACCTGCCCAAGTAGCATTAAACTGGGTGCGCCAGCAGTCAGGAACGGTGATTCCGCTAATTGGAGCCAAACGAGAAGAACAAATGAGAGATAATCTAGGAAGTTTATCCTTCCAGCTTTCAGATGAACATCTTAGCCAACTAAGTAACGCAAGCAAAATTGAACTAGGGTTTCCTCATGATTTTCTCGCATCTGAGCCTGTCCTAAATGCTATCCATGGCAAAACCTACGGAAATATTGAAAAGAGAATGTACTAAATAAGATATTTTAAGGGGAGAACTCGAGATGAAGGGGAAAATTTGTTTAATTACAGGCGGTAACTCAGGGATAGGCAAAGCAACAGCAATGGAATTAGCAAGAAAAGGGGCAACGATTGTTCTGTTGTGCAGAAATGAGGAACGAGGACAAAAAGCGCGCCAAGAAATCATTGAAAATACAGGCAACAGCCATGTAGACCTGCTTTTAGCAGATTTATCCTCTCAACGTTCAGTTAAACAAGCGGCAGAAGACTTTAAGAAAAAGTATACCAAACTCGATGTACTTATCAATAATGCAGCTGTCTTTTTATCAAAGCGTTCTGAAACAGAAGATGGGATTGAGACGACATTTGCCACGAATTATTTATCCCATTTCATCCTCACCCATTTGTTATTAGATTCGCTTGAAGCAAGTAGTGAGGGGCGCATTATTAATGTAGCATCTAAACATAATGGGATTAAAATGAATTTTGATGACCTCATGACCAAGCAAAACTATGCATTTTTCAGAGCGGTCGGTCCGACAAAGTTAGGATTAATCTTGTTTACAAACGAGCTTTCGAAACGCCTTGCAGGAAAGCCTATTACCGTCAACAGCCTGCACCCTGGAATTATTCGATCTAATCTTATGCATGACATGCCATGGGTTCTTCGGACATTATTCAAGACACTTTCAGCTAGAGCTGAAAAAGGTGCAGTGACACCTGTCTATCTTGCTTCTTCTCCTGCTGTTGAAGGTGTAAGTGGTAAGTTCTTTGTCAACTGTAAAGAAGCAGAAACCACTGATGTTGCAAAAGACCAAGAATCAGCACGGAAACTGTGGGACATTACCATGAGCTTAATCAAACCTGGAATTCTCTAAACATAAAAAGGAAATGCGCATCGAGAATGAAACCCCGATGGCACTTCCTTTTCTTATTTTACAATCCCAGAAAGAATCAATTTCCAAACAATCTCAAATTCCTGCTCAATGGTAGGCGAGGTCCATTCTTTTGCAAGGGCAGGATGATGGAAACGAGCTGTTGCCATAAAGACGCCACTAGCTGTGCCGGCGGCATCTGTTGATTTAAACTCTCCACTGGCAATTCCAGCTTCGACAATGGGGATGATTTGTCCAATCAATTCTTGAATATGGGTATCGACGGCTTCCACCGACTCTTCCACAAGCATCGAGTACATGGAAAATAACGCCGGGTCTTCCTTCACCTTGAAATGTTTAATCTGAATCAGCGTCTTTACCCATAAATATAAACGCTCTGTTGCAGAGCAATCCTGTTTAAAAACAGCCGCTAATGGTTCCGAGATACTATGAAGCCATCTTTCCGCCACCGCTTCCTTTAATGCTGCCTTACTAGGATAATGACGATAAATAGTTCCGTGACTAACATTTAATGCCCGAGCAACATCAACCACACTGGTTTTCTCAGGACCAAATCGGCGAAGGACTTCCTCCGCCGTATCTAGGATTGTTTCTTTGGTTAAGATTTGGTCAGCCACTTTATTCTACTCCCAGTTGGTTCATTTGTTCAGCAGCATAGCGAGTACCAGCAACGGCTTCTGGAGGAACTGCCGCTTCAATTCTTTCGAGGTCAGCAGGGCTTAACTTTAAGTTCACCGCATCAAGGGCATCCTGAAGCTGAGACTGTTTACGTGCACCAATTAACGGAATGACATCCTCTCCGCGTGAAAGAACCCAAGCGATCGCAAGCTGTGCTACATTGGTTTGTTTTTCCTCAGCGATTACACGCAACGCCTCAACTAATGCTAAATTCTTATCTAAATTTTCACCCATAAAACGAGGAGCAAATGAACGGAAATCAGGTGCTCCTTGACGGTCCTTCGACCACTTTCCACTTAACAAGCCTCGTGATAGGACACCATATGCGGAAAGACTGATCCCTAGTTCACGTAAGGTTGGTAGAATTTCTTTTTCAATACCACGGCTAAAGAGGGAATATTCAATTTGGAGCCAGCTAATTGGATGAACAGCATGTGCACGACGGATCGTGTCTGCATTTGCCTCTGAAAGACCAATGTTTCTTACATAGCCCGCTTTCACCATGTCAGCAATCGCACCAACAGTTTCTTCAATTGGTACATTCGGATCGACACGTGCTGGTTGATACAAGTCAATGTAATCCACGCCTAAACGTTGTAACGTATAGGATAAGAAGTTCTTTACGGCCTGCGGACGGGTATCAACGCCAACCCAACCTCCATCAGGAGAACGCATGGCACCAAATTTCACGGCAATAAAGGCATTATCGCGTTTTGAATCTTTAAGTGCTTCGTTTAAAAGAAGTTCGTTATGACCCACTCCATAGAAATCCCCAGTATCAAACAGGGTGACTCCTGCTTCAAGTGCAGCGTGAATTGTAGCGATACTTTCTTTACGGTCGGCCTTCCCATAAAGGTCGGACATTCCCATACAGCCAAGTCCTATAGCAGAAACGGTTGGACCATTTTGTCCAAGTTTTTTATTTTGCATAAGTTACATACCTCCACTGATAAGATGAATTTATTCTAGCAAAATCAATGATAATAATCAAATGACAAATTATGTTTTTTGTCATTTGATATGCAAGAATGTAAATTGTGTAGCAAAGCAAATCTTATCTATTTTTCGTTCAAAGTGTAAGAAAATACAATGTATAATAAATCCCCTTTGAATGGAAAAGATAATTGATAAGTAAAGGAAATAAGCAAACATCGAAGGGGTCAACTTGAATGGTTTTATTCTTTTATATCGTCTTAAATGTGATTGCTTTATTTCTTTTTATCAAAAAAAAGAAGATGCTCCATATACTTGAAATAATCGTGTATTGGATGATCAGCACCTATCTCTATCAAAACTTCTCCGCAATTTGTTTTATGAATTTTAAAACATTGATTGTCCCTGAAAAACTAAGCTTGGAATTTTCTCATTTCCTTAACCGAACTATTCTATTTCCTATCATCATGGTCATTTTTCTTCACTTCTTTCTTATTTTAACGACAAACTGGAGAAAGTTTCTTTTATTCAGTAGCTTCGTCTTCTTTTTAACAGGATTGGAATATTTATCTGATCTGTTAGGTGTTTTGATTCATGAAAATTGGCGGGTGTGGTGGTCATTTGCTTATTGGGTGGCAACTCTATCGGTGTTACTTGTTTCTATGAGGGTCTTTCGCAGAATCCTTTATAAAGGGGGAAACCATTTATGAATGTGACCTTTGATTGGAATGAATGGTTCTTCATTCTAACCACCACTGCTATAATCTGTTTATTTTTACTCATACGAAAATATTTTCCCCCTGTGATTGTCATCATTATTTGGATATGTAATATAGGATTTGTTTCAACCATAGATTATTTTCTTCTCGCCACCCCTTTTAGACTATATATTTATGGTGACAATCCTACCTACGAGGCATCTGGTGCACTTTTTCATCTTTTTATGTATCCATGTGCCTCTTTAATTTTTTTATATGGTTACGATAAATTTCAGCTCTATGGTAAAAAAACGGTTTGGTATGTTCTGTTCTGGACCGGATTCTCTCTATTATTCGAATGGATTAATGTAAAAAATCATGCACTGACCTATACGGGCTGGAAGCTTTATTATTCCATTCCTTTTTACCCAACCACAGCTGTGTTGTTAATCATTCTTTTTCGCTTTACAAAAAAGAAACTGCTGGAGCTGCCGCTTCTAAATAATAATTAAGTTGCAATCCTTTTCATTATTCTATTTAATAAATGCGTAATGAAAAATCTACAGAATGAGGTAATTTAGTTGAAAGCACTTGTTTTTAATACATTTGGAGGGCCAGAAGTCCTGGAGTATGCGGAAATCCCCAATCCGGTCATTGGTCCTAATGAAATATTAGTGAGAATGAAAGCCATTGGTTTAAACTTTGCTGATATATATAGAAGAAAAGGAAACTACCATCTTGCGGGAGAACCTCCCTATATTCTAGGGTATGAAGGAGCAGGCATCGTTGAAGAAATCGGGGCGAATATTCAAGGAATCCAAGTTGGCGACCGGATTGCTTTTGCGGATGTACCTTATGCGAACGCTGAGTTAGTAGCGGTTCCGTTTGAAAAAGCGATACCTGTACCTGAAACAATTTCATTTAATGAGGCGGCATCCGTGATGCTGCAAGGCTTAACTGCCCACTATCTAACACGTGATAGTTATGCCGTGAAAAAGAATGAAGTGGTTCTCGTCCATGCGGCAGCAGGTGGGGTTGGACAACTACTTATACAAATGGTCATTTTGCTCGGAGGAAAGGTCATTGGCTTAACATCTTCTGCTGAAAAAGCAGCAGTAGCAGAAGGAGCTGGAGCATCCAAGGTATTCTTGTACAAGGATGATTGGAAGAAGCAAATATTTGAGGCAACAAACGGTAAAGGTGTAGATGTAGTCTATGAATCAGTCGGATCGACGCTTCAAGATAGTTTTGAAGCGACACGTATTGGGGGAACGGTAGTATTTTATGGAATGGCGGGGGGAGATCCAGCACTAGTTGATCCAAGAATGTTAATGGATACGTCCAAAACACTGACCGGTGGAGATTTATGGAATGTTCTTACTTCACGTGAAGAACGAGTTACACGGTCTAGTGAATTGTTTGGCTGGATGCAGGAGGGAAAAGTACGATTAGCCGAACCAACAACCTTTGCACTAAGCGGGGGTCAAGAAGCACATCACTATTTAGAGAGCCGAAAAAGTACCGGCAAAATTGTATTAATTCCTTAGGGAAAGAGGAGAAGCAATGATTCAATTTAGAAATGAGCACATCACCGTGTTTCAAAGTGCACTCTACCAAACCACATGTACGGTTGTAGATACGAAGGATTTTGTTCTCGTGGTAGACCCAAATTGGTTGCCTCAAGAAATAGAAGAGATCCAAAGACATGTTGCTAGCATTCAAGGGGAAAAAGAGCTATACCTTCTTTTTACACACGGAGATTTTGACCATGTCATTGGGTACCTTGCTTTCCCAGGGGCAAAGGTCATCGGAAGTAAAGGACTCCAAGACCATCCTGATAAAGAGAAAAAGGTAGACATGATTTGTCAGTTCTATAATGATTATTACATACAACCGCCATATCCGATTGCCTTTCCAGAGGTGGATATTGTAATTGGTGAAGATGGGCAGAAGCTTGTCATTGGAGAGTCAACACTCACCTTTTATCTGGCGCAGGGACATACGCATGATGGGTTATTTACAGTGATCGAACCGCTTGGTCTTTGGATTGCGGGGGATTATCTTTCTGATTTTGAATTGCCGTTTATTTATCACAGTGCTAAAGCGTACGAACAAACTCTTCAAAAAGCAGAGGAGATTCTCGTAAACCATAAGAATTCTATATTGGTTCCCGGTCATGGCAAAACGACAACAAATCTTCAAGAGATTCAGCGCCGGATTCAAGTATCTCAAGATTATCTCGAGCGATTGATTGCTGCTGTGAAGAACGAGGACGCAGAGGCATTGACAGCCTTAGAAGAGGAAATGGCTTTTCCATCTAACTTTACGAAGCAATGCCATAAAGACAACATAGCGATTGTTCGGAAGGAATACGCGTAAGGGGGGTATCAAATTTTGGTAGATGTTTTTACAGAGATCATCATCGGCCGCCCCGTTGGGCAAGTTTCACAGTATGCAATGGATCCTGACAATGCCCCCGAATGGTATGTTAATATTCAGTCCTCTGAATGGAAAACGGAAAAACCGCTGGCCCTGGGTTCACGAGTGGCCTTTAAGGCGCAATTTCTTGGGCGAGAGCTTGCCTATATATATGAAATTATAGAGCTTGAGCCGGAGAAAAAGCTGGTGATGAGAACCTCACAGGGTCCATTTCCAATGGAAACCACCTATACGTGGGAAACTCTGGAGGGCAATCGAACACGAATGACATTAAGGAACAAAGGAAATCCAACAGGCTTTTCCAAAATCTTTGCACCGTTTATGGCTCCCATGATGAAAAAGGCTAACAAGAAAGATTTACAAAAAATAAAAGAAATACTTGAATCGAGTAGTGAGAACTAGATGAAAATGGGGTATCCATAGAAAAATAACCCGTTCTCTTTTGGAGTTCCCGCATAGGAAAAAGCAAATATAAACACAAGTATAAAAGCAGTGGATTTCGCACCTGAAATCGCACTGCTTTTTGCATTATTTCGAACAAATATCTAGTAAGATAACCAGAGAAGCTTATTTTAACTATCGGGGTAGGTTAGAGAATAAAAATATGAGGATTTCAATAGGTATAAATAAATTAATAAATTGGAGAGTGGAATAATTGGGGATTAGAACAGCAAATGTGGAGGATTGGAAGCAAATTTCTTTATTGTTAAACCAGTTGGACTATCCAGATACCGAGACTTTCATAAAAGAAAAAATAGAAACACTCCTTACTGAACCAAATGAGGAGTTATTGGTTTACGATAAAGATAGTAGGATTATCGCTTTAATTTCCATACATTTTATACCTCAATTGGCTGTCAAAGGAGATTTCGCAAGGATAAGTTATTTTGCAGTTGATAAAAACATTAGGAGTATGGGAATAGGACGAGAGATTGAGGAGTATTGTACTAATTTAGCCAATAAAAGAAATTGCGATAGAATCGAAGTGCATTGCCATTCAAGAAGGATAGATGCACATAGGTTTTATATCCGACAAGGGTTTACCGAATCCCCAAAATACTTTGTTAAGATGTTACCCCAATCCGATTAATATCTACAATCTCCTTTCTAACGGCTTTTGTTATTTTAATTTTGGCTCTGTCAAACTTGCCTGTTGATTTCCGCTCCAGGCACTGCGCTTTCCGTGGGTGTTTCGGCGAGCCTCCTCGGCGCATGCGCCTGCGGTGTCTCCCCTGAACCATACTCCCATAGGAGTCTTCGTGCCTTCCGCTCCAATCAACAGAGTGTAAAAATCAACACTGTTCTTTAACATAGCCTTAATTTTAAAGACGACAGTTCCCCTGTCGTTTTTTGGTTATGGAATTATCTTACAAATTCGCAACTCAAATAGCAGAAGCATAATTTTTATTATGATCTTACTAATTAACCTGCGATTTATGCTGTTAATTTAGGTAAAAAAATTTTAAAAAACACCTTCTAACCAATAAAAAGGCAGAGTGAATTCATATGCGAATTACTCTGCTATTTGTTCTGACTTTATATGTGTTTTTATAGCTGCGGGTACCTCAAAAGAGAACGGCTTAATAGAAAAAATGGGTGCCCTTTTTGTGTGAAAAAACTAATCAAACGTTTAATTGAATTTCTGAATTTTCAAATTGGAATAAAAATACATTGACGGTTACTTTGATGATGTTATATATTTTTACATATTGATGTTAGGAAATATAACATGAGGGGCTGATTCTTTGAAAAAGATTGAGGCGATCATTCGACCGGAGAGGCTCACGGATACGATTAAAGGATTAAAGAAAATAGGAATTACAGGATTTACCGTTTCTCAGGTGGTAGGAAGAGGGAAACAAAAAGATACGCAAGGAGTATACCGGGGGAAAAATTATCAGGTGACCCTTCATCCAAAAGTGAAATTGGAAATTGTCCTTTCGGATTATTTGGTGGAGTCAACGATCAAGACAATCGTTACTGCAGCCCAGACAGGTGTAGATGGAGATGGGAAAATATACGTATATCCTATTCTAGAAGCTTACAATATTCGAACAGGCACAATTGACTATGATATCGATGACTTAGCGAGCGAAAAGGGGTGATCTTTTGGAGTTAATGTATATCAATACAGTTTGGGTCGTCCTTGCTGCAGCGATGGTGCTGTTTATGGAAGGTGGATTTAGTTTATTAGAAGCTGGATTTGTCCGTACGAAAAATGCAGTTAATGTGACTATGAAGATATTCGTAGACTTAACCATTGGGGCTTTAGCCTTTTGGTTGATCGGATTTGGAATTATGTTTGGTAAGGATACCTTTGGATTTATAGGAACGACTCTTTTTGGAAGTCCCGATAAAATCGCTCTTTCGATGGAGCTACCAAGCGTTGCGTTTGTTCTTTTTCAAATGGGATTTGCAGTAGCTTGCATTTCGATTATTTCAGGTGCAGTTGCTGAACGGATGAACTTTAAAGCCTATGTGGTTACAGCTGCATTGATCAGTATGATTATCTATCCGCTATCTGGTCATTGGATATGGAATAGCGATGGTTGGTTAGCAAAGTTAGGAATGAAGGACTTTGCGGGATCAGCTGCCATTCATGCCGTTGGTGGGTTTGCCGCTTTTGCAATGGCTAAACTTCTTGGTCCAAGAAGAGGAAGATTTAATTCGGATGGCAGTGTGAATGTGTTTGCACCGAGTAACATTCCATTAGCATCAGCGGGTGCCTTTATTTTGTGGTTCGGCTGGTTTGCTTTTAATGCAGGCAGTACATTGGATGCATCAAGTTCAGCGCTAGCGCCCATTGCCATCAACACGATGTTAGCCGCAGCGAGCGGTGGTTCTGTTGCTTTGTTTCTAACGATGAAAAAGTTTGGAAAAGCAGATCCAAGTATGACGATCAATGGTGTATTAGCTGGATTGGTTTCCATAACTGCTGGCTGTGCTTATGTTTCTGAGTGGAGCGCTATTTTAATTGGAGCCATTAGTGGGTTGATCGTTATTTATGCTACCTTATTTGTTGATTTTTTGAAGGTGGATGATCCGGTGGGAGCTGTGGCTGTTCATGGTTTCGGCGGTGTGTTTGGAACCATTGCTGTTGGCTTGCTTGATAAGTCACAAGGATTATTGACCACTGGTGATTTCTCGCTCTTAAAGGTCCAGCTTTTAGGTGCAGTAGTTGTTATTGTGTGGGGGCTGATTGGCGGAACTATTATAGCAAGGGTATGCCAAATGACAGTCGGTTTCCGAGCAACTATAGAGGAAGAAGACGAGGGCTTGGATATGTCTTACCATGGTATTCCTGCTTACAATGAATTAGAGCGTTTTACTGACTTGCCTTCAAGTCTATTTAATTTTGAGGAAACAACGGGAATCACCGTTGCTTCTCCTGCTATTAGGAAAGAGAAGCAAGTGATGTAGTTTGATGCTCTTTTTGTACTACAATCATATTACTAGTTTTATCTAAGGAATCTCTTTTGAAGGGATTCCTTTTTGAAAGAAAAGAAAGTTAATATTCTGTCATACCACAGTCCTTAATAACTGTGGTTTTTTTATGGAGGAATGGGTGTTGTTTAGTAGTTGGCGAGTAAAATGGAGTTTTTGACGAGTAAAGTATAAAGGTTGACGAGTAAAATAGAAAATAGACGAGTAAATCAAACATTTGACGAGTAAATCATCGAAAGTGACGAGTAAGAAAGAAAATCATATAAAAAAGGTAATTTTAAAGGTACTTCAAGAGGTGATCAACAAATAATTTGAAAGGAATATACTTGAGCCAGGCTAAACGCCTGGCTTTTTTCAATGAAAAGAAGAACAACGTACAATACGTAGTTCTTCCTGTTTAATTAATATTGTCCCATCATTACATTGTAGCTTTTTTCTAAAAGGGCATGATAAAGCTGTTCAATATGTTCGTGGTTTTTTGTTTCAACAGAAATCTCGATTTGGGCAAAACCAGGATAGATATTTTTCCCCATCCGATGTAGATTAACAGATTGAACATTTGCGTCGAGATCAGTAATCGTGCTTAGCACTCTTTGAAGTTCACCAGGTTTATCTTTTAAGGTAATGGTAAAATCAGCATACCTGCCTGCCTCGACCATACCACGTTCGATGATTCTTGAGATAAAACTCATATCCACGTTTCCGCCACTCAAAATGGCGACTACTTTTTTCTCCTTCAGCTTTACTTTTTCAAAAAGCAGGGAGGAAAGGGATGTAGCTCCGGAACCTTCCACCAGCAACTTGTTTCTCTCTAAAAGCATCAGCATCGTTCGGGCAATTTCCATTTCATCGACACAATAAATATCGTCCACGTACTTCTGAACAATCTCAAAGGTTTTCTCACCTGGTTTTTTAACAGCAATTCCATCGGCCATCGTGGGTGACGACCGAACCATTACAGGTTTATTCGCTAAAATGGACTCTTTCATGCTGGGACAGGCAACCGTTTGAACACCATAAACAGATACATGAGGATTCTTCTCCTTCACTGCCATCGCAACCCCGGCTATAAGCCCGCCGCCGCCAATAGGGCAAATAATGGCCTCAACTTCTGGTAGTTGTTCAAGGATTTCTATTCCGACGGTTCCTTGTCCGGTAATAATTGCTTCATCATCAAAAGCATGAATAAATGTAGCATCCAGTTGATCCTTCAGTTGTAATGCATACGCGAGGGCATCATCAAAAACGGCACCTTCTAAAATAACCTCGGCCCCATATTGCTTAGTGGCTTCTATCTTACTAAGAGGAGCGCCTTTAGGCATCACGATTTTACAAGGAACGCCCAGCATCTGACTAGAATAGGCAACGCCCTGAGCATGGTTCCCAGCAGACGCTGCGACGACACCCTTTTTTAATTCATCTTTTGAAAGGGAGGTCAGCTTGTTGTACGAGCCCCTTACTTTAAAGGAGCCTGTTTTTTGAAGATTCTCTAGCTTTAAATAGACTTCATTATGTGAGAGTCGGCTAAATGTCTTGGAATAGTCAAGGGGAGTGGTGTGCACAATTCCCTTCATTTTCTCCCGAGCAATGATAATATCATCTAGATTCACAAGTACAACCTCCTGTTTACTCTACTGATGTAAGTGATTTTTCATGGATTGATTTGATTAAGTGGAAAAATAATATCGTGCATGGCTGGACTATTAAATAGATAGGTAAGGAATATATGGGCTTCCAACTGCTATATTTTAAATAACCAATGTAGCTTGTACCTGTGAACCATTCGAATCCAATACTTCCAATCGATAGTATGACTATAAATAAAAGCAGGATACCCCCTTTTAATTGGAATTTGTCATAGAGATAGATAAAGACATATCCAAACGGGGCATAAGGCACATAGCACAATAAATCAAAAAGCTCAAAGTCACCCGAGTCCATGATGTCGTATAAATCAACATGTGGTCCTGCTATCACATGATCAACAATCCTTGCTACTGTTATCGTGAACATTAGTAATAAGATAGTAATAGAGGTTGGAAATCTCTTTGGCAATTTATATAATATGATCACTAAAGCCAGGATATGAAAGAGAATAAACCATTCATTTGCATCGAATTTTTCCGGTAATGGTAAAATTGTCAATTCCTAATCCCCTCTTTAAAAAGGATCCGGCTAAAAAGACCTTGCAGAAAATGGAGGAACGATAGAAAGGTGAACCATACGATAATGGAACCCCATACCTTCCACTTTTCATAGGTGAAAATATGGAAATGGCTTAAAATCGTCTCTACTCCCACTAAAACACCTACCCAAAGCACAGTTATAATAAGCTTCTTTGAGAAGGTGCCCACTCTTTTTACCGATTCAATATACCAAAGAAGCAGTAATGGAAAAACCACAACTTCAATGACACGAAACATAATAAGGTATCTGGTACTCTGTGTGACAGTCCATAGCTTGGCATTGTCTACAATAACAGAGATAAAACTGGTGAAGAAGAACTCGATCACCATCAATAGAAAAATAAGCGTTATGGTATGAGTAGCTTTTTTTATCGTAAAAAACGAAATAATACCGATTAAGGTAAAAGAAAAGAAGAGTGAAACGGTTATCATAATGACCTCATTTTAACCGACATTTATTCTTTTTAGCTTTATCTATAAAATAAAGTCCTATTCAATTGAATAGGAAAAGCCCTAACCAGAAAAAAGGTTAGGGCGAAATTTTTAATAGGAATTAAAGCTTCCGTTCCCAGAAACGAGCCTGGGCAATGCCTTCAATAAATGGTTGGATTTCTATTTTTGTTAAATCAAAGACACCTGCTTCATCTAATTGAATACGGCTGTACTCTAATGTATTAGGTTTACTGGCAGCAATCGCCAATGGTTTAAAGTGTTTGTAGGTTGTTTCAATGAACTCTAAAGCAGGTGTGGGAAGTTTGGATTCACTACTCATTAAGATGGCTGCATCGAAAAGACTAGAGTCGACGGTATCAAAGGTATCCGTTACTCTCAGGACAGCATTTAATGGTTGGACCTTGTTAGCAACGATACTATAATTCAGGTTATGCTGTGCTAATACTTTAATCCATTCAGTTAATTGGTCTGTGTTAGGGGCTCCAGTTACTAGAATAGCTACACTTTTGGTATCAGTTTTTTTAATCGTATGGGCCATGCTTAGTGCAGGTGATTTTTTATCAGATTTGACTTCAAGATTTTCTTTTGGCAAGACCGCCCCTATATTCTCAGCCACTTCTTGGGCCATGTTTCGATCAATGTGGTTAAGAAGTGCAACCGCGTTATTTTTTACCAAATCGGAGTAGCATTTGCCAAGTTCAAAGCTAAGTGCGTCTTTAATATGCTGCTGTTCATATGGAGTCTGACTGTTATAGAATAATTTCGCTTGAGAGTAAAAGTCTAAGAAACTTTCACTCCGTCCTCTGATTTTACGTCCATCCACCTTTTCTTGATAATGTTCATAGCCTCCTTGATCGATTGGCACTGGCTCCGGTTGATTGGCATTTAAACCGTTGGGATGATAGCTTGTTTGTCCGCGGTGAATCGCCATTTGGTGCATGCCATCACGCTGGTTGTTATGGAAAGGACACACCGGTTTATTAATCGGAATCTGATGGAAGTTAGGACCGCCTAAGCGAGAAAGTTGAGTATCTGTATAGGAAAATAACCGTCCTTGTAAAAGTGGGTCATTTGAAAAATCAATTCCAGGTACCAAATGGCCAGGATGAAAAGCCACTTGTTCGGTTTCAGCAAAGAAATTGTCGACATTGCGATTCAAAGTCATTTTACCAACGATTTTTACAGGAACCACTTCTTCAGGCCATAATTTGGTTGGGTCTAAAACGTCAAAATCAAACTTGAATTCATCCTCTTCGGAAATTAACTGGACGCCCAGTTCCCATTCCGGATAATCACCTTTTTCAATGGCTTCATATAAATCTTGACGATGGAAGTCAGGGTTTTTACCGGCAATTCTTTGTGCTTCATCCCAGACAAGAGAATGCATACCAAGGACAGGTTTCCAGTGGAATTTTACAAAATGTGCTTTTCCTTGTGCATTGACAAGACGGAAGGTATGTACACCAAAGCCCTCCATCATACGCAGGCTTCGAGGAATCGCACGGTCACTCATGACCCACATGACCATATGGGCTGATTCAGGATTTTGACCGATAAAATCCCAAAATGTATCGTGAGCGCTGGCTCCTTGTGGAATTTCATTATGAGGTTCAGGTTTCACCGCATGGACAAAATCAGGGAATTTAATCGCATCCTGGATAAAGAATACAGGCATATTGTTTCCAACTAAATCAAAGTTTCCTTCATCCGTATAAAATTTGGTCGCAAAACCGCGGACATCACGAACGGTATCGCTTGATCCTCTCGAACCCTGTACGGTCGAGATTCGTACAAATACCGGTGTTGTTTTCGCGGTGTCCGTAAGAAAATCAGCTTTAGTATATTCCTGTAAAGATTCATAAAGTTGGAAGACCCCATGAGCCCCTGTGCCGCGTGCATGGACAATACGTTCAGGAATCCGTTCGTGGTCAAAGTGGGTCATTTTTTCGCGAAAGTGAAAATCCTCCATAAGAGTAGGACCGCGTAGTCCAGCTTTTAAAGAAAACTCATCTTCCGCCATTTTCAATCCTTGGTTAGTAGTCAAACCAGCCTTTTGCTCGTTGTCGATTATTGATTGCTGTAATTGCGCCATCTTCTTATTTTCCATACGTTTCCCTCCTATGTAAATGTTATCTACCTACTGCTCTCGATACCCCAATTATTAGATGGCCAAACGATTTTTTGGACACAAAATCTTTTATCTGTGAAATTCGTTTTTTGTTATTCAATCTGATGTACAATAGGTAGTATCATGACATCTAGGAGAAAACGAAATGGATATAAAAGAGCAATCATTACTGAATTACTACTATGGAAAACTGACAGAAGGTACGTTTGATGAGAAGGATATCTATGGATTTTTACTACTAATCAAAAATCAAGGTAAGGAAATACGCTGGATTAATGAGGTCACTGATTTTGTTTTGAACCGTGGCCGGCATAATGGAGTTATTAAGGAATACCTTTTTGAGACGAGGAAAAAGTTTGAAAGTCTTGGTAGGACGAAAGCGGCGCTTAGAATCGAAGATGTGTTTTCCTTTAAGGAAATCAGAGCGGGATTGAATAAAGTTTTGGCAGATTGTCAGCTAGAGGGGGTAGCCAATGAGAAAATTAATCATTTTGTTACCTGCCTGATTTCAATCCTACAGCAGATTTCCATTAAGGATGAAAATGATAGAGAGATAGGGAAACTTTTCTTTGCAATCTCCAATAAAGAAATTATTTTGATGGCGGAGATCGAGGTTACTCAAAATCTATTTAAAAAAACCAACGCAGTTTTCCCAGTGCTAACTGCAAATAATAGTTATGCGGATATCAAAAAGCAAGATCGGTTTGATACGCCTTATTTGTTTGTGGACAAGGTGGTCGAAGTGACCAGTAAAGAAGGAAAGCTGGAGATCATCATTCCTTAATCATTGGGGACAGTCCCTTCACTGCTTTAACGCAGCGGGGGACTGTCCCCTTGATTTTGCGGAATCATCGACCCTATGACACTCTTAAATGTCTGTTGTGGGGCAAAAAGTAGCGAGAATCCCATTAAGGCCAACACTGGAATTAATAGGGAACCGTAAGCATTGTTCACCCCATGATGTTCAGCAATCCATCCTAGAAGTGGAGCTCCGATGGTTACGGCCCCTTGATTAATGGTTTGTCTCATGGCGGCCATCCGCCCGTAATAGCCAGGTTCGGTATAGACCTGTTGGACGGATTGCATCAATACTCTGACCCAAGTGGTACCCAACCCAATCAAGAGGATTGCGATAAAAGCAGCGATATTATTTCGAGTAAACATCATCAATAACAAACCAATGGAAGTGATCCCGAAAGACAGACCAGTAACATAATTTTTGCTTTTATATAAAATGGAGGTTGCTGTTATACCGGCAATAATGGCTCCAATAGAAGTCGCGCACTCTAAAATTCCATATAGAGTACTTGTGCCGTGTAAGTACGAGCTTGTGTACACGGATAACATACCTGCACAAGTATGAACAACAAGCTGACCAACAAACATAATTAATAATAAGGAATACATAAGCCGATTTTTATGAACATAGACAAAACTGTCCTTTAAGTCAATCAACCCTGCTTTAAAACTACTATTTGAATTATTTACTCTAGGAACATATTTAATTAGCATCATACACACGGTGCCAATGGCAAAGGTAAGACAAACAAATAACATCACAATACTGGCTGGAAAAATAGTTAACATAGCGCCGCATAATGAGGTGCCAATTAAACCACCGACAGAAACAGCCGAACCCGTTTCACTGAAGATACGAGGGATGTCCTCTTTCTTATAAAGTTCAGTGATGAAGGCTTGTTGAGCTGTTCTAAATAGAGAGGAAAAGGTCTGAACAATCATGTGTACAAGGATAATCATCCATGGTTTAAGGATATTTCCAGTCATGGCTAATAGAAGCATGATCATGGCAACGGTGACAACACCAAGTGATATGACCGTCAATTTTTTTCGATTCTGTTTGTCTACTATTACTCCGAAGACTAAATTGAGCACCACTCCAGGCAAGAACCCCATACCTACCATCAACCCTGTATAGGTCGCATTGGACGTCATCTTATATAAAATCCAGGCAACGGCGATAAAATACATAGAGCTGCCAAGTGAAGATAAAGTGGAAGAAAGCATTATATTCCAGTATTTACTGTCTCTCATCTGATAACCTTCTTTTCTATAATTCCTATTTCGTCTTAATCATAACCTGTATGTTCGATTAATAAAATTTACATTTTTTTATGTTTTAGTATAAGATTTTCTTATGTGTGAGTTTTACTCGGCAATGTTCCCCTGTCCACTTTTGTCGGTTTAGGTAGAATTATTTTTTCTTGAATTTAGCAAAATGTGTAACAAATTTCCTATTTTATAGTAAAATTAGCATATAAAAAAGGGGGTGCTAGATGAGATATTCGGGGAGAATTAGTATTGTTATCATTTATATCACTCTAGTTTTAGGCTGGCATTCTTTTTATTTTTTAATAGACTATGAAGGTTCCTATGTGTTTATGATAGAGAATGGTCAATATAAATGGGACTTAGTCTTTATTCCCTTGCTTTCTCCGTTCTTTTGGTGGTTAGGATTTCAATATGATAAAGCGAAATTTCTTTCGCAAAAAGATGCTTTGACGGGGCTATATAACCGGCGATTTATCTCACAAAGTGCCCCAAAGCTTTTAGCCAAAATGGATAAAAAGATAGGAAACTTAACGATTTCTGTAATTGACTGCAATAACTTTAAACAAATAAACGATCAGCATGGACATAAAATCGGAGATATGGTTCTCACGAGGATCACTAAAGTTCTTTTAAACAGCACCACTGAGCAAGATATTGTCGCTAGATGGGGCGGAGATGAGTTCCTTATTGTATCCCCGTATTCAGACTTGAAAAGAACGAGAGCCATTTCGAAAAAGATTGAAGCGGGTTTGTTTCAATTATCGAAAGAAATGGGAATGGATATTTCTGTTTCCATCGGAACAGCCGTTTATCCAAGTGATGCTTGTGAAATGAAGGAATTATTGATTATTGCGGATCGAAATATGTATAAACGCAAATCCAGAGTAAAGACAATAAAGCAAGGTTAAATAGACCTTCAGTAACTGAAGGTCTATTTTATTTTATCATCTGGGCCGAAGTGGTTACGGGAAAGAGAGGACGGTCGCATAGGGAACAAGTTCGAAAAAAATAGCGAACAGTGCCCCGCACTGTTCGCCAAATGTTTTATATTCCAATCGTATCCAAGGATAGGCGTAGTCCTTCCATCGCAAAGCCTCCGATATAGCGATAAACAAATAAGGCAATGATCGGTGAAAAGTCAATCGGTCCTAGAGGCGGGATAAACCGTCTGAAAAGACCTAAATATGGTTCGACTAGTTTGTAAACCCACCCACCAATTTTTGAAGTCTGAAATTGAGGAAACCAGGAACCAAAGATTGATATGAGAATAAGCCAATAATATGCTTCAAAAGCATAACTTCCTATAAGTAAAATTGTAGAGCCCACTATAAATCACCCATCTATTATTTTTTTAGATAATCAAATTTTTAACCTCTATCTAAGATCATATACGTATAAGCCCAAAGAAAGTTTCAATATTATCATAATTAATATATTGTAATCCTTATTTAATGAATTCCTCGCTTTTTAATTTTTTATCTGTCCAAAGGGCAAGTTGAATAGTTAAAGCATCTTTGAACACTTTGGGGTCGTAACCTGTTTCTTCTTCTATTTTATTGAGGCGATAAATGAGTGTGTTTCTGTGAAGATATAGGTCATCAGCAGTCTTTTGGATATTTAAGTTGTTTTTAAAATAAGCTTCAAGAGTATCAGCAAATTTATTTAACGTTTTATTCATGATTCTATTGGAGAACCTTTCACCCCAGGCGCGATCTATTTTATAAATTAAGGCTTTAGCTTCCACTTCAGCGAATGAAATTAAATCTTCTTCAACATCCGTAATTTTAAGGGCGAGGTCACAATCAATATAGGATTGGTTAAATTTACTCATTGATTGAAAAGGAGTACTGTAGGCGAGCCGGAATTTCAACCGGAGTTTCTTCAACTCAAGGTAAATACTCCGAAGCTTTTTGTCTGCTTCTTGCTGAGTTAATCCTAAAAAAGCAACAAACATTCGATTAATACTAATAAATCCAACAAGCCCGTGCTTTTCACCAATGATTCCTTCCATTTTATCAGTTAATGATTGATTCATTATGTTCCGTTCTGTTAATTGAATGATATGTGTGATAAATGGTGACTTAAGGTTTAATCCAATTAGATTAAGTCCACGTTCGATATTGCTATAGGAAGGAGAACCCTTTAATAATTCTTCAATAATCATTTCTTTTGTGCGTTGTTTCCATTCTAATTGAGAAGCAATAAACTTCTCCTTAATCATGAGCTCAGTAGTCATTTTTACGATGCCACCAAGCTCTTTAATGTCTTCAGGATTTCCCGTAATCCCAATCACTCCCACAATTCTATCCTGAAAAAGAATAGGGAGGTTAATGCCAGGTTGAGCTCCTCTCCAAACTCCTTTTTCATTGGGATGAATGATAAGTGTTTTACCGCTTTTTAGAACTTCAAGTGCTCCCTCATGAATATCATCGATCCTAGAAGTATCGCCCGAGGCAATGATAATCCCCTTTTCATCCATAATATTGATATTTCGGTTTAGGCGAAGAGAGGTTTCTAGTACAATGGTTTTTGCAATTTCTCTTGTTAACATATTTTTCCTCCGAAAATTTAGTTAAACTATACGAAAAATTCTAAAAATAAACTCTTTTTTTTATATGGTACACCCGATGTTTTCTATAATCAAGCTTAGTATAATGAAAATTATTAATGAAAGCGTTTTCGGAAGGAGCGGTGATATGAAAATTGTCATAGCCCCAGACTCATTTAAGGGGAGTTTAACGGCAGTTGAAGCAGCTAAAGCAATAGAAAAAGGCATTCACAAGGCATTTCCAGATTCCGTTAGTCTTTGTCTTCCTGTTGCTGACGGGGGAGAAGGAACTCTAGATACTTTAGTTGCTGCCACTAATGGACAAAAAATACCAGTCTATGTTACCGGACCTCTAGGTCAAAAGGTGGAAGCTGAATACGGTATATTAGGTGATGGAAAAACCTGTATCATTGAAATGGCTAAGGCCTCGGGGATATCATTAGTACCTCGAGAAGAGCTTAATCCTTTAAAAGCTACTACCTTTGGAACAGGAGAACTTATAAAGCAAGCTTTAGATGATGGCTTTAAGTCATTCATTTTAGCAATAGGTGGATCAGCTACCAATGATGGGGGAGCGGGAATGCTCCAGGCCTTAGGTTTAGCCCTTTTAGATGAAAAGGGTGAAAGCATTTCACCTGGTGGTGCTGAGCTTAAAAAAATCCATTCTATCGATTTAAGAAAATTTGACGAGAGAATCCAAGATTGCAGGTTTTTGATTGCCTCTGATGTAGAAAATCCTTTAATTGGTCCACATGGAGCATCACATGTGTTTGGTCCACAAAAAGGAGCAACTCCCGACATGGTTCAATTGTTAGATAAATGTCTAGCTCATTGGGCAGATGAAGTCGAAAAAGTAACCGGTATCCATCTTCATGATTTACCAGGAGCAGGAGCTGCAGGTGGAATTGGAGGGGCATTTCAAGCATTTTTTCCTTCTAGTATGCAACGAGGGATTGATGTTGTTATTGAACATACTGGACTTCAAGCGGCCCTCGAGGGAGCCGACCTTGTTATTACTGGAGAGGGACAAGTAGATTTTCAAACTGCCTCAGGAAAGACTCCGATGGGGGTAGCTCAGGCTGCTAAATTACAGAATATTCCAACGATTATTCTTGCCGGATCTATCGGAACAGGTATAGATGTTTTATATCAACATGGTATTGTTAGCGTTAATAGTATTATGAATCAACCAATGACATTAAGTGAAGCCATCGAGAATGCGGCAGATTTATTAGTACAAAGTGCAGAACAAGTAGTAAGGTCCTTTTTTTACTATCAAACATTAATATCTAGAAAGGTGGTCACGTAAATGAAAATTAAACAAACAATCGAAAAAGTCCCTGGAGGTCTCATGGTTGTACCGTTAATGCTAGGGGCACTACTAAATACTGTCGACCAACTGCATATACCGGTTGTAATGGACTTTTTAAAATCTCTAGGAGTTTCTCAAACACCAGAAGGGAATTTTGAGTTTCTGAGAATAGGAGGATTCTCAGAAGCCCTATTTAAAAATGGCGCACTTGTCTTAATTGCATTATTTCTATTTAGTGCAGGAAGCCAAATGAATTTAAGAGTGGGAGGATCAGCCTTAAAAAAGGGCGTCTTACTTACTACTTCTAAATATTTAACAGGATTAGGGATAGGGGTATTATTCGGATACCTATTTGATCCAATGGCAGGACTTTTTTGGTCTTTCAACAGTTGCTATTATTGCAGCAATGACAAATGGTAATGGTGGAATGTATGCGGCATTAACCGGTCAATATGGCAACCGTTCAGATGTAGGAGCAGTTGCGGTTTTATCTCTGAATGACGGTCCTTTCTTTACTCTAATGTCTTTAGGATTATTAGGTTCTAAATTTCCGGTTATAGCATTTATTGCTGTTTTATTACCTATTGCAATTGGAATGATTCTAGGAAACTTAGATCCTGAAATTCGTGAATTCCTAAAAGCAGGAGAAATTTTACCGGTACCGTTCTTTGCCTTTGCTTTAGGTGCAGGAATGAACTTTGCTAGTTTCTTTAATCCTTCCGTTGTAGCAGCAGGCCTAACACTAGGAATTCTTACTACTGGTCTTACAGCAACTACTGGAATATTAGTATTTAAATTATTTAGAGAAAAAAGTCTGATTGCACCAGTCTCAGAAGCTTCTACTGCAGGTAACGCGGTTGGTACTCCAGCAGCAATTGCAGCTGCAGCAGCAGTCGCAGCTGGGGCAGGGATGATGAGTAAAGCGGAAGCAGCTAGTTACGCAGAAATTGCTAACCTTGCAACAGCTCAAATTTCTATATCTGTTTTGACAACTGCTATTTTGTGCCCAATTGCTGTTATCCTTGTTGATAAGTACCAAAAGAGAAAAGGAATTGATGGTAAACTTGAAGTTGTTGCAACCAACCAAGCTACTCCACAATCAATTGCAAAATAAAAATTTCACCCCTGAGTACTCTTTCAGGGGTGAGATTATTTTATTGGAAAAATTTTCAGTAAATTAAAAATTTATGTTTCCTCTATGTAGATGTAATAAGTTGACTTGCATAAATAACAAAAAGAGAGGGATTTAGTGATGGAAACAACCTTACTATATGGAAAAAACGGTTTAACCGTTAATATACCTGATCATGCCTTTATTGTAGAACCCAATCATTTGCCAGGATTGGATCATGATGAGGAAGCGATAAAAGCTGCCTTGAACAATCCTATTGGTACACCACCTCTAAGGGAAATGGTGAAGTCTACTGATACTGTGGCAATAGTTATTAGTGACATTACCCGACCTACACCGAATCACAAACTAGTGCCGATATTGATTCAAACACTTGACCATGTTCCTTTAGAAAACTTTGTCATTATTAATGGAACAGGTACTCACCGTGACCAAACAAAAGAAGAATTTGTACAGATGCTTGGGGAATGGGTAGTAGATAATGTGCGCATCATTAACAATCAATGTCATGATAAAGAAACATTAGTTAATATTGGTAAGAGTAAGTTTGGGTGTGATGTATACTTAAATAAGGAATATGTAGAAGCTGACTTTCGAATTGTCACAGGTTTTATCGAGCCGCATTTTTTTGCTGGGTTTTCAGGAGGTCCAAAAGGAATTATGCCTGGTATAGCTGGAATTGAAACGATCATGACCTTCCATAACGCTAGAATGATAGGGGATGCACGCTCAACTTGGGGAAATATGGTGGATAATCCTGTTCAAGAGATGACTCGTGAAATAAATCGGATGTGTAAACCAAGTTTTATGTTAAATGTAACGTTAAATCGAGAAAAGGAAATTACGGCAGTGTTTGCGGGTGAATTGTATGAAGCACACGACAAAGGTTGCGCATTTGTGAAAGAACATGCCATGATCCGATGTGATGAGCGATTTGATGTTGTGATTACTTCAAATTCCGGTTACCCACTTGATCAAAATCTTTATCAAGCTGTTAAAGGAATGAGTGCCGCTCATAAAATCGTTAAAGAAGGAGGAGCGATTATTGTCGCTTCCGAATGTTCGGATGGACTCCCAAGTCATGGTAACTATTCGAAAATATTCGAATTAGCTGAAAGCCCGCAAGCTTTATTAGATTTGATCAATGATCCGAACTTTAAAATGTTTGATCAATGGCAGGTTCAGAAGCAAGCAGTCACCCAGGTTTGGGCAGATATCCATGTTTTCTCACAGCTATCTGATGAACAAGTACTTGGTACCATGTTAAAACCCTCCCATAATATTGAACAAACGTTGGAGGAATTAAAGCAAACTTACGGTGAAAATATGTCGATCGCTGTTTTACCGTTAGGTCCACTAACCATTCCTTACGTCGAAGAGTAATTGAGGCTGATGGACAATGGAAAAAATCTTTTTAATTGCAGATGATCGAACAAGTGTGGATCACGGTACAGCATTTGATATTACGGGTAAAGGGGTTGCAAGCGAGGAAAGTCTAGTAGAGTCAATAAGACAGGCAGTTGAGCTTGCCCCAAAACATGTATAAAGGGTGATTAAATTGCTAGAAATGAAATATAACAAACTTCAAGAAATATTAAGAGAAATGAAAACAGTAGTCATCGCCTTTTCTGGCGGGGTAGACAGTACCTTTTTATTGAAGGCAGCACTCGATACTCTTGGCCGGGAAAACGTATTGGCTGTAACAGCAGATAGTGAGACCTACCCTTTTGAGGAATTACAAGAAGCTATTGGACTCGCAGAACAGTTGGGTGCAAAGCATGAGGTAATCCAAACATCGGAATTAAATATTCCGGGTTATTCTGAGAATACATCGAACCGCTGTTATTTTTGTAAAAAAAGCTTGTTTGAACATCTTGTCCCAATCATGATCGAAAATAATTACAATAATGTAGCTTTCGGGCTAATCGCAGACGATCTTGGGGAACATAGGCCAGGAACAAAAGCGGCGAGAGAGTACAATGTAAGGGGACCACTTCAGGAAGCAGATCTCTATAAGAGTGAAATTCGTGAACTGTCACAACAAATGAGTCTACCTACTTGGGATAAGCCTTCCTTTGCTTGCCTTTCATCAAGGATTGCTTATGGAGAGCATATTACGATAGAAAAATTAAAAAAAATAGATAAATCTGAACAAGCTATTCGAGCCCTTGGAATTCGGCAAGTGCGGGTACGTACCCATGGTGAGATTGCTAGAATTGAAGTAGAACCACAAGAAATGCAGCACTTATTGGAACATCATCAAGAAATCACAGCAAAACTTCAAGAATTTGGATATACCTATGTCACGATGGATCTTATTGGTTATAAGAGTGGTAGTATGAACAAAGTTTTGCAAGAGGCAGCGAGGTAGATACAAGATGGGAAGTCTTTTGGGAGTTTTAGGAATAGGGTTTTTATTGGGACTGAAGCATGCATTAGAACCTGACCATATTATTGCGGTTTCTACAATAGCAGGCAAGCAAAAATCACTTTTTCATTCCAGTTTTTTAGGTGTTTTTTGGGGGATAGGACATACCTTGACCTTACTAGGAGTATTTCTTATTTTAGCCATTACAAAAGGAAGTATCCCTCAAAAGTGGGGTATGGCATTTGAAATGGGTGTAGGTGTTATGCTCATCTACCTTGGAACTCTTTCTTTTTTAACATTAAAAAAGAACCATATAAAGAAAGAAACCAAGGAAAACAAACAATTTTTCTTAAAATCTATGTTCATTGGTCAAATCCATGGACTAGCAGGAAGTGCTGCAATGACATTGCTAGTTGTCTCGGCAGTTGATTCCATCAGAAGTGCGGTTCTTTATATTGGGGTGTTCGGCGCTGGTACCATTCTCGGTATGCTTCTGTTTACCTTTGCGATTAGCCTGCCATTTGTCTTTTCAGGAAAAACGCAAAAGCTGGACCGTATATTAACAGGGTCAGCCGCAATCGTTAGTATTTGTTACGGAATTTACTATATATATTTAATGGGATATCAAGAAGGCTTCTTTATTTAATACAAAACTTTAAGACAGCAGGTGAAATCATGAGGAAATTTGAAGATTTGGGATTCAGTAAAGTAGATATTGATCGAGAAAGACGTACTGGTTATCCAGAAGTGATTTATGGGGAAGGAAAAACCTCTGATCAAATTAACCTTATTATGGAGAAACTGATTGAATCTCACGGGAAAGTAATGGTTACTCGTCTATCAGAAGAGAAGGCAGCGTTACTGTTAGAGAATTATCCTTCTGCACGCTACGATGCGGTATCACGTATTATGCTTTATGGTACAGCTTCCAGGCAATACCACGGTGAAGTAATGGTGATGTGTGCAGGTACCTCGGATTTACCTGTTGCAGAAGAAGCCGCGATTACTGCAGAGTGGATGGGATGTAAAGTGAACCGACTTTATGATGTCGGGGTGGCAGGGATTGATCGTTTATTAGCCTATCGCGAGGAAATTACCAAAGCTAGTGTTCTAATTGTGGTGGCAGGGATGGAGGGAGCATTGCCTAGTGTTGTAGGTGGATTAGTAAGGCGTCCGGTTATTGCTGTACCGACTTCTGTAGGATATGGAGCGCATCTTCAAGGGTTAACTCCTCTACTAGGGATGTTAACATCATGTGCTTCAGGAATGAGTGTTGTAAATATTGATAATGGATTTGGAGCAGCTTATCAGGCAGCTCTCATCCTTCAGCTCGCTTCAGAGGGGGTAAACAATGAACATACTATATCTTGATTGCCAATCTGGAATTTCTGGAGATATGACATTATCAGCATTAATCGATTTAGGAGCGGATATAACTTATATTAAAGAACATTTGATGAAGCTGCCAATTGATCCTTTTTCTTTAAATGTGAAGCAAGTGGATAAGAAAGGAATCTCTGCAAAACTGCTTGATCTTCACTTTAATGAAGAAGAACACGTTCATGATGAGCATTTGGGTAGCCATGGGCACCTTCATGAAGAGCATAGCCACTCACATAGCGGCCACCATCATCATCATCATGAAGAGCATAGCCACTCACACAGCGGGCACGATCATCACCATCATGAAGATCATAGCCACTCACACAGTGGGCACGATCATCACCATCATGAAGACCACAGCCACTTACATAGTGAGCACCATCATCACGGTCATGAAGGACAAGCACATATTCATAATCATAGTCACTCACACAGAAAAGCTTCGACCATTTTCAATATGATAAACGAAAGCGAGTTACCTAGCCGAGTTAAGACGAGAAGTAGTGCAGTTTTTCAGGTGATAGCTGAGGCAGAGGGAAAAATACACGGCATGGATCCAAAAGATGTCCACTTTCATGAGGTAGGGGCAATGGACTCGATTATAGATGTAATTGGGGTATGTTTGGCCCTTGAGAATTTGGATATCGATAAGATTATTGCTTCACCGGTTCCAACTGGATATGGGAAAGTCATGATGGCACATGGTCTATACCCTATTCCAGCGCCAGCTACTGCTGAAATTTTAAGAGGTGTTCCTTTAGCCGATTTTCATGTAAAGGGAGAGTTAACGACTCCAACAGGTGCTGGTTTTCTAAAAGCACTAGCGGATGACTATGGTCATATACCTGCAAAGTCAATAGAGCGGATTGGTTATGGAGCTGGAAAAAAGAATTTTGATCACCCTAATGTATTACGTGTTCTTCTTTTTAAAGCGAAGGAAGAACCTCAAAGGGAAACTATATCTATACTTGAATGTCAGTTAGATGATATAACAGGGGAAACCTTGGGATATGTCATGGAAAAGATTCTTAAAAACGGAGCACTAGATGTATATTTTACTCCAATAACCATGAAAAAAAGCAGACCTGGTTCACTTATTACAGTTCATACAAAGCCACAGGATAGTGGAGTAATGGAGGAGCTGTTGCTTAAAGAAACTAGTACTTTTGGAGTTCGTAAATCTGAGTGGTCAAGAAGAATCCTATCACGTCGATTTGAAAAAATAGAAACCATTTATGGGGATTTAACAGTTAAAATAGGATACGAGGGTGAAAAGATTTATAAAATTACACCCGAGTATGAGGAAATAAAAGAAGCCGCAATTGCATTCAATGTTCCTCTCTTGGAGGTTTATGCTGTCGTTCAGGCGGAAGCAAGGAAGATGATTGAGTCAAGCGAAACTCAAATTCCGTTGCCAAGTAAGTAGAACTAAAAAATTTTCCATTTAAAAAGATCTTCTATTCAAACAAGGATAGAAGATCTTTTTATTTACCAGTTTTTTGTAGCGCGTTAACAGTTACAAATGTATATCCCTCTTCTGTAAGTGCCTTTAATATCCCCTCAATTGCCTTTAACTCTTCACCAGTTTGGTCATACATCGGATGCATCAAGATAATAGATCCAGGTTTTATATTTTTTCTCACATAGTTTATTTTATCAGTCGCAGAGGAGAAATAGCTATCTGGTTCCAAACTCCACATAATCGTATCTCGATGATGTGTATGAAGGTAATATGGTAATCCGATGAGTTTTTTACCATTAGGTGGACGGACATCAATTTCACCCTTAAATCCTGCTTCACGGATTAGTTGATCTGTTGTATCTATCTCTTTCTTAATATAGGACGGTGTTTTAAATACCATTCGATTATGCGAATATGTGTGATTTCCTAGCTGATGCCCCGCTGCAGCTATTTTCGCCGCTTCCTCTGGATTCTGTTCCATATCGTGACCAATGAGGAAAAAAGTAACCTTTGCGTTGTATTGATCCAATAATGGCAGGATGGAATTTACATTTTTAGACGGTCCGTCGTCAAAGGTTAAAGCAATTGCCTTTTGATTGGTCTCCACTTTATTCGTAAGTCTGCCAAAAAATTGGAATGTTCGCATATTCATTAATTTATAGGTACCGAATAATAAAAGGAAAACGATTAAAATTCCTGTTACTATAAATAGTAATCTTTTTTTCATAAAATAAAACCTTTCTAGTTATAAAATTTATCTTCTCTATTTCATTATAGCAAATGGAAAGAGAAATTTAGAATCACAAAAAGGGTGCTGTCCCAACTTTGGATCAGCACCCTGTATAAATTAAATAATCTAATAAATAGTTAGTTTTCTTGCTCAAAAGCTCTTTCTTCACCATAAGAAAGTGGAATGACATCTGTTTTTTTATATTCCTTTAATAGTTCTTTTAATTCGTTATCCTTATCAACCATAAAGTCAACAACAGGGAAAGCCTGTAATAATTGCGTTAAGGAATCAGGAGATGCCGCGGTTTCCATTGTAGGGAAGGTGTGACTTGGAATCACGTATTTTACATTTAATAGGTGTTTCACGGCATAAGCCGCTTCCTTAGGACCCATTGTAAAATGGCCTGAAGATGAAAGAATGGCAATGTCTGGCTGATAGACATCTTGAATCAGCTTCATATCTAGCATCAAGGCGGTATCCCCTGAGTGATAGACAGTATAATCATTTTTAAAATCAAACACATAACCAGCAGATTCACCAGCGTATACTGGTGGACCTTGTGTTTCTCCATAAGAGGAGGTATGTTTAGCCTGTACCATTGTGACACTTACATCTTCAAATGATACGGAACCACCAAAATTAACGGGAAATACATTTTTGATTCCTTGCTGGAGAAGAATTAGCGCTAGTTCATATTGTGCCACAATCATGATATCTGGTTTGCTTTCCACTAACTTTGAAAGCCCGCTTGTATGATCAAAATGTCCGTGTGTGAGAAACACACAATCAATTGATTGATAAAAATCCGAAGTGTTTAACTGGGGTGGAAAACCAGGATTTAAATCAAAAAATGGATCGATTAAATAGTTTTTTTCCATATTACTTTTTAAAACATACATTGCATGACCTAAACGTTGAATTCTCATTAAAAAGTCCCCCTTAAACCTAATCATAAACAACATCCACAATTATTCTATTTCGTATTTAGATAATAAGAACATGTTATTTTTACTAGGATAAACAGGATTCATCCGGTATAAAAGTTTACTAGCAATTTTCCAAAGAAATCTTTCCCTCGTGAAACATTCTTATCTAAAGCCTACTTATATAAGTCCGCGCAAAAAGGTTGCTCTAGACCCACCCATAACATAGTTGATATGATATGGAAGGAATTTGTGGGGGGTCAGAAGAATGGATGAGCAGAAATATAAAGACCTTAAATTAGGAGAACGAGGCGCAATGATTAGTATTGTTGCCTATATTATTCTATCAGCCATAAAACTAGTTATCGGATATATGAGTGATTCAGCTGCTTTAAGAGCTGATGGGCTAAACAATACAACAGACATTATTGCATCGATTGCGGTCCTTATTGGGTTAAAAATATCGCAACGACCGCCTGATAACGATCATGGCTATGGTCATTGGAAGAGTGAGACCATCGCTTCCATGGTGGCTTCATTTATTATGATTGCCGTTGGTATCCAGGTGTTGATGGATGCCATTCCCTCTATGTTCCAGGGGAGGAATGAGTCTCCTGATATGCTTGCTGCCTATGTAGGGGTAGGTTCCGCGATCGTCATGGTAGGTGTTTATTTTTATAATAAAAAGTTGGCTTTGAAAATTAATAGCAAAGCCGTGATGGCCGCCGCCAAAGATAATCTTTCCGATGCATGGGTAAGTATAGGAACGGCTGTGGGAATTATTGGATCGCAATTACATATGCCTTGGCTTGATACATTAACGGCAATTATTGTCGGAGTTTTGATCTGTAAAACAGCTTTGGATATCTTTTTGCAAGCTTCTCATGAACTTTCAGATGGATTCGATGAACAGAAGATTCAACTTTATCAGGAGGTCATTACAAAACTAGATGGCGTGAAAGGCATTAAAGAATTGAAAGGGAGAAACTACGGCAATAATGAAGTCATTGATGTGGTGATTATCGTTCAGTCCACATTAGATATTCGAGCCGCCCATGACATTGCCACCCGTGTAGAAAAAGTTTTGATGAGTGACTATGGTGTCTATGATGTTCATGTCCATGTCGAGCCGAATTATGAAAAGGTTCGGGGATAGCAGGCGAACAGTGACTAAGACTGTTCGCCTTATTAATTTGTGTTCATTTAATCCACAGCTTCCTAAAATCCACAAAACCAAAGGACTCAAACTCTATGTCTTTAATCATTGGATGGAAGATTCGGTCTTTAATAGGATGGTATAAATAAATAAACAGATGTTCTGTACGTAGATAGTTCTCCACTTCATCCAATAAATTCTCCCTTTTTTCCCATGAAGCCTCTTGTATTATTTTTTCAAAATATTTTTCTATAGTATTCAGATGTTCAGATGAAAAGAACCGATTGAAGATAAGCGTTTTATTTAGAAATGCTCCAATAAAGGACAAATGGTGGTCATTTGAAGCCACTTCTCCCATAAAAATCATGTCAGCTGCTTCGATGGTTGGGTAATATAATTCTTCGATAGTATAAGTTTCTATCTCCAGATTAATGCCATACTTGATTGCTTGTCTTTTTATCCAATTTGCCTCTTCTTGGTACCTTGGGTATGTCAAGGTGTATATGGTAAGAGTTTCGCCTCCGTAACCGGACTTTTCTATTAATGGCATTATTCGTTCTTTCATTTTTATCTGGGGTTTTGATTTCCAATAAAAATAGCTTGAGGCTTCCTTCAAATCTGTTCGTCCAAGATCTGCCCACATCTCCTTAATATCGATTAAATGATACATGACTTCACGGAAGGATTGATTAGCGATCATCGAAGGCTTTTTTAAGTTAAAAGCAAGGAATCGAAAACCAACTTCACTGGCTGGCTTTCGAATGGTAGTATCAGAGCTGCCAGGACCATCCACCACATAGGTAATATAAGGTGCGGTTTCCTTTGATACACAATAAAATTCAATTTCATCTAGAAATGGCCGGGGAAGGAAGTAGTCGTTAAATGCTTCTAATATCAGTACCGTATCCGTTCTCTTTTTCAATTGGAATGGTCCCGTGCCAATCCATCGGTATTCATCGAAGGGTTCATTGGCTGGCAAAATGACTAGATTGTGAGAACTCAGGTATCTAAGGAAAAACGGATTTGGAAGCTTTAAGTGAAAACGTATGATATATGGTGAAGGACAATCGATTGCTTGGATATCCTCCAGTAGCCAATAGTGAGGGGAGCCCCCTTCATAAAAACGCTCAAACGTATATTTGACGTCTTGGCTTGTGAAAAAGTGTTGGTTATGAAATCGTACGCCTTTTTGGATATAAAAGGTCCACAGCAGTTGATCTTCGCTCACTTCCCAATGATGGGCCAGGTGAGGTAAAACCTCATCCCTTTTTTCATCATAGATCACTAACGTATCACCAAGTTGATGGATTAAAAATGTTTCAAAGTTTACAGATGTATGCAGGGGATCAAGCGTTGTCAGCTTTCGTGTAATTACTGTGCGAAGAATATCCCTAGTTTCATGGTTGGAGCGCCAGCCAAGGAGGCTTTGAATCTCGGTCGATACATTGGCAATCCATGTTTTCGGGATCGGAAGCTGCAATAACTGAATGAGATCTTCTAATCGATCGTTTTGCACCAATTGGTCAACCGCTGTGTAAACCTCCTGATGAAATGGCATGGCAAAACAAAGCTGTGAAGAATTCCCACGCCCTTTTCCAGGGGTGTACTTGCACTTTCCTTCATCCTGAAAGCTTTTTAGTTTCCTCTTTACATTTTTCTGCGTGCAATACCACAACGCCTCTAACTCATGTAATTTAAATTCCACTGAGTTCATACTTTCCTTCGGATAAAAGTAAGCCCTCATCTGAAAATAGTCAAAATCCTTCAACATCTCATTCGGTACCCCTGTTTCTTATCCCTCAGAACGTTTCCGTTAAAAGTGGACATTTATGCTTGAATTATACCCTTTTTATTCCATTTTGGACACAGCATAATGAATGACAAGAAGAAGTATTAGATTACAAAAAACGAAGGCAGGGATCATGATGAAAAATATAAAAATAGTTGGCATATGTGGAAGTTTGAGAAAGGACTCGATTAACAAAAATCTTCTGTTACACATAAGCAGGAATCTTCCCGAAAATTACACCTTTGGGCTGGCGGACTTATCAGAAATACCGCTTTATAATTCAGATTTAGAAGAAGATCTTCCTCAGGCAGTAAAAGGTTTGGCTGAGCAGGTTAAACATGCGGATGCTGTTTTGATTAGTTCTCCAGAATATAACTCATCAGTGACCGGTGTGTTAAAAAATACCCTCGATTGGTTATCAAGACCGATCGTTGATACACCCTTGTCTAATAAAATCGTGGCCATCATGGGGGCCACACCAGGGATACTAGGGACGGTAAGAGCACAATTGCACTTAAGAGAGATTTTATTTGCCTTAAATGTCCAATTAATAAGGAGACCAGAGGTATTAATTCCACATGCTTCAACTAAATTTAATGAATTCGGTGAGATTGTTGATGAAAGGGCGGTCGTTGTATTCAAACAGCTAACAGAAGCGCTTGTGGAGGAAATTAAACGCTCAAAGCAGTAAAAAAGAAAGCTTTACAAAAAATGTGTCGAATAAATGGGTTATTTTTTAGAGAAAATAAAATTGACTCTATACTGTAGGGGGGTATAGTATAGAGTAAACTAGAAAAATAAGGAAGGATGTTGTATATATGACTACCCAGCCATTTATCCTTGCACTAAATAAACAAGTACCAAAAAGACTAGCGCTTTTCACATTTTTATTAGGAATTTTTATGGGAGCTTTAGACAACGGGATCGTTGGCCCTGCACTTAGTTCAATTAACGAACATTATCATGTGACTGCATCATGGGGTGTGTGGAGCTTTACCATTTACACATTGTTTTTTGCGGTAAGTATTCCGGTTATGGGGAAGCTATCTGATCGCTTTGGAAGAAAAACCATCTTTACTACTGGAATCAGTTTATTCGCCATCGGTTCACTATTATCTGCTTTTGCACCTAGTTTCATCGTGTTTTTAATAGGCAGGGCCATTCAAGCCATAGGGACTGGGGGTATATTCCCAATTACAGCTGCACAGATTGTAGCTACTTATCCACCTGAAAAGAGAGGAACTTATTTAGGCTATATTGGAGTGGTATTCGGAGCTGGCAGTATTTTAGGTCCAGTGGCAGGAGGATTAATTATTGGACATCTTCAATGGCAGTGGATTTTCTTGATTAATGTCCCGATTGCCATCATCATCCTTATCCTTCTTACCCAGGTGAAAATAGAACAACAAGTGGTGAAAAAGCCAATCGATACGCAGGGAATATTTCTTTTAACAGCCACCATTTTAAGCATCATGCTGGGGGTTACTTTAGAAAATGTCGTATTAATCGGCATGGGGATTGCATTGTTTTTCATCATGATTCCTATTGAGAAAAAAGCAGTTGATCCAGTCATGTACATTCAGTACTTTACCAAAAGAAACACATTGTTCATTTTGCTCTTGTCCCTAGCATCCGGCTTCATTATGGCATCTACTATAAATTTACTGCCATTGTTTTCTGAAACCACCCTTGGTCTTAATAAAGGGGAATCCGGTCTAGGTGTTACTCCCTTAGCCATCTCCTCAATGATTGCTTCCCTTATAGGAGGAATGTTGGTTGATAAAATTGGTGCGAAAATAGTGTTGATAGCAGGGTTTGTGTTATCGCTAATTGGCGCAGTTTCCTTAGCCTTCGTTGTAAACAGCATTCTAACGCTCGTTTTAACGATCATTGTTATGGGATTTGGAATTGGGATTATTATCGGGGCACCGCTAAATGTGATGATTATGCAAAATATCAAATTAGAGGAGACAGGTTCAGCAGTGGGATATTTAAGCTTGTTCAGATCGTTAGGGTCAACAATGGGACCTACCATTGCAGGGATTATTCTAACTGTTTTTGATAATGGTTTTACGTTCATATATATCATCAGCACGATTTTGACTATTGCTAGTCTACTTTTGATTCTTGCTCTGAAAAGAAACAGCGTGCCTAGAAGTAGAATCGTAAATACGGAAGAAGGGGTTTAGTTGAAAAATTATGCACCGTATGTTGCAGCGTTTTTAAATGCAACCATCGTTGGTTTATCCTTTTTATTCACAAAAATTGCGATTGGATCAACATCGCCTATTGACACTCTTGGCTATCGGTTTCTTGTGGGGTGGATTGTTTTAACGATTTATATGAAAGTCTTTGTGAAAGAAAAGCTTGTCATTTCTTTTGAAAATAAGAGGCTTGTCATATCCTTAGTGAGCCTAGCATTATTCTACCCCACCTTATTTTTTAGCTTCCAAGCATTCGGCCTGAACTATACATCATCGGCCGAAGGAGGAATTATTTTAGCCTTTTCGCCTGCCTTAACGGCCCTTTTTGCTGCATTTTTTCTAAAGGAAAAAATAAATGTTACGCAGATTTTTTTTATCTTTTTATCCATCTTTGGGGTAGTCTTTGTTTTCTTGATGAATGGTGTGGTCTTAAAGATGTCACAGGGGCAGGTCATAGGAATTGTATTTTTAATCATTTCTTGTTTATCGATATCTAGCTATGCTGTACTGGCGAGGTCACTTTCCGTTTCCTACCGCCCGATTCAGTTAACGTACATCATGGTCACATTCGGTTTGATATTCTTTAATCTGGTTGCCATTATTCAACGAACTATTAAGGGTAACGTCTTAGAATACTTTAGTCTCGTCATGAAGCCGGATTTTTTGATGGCTGTGCTTTTTTTAGGCGGATTTGCAACGATGCTAACATCCTTCCTATCAAATTATATCTTGTCAAAACTGACCGCTTCTAAAATGAGTATCTTCTCAAATTTTTCAACTGTGATTTCAATCCTAGCTGGCGCAATTGTCCTTCATGAGGAGATCAAGTTTCACCACATTGTTGGATCAATCATGATTATCACAGGTGTGTTGGGGGCTAATTTCTATAAAGGTAAAGTAAGCAGGAGGTTAAAATATCCTGCTGAAAAAAATAAACCTGGGGAGGTTTTACGATGAGAGTTCTTTTAATAGGAGCTACTGGTACGATTGGAAGTGCGGTCCAAAAGGAATTGGCCTCGCGGCATGAAATCATTTCTGCTGGACGTACTCGTATGGATGTGTTTGTAGATATTACATCGCCAGAAAGCATTAAACAGATGTATAAAAAAATAGGTAAAGTGGATGCAGTTGTTAGTACGGCTGGTGCCACATACTTTGGCTCTTTAAAGGAGCTAACGCCGGAAAACAATGAAATATCGATTCAAAGCAAATTAAAAGGACAGGTAAATCTAGTTTTATTGGGATTAGCCCATGTAAACAATGGGGGCAGTTTTACGCTGACAACGGGTATTATCATGGATGATCCAATCATCGGAGGAGCATCTGCAGCGTTAGTTGGAGGAGCGATACAAGCGTTTGTTAAGTCGGCGGCCATTGAGATGCCACGTGGCATACGAATTAACAATGTGAGCCCAAATGTGGTTGAAGAATCCTTAGATAAATATGGACCTTTTTTTCCAGGATTCGAATCAGTCCCAGCAAGCAGAGTGGCCAAAGCTTATTTGAAAAGTGTAGAAGGGGCACAAACAGGGCAGACCTATAGAGTCTATTGACTAGCTGAAAATCTTTGATTCTTAGATTCAGCGCTAGATCTTATAAAAAAACTTTAAAGGCAGTGTGATTCATACACCAAATCACACTGCTTCTTCAAAATTAGATACTGTAAAAACTATAGTTATCCTAATTATATCCCCTATTTTACTTACAATAGCGCGCAGCTTTCTTGAATATGCATAACCCAAAGAGAAGAAAAGCAAGGAAGCCGATTAACGCAATAAGGATATTTAAAATATGACCAAGATATCCTAGTTCAAGTAATTCAAAGAAATCAGAAATTACCCCTAAAACTGCAAGTAGTAACCATATCGTACCAGTTAAAAATCCAAGGAAAACACCAAAAATACTACAGTGAGAATGACATTTACCATGATCCTGTCCCATAGAGATTCACCCCCTGTTAATGGTTGTTCAACATTATCGTATGCGTGACATTAAGTGCTTGTTTATAAGAACAACAAAAAGAGGCTTGTATACTATTTGGGATTGATTGTTATCATTTCGGGAGTATCTAAAGTTGCCTTAAGATTGTTATAAGTATAATAATTACAACATTAATGAAACCTATTGAAGCAAAACACAACCTGAATTAGAATGATATCTATTCCTTAAATATTTATAACATTGTTATCCTTGTATAATATCAGTGTCGTTGGTCTGATAGTTTCTACCTGGCAGCCGCAAAATGCCGGACTACAAGGAAGTATGAAGAAACGTAGTCTTATGTCAGGTTGGCTTAGATGAATGGATTCTGTAAAAAACAGTCCTTACTTTTTCATGCTTTCTGTCTGTGGCGGAAGGTATGAAAAGGGAAGGACTTTTTCTATTGTAAATAAACGTTTTGGGAAATGATAAGCAAAAGGAGTGAGTAGCGTGTATTTTTTGTTGAATGTAGTTGGAGTACTAGTTGTTATGGGCCTCGTTTATTTATGCTCACCTAATAAAAGAAACGTAAAATGGAAGTCCATTTTGACATTGTTGGTTGCTGAATTGACGATTACGTGGTTTATGTTATCTACGAAAATTGGGTCATGGATTATTAATAAAATAGCTTCTTTCTTTACTTGGTTAATTGCCTGTGCAAACGAAGGGATTTCTTTTGTTTTCCCATCTGTCATGGCGAATGAACATGTAGATTTCTTTTTTAGTGCTTTAATGCCAATTATTTTCATTATTACTTTCTTTGATATTTTAACTTATTTCGGAATCTTAACATGGATTATTGATAAGGTGGGCTGGGTCATATCAAAAATATCCGGCTTGCCAAAGCTTGAGAGTTTCTTCTCCATCCAAATGATGTTTCTTGGAAATACGGAGGCACTGGCTGTCATCCGTCAACAAATGACTGTTTTAAAAGAACATCGCCTATTAACATTTGGAATCATGAGTATGAGCAGTATCAGTGGATCAATTATCGGGGCTTACTTAACAATGGTTCCAGCCACCTATGTATTTGTGGCCATTCCGTTGAATTGCTTCAATGCGCTTTTGATAGCAAATATGCTGAATCCTGTGGAAGTGAGTAAAGAGGAAGATATCGTGTATGTTCCTTCTAAGGAAGAGCGAAAAGATTTCTTTTCAACGATCTCTAACAGTATGCTTGTCGGAATCAAAATGGTCATTGTGATTACGGCGATGGTCATTGGTTACGTGGCCTTAACCGCTGGTGTAAATGGAATATTAGGATTTATTGTGAAGGGCTTAACCATTCAAAAAATATTCTCCGTTATCTTTAGTCCATTTGCCTTCTTGCTTGGTTTAGGGGGAGCTGATGCGATGTATGTGGCACAGTTAATGGGAATCAAGCTTGCTACTAATGAGTTTGTTGCAATGATGGACTTAAAGGGTAAGATCAATGGATTGGCTCCGCATACGGTTGCGGTGGCGGTTACGTTCCTAACATCATTTGCTAACTTTAGCACAGTCGGTATGATCTATGGTACATTTAACTCCATTCTGGGTGAAGAGAAATCAAATATCATCGGGAAGAATGTGTGGAAGCTACTAGTAAGTGGAGTGGGAGTATCTTTATTAAGTGCGATGATTGTTGGCTTGTTCGTTTGGTAATAAGAGAAATCTATTATAGATTTTACTACTAACGCTAGTACGGAAAATGAATATTGTAACAAATAAAATGACTTTGGTACCTGCATTATCGAAAGGTGAACAGTGACAGAAATTGTTCTCCTTTTTCAAGTATAATGATATCTGAACTACGTACAAAACAAAACTATTAAATATTATTTTGTGAAAAAATCAGGGAGCAGTGACCAAGATGAATAGGGAAATTTATATATATTAAAGTGAGAGAGCATTAATAATCCTATCTAAGTAATTTTTTCGAAATATTTTCAAAATACACTTGTAAGATATTAGTGCTCTTTGTTATAATTTATCTAGGTTAATCGATTAAACTATATATCCTGGAGGCGCTAGGTGAAGAAAAGGAAAACATTAAAAGATGTTGCAGATTTATCAGGCGTTTCTACTGCAACAGTATCATATGTAATAAATAAAACTAAAAAGGTAAGTCCAGAAGTTGAAAAAAAAGTTTTAGAGTCGATGAAAGCGCTTAACTATCAGCCTGATATGTTAGCTAAGAGCTTGAGAGTCAAGGAGTCCAAATTAATCGGACTTATGATATCTGATATTGCGAATTCCTTTTTTGCTTCTATTGTGAGAGGGATTGAAGATGAATTATCAAAAAGTGGTTATAATGTCCTATTGTGTAATTCGGATTCAAATATTGAAAAGGAACAAAACTACTTGAATCTCTTACTTGGAAAAAGGATTGATGGTCTAATTATTTCAGCTGCGGGGAGTTCCAATCACTACTTTAATAAGCTGAAAAATATGGGGGTACCAGCCGTTTTTTTAAATCGTAGCCCTGATTATGCTAACTTGGATACTGTAACTACAGATAATTACGGAGGAAGTTACCAGGCGACTGAGCATTTAATTGAGCATGGTCATAAGAAAATTGGAATTATTACTGGAATTCAAACGATTAGTACAGGGAGAGAAAGGTTTTTGGGATTCAAACAAGCTCTATTAGATCACGACTATCAATTGAAAGATCATTGGGTCAAAGAAGGGCAATTTGATGTTGATAGTGGTTATGCTTGTATGAAGCAATTAATGGAACAAGAAGATCCGCCAACAGCAGTGTTTGTTTGTAATAACTCTATGTCTCTTGGCGTTTATCAATATATTAAAGAAGTGGGATTAAGGGTTCCGGATAAAATTGCAATCATTGGCTTTGATGATCCTGAATGGGCCTCAATTGTTGAACCTCAATTGACATCAGTTGCACAGCCAGCTTATCAACAGGGGATACATGCTGCAGAGTTAATAATGGATAAAATTAAAGGACAGACGATAGATCGACGACAAGTGGTAACTCTAAATCCTTTATTAGTTATTAGAAATTCGTGTGGCTGTAAATAAAATTAATATAAAAAGTTAGATAGAGGAGGGGGGAATGCAACAGATTATTATTTTTTTGAATTTTGGTTAATCGATTAAACGAAAAGTACATGGGAGGAAAGAATATGAAAAAAATAATGGTTAATTTGTTAATTGTGTTAACTATTCTTAGTTTAATGACAGCATGTGCTTCCAAGAATACTACAACTAGTAATGAGAAAAAGAATGAAAAGAAGGATGAAGTAACTACAATTACGTGGGCTGTTTTTAAAGACCCAACACCAGCAGTTGATAATTTAATTAAAAAGTTTGAGGCAGAAAATAAAAATATCAAAGTAAACTTGCAAATTCTACCTGCTGGTAGTGATAAGATCCATACAGCATTAGTTACTTCACTGGGTGCCCAAGACGATAGTGTTGATATCGTCTCCATGGATATTATTTGGCCGGCTGAATTTGCAGCAGCCGATTGGATTATTCCTTTAGATAAATATTTTAAGAAAGAAAGCCGCTCTGAATTCTTAAAGGGACCTATTGAAGGGGTTACATATAAAGATAAGGTTTATGCCGCTCCTTGGTATACAGATGCAGGTGTATTATTTTATCGCTCTGATATAGTTAAAACTCCACCGAAAACATGGGATGAATTAATACAAATGTCTAAAGACGGCAGTGGGAAAAATGGAACGGAATATGGATTTGTATACCAAGGGAAGCAATTTGAAGGTTTAGTAACAAATTACTTAGAGTTCTTATGGGGCAATGGTGGACAGGTCCTAAAGGGAAATAAAGCAGTAGTGAATAGTCCTGAGGCTGTAGAAGCATTACAGTTTATGGTAGACCTTGTCAAAAAGGAAAAGGTATCTCCTGAAGGAGTAACTACATATGAAACAGAAGATAGCCGCCGCTTATTTACTGAAGGAAAAAGTGTATTTTTAAGAAACTGGCCGTATGTTTGGGCTAAAAGTTCAGAGGCTGAATCGAAGATTTCTGGAAAAGTTGGTATTGCTCCGATGCCTAAAGGACCAAATGGAGACACAGGAGCTGCTACTCTAGGTGGATGGAATCTTGCTATTAGTAAGTTTTCTAAAAACCAAGATGCAGCATGGAAATTTATTGAATTTGCTATAAGTGAAGAAGGACAAAAAATTAATGCGGTCGATGGCGGACGAATTCCGACTCTTGAGAAGCTTTTTAACGATGATCAAGTATTACAAAAGAACCCTCATTTTAAAGATTTCTTACCAGTATTTTTACAAGCAAAACCAAGACCAGTATCTCCACAGTATCCGGCTATATCGGAAAAGCTACAAATTCATGTTCATAATGCTCTAACAGGGCAAGAATCAGCTAAAGATGCATTAGACAATGCGGCAAAAGAAATTAATCAAATATTAAAGAAATAAGGTGTTAAATTTAGAGGATGAGGGTTCACGCCCTCTTCCGCTAATAAAGAGGTGGAAAGCAGCGATGGATAATCGAAATGAGGTCGTCCAACAACAAAGCATGAGAATGGAAAAAAACAAGAGTAGGAATAAAGTGTTAAATAAGGAACAAAGGGTCGGGTATTTGTTGGTTTTACCCACAATCATTACAATTTGTGTTGTATCCTTATATCCAATCTTAAGAACAGTTTGGTTAAGTCTACATTCCATGCAATTGCAGTTTATGAGTGAATCAAAATTTATTGGATTAGGCAACTATAAATTTCTACTTTCTGACTCGCGATTTTGGCATTCTTTAAGTAATACCGCATTTTTTACCGTTATTTCTGTTGCGTTGGAATTAGTTTTTGGTATTCTTATTGCTTTATTAATCAATAAGCCTTTTAGAGGCAGAGGTCTAGTTCGGGCTTCTGTGTTAATTCCGTGGGCTGTTCCAACCGTGGTTGCAGCGATGATGTGGAAATTTATTTATGATGATCAATTAGGCATTTTGAATGACATCTTGGTAAAGGTAGGAATACTCGATTCATATCGAACATTTTTAGGAACTGAGTCAAGTGCCATGTGGTCGATGATTTTTGCAGATGTTTGGAAAACAACTCCATTTATGGCTTTGCTTCTGTTAGGAGGACTCCAAACGATTTCAAAAGATATTTATGAATCTGCAGAAATAGATGGTGCTAATAAGATTCGCCAATTCTTTTATCTAACCTTGCCGCTATTAAAACCTACGATTTTAGTTGCCCTATTATTTAGAACGCTGGATGCGTTTAGGGTATTTGATTTACCTTGGGTGCTAACAGGAGGAACAGTAGAATCCCTTTCAATCTATGCATATCAATCGCTATTTACGAACTTGGATTTTGGATTAGGATCAGCACTCTCATTTTCAGTTTTTATTTTCGTCATGTTGATTAGTCTTTTCTATATTAAAGTACTCGGTGTGAAAAGGTAGGTGAAAATACATGAGCAAAAGATTGATATTAAAATATGGGAATAAATTTATTTTTGGACTATCTGTGACAGTCTTTTTAGCGATTGTTTTATTTCCTTTCATTTGGCAATTGATCAATTCATTGAAGCCGCCTGGTCAGCTTTATAAAATGCCTCCAGATTGGTGGCCAGAGAAGTTCTTTTTTGAAAACTACATTAATACATTCGTACATTATCCTTTTGCAAATTATATCATTAACAGCTTTCTTGTAGCAGGTGTAACGACTTTATTTTGCTTAGTAGTTGCCTCTTTTACCGCTTATGCTGTCGCTAGACTAAATATTAAAGGTAAAAATTTTATTATGTTAATTGTTCTGACTGTATCGATGTTCCCACCTATAGCAATTATTAGTCCTCTATATCTAATGATGAAAAATGTAGGGCTTTTAAATACTTATTTATCTCTGATTATTCCTTATACCACCTTTGCACTGCCTCTCGCGATTTGGAATTTGTCAACTTTCTTTAAAACGATTCCACTTGAATTAGAAGAGTCAGCAAAAATGGATGGTGCATCAACTTTACAGACGTATTTTAAAATTATCCTTCCTTTAGCCTTACCTGGTGTTTTTACCACAGCTATTATCGTATTTGTTACAGCGTGGAATGAATTTTTGTTCGCATTGACCTTTAATACCAAAGAATTAATGCGTACAGTGCCGGTTGGAATTTCGATGTTCCAAGGTCAATACGACCTGCCATGGGGTGAAATAGCTTCTGCAACAATCATTGTAACCATTCCATTAATTATTTTAGTTTTATTTTTCCAAAAGAAAGTTGTATCTGGATTAACATCAGGGGCAGTAAAAGGATAAAGACAGATAGTATTGGAGTGAAATAGAAATGCTAATCAGCAAGGAATATCAAGTTCATGGCAGTGATTTTACCTTTTTTTCATCCCATGAAAATATGATACTCAGAGTTATTAACGATTCCATTATTAATGTTCGTACAGAAAAAGCGACAGATACGATTACAACAAAAAACTTAAAAAGAGAAGAGGCAAACATTGATATATATAGCTCGGACGAAGGTTTCGAGCTAAAAACGTCAAAAATGTTAGTTAGGATAGATAAAGAAACATTAAAACTTTCTTTTTTTGACCACATGGGTAACGTAATTAATCAGGATCATCCAAAGAATCTTGAGAAACAGCATGCGTCCTTCTGCTATAAAACACTAAAGGAAAATGAACAATTTTTTGGATGCGGTGAACAAGTAGGATTTTTAAATCAACGAGGGAAAAAAATCCAATTTTGGAACTATGCCGAGCCTAAGCATTTTAATGCAATTTCTAATGAAATGTACCAATCTATTCCTTTTTTTATTAGTAAAGAAAATGAGATGGTGTACGGTCTATATTTTGATAATAGTTTCCGTAGTTTCTTTGATTTTGGGACCGAGAGTTCTGAATATTACTCAATTGGTGCAGAAGATGGGGAATTAAATTATTACATTATCTACGGTGCAAATATAAAAGAAGTACTTGAACATTTTACAAATTTAACAGGAAAATCCCCTTTACCTCCACTTTGGTCACTAGGGTATCACCAGTCCAAATGGTCCTATTTCCCTGAAAAGAGAGTTTATGAGGTAGCAAAAACTTTTAGAGAGAAAAATATTCCTTGCGATTCTATTCATTTAGATATCGATTATATGGATAATTATAAAATCTTTTCTTTTAATAAAGAACGGTTTCCTAATCCTAAGAATATGTTTCATGATTTAAACGAATTGGGCTATAAAATGATTGCCATAGTAGATCCAGGGGTAAAAATGGAAACAGGGTATGATGTGTATGAGCAAGGAAAGAGTAATGGGTATTTTTGTAAGAATCCAGATGGAAGTGACTTTATAGGTGATGTGTGGCCTGGAGGCTGTGCATTTCCTGATTTCGCAAATCAAGAAGTAAGAAGCTGGTGGGCTGATCTTAATAAAAAGTTTTTAGAACAAGGCATTAGAGGCATATGGAATGATTTAAATGAGCCATCTATTTTAGTAGAACCACATACAATGTCTAGGGATGTTATCCATCGCTCAATTGATGGAGACAGGACTCATGCAGAAATCCATAACCTTTATGCAAATTATGAAGCAATGGCAACTTTAGAGGGATGGGAAAAATTTGATGAGTCTACTCGTCCTTTTTTATTAAGTAGAGCAGGTTTTGCTGGGATTCAAAAATATGCAGCTGTTTGGACGGGGGATAATACTAGCAGTTGGGATTCACTACTCATTTCCATCCCAATGTTTATGAATTTGGGCTTATCTGGTATTCCGTTTGTTGGCGCTGATGTTGGAGGCTATGCGGGTGAATGCTCTGAAGAACTTTTGATTCGATGGATGCAGCTTGGTGCATTTACACCATTATTTAGAAATCATACACGTAAGGAAGTAAGGGATCAAGAACCGTGGGCTTATAGTGAAAAAGGTGAAAACATCATGAGGAAGTTTATCCAGCTTCGCTACCGATTATTGCCTTATTTTTACACAGCGTTCAGGGAAACTCATGAAAAGGGATACCCTTTATTCCGTCCAATGATCTTTAACTTTGAAAATGAGGTTAACACACATAATATATCAGATCAATTTATGATCGGCGATAGTTTACTAGTCGCTCCAATTTATTTACCTGGTCAAGATTACCGTGCAGTCTATTTACCGGAAGGAACTTGGTATGACTACTGGAATAACAAAAAGTATAATGGCGGTCAATACATTGTGGCAAAAGCTTCACTTGAAACGATGCCGCTATTTGTTAAGTCTGGTGCTGTTATTCCGGAATTCCCAGTAATGAACTATGTTGGAGAAAAAGAGATTAATGAGTTGAAATTTAATGTATATATGGGCAGTGGAGAATATATTTATTACGAAGATGATGGTGCTAGCAAAGAATATTTAGAGCAAAAATATAATAAACGGAAAATTACAGTTGATTCTAGAGATAAAGAGGTTTTCATAACGGTTTCTCCGATTTTTTCAGGTTTTGAATCAAAAGTTTCCACTTATCGATTTACACTTAATGGCATCCATTCAGTGTCATCTATTTACCTTAATGATAAAAATTTAAATTTTATTCAAAAAGATAATCTAGTAGAATTTAGTACTTCCGCAGAAGAGAAAATTAAGATTAAAATAACGATTTAAGGAGAATTATATATGAAAATTGCTATCGGGTCCGATCACGCTGGTTTTCCATTAAAAAAGCCGATTATGGAATTTTTAGAAATAAAGGGATATGAGGTAATAGACTTCGGAAGCTATGATCCAAATCCAGTTGACTTTCCAGATATCGCTAAAAAAATCGGTTCAGCAATAAAGGGTGGAGTGGCAGAAAGAGGAATCATGGTGTGTGGAACCGGGGTAGGAGCTGCTATTGCGTCTAATAAGATACCAGGAATTAGAGCATCAGTTTGCCATGATATTTACTCTGCCCATCAATGTGTGGAGCATGATGATGTAAATGTTATGTGCATTGGCGCTCAAATAGTGGGGGATAAATTGGCCTATGAGTTAGTTGAAGCATTCTTGACTGCAAAATTCAGTACGGAAGAGCAGTTTAGACGACGTGTTCAAAAACTGCATGAAATGGAACTTGAATACATGTACAAACACCAACTGTTAAGTGAGTAAAGAATTATTATGAATAATTTGAAGTCTAGTAAAATTCTTGTTCTGGGCAGTTATAATGTGGATATTTCATCTTCAATGGCAAAGTTTCCTCAACCTGGTGAAACTGTACTTGGATCAGGTTTTCAAAAAGGACCAGGCGGTAAAGGCTCCAATCAAGCCATTGCCGCTGCTAGGCTAGGAGGAAACGTGAGCTTCATGGGTTGCATTGGAGATGATATTTTTGGTCAGGAAGCAGTTAGGTTGTTTTCGGATGAAGGAATTGAAACTAACTATTTAATAGTAGATCCAACTCAGCCAACAGGAACGGCAGTTATATTAGTAGAGGAATCAGGAGAAAATCAAATTGTTGTAACACCAGGAGCCAATCATCAACTATTGTCAGAACATATCGATGGGAAAATTGATTTTAAAGATATCTCCTGGCTTATTTTACAAATGGAAGTGCCATTTGAATCTGTTAAAAGAGCAGTTGAATGTGCAAAGGCAGAGGGGGTTAAGGTTATAATGAATCCAGCCCCAGTTTTGAAAGAGATTGTAGAGCTCTTACCTTCTATTGATGTTCTTACTCCAAACGAAACAGAGGCACAGGTTCTTACGGGAATTTCAATCGAGACCCTCCAAGATGTTGAAAAAGCAGCAAAATGGTTTCTCCAAAAGGGAACAAAAGCCGTTTCTATGACATTGGGAAGTAAGGGTGCTTATATTGCATTTATGAATCAGAATGGTTTTGTTGGTAAACATATTCCATCCAGGAAGGTAAATGCAATTGATACTACAGGTGCAGGGGATTGCTTTAATGGCGCTTTAGCTGTAGCTCTTTCTGAAGGTAATGCATTTCAAGAATCTGTTGAATTTGCTGTAAAGGCAGCTTCTCTTTCAGTACAAAGGAAAGGAGCAGGTGTATCGATGCCCTTCAGGAGGGAAATAGACCAAGAATGAAATAATAGCCGTTTTTCAAATAAAAATTATTCATCACACTCCTAGGGGTAATGTTGACGAAGCTAATGAAGTATAATTTTTAGTATCTAAAATGCAATAAGTATGGCAGCTACCGACATTGACTAGAAAGTTATACATAGTGGAATTGAAGATATGGAGTAGGCAGAAATCGAAGACATATAACTGTTAAACTTTTTTGTGAAAAAAATCGGAGCAGTGGTGCCAAGAGAATTTGAAACAAGGGGCCAAAACGAATAAAAATTTTGCAGAATTATGTTTTTGGCTCTAATAGCATTGTCTAATTATGGTATTCAATATGGAAAATGAGTAGAAAGAGGATGCTGTCTGTATCCTCTTTTTTCACGGGATGGAAGTGAAAGATTCTGGAGTAAATGAAAAAACTAATCAAACGTTTGATTAAATAGGGTGGAATCCGGGTCAAAAGGCTTTTCTGAATAAAGTGGGCATTGGTGTCAGGGGAGTGCCCCCTTTTTTATCAACTTCAGGATAGAGTGGTGTACATGTCTCTGGGTTTTAGGGTATTATGCTTTTAAATGATTGTTTAGTGATGAAAGTTTATCAATGTCTCAGGCAAGGATAAATATAAATCGCACCTTATTATTCATTTGGAGGACAACTCTTGATTACTCTCATCAAACCACTGATTGTTAACATTACGATATTATTATCATTTACTTTTAATATGAATTTGTTTTTTCCGTTTCAATCAAAAGCTCCTCTATCACTAAAACAAAAAGTCATTTATGGGTTGGTGGGTGCCTTAGGAGCACTTTTCTGTATGATCTATCCCATTCGTACCTTAGGGGAGACGCATTTTGATCTCAGGATGGTTGCCATCATCATCCTTACTTTATATGCTGGCTGGCTACCTGGTAGCATTATTTTAGTTAGCACTTGTTTGATCCGATATTTCATTGGTGGAAAGTTTCTTTTAACGGGTATCCTAGTATGCGTTGTCGCTTTTTTATGTGCGTTAGCATTGAGGCGGCTATTTTTAAAAGCAAACTCTAGGCTGGCGGTGGGATCAATTGTCGTTGGTTGCTATCTTGTTCTTTATATTACCATTCTGTATTTTAGAGTTCGTTTTTTAGAATTACACTTTTATTTAACTTACTTTATTGCTTTTTATTTAACCACCATAGCCCTAATCTTTGTGATTGAAAGTTTGATAAAAATTAATAAGCAGTTTGATGAAATGGTGTATATGGATAAGCTGACAATGGTTGGCCAGCTTACGGCTTCGATTGCACACGAAATTCGAAATCCACTGGCAACGGTTAGAGGTTTTATTCAATTCTTAAGTACAGATACAAAGGATGAGCAATTGAAGAAATACTCGCCATTAATCCTTGAGGAATTGGATCGGACAAACAACATTATTACAAGCTATTTGAAAGTAGCAAAGCCCGAACCCGTTCAATTAACAGTTGTCTCCTTACATGATGTCTTAAGTGATTGTGTCCAACTATTGAGACCCCTTGCTTCGTATTCAAATGTCATTATCGATTATGAAAGTACACAACGATTCTATATCAATGGAGATGAACCGCATTTAAAGCAAGCGCTTATGAATGTCATCAAAAATGCAATTGAGTCCATTGTTAACCAAGGAAAGATTAAGATTGAGCTTCAAGCAGATTACATGAAGAATCAAGTGGAAGTTAGAATCGAAGACAACGGGAGAGGGATGACACCTGAGCAGTTAAAGCATATCGGCCTACCTTTTTATACAACCAAAACAAAAGGAACAGGCCTAGGCAGTATGGTAACCAACAAACTCATTCGCGAAATGAACGGCTCCATCGAGTATAAAAGTGAACTCAACAAAGGAACAACCGTTACAATCGTCTTTCCATTACGCAAATAAAAAAAGGTGCCTGTCCCCCATCGCTTTAAAGCGATGGGGGACAGGCACCTTTTTATAATATTGGCGACAGTTTGTGGAGGATGTCTTTCACCATGCAGTTTATTTCTTTGTGATTTATGTTTGTTACTAATTCGGGCCGTAGCACTTGGAAGCATTTCGCCAAGAAGTAATCATATAGAGCACGTTCTAAGGTCAGTTCCTCATCCATTAAAAACGAGGTATTGATTAGCTTATTTAAGACGGTTTCGTCCTGCATTATAAGAAGGGTAGGGTTTATTTCATTAAAGAATCCTGCCTCCATTCCATTTTGATAAAACGTATGAATGGCGGCCATTTGTTCTTTTCTCGACTGTTTCTTTTTTTCATAAAGTGACATGCAACTAATCTGAAGGTCTTTCAAAAAAATCTCAGATGAATAGGCAGCTGACAAAACGGCATGTTCGAATACCTTTTGAAGACGTTGGGAATAGGAAAGCTCTGTATTGGAAATCATTTGACCTGCTTCATAAATATAGGAAATGCAAAAATCATTTAACTCCATAAGGATGTCTTCTTTTGAAGAGAAATAGTTATACAGAGAGGCTCGACTCATGTTCATCAACTGAGCAATTTCTTGGATAGATAAAGATAAGAATCCCTGAGTCCGAATCACTTTTAGGATTTTCTTAATATGGGATTGTCTCAGCAGTAATCGATCTTCAGTTGATATTTTTCTCATAGTCCACACTCTCTTTCCATCAAGAATTATAACATAAACCAATTGGGAAATTCTTTACATCGACGCCAAGTTTTTTTAGTTTACAAAAATGAAAAAGAGGAGTAAAGTAATCCATTGTTAACACTTTAGACATTAAGTGATTATTTTGTCTAAAAAAAATCAGTAAAACACTTTAAACCCATGGAAGTTAGAGAGCTTGGGCAAGATAAGAATAGATTACATTACATTACATTCACATGAAGAGAAGAGGAGAATACACCTATGACTACAGCTACAGCATCAAGACAACTCATAAATGACTTTAACCAGATTCTTAAAGGTCGCCGGTCTATTAAAAATTATGATAAATCCGTAAAAATTAGCCGTGAGGAAATGACTGAAATCCTAACGTTAGCTACACTGGCTCCATCTTCTGTAAATATGCAGCCATGGCGCTTCCTTGTAATTGAAAGTCCTGAGGCAAAAGCTACGCTGGCACCACTTGCTAAATTCAATCAAAACCAAGTTGAAACTTCATCGGCAGTCATTGCTGTATTTGGTGATTTGAACAATTTTGAGAAAGCGGAAGAAATCTATGGTTCTGCCGTAGAAAAAGGTTATATGCCTCAAGATGTTAAGGAGCGAATCCTTACTTCTTTCGCAGGCTACTATGAGAACATTTCACGTGAGGACATGAAGGACGTGGTGTTAGTCGATGGTGGACTTGTGTCTATGCAATTAATGCTAGCAGCTCGTGCGTTTGGATATGATACTAACCCAATTGGCGGTTATGAAAAAGACCAAATTGCTGAAGCTTTTGGTTTAGATAAAGAGCGCTATGTTCCGGTTATGCTCATCTCCATTGGAAAAGCAGCAGATAGTGGGTACCCATCCGTTCGTCTCCCAGTAGATCAAGTCGCACAATGGAAGTAAGGAAAGAGACTAGATCATTGATAAATGAAAGGATGACCTAAGATGATTATTATTCATGCGACATTTCATATTAAACCAACAATGCAGGATCAATTTTTAGAAGAAATTCAACCGTTAATTGCTGCCTCAAGAGCAGAAGAGGGAAACATCTCCTACCGTCTTCAAAAGGATGTAGAAAATGAAGACATCTTTACCATGGTAGAAGTGTGGCAGGATAAAGACGCCGTAGCGAGTCACAACACAAGTGAATCGTTCACCACATTTGTTGCCAATGTGAAAAAATTCCTCACTGCACCACTAGATGTAAAAGCATTCGAAGGGCAACCACTAAAATAAAAAAAGGTGCCTGACCCCCGCCGCGTTAACGCATTACCACGCTGGGGGTCAGGCACCTTTTGTCATATTTAATCATCTTCTGTATAGGCTTCAGTAGTCGTGTCCATGCATTCCCAACATTCACATCTGTTCCTCTCAAATTTAGACAATTCCTTTCCACAAGAAATACAAACATCCATATCCATCGGCATATCTCCTTTCAAGTGAAAACTTTTATCTCTATATACCCATTTATATTCATTTGAAAGCTTGTTAGAGAACTTGTTTACAGAAAAGCAGCTAATATATTTTAAAGCTGTCTCAAATAAGCCTGTTTTAGTTGTACATATATCTACAGATATCGTTCAGTTGAAAGCAACTAGTTATAGTAACCTTTGAAAGGGATACGCTAATGAAAACAATTTTCATCTGTAAGGGGCTACTAATATGAAGGTATTATCAATGATTCAACCATGGGCAAGTCTCTTTGTACTTAGAGAGAACCAATACGAAACCAGGTCTTGGAAGACAAATTATCGTGGCCCAATGGCCATTCACACTAGTTTGAAAATTGATAAGGATGTCTGCAATCATATTGCCATTCAGAAGTTGCTTGGTAAACATGGATACACAACTGAAAAACTTCCAACTGGAAAAATTATTGCCGTTTGTGAACTCGTCAATTGTATAAAAGTAACGGAGAATAACCAAACATGGGCTGTCCTGGAGGATGGAAGAATCGTAGAAGGAAATGACTTTTTTCTCGGAGACTTTCGAGTAGGTGGATATGCGTGGGAAGTGAAAGAGATGAAATTACTGGATAAGTGGATTCCAGCCAAGGGAAAACTAGGATTATGGGAGCATCCATTTTAAGGTGCCATTTTAAGGTGCCTGACCCCCGCCGCGTTAACGCTTTAATATGCCGGGGGACAGGCACCTTTTTTGGGCCAAGTTGGAACTTATTTTGTTTTCATTCGTATAAATAGTACAAAGATTAAAGGGAGTTGTGGAATTTTGTTCTTAGCAGAACTGAAGCCTGAGGAGAAAGAGGCGTTTCTTGAACTTGCTACGCTGATATCAACCATTGATGGCAAATTATCTATATATGAACATACAGTTCTAAAAAAGTTTAAAAAGGAAGTTGGGCTTGAGGATTATCAAATAAAAGGTCAGGCAATTGAGGATGTTTTAGCAATATTTCAATCCGACCGCTCTAAAAACATCGTCTTGACAGAACTCCTGCAATTGATTTATTCAGATGGAGTATTTCATGAACATGAAAGTGAATCTGTCCGCATCATTAAGGAGTACTTCGGCTTCGATTCACACGAATTTGGAAGCTTTAAGGATTGGATTGGTAAAATTAATGAGTTATCTGGTAAAGGGCCTCATTCAGTGTAATTAACACTCTAGATAATATCCATTTAACAAACGAAACGCTCAGAGCAATAGTTCTCTCTGAGCGTTTTTTTGTATTTTTCTCGAATGAAAGCTTATACAAATCGTATATACTGCCCTTTCGCTAGGGATGCAGTGTATTAGGGCGTATCATGGTTTGCCGAGATTTGTATCTACTGTCATGGATGAGTCAGCAGGTCTCTCCCCATTCTGTAAGTCGGCAACAGTCAAGCCAAAATCCATCTGTAAATGAGGATAATCTTTAAATTGAGCCCAATCACCGCCCCATTCAAATCCTAAAGCTTTTGCCATTCCTACAACCTCAGTCCAATCGTCTTTCCCATTTTTATTTCCATCATAGTTCATATCCCACATGACATTTCCTGAAGGATCCTTTAGCGCAAAGTCAACGGCAAGACCAAAATTGTGATAAGACTCTCCTCCTTTTGCATATGTTACAATCGTTCCTTCGGTCGTGCGGCCTTGCTCATATAGCCGATCCTGGTCTTCCGCACTTCGGAAGTCATCCGTAATCACGACTCTAATTCCTTTGCTTGCGGATTGTTGGATTAATTGGTCGCTGCGTTCCTTTACAATTGGATGGAGTTCAGTAGGATAAGAAATAGACTGGTTTGTATTTGAATTGGATATGGGGTTTTCTTCTATAAATAAAAGGATGATAATAAGAGCAAAAGAAATGATAAACACTAAACTTCCTATTCGCTTTAAATTCAAAACTGTATTCCTTTCGTATTTAAAAATGTTTTCATAATTAAGACGTAAAGAACAGTCGCATTGTTTCATGTTTTTATTTACCAACTTTTGGGGTCAGTCCCCCGATGCATTAAAGCGTTGGTGGGGAACTGTATTTTTACTTAGTGATAGATGATTTAGTATACTAATTCTCAACGATTAACAGAGGGGAATGATGTCCATTTCCCGAATGAATGTAGAGATTATTTATAATGGAGAAATATATGGAGGTTGATGATAGGCTATATTGAGGAGTTACGAGAAATAATTGGAACCCGGACGCTCATTTTAGTTGGCGCTGTTGTGGGTGTAGTTGATGAGGATGGAAAAATTCTTTTGTAAAAAAGACATGAAGGCGTCTGGGGGCTTCCAGGTGGTTTGTTAGAATTAGGGGGGCTGTTGAGGATGCTGGGAGAAGGGAAGTTCTTGATGAAACAGGCGTTGAAATTGGGCAACTTAAGTTAGTGGAAGTTTTTTCGGGGGTAAGAGTCGATTGATGCTGGATTTTTTCCTTTACACGAATTACCGGACCGTACAACTCCTTTAGTTAGGAAGATGATTCAAAAATTTTCTACGATGCTCAAAAAGACCTTTCTAATAGGAAGGTCTTTTTTCATGGCTAAAAAAACTAATCAAACGTTTGATTAAATCGCTGGAAGCCATGGTACCCAAGGACAGAAAAAACTAATCAAACGTTTGATTAAGTCGCTGGAAGCCATGGTACGCAATGGCTGAAGAAACTAATCAAACGTTTGTTTAAATTGCTGGAGGGCATGGTACGCAAAAAGAATCTAAAGGACGCTGTTTTATTTGCCACCATGGGTGCAACCATATCAGTCACGAAAATGGGAGCTCAAACGGGAATGCCATATGTTGAGGAATTGGAAAAATTTTATGAACTGAATGCATCAAAACTGGTGTTATAAAAAATCTAAACGATTGTAACAAATAGAAATTCTCTTGATAGTTAATAGCTGATTCCTGCCCCCCCAATACGTTATAGCATTAATGTATCAGGGGGGCAGGCACTAAATAGAACGGTCTTGCTGAAACAAAAGTTGTTCACACACATTTCTAACTTTATTTTTGCAGTGTTGATTTCATATTGGGCAAAGGCCATTTCCATAATAGATTTCATGGAGATTTGGTAGAAGTTACCGTGCTTCTGTTTTTTTGATTTGTTTGCTTCTTAACTGTCCGCACGCAGCATCAATGTCTGTTCCATGTTCTTGGCGAATTTTACAATTAATCCCGCTCTTTTTCAACGTATCATAAAATGACAGTACCGATTCCTGTTCACTTCTTTGATATTGACTATGTTCATCGACCGGATTATATGGAATTAAGTTTACATAGACTTTCTGCCCAAGAGGACGCAGAAGTTCTGCTAGCTGCTCGGCTTCTTGCTTATGATCATTGACATCTCGCAACAGAATATATTCAATCGTAATCCGACGGTTGGTCTTATCTACATAATACTCCATCGCCTGCATCAATTTTTCAATTGGAATCGCACGGTTAATTTTCATAATACGCGTCCGAAGTTCATTATTTGGCGCATGCAAGGAAACGGCCAAATTTACCTGCAGCCCCATATCCGTGAACTCAATGAGCTCTTCCGCGAGCCCGCTGGTGGATACGGTGATCCGTCTAGCAGCAATCGCAAGCCCTTTATCATCTTTAATCACCTTGATAAAGTCTATGAGGTTTTCAAAATTATCAAAGGGTTCACCAATCCCCATCACAACCACATGACTGACGGTTTCACCTTGAACCTTTTTATCCAGGTGCAGTTGAACGTTCATAATCTGCTCGACGATTTCCCCACTGGATAAATCCCGGCTTTTCGCTAATAAACCACTCGCGCAAAAACTGCAGCCGATATTACAGCCTACTTGCGTTGTCACACAAACGGAAAGGCCATATTTTTGGCGCATTAAGACCGTTTCAATCAAGTTGCCATCCTGCAACTTGAACAAAAATTTAATCGTTCCATCGGCTGATTCTTGCTTGATATGCTCCTGTAAGGTTTGGATTGCGAAGTTTTCTGACAGCAATTGAACACAAGCTTGATTTACATCCGTCATATCCGAGAAAGCTGTTACACGCTTTCGATAAAGATATTCCCAAACTTGTTGTGCTCTTGACTTTTTATGACCGTGCTCGATAAGCCATGCTGTCAATTGATTTATAGTTAATCCATATATGGACTCTTTATTCATACGTTCCCCTCATTTCATAAAAATAAAACTTACATTTACCAATCAGATTCCTTTATATAAAGTGAATAGGCTCTATATGGAGCTGAATCAATTACAAACGATCACTTCTCGAATAAATACACTTTTTTTCGCAACCGCACGATCTATAATAGAAAACCCAGCTTTTATCAGAATTTCATCGATGGGTTCAACGGTCACCACGACTACTTTTTCTGCAATCCTTCGTGCACTTTGGAGCATTTCCAATTGTACTTCGGGGGATATCACCGAACACAAATTATAAGGCAAATCAATAATCGCTACATCATAATGACCAGTAATATCGCGAATATCTGCTAAGGTTATTTCTCCATCAAAACCAAAGTGTGCGATGTTTTCTCGAGCGCCAGGGAGAATCAACGGATTTCGGTCGCTTCCAACCATATCAATTCCCATTGAAAGTGCTTCAACTAGGACAGTTCCAATTCCGCAGCAAGGATCGATGGCCTTAATTCCTTCTGGTTTTGGGATGGCAATGTTTACGACCGCTCTAGCCACACGCGTGCTGAGCGCAGTGGAGTAGCTATTGGGTTTCTGCTGATGTCGAAACCACACCGACTCACTTTTCTTATACTCACCGAATACCCATCTGCGATTGACATTCATCACGCCAAACAATCGATCGGGATGACGAAGGTCGGCCTTACCAACGATGTGTAATCCAATTTCTCGTTCAATTGCACGTCGTTTCTCGAATCCGTCTCTTTCACTTTTTTTCTGACCGCTATTTTTCACATAAGTGACTTTAAACGTGGCCCCGCATAGTTGTAAAGTATTCACCTGTATAAAAAGATCCTCAAGGATTTCTGCTTCAAATAACAGAGTAATTCTTTCCTTAATAAAAGGGCTTCGGCTAGTGCCAATTTTTACGATGCTTTCCAAGACATGTGATTGAGGCTCCTCTCCGAATAATGAGCGCATTTCCAAAGCACACAAGGAGCGTTCATCCTCAGAATGGGCGTAAGTGTATATATAGGTCGTTCTTTTTTTGGGGGTAATATCTAATTCGTTATCATACTTTAATCTTTCTATTTCAACGTCACCTCAAGTGTTATCTGAAAAACATTATCTATTATACCAAGAAAAAACGCATTATTAAAAATTACCTATAATTGGGTGCCTGAAACCGTTTTATGTAAGTTGTATATACATGTTATAATAGTCAATATTTACATAGCGACCTTCATTAAATAACTATAGGCAATGTAGCAAAATTTAGGTTAAAGAGTGGATTATAAGATGAAAAGTATGAAGAAATGGTTTTTACATTTGAACTTGAGATATAAGCTAGTAATCTCATTCTCCAGTTTACTTATTTTATCTTTTACGATTATTGGTGGAAGTTTGTCTTGGTTATTTGTCAATTCTAATAGGAATATGTTATTGGATGCGGCTGTTGAGAACAATCGACAAATTGTCAAAAACATTGATACCGCACTACATCCATTACTTTCCTTATCAATGTATCCACTACAGGATCAACAAATTTATCAGATTATGGGAAAGGATTACTCAACGTTTAAGTATCCCTTATACGAAAGGCAACGGGATTTTTCCACTGTGAATGGTAAAATTCAAAGTGATTTCTTTTTATATAGTAAAATCATAGACTCTGCATTTATTTATCAGAGCAAGAATCACTTCATTGTAGGACGGAGTAACCTGGAGTACATGGACCACGCTTATTTTGAAAAGGAGTTCATTAAGGAGCCCTATATACAAGAGATAGTAAAAAAGGGAGGGGTATATGTTCCCGTTGGTGTTCATCCTAATAAACTCTTTTCTTACAAAGATGAGCCAGTCGTTTCTATTGGACGATCAATTGTTAATCCTTATACCAAAGAGAAGTTAGGTTTAATTATCATTAATATAGGTATCGATAAGCTAAAGAACTTGTGGAGTGATATACACTTTACGAAACATACAAAATTTTATCTAGTGGATGACCAAAAAAATATTATCTATAGCAAAAATAAAAATGAGATAGGAAGCAAGGCTACTACTATATTAGGGGAGAATTTTAAGTATATAGATGGATTTAGAAAGGAAACAAAAGAAAATAAGGACTCGTATTTAATTACGGCTACTTCCAACACATCCAAATGGAAAGCAGTAACTATTATTCCAAAAAACGAATTGTTTGATTATCTTGCCACCATGTTAAAGATCATCGTCATAACAAGCGTTGTCTTTTTATTACTAGCCGTGTTGATGTCATTTTACATAGCGACAAGCATTACAAAGCCATTATCCATTCTAGAGGGAAAAATGAGACAAGTTTCAGATGGAAATATGAATGTGAAAATGGACATTGAGCATGGTGAAATCGGTAAAATAAGCAAGACGATCGATATCATGTTAACTGAGATTCGAAGGTTAATTGGAAAAATCTATAAAGAAGAGGAAGAAAAAAGAAGCTTGGAATTAATGGCACTTCAATCTCAAATTAGACCTCATTTTATGTATAACACCATCAATGTCATAAAGTGGATGGCAAAAATTCAGGGAGCCAGCGGTATTGAAGAGGCTTTAAGTGCATTTTCTTCTGTCATTAGGCTGACAGCTAAAACAGTAAATGAACGGGTGACAATCAAAGAGGAAGTAGAATTTATTAAAAATTATACTAAGATATTGGAATTCCGATATTTTAATAAATTTGAAGTTTCATTCGAGATTGAACCTTCTGTATTGGAATATAAGACCATCAAATTTCTTCTTCAACCATTAGTTGAAAATGCTGTCTTTCATGCTTTTGATGATATTGATTATAAAGGAAAAATAAGTATTCAGATTTATGAAGATTTCCAAGACATTGTTATGAAGGTTTGTGATAATGGCAGGGGGATAACAGATGGTGATTTCGACAGTGAACTGTTGAATAAAGAAGGTAGTGACCAGTTGAATTCAATCGGGATAAGCAACATTAGAAAAAGAATTCAGTTGAATTTTGGAGAAAACTACGGATTATGGATAACCTCCCAGGAGACAGGCGGGACATTGGCCAAATTGATTGTTCCAATAATAAAGTAATCTTTTTAATAGAGGATTAGAAAAAGGTGATTTTTATGAGAATCCTAATTGTAGATGATGAACCTTTAGTACGGATCGGAATAAAGTCGTCAATTGATTGGCAGTCGTATGGAATAACTATTGTTGGCGAAGCAGGAGATGGGGAGGAAGCTATTCAGCTCATGCTGGAGCGAAATCCAGATCTTGTTTTATTGGATATAAAAATGCCTAAAAAGGATGGATTGGAAGTTTTAATAGAGATGAAAGAACGAGGAATCCATTCGAAAGTGATCATATTAAGTAGTTTTGATGACCTCGAAACGGTAAAAAAGGCAATGAAATTAGGGGCGGATGATTATTTTCATAAACCGAATATGAATGATCAGGAAATTTTGAAGGTAGTTTCCAAAATACAAGAAGAATTGTCGGTCGAACAAACAGATAAAGAAAAAAACTATGACCATGATTCAAAACCAATGGAAGCCATTATTAGAAACTTACTAATAGGAAAAGAAAAAGCAGTGAAGCAGTTGAACTTTAAAGGGAATAACATCTTAGTCGTGTTATTTAAAGTGAAAGAATATAAAAAAATCCTTGAAAGATATCGTGAAAATGACGCTGCATTATTGCAAAATTCGATTCTGAATTTGTTAAAGGAACTGTTAGTTAAGGATAAGGTAGTAGAATTTTTACAAATAGAGGATAACTTGTTTTCACTCATTTTCAGTAATAGTGACATAAAAAGCGCACAAAACACCTACACAATCATTTATGAAAAAGTACATCACATAAACCAATCATTAAAAAGATTCTTGAATATTGAAACAGTATATGGAATCAGTAAGCCAGCAGATAAGTTTAGCAATATAAAACACGCATTTAAACAGGCGAAACATGCACTCGACCATGCATTTTATACCTCGGACCAGCCAATCTTATATTTTCAAAACTTAGAAGATGTAAGTGCCGATGAGCAGGAAGAAACTTTCATTAAGAAAATGAAAAAAGAATTAAGAGAAGAAAGATTTGAGCAATTTTTTAACACAGTAAAAGAATGGGAACAGTACCTTCAAAACAAGAAGACCCTTAGTAAGGAAGAGGTCAGAAAAATATATGAAGGGTTATTGTTCATGATGGAAGAAACAGATAAATATCTAGGATATATTGATAAATTTGAACCAATCGAATCGTTTGCCGAGCTGTCAGGTTTATATCATCAGGTTTTTGAGGAAATCCTCTCAGGTAGGGGAACCTTTAAAAATAAGGGATATAGCCCCATCATTAAAATTATCCTTGAGTATCTAGAACTCAATTATCATGAATCCATTTCATTAAAGAGTTTGGGAGAAGAATTCCATGTCAGTCCCAATTACATTAGCAGATTATTTAAGAAAGAGACAGGGATAGGATTATTTGATTACCTTAATGAGATACGAATTCAAAAATCAAAAGCTCTTTTAAAAGACTATCAATATAAAATTTATGAAGTTGCAGAAATGGTGGGTTTTAAAAGCCAGGTTCATTTTGCGATTGTCTTTAATAAGTATGAAGGGATGTCTCCGAAGGATTTTAGAAAAGAGAGAGTGTGATTTAAATAAAGAAAAGTACATTTCCTTAAAGACTGTGATTTTGGCTGAATAAAGAATAGAGAGAAAGTGTTTTTTTCTTAAATTAATCATAATATGATTAATTTTTTTTTGAGAATGAAAGCGTTATTATTTCCTTATCAAATAAACACTTAGTAATAAGGAGGATATAAATGAAAAGGTTTGCAGTAACTCTATTAGTTATCTTGACATTAGTTATCTCTTTAGTAGGCTGTGGAAAAAGTGAAACTGCTTCCGGCAGCGGAAATAAATCCGGTGGGAAAACTACTATAACATTTGGATTTTGGGGTGCAGCAGAGGATTTAAAAGTATATACAAAAGCTGCTAAGGATATTTCAAAAGAATATCCCAATATTGAGCTAAAAGTAAAACAGTATCCAAGCAGTGAACAGTTTTGGAACAACCTTCCTGGTGAAATTGCAGCAGGAGTAGCACCTGATTTTATTAAAATCTCTAACGAAGGTGCGTATGAGTATATTAATAAAGGCTTATTTGCACCACTGGATGATTTAACAGCATCAGCTAAGGTAGACATGAAGCGTTACAATCAGGCTGGAGCAGATATTTGGAAAGTTGATGGAAAGCAATACGGTCTTCCATTTAACCAGATGCCTGCTATGTTCTTTATCAATACAGAAATGTGGAAGAATGCAGGACTTGGTGAATATCCAAAAACATGGGATGAAGTTGAGGCAGCTGCTAAAAAGCTTAAAACAAAAGATGTTTATGGACTTGGATTGAATCTTCATCCATTACATATTACCAACGTAACAAAAAGTTACGGCGGTGACTGGGGTAATGGGAAAACAATCAATTCTCCTGAAAATATTGAAGGCTTACAAAAAGTCTTGGATTTGTACAAAAAAGGTTTAGCGGTAACGCCGAAAACACTAGGATATGGCTGGGACGGTGAAGTATTCGCTAACGGTAAAGCAGCAATGACAACTGGCGGTAACTGGTATAAAGGGTATTTAAAAGATGCAAATCCTAACTTGAAATATACTGTTATCCCTATTCCTAAAGGGACTGTAAATGCAAGTACGATGATTTCTGATGCATATGTAGTATTAAAAGATACAAAGCATAAAAAAGAAGCACTCCAGGCTGCTTACTATTTAACAAACGAAAACGTTCAGAAAGATTTCATGAAGACTGGTGTTAACCCATCTATTCCTAGCTTGTCTGCCCAATACTTTGAAGAAAATCCCGAGTTTAAGGAAGTTCAAAAAGCGATTGAGTATAGCACAGACTTCGGTTATCCAAAGGAAACTAAGAAATTCAATGACGAATTGATTAAGCAGCTTGAGGATGTTATTTTAGGCGGTAATGATAAATCTGCTAAAGAAATACTTGATAGTATACAAAAACAATTTTAGTCATATTGAGTTCCCGATTCCACACTGGCATCGGGAATACTTTTATCATCCATACAAGAGGATGTTACTGAAAGTTATAGGAGGATTAAGATGGCTAACAATACAAGTAGTAGTGTAGGAGTAAACATCAGTGGACATATAAACAGCAAAGAAAAGATAAAAAAGTCATGGTTCCGCACTGCAGCTGATTCAGATCAATTTGTTGGATGGGTGTTCACACTGCCGTTTTTAGTGCTATGGGGATGGTGGTTTTTCTATCCGTTTATTGAGTCTTTTATCAGAAGTTTTCAGGATGTGAATTTTGCAGCTCTTAATGAGGCGAAATTTATCGGATTTGGAAATTATATTAAGATTTTAAACGATCCTGAATTTTATCGAGCCGTTTTAAACTCTTTGAAGATTGTTGTTGTAGCTGTTCCAGTACAAACGGTTCTTGGACTATTAATGGCTTTACTTGTGAATCAGAAAATTAAAGGAAAGGGTCTTTTCAGGACTGTCTTCTTTATCCCGTATATTACTTCTCAAATTGCGATTACAACAGTGTTTATGATGCTTTTTAAAGAAGGAACATTTGTAACAAAGTTTTTCTCTATCTTTGGATTTGGTAATACCACCTGGTTCGCAGATACACATTATGCATTGTTATTTGTCTGTATATTATTTATTTTCCAACAGGCTGGATTTAGTATGATTGTGTATTTGTCTGCACTTCAGGAGGTTTCGAAAGAATTATATGAAGCAAGTGAAATGGACGGAGCTTCTAAATGGAATCAATTCCGGTACATTACCGTACCATCATTAAAACCTATCACCTTTTTTGTTGTCTCCGTTTCTACTATTCTAGGATTCCAGATATACGACCAAATCGCAGCGATTTCGAGGTATGGTGCATTAGGATCGCCAGCAGGAGCAACTAGTACGGTTGTTACTTACTTTTATCAGCATGGTATTCGCTATATGAATATTGGATACGGATCCGCAGCTGTTATCTTATTCTTCTTCATTATTATGTTTGTTACGTTCCTGCAAAAAAAATTCCTGGATGAAAAGGAGTGACATCATTGGAGTCAAGAGCTAGATTCTTTAAACTGAGTAATTACACGATCATTATCATACTAGGACTCTTTTTTATCTTGCCATTCTTATATACAATCTACACTTCGTTCTTGAAGATGGAAGACGTTAATAAAGTGGTCGGAGTCGGACGCTGGACTATAGATAATTACAAAACCTTCTTTACAAACGATGCTTATAATGTGCCCAAGTGGCTGCTTAATACGTTCATCATGACAGGTGTGGTTATCATCGGTAACCTGATTATTAATCCAATGGCGGCCTTTGCTCTAGCAAAGTTAAATTTCAAAGGAAAAAAGGCAATCGAATGGATTGTCGTTGCTACGATGATGATTCCGTATCATATGATTTTAATCCCTGTATATGTAAATATGGCAAAAATCGGCTGGTTAAACACCTTTTTAGCGTTAACGGTTCCCTTTTTATACCAAAGCCTATATATCTTTATGCTTAGACAGTTTTTTAGAAGTGTGCCGAACGAGTTAATTGAGGCAGCTAGAATTGATGGTTTAACGAAAATGGGGGCTTTTTGGAAAATTGTCTATCCATTAGCCAAGCCATCTCTGATTACCATGTCCATTCTTGCGTTTGCGGGCACATGGAACAGTTATCTTATTCCAAGTACCTTAGCGAATGTCCCTGAAAAATATGTATTAGTGGTTGGATTAAATAGTGTGAAAGATATGGCTTTTGAAAATACACCATTAATAATGGCTGGAGTTGTTCTATCCACGTTACCGATTTTAATCTTTTTCTTTATCTTCCAAAGACAATATATTGAAGGTATATCAAACTCTGGGATTAAAGGTTAATTTCGATGAATTGAATTTTCCCCTATTCGAAAAAATTTTTTAATAAAGAGGTAGAGAAAATATGGATTATCAAGTGATCAAAGAAGGCGACTTTTTTGTCCTTACCGATAAAAACGGCGATATTACAGTAAGCAATGAAAGTGGCCATGGTTTATATACGAAGGATACCCGCTTTTTAAGCCGAATGGAAATTTATATTGATGGAGAAAAGCCTTCGCTGCTCTCATCATCAGCAGATAAAAGCTATGTGGCAACCTTCAGATTAATGAAGGAAAAAAAAGATGACGGTGCGATCGAGATTGTAAGAGACCGTTTGATTTATGATGGTGTGCTGTACGAGAAGCTTTCCTTTACTAATTTCTTCCCGCGTACCACAACCTTTGATTTCTCAATGGCTTTTGATGCGGATTTCCAGGATATGTTTATTGTCCGAAAGTACCGTACTGGGAATGTAGGCGAAATTTTCAGTAAAGAAGTGGATGAGCAGGCTTGGTCTATCCGATATCATGGGGCTGACGAGGTACTAAGAGAGACGGAAATTCATTGGAATAAAAAAGATGCACAAATAGATAGTGATGGAAATATTCATTTTTCGTTCACCTTGGAACCAAAGGAACAAGAGAGTATATGCTTTTTCATCGTTCCAATTATCGATGGGACATCTGGCGCGGTCCTGTCCTACGAAGAGGCCTATCTACAGCTAGAAAGTTCATATCAAAAATGGTACGAGGAAACTACAAAGGTAACGACGAACTCCCCTGTTTTCAACGAATTGTACCAGCGTGGAAGCCAGGATTTACGGATGTTAATGACGGATGTTGGCTATGGTGAAACACCAGTAGCAGGACTGCCTTGGTTTGCGGTTCCTTTTGGCCGGGACAGTCTTATTACATCATTATTTATGCTTCCGCTAAATTCGGAAAAAGTAAAAGGTACCTTGAGAACATTAGCAGCCTATCAAGGATCTAGTACAGACATTTGGAGGGATGAGCAGCCTGGTAAAATCATGCATGAAATAAGATATGGGGAGCTCGTGAATACTAATCAGTCACCCTTTGCTCCTTATTATGGATCTGTCGATGCTACCCCATTATTCCTTGTATTGGCGGGAGAATATTACCGCTGGACGGGTGACTTGTCACTTATTAAGGAATTAATGCCAAACATTTTACTTGCCTTGGAATGTATGGATGATGTGATGAAAGAGTCTGGCTTCTTAACTTACCATCAAGAGGCGGAGAAGGGCTTCCCTAATCAGGGTTGGAAGGATTCAAGCAATTCTGTTGTTCATCAAACAGGTGAATATGCGAAGTCACCGATTGCCTTAGCAGAAGTTCAAGGGTATGTATATCAAGCCAAAAATGGTCTTTCACCTATTTTTAGTTTATTGGGTGAAGAAAGCCTAGCGGAAAAATTAGCACGAGAAGCAGAGGAATTAAAAAGTGCATTTGAGAATGCCTTCTGGATGGAAGAAGAGCAATATTACGCCATTGCCTTAGATAGAGCTCAACAACAGGTAAAATCCGTAACATCTAATCCGGGTCATCTTTTGTTTTCTGGTCTTCCAAGTTCTTTTCGAACAGATAAAATTACGGGGAGATTACTTTCAAGCGATATGTTTAGCGGATACGGTATCCGGACGATGAGTACGGAAGCAACTGGTTATTATCCAATGAGCTATCATAATGGAAGCATATGGCCGCATGATAATGCGATGATTCTGCTGGGATTAAGCCGCTTAGGCTATCAGGCTGAATCCAGCATGGTGATTACCGGCTTATTAGAGGCTTCTAAGTCATTTGAATATCAGCGGTTACCTGAACTTTTTTGCGGGAATGAATCAGAGTTGGGATCCCCTGTTCCATATCCTTCAACTTGTTCACCGCAAGCGTGGTCAGCAGGAACCTCCATTGTATTATTACAAGCAATGCTTGGGATTACCCCAAATGCATTAGAAAAGGAAATTACCTTAGCTCCAGTGTTACCGGATCTTATAGATGAACTATTAGTTGAAAATATACATATTGGAGCCGGCTTTCTCTCATTAAAAGTATTCCGCAATAAAGAGAAACAGAATCTGTTTGCCGTAGACACTCTTCAAAATACTACCGGTTTTGCTGTCAATTATACTGCCAGCCAATACCTCGCTCGGGTTTAAGAAGGAATAGTTTCAATTATAAAAAAGTAAAGGAATGAAAGAAATGAAAAAAACCTGGTGGAAAGAATCGGTGGTTTATCAGGTATATTGGAGAAGTTTTTACGATACGGATGGGGACGGTTATGGGGATTTAGAAGGTGTGATCCAAAAGCTAGACTATATTCAACATTTGGGTGTAGATGTGATTTGGCTAAATCCTTGTTATGATTCCCCGGATGTTGATAACGGGTATGATATATCTGATTATCAGTCTGTCATGTCGAAAGCTGGATCGATGGAAACCTTTGATCGACTTCTTCAGGAAGTGCATAACAGAGGGATGAAACTAATCATGGATCTAGTCGTGAACCATACTTCAGATCAACATCCATGGTTTAAAGAATCACGGTCGTCCATAGATAATCCAAAAAGAGATTACTATATTTGGCGAAAGGAACCAAATAATTGGCGTTCTTACTTTACCCCGTCTACATGGGAATTTGACGAAAAGACAGGAGAGTATTATTTTCACTCTTTTGCTGTTCAACAGCCAGATTTGAATTGGGAGAACCCAATGGTTCGTAAAGAAGTGTATTCATTCATGAAGTTTTGGCTGGATAAAGGTATTGATGGATTTCGAATGGATGTTATTAACCTCCTTGCCAAACAAACAGGATTCCCTAATGCGGAAAACCCGGAGGATATTTCTTACTTAGGCAATAACCCTGGCATTCATGAATATCTTAAGGAAATGCATGAGGTAGTATTGCAACATTATGATATTTTTACGGTTGGTGAAATCCCTTTTGTTACCCCTGAGGATGGTCTTTTGTATGTAGGCGAAGATCGACGTGAACTTCACACCTTATTCCATTTTGAAGTCTGCGATTATATGTCTCATTGGGATATGCAGCGGTTTAAAGAAATCCAAAGACGTTGGTATAAGGGAATGTGGGGCAAAGGATGGAAAACTCACAATTTTTAAATAATCATGACCACACACGCTTAGTAACACGGTTTGGAAATGATAATATCTATAGAGTAGAGTCAGCTAAGTGTTTTGCTGTCCTGTTACACACGCTGCCTGGAATGCCCTACATTTACCAGGGAGAAGAAATTGGTATGACTGGGGTCCGATTTAACTCCATAGAAGATTATCATGATATTGCCATGAAGAATAAATATAAAGAGGAAGTGGGGAAAGGGCGGGACCCTGAGGAAGTGTTTGAGAGTTTGCTTCATCTTTCACGTGATAATTCGCGTACACCTGTCCAATGGGATGATTCGGTAAATGGTGGTTTTACTGAAGGTACACCATGGATAAAAGTAAATCCGAATTATAAGGAAATAAACATAGCTCAAGCACTTGCTGACCCTGATTCTGTTTTTTATTTTTACAAAAAGCTGATCCAGCTTAGAAAAGAAAATGAAGTAATGGTATATGGTGATTTTCAAGAAATCTTAGAGGACCATGAGCAAATCTATTCTTTCATTCGTGAATGGGATAAGGAGAGGTGGCTGGTAGTATTGAATATCTCGGAACAGCAAGTAGAAGTGAAACTGCCGGAATTCGTTTCTGTCTTAGAAAAGAAAATTATTATCACCAATTATAAGGATCAATCAGATTCTTCTGAAGAACTGAATATGAGACCATATCAGGCAATAGTATATAAAATTTTATAATTGAGTAAATTTATCCGTGTACAAGATAACTTGAGACGGGGATTCTTGAGCAGTGTTAGTTCGTATAAGTTAAAAGTCCACCAAAAGGTTATTTTAGGTGGACTTTTTCACATTTCTCTCTAAAATTACAGCTATAGCATCTTTTAGATTGCTTCATCTCAAACTGCTCTTTACCAAGCGGCTTATTCTTAACAGGATCCTCTAAGTAGTTCAACATATGATAGATGCTATCATGCATCAGCTGTTGAGCCGACTCGATTTCAAACGGAGTCAATTGATACTCCTGGCACTTACCGGATAACAAATATTCATTACGCAATACAATATCTTCGACTGGTATTTTGTGTTCTCTTGAAAGGAAGAGGGCATAAAACGCCAGCTGTTTCCTATCATCCTCTGACTCTTTCCCCGTCTTCCAATCGACCACAATCCATTTCTCCTGACTCACATCTTTGTACACAAAGTCCAACACCACGAATACATCCACACCATTGACTTCAAACGTTTGAAAATCCTCGGAATGTAATACATGCATTTCTACCTTTGTTAGGATATCTTGATAGGTTTTACTCGTGAAGAAATTTTTCACGCACAACTCTAGCTTGATTTTGGCAGCACTAATTTCCTCCGGGCTAAGGCCCTCTCCATAATATATTTCATGGAGCATTTGGTGCCGCTTTGGCTTCTGAAACCAATGCTGACGATACTTAGTGGAATCAAGATAGGCCCTGTTAAGATTCTGCGTAACCATCCCCATCAGCTCATTTTCAGTTAATAAACCTTTGTCATTTAGGAAGTTCTTCAACTGCCGATCAATGACTTTATGGATTTCATCCCCCAAAAGGATAGGGATATTTTTAATATTTTTCAAACGATACGCTGCCTTGTTTTCTTCTGGGGACTCATACAGCCAGCCATTATGAGATTCATAATATTGATGATAATACTTTCGCGCACACTCTAAAAAGGTCTTATGCCTTGAATTCGACCACGAAAAGTCAGGAAAGTCACGATGAACGTACATGGAATGCTCCTTCATTAAAGCTATTATCTATAATAGAATTGTATTTTCTGAAGGCACTGAAAAGCAAATGGAATGTTTTGGAGAAGGAAGAGGCACTAGTTCTTTTGATTAGAGCCTAGCTGTTAAAAGGATTCCGTATTTCAGAAAAAGTTAATATTTTGTAGGTATTTTTCATTTAAGTGCAGAACTAGTCATATATAAAAATAAATAAGTCATGGTGATGAAACATGAGAATCGGACAGTTCGGAAAAGTGAATGAAATAAGTATAGATGCGATTAGACACTATATGGATTTGGGGTTAATCGTGCCTGAAAAGCAAGGAGGACATTATTATTTTGATGAGAACTGTCAAAATGACTTGGAGCTTATTCTAGAATTAAAAGGGATGGGCTTTCAGTTAAACGAAATTAAGATGATTTTTCACTATAAGAACCTTGGGAAGTTTACCGATTATGAAAGAGATGCCTTTTATCAATCTCTATTCATGGATAAACATGAGAAGCTAGAATATGAAATAAAGAGTTTAAAAGACATGCAAGATAGGCTTCAACAAAAATTAGACCAGTTAACCACTCCTTCTTCAGAGTCATGCCATACGATAGGGATTGATTTAAGCCTACTCGACATTTTCAGATGTAATAAATGTGCTAAGTCGCTCACTCTTCAGGACGGGATCATCAGGAACAATCAGATTGATGAAGGCAAACTGACCTGTCACTGTGACCAAGTGTACCTTATTGAATCGGGAATCTTAAGAGTAGGTCAAACAGGTCAAACAATCGTCTCAAACGATCAAGTTTCGCATTTAAATAATATTCCAGAGTATATTCAGGAAACGGATCCGCTTTATTTAGAAAATATGAACAAAGGGCTGCACTGGTCAAAAAGGAAACTTGGTCAAATTGATTTACACAAAAAAGTTATACTCGAATTAGGGTCTGGATTCGGTTTTTTTCTACGGAATATGTATCAAGAATTACCGGATGATTGCCTGTACATTGCTGTTGATCACAATCTAGAGAGGCACCAGTTTCTAAAAAGCTTACTAGAAAGAACCGGTTCTAAACGAAATTTACTTTTTATTTGCGGAGACTTTCTAGACATACCAATATCCAAACAAACGGTTGATATCGTTATCGATCATTCAGGCACTAGCAATTACAGTTTTGAACATGAAGCGTTTTTACTTCGTGAAGTGGATTCTCTAATTAAATTAGATGGATATTTATTGGGGTCCTATTTAGCTTTTAAAAATTTCAGCCATAAAAGTAAAATTGAAGCCAACTATCGTGACAATTTTACAGACAGTAAAATTAAGCAAAATATTAGGAAGCTAGGGTATATCCCCATTGAGGAGCGGACTTCTGAATCCATCGAGAAAGGAGGAAAGTACGAAGATTTTTTTGTCCAAGGAGAAGAAATATTTAGTTATTCATTTTTCGGCAAAAGGTAGGGTTAACCCTATCTTTTTTACTTTTTTTATAAAATTTCCTTCATAAAGGCTATTGATGTAGGGTTCACTCCACCACTTACACTTTATTTATAAAAGGTAATGGAGGCAGATACTTGATGATTATTTTACCGTTCAGTGTTAATGGAGGAAGGAACCGAACAGAAATAAAAAATGTATTTCTCTATTCTACAGGGAAGACCATATCAATATTTGGTACAGCGATTTATCAATTTGCGTTAGGACTCTATGTGTTGAAATTGACGGGTTCGTCGCTCAGTTTTGCAACTACCCTCATTTTGGGGATCATTCCGATGATTATAATCAATCCTTTTGCAGGAGTTATTGCTGATAAATTTAACAAGAAAAAATTAATCGTATCAATGGATTTGTTAAACGGAGTGTTGTTAGTTGTGGTTTTTATCTTAAGTGGAATAGTTGGATTTAAACTTTGGCTCATTTATGTTACGACCATCCTGATGACAGTGTTTAGCACTTTTTTTGGAGTTGGAATGGAATCGGCAAAGCCAAATATTGTATCTAAAAGTATGCTGATGAATATCAATTCCATTAGTAAAATCATTGATTCAGTATCCTCCATAATGGGACCGATTTTAGGAGGAGTAGTCTTTGCCATTTTTGATATTAGATCTTTTCTTATCTTTAATGGGATCACCTTCATCTTATCTGGAATATCGATGATGTTAATTAATTTCAAACAGTTCCAACAACAATCCAATGTTGAACCGCCAAAAGAACCAAGAATGGAGATAAATTTTTTTAAGGAAATAAAGGAAGGGTTTTATTATGTATTGGAAAGAAAGAACATCATGAATTTGTTTGTCCTTTTAATTTCTTTAAATTTCTTTCTTGGCTTTACTGTGACGGTTCCAATTCCCTATATCGTAAATACGGTACTGAAACTTGGAACAGGGAATTTCGGTATTATTCAAGGCTCTTTTCCAGTAGGAATGATTGTAGGAGCTCTAATGGTAAAAAAACTTACAAAGAAGATTCCTTATTCCTCGCTCATACGATATTTGAGTGTTTCATTATCGATTTTAATAATCATCACAGGACTACCAGTCATTTTAGAAAAATGGCCATTTACTTTACTTTTTTTCGTCATTTTTTACAGTATTGTCATGTTTTTTATTGGTGCGATCGTGGCTCTAATTGACATACCTTTTTCATATATCATGCAAAATGAGATTCCAGATAAATATAGGGGCCGAGTACTAAGCATTGGCATTAGTATTGGAAAGACCATGCTTCCAGTGGCTCTAGTAATCTCAGGAGTGCTTTTAACTCTTATACCATCGTATATAATTCAAATTCTAGGTGGGGTATTGTTTCTTCTTTTTAATATGCGATCTACGACTAAGAGCGAAATTAAATTGAATAGAGTATCTATAGATACGGAATTTTAATAATTAGCTGTTGTTGACCTATCTTACGTAAATGAGATAGGTCTTTTTTGTTTTATCTTCTTTTGCGATTCAAGCTATCCACTATCCTAAATATTTACTCAGATTTTGGAAAACATATCATAGAACGGAGGGAGGATGGAATGGTAAATCAAAAGATTACGGTCTTACAGTTATTCTTTATTATTATGATAAGCACTGGACTAATGAATCATGTGATGGTCATCCCAGTTCTTCTAGATAAGTCTGGACGCGATGCTTGGATTACTGTTCTAGTAGCCGGTGTCCCCTTCCTAGCCTGGTCTGCAATCATCTTTTTCATATACAAAAAATTAGCTGGTAAACACCTATTCATCTGGTTAAAAGAAAGAGTGGGAACCATTGTTTCCTATATCCTGATTTTATCTTTATGTATCTATGTATTTGTATTGGCTGTTATCACCTTACTAGATACCTTTAGTTTTATTAATACATTCTACTTAGAATTAACACCAAAAATCGTGGTCATCACAACCATCTTATTAGTCTGCTTTTATAACAGCTACAAGGGTATCAGATCGATTGGCTTGATATCAGGCATCTTATTGCCGGCCATTGTTATCTTCGGCTTTTTTGTAATGACGGCAAATTTGGAAAACAAGGATTATTCCCTGTTAAAGCCGTACTTAGAAAATGGATATACCCCCATTTGGAAAGGTTTGATTAGTGTTCTAGCGGGATTAACCGAAATAGTCACCATCTTGTTCGTGCAGCAACACTTAAATCAGAGACTCCATTATAAATACCTGATCCTTTTATGCCTTGCCTTACTGGGTTTAATTATTGGGCCATTAACTGGAGCCATCGCAGAATTTGGGCCTTTTAACACTAAAAGTCAACGATTTCCAGCATTTGAAGAATGGCGCTTAGTTTCATTAGGGGTTTACATTGAACATTTAGACTTTCTCGCCTTTTACCAATGGTTATCGGGAGCCTACATACGAATTTCTTTTTTCACCTTCTTGATTCCTAATCTCTTGAATGTAGAAAAGGAAAAAAGGAGAGTGTATTTTCTAATCGGTCTGTATGCACTACTTGCGATTGTTGTACTTATGCCAATAAGTGATATTGTTTACTTCCAATTACTTAAGGATTGGATATTGCCAGCTTCATTTTGGTTCATATTTGGTATTTCGATTTTTCTATTCTCCATCTCCTTATTTAATCGAAAAAGAGGTGAAAAGGTCATTGATGAAGCGTAAGGAATTATTATCAAATCAAAAAAGTCACTCTACTTCAATCGAAAGTAAGGATCCTCCTGAAAATATGTTGGACACACTTCGTAACCTTTTTGATCAGTGCAGTGATGTTCACATTCAGAATAAACATATAGTAGGTAAAAATAATTTTCACTTATCAATCATCTATTGTGAAGAATTATGTAACTTCGAAAAAGCAGTGGAAACTATTATTCCTCACCTGATTTATGCCTTAAAAAATAATGACATCCATTCTGATTCATTAGATGAGATTTTAGAATTTCCTATAAAGAAAATGGATCCTACCAATATCGAAAGTAGTATTATGTTTGAGGTTTTTAGTGGCAATCTTATTTTTTTCATAGAAGAATTACACACCTTCTTTCTAATGAATTTTTGTAACATACCAAAAAGATCCATTGAGGAGCCGAACACAGAAGTATCCATTAAAGGACCAAAAGAAGGGTTCATTGAGACATTATCAATTAATATTGCCTTAATTCGAAAAAGATTGAAGTCAAACACCTTTAAATATGAGCAAATCGTGGTAGGAGAACGCTCAAATACAAGAATAGGCTTACTCTATATATCGGACATTGCAGATCCAAATTTAATATCGACTATAAAAGACAAAATCAATTCTATAAACTACGATGGGATTATTTCTACCGATCAACTAACTGAACTGATTAATGGAAACAAAAAATTATTTCCAATGTTTATGTATACGGGAAGACCCGACTTTGTTGTAGATGCGCTATTACATGGAAGATTTGCCATCCTCATTGATGGATTGCCAACTGCGATCATCGGCCCAGCAACACTGTCATTTTTATTGAAATCACCTGAGGATGCCCACAGTCCATTCCTATTAGGCTCATTCGGACTAGTCATCCGCTATTTATCTCTAATTATCTCCTTATTTTTACCAGGTTTTTGGTTAGCGCTCATGTCTTATCATACGGACCAATTACCTTATAGTTTATTAGCAACCATCCTACTTAATCGACAAGGAGTACCCTTACCTGTACCAATAGAAGTAATGATTATGGCGTTACTCTTCGAACTTTTTAAAGAAGCGGGACTTAGAATGCCCACCCCCTTTGGACAAACTCTATCAGTAGTCGGGGGGTTAATCATAGGGCAAGCAGCAATTAGTGCAGGATTAACCGCACCAACCGTTTTAGTGGTAATTGCGATATCAATAGTAGCTACCTATACGATTGGGAATCAGGAATTAAACGGGATCATATCCATCATAAGAATCGTCATCATCTTAACCTCATCAATTCTAGGGTTATTAGGCTATTTACTGTCCGTGTTTTTCTTTTTGACCTATCTTGTTAATTTACGTTCGTTTGGAGTTCCTTATCTCACACCATTATCTCCTATTAGGTTTAAGGAATTACTGTCTGGCCATTTTCAATTACCGTGGAATTTTCTTAAAAGAAGACCTGCTTCACTGAATCCCACTGACCCAACAAGGCAAGGAGATTCATAAATGAGAAATTGCTGTTTAATCCTATTTGTCGTTATGATCCTATCAGGTTGTTGGGATATAAAAGAAGTGGAACAACAATTATATATTCATGCACTTGCTGTTGATTATAAAGATGGGGAGTACTTGCTATATGGACAGGTGATTGACTTTAATAACCTGGCTAAACAAGAGGGGGGCGCTAGCAGACAGCCTCAAACGATTGCAACAGTAAAAGGTACAGGTGAAACCATCAATGACGCTGCTTTTGATTTATATACTACCGCACAGCAGCGATACTCATGGGAACATATAACCGCTATAGTTTATACCGAAAACATATTAAAAGGTGGAAAAATTATTCATGTAAATGATTTCTTAAAGCGTTATTACCAGATAAGAAATATCCTTTGGACCTTCGGAACAAGAGATCCTGTTGAAGAAGTTTTTACAGCTAAACCGATTCTGAATATCACAGTTTTATATTCACAACTCAGTAATCCAGATGACATCTATAAGCAAAGCTCCAGTATTAAACCAATACAATTGTTTGAACTAGATAGAAAGTTATCTGAACCGGCCTTTACAACGCATATCCCCTACTTAAGTGTGGCAAAAAAGACATGGGAAGAGAATAGGAAAGAACATCCTGTTGTTTACATTAATGGCAGTGGATTTTTAAATGGGAAAAAATATGTAGGTTTTCTTTCACGCAATGATTTGCTTGGCGATAGGTGGATGACAAGAAAGATAAAGAGAACGAAGTTAAGTATTAAAGAAGAGAATAAAACGATTGTAGTAGGTCCAACGATCAATATTAAATCTAAAATTTCTCCCGTCATGCTCAATAACAAAGTAAAGTTCACAATTGATGTAAAAGCGGATTTTAAAACAACGGAAATTTTGAAACAAAAAACGAGTAAAGAATTAAAGAAATTGGCTGAAAAGGAAATACGGAAGCAAATAGAAGAAACCTATAAAAAAGGTTTAGCGGACCATATCGATATATATGAGCTATCCGATGTCCTTTATAAACAAAAGAATAAAGAATGGAAGAAAATTGCACAAAATGGGGTAATCCCTCTTGAACCGGATACAATCAATAAAATCAATGTGAATGTCACTGTATTAAATACGGAGCAGCTAAAAAATAGATAACTGATTACATTTTTACTTTTAATGAAACAAAATGCCCTGCTTCTTCTGTTCAGGGCATTTTGTTATGTTACGCAAATAAATTATTGTATAACTGCGCTATTAGGAGTCTAGCAAATGTACCGTTAGTGAAGCCCTATTATATCTGGGTCTTCCGACAGGAGCAAAAGTATCAGCCATATATATTCCAACTTGGTCTCCTACATTTAAGTAGGCTTGGACGGTTTTTCCTGTAATCGTGCTTATATCGATGGCGTCAAAATAGGAACCTATTAGTGGAAGGGTCCCATTAGGACAGAGATTAATATTAAATAAAACAGTTTGGCCTTCTTTTAACAAAACGGATACATCTGCTGTTATTTGATAGACACCTGATTTGAATATACTAATTCGATTCGCAGCCACATCGGGTCTCGTATTTTGGGACGGTCCTGAAATATCAAAATCCACAAGGTCTCCGGAAACAACAGGAAGAATGGCCCCATCCTGTTTATATAATGATCCATAAGCATCTGGTTTTATGTTTCTGGTTCGCATACTTAACCACCTTGATAATGTATTAAATAGGGTTGGGATGGAAAGTCCATTCCGGCATTAATCCAAGTATAGAACTTCTTTCTTAAAGATATTATGCAAGTTAGAGTTCTTCTTGGTATTTACGATTGCCTTACTTTTACCTGCTAACATGGCGTATGGGAAATAGGACATATCTTTTAATTGAGAGGGTAACGTTTGGTGCGGTACTTCCACACGATTTCCTGACCACGTGATGGACTTTGGCGATCCAATATGAAATCCCCAATCTCCAAAAGACGGAACTATCGTATGATAACTAAGTGTACGAAATCCCGCAGCTTCTATTGTTTTTCCTATACTCCAAAAAACAATAGGGGTATCCTCGGGAGAGTTGGATTGACAAACGAACACTCCATCATTCGTCAAAGAACGTTTTAACATCGAATAGAATTCAGTGGTGTAAAGATCGCTGATGATTTGGTCTGTTGGGTCAGGAAAATCTACAATAATAATATTGTAGGGTGTTGGGTTGTCAGCTAGAAACTTAACAGCGTCCATCGGATGAAGCTTTACACGTGGATCATGAAGAGAGTGCTCGTTAATAGCTGCTAAACTTGAATTATGTTTGGCAGCCTTAAGTACCTCAGGATCCAAATCCACAAGGTCTATATGTTTGACGTCTTTATATTTAAGCACTTCCCTTACTGCTAACCCATCACCGCCGCCTACAATAAGTACTCGCTTCCTCGAACGTGTAAGACTAAAGACCGGATGAACCAACGCTTCATGGTAAATTCGTTCATCTAATGTGCTGAATTGCAACTGATTATTTAAATACATCCTAATATCACGGGCTTCGACAATTTGAATGTCTTGGAAGTCACTTTTTACCTTTAATAGATTTTTGTGTTTCCCTTGTTGTAACGTTTTTAATGCAATGTGGTCCCACAGATCAGCGATTTCATTTGTAGTGTCTTTTTGCTGCTGCTGTTGCGGTTGCTGTTGTGTGGGTTTATTTGTATGTGTAAATGCTGGCGATAACCAGGCGTTAGTCGGTCGATACATTCTGTTCATACTTGGTTCTCTCCTTTAGAATCGTCAGTAGCGGTGAATTCGTTACAGTAGATTAATTGAGGTTGAGACATACCCCGGTTAATGGAGTAGACCATTGCTTTTTGTGCAGACAATTCTTTTAAAAGTAAATTTACAGGGGCAGTTAGGTCAGAATCTCCACATGTATAAATATCTAATGACGCATACCTCTCTTCAGGCCAGGTATGAATGGATAAATGAGAAGTGGATAAAACGAGGACACCCGTTACACCCTGTGGCTGAAATTGATGAAAGTAAGAGTGTAAAATCTCCATTCCTGCATCTAACGCTGCCTTTTTGCAGAGGTTTTCTAAAAAGGCAATGTTATTCAAATGTAAAGAATCACACTTAAATCCATCAATGATTATGTGCTTTCCTTCGATAGTCAAAGTCGAATCATTCCCTCCATGTTCCTTTTCATTATGATATGGGGATTTTGTTTGAAAATCTTGTGTGCTTGTCTTAGTTTTTTGGAAATTGGACAAATTTAAGAGGTAAGCGGAAGGGGAACTTTCAAAGGAGTAGCAGAAATGATCATTGCACAGCACAAGCTCGAAGAAGCGTTGAAGGCAAGGCAACTTCGGACAGGGCAGGCGAAAAAGAGTGAAACATTGTCAGAAGACAAAGCAAGTTCGGACACCAGTAAGCGGAAAGAGCGAAACATTGTCAGAAGGGAAGGAAACTTCGGACAGAGTATGCGTTAAAAATATAAACACTGTCAGAAGAGAAGGCAAGTTCGGACAGAGTAGGTGGAAAAAATCAAAACACTGTCAGAAGGCAGGTCAACTTCGGACAGAGTAGGGGGAAAAATCAAAACACTGTCAGAAGGCAGGTCAACTTCGGACAGAGTAGGGGGAAAAATCAAAACACTGTCAGAAGGAAAGGAAACTTTTGACAGAGTAAGCGAAAAAAATAGAAACACTGTCAGAAGGCAGGTCAACTTCGGACAGAGTAAGCGAAAAAAATAGAAACACTGTCAGAAGGCAGGTCAACTTCGGACAGAGTAAGCGGAAAAAATAGAAACACTGTCAGAACGGAAGGCAACTTCTGACAGTGCATGAGGAAAAAACCAAAACCTTGTCAAAAATCCAACTAGCCTCATTCCAGGAAGGACCCGAAAACATTAATTAAGTATTAATAAATCAATAGTCATAGGTCATTTATTTATAATAGGTATCACTTGTACTTCCAACAACCGTTAGGTGCTTCTTCAAAACTCTACTAAAAGTCCGTCTACTTAATTCTCCATTGCACCACTCATAGATGCTTTGGGTAGTAACCTTTCGTTCTGGAAATAGCAGCTGAAACTCCTTTACATTCCTCAAAATAGCTAGTTCGATCTTTTCACGTCCGCCACACTTTCCGCATACAAGTTCATTGTATGATTTAGAAAGCTGAAAGGAATGACAAAAACAACAATACATCCCTTTTTGCTGCTGTTCATAGGTATACTCCGGGAGAACAGTATGTGGATTCTTAGTTTGATGCAAAGAAAGTAATTGTTGGGCTAATTTCTTGTGCCCATCATTTAACTTTGACGGTATGTTATCTATATTTTTTAAGAATTTATCTACTTGGGTTGGAAAGATAGCAGGTAGGTCCATGGGGGCTTGGTATAAGGTGAATTCAGGGTTGATAAAGATAACCTGGGGTTCAACAAGGAAGTTTAGCTTGAGGCTTTGGAGCAATTGGCGGAATAGAAGAGAACTCCTTTTTAATTGGTCGAAAGGATTTTTATATTCTCGTTCGGTCTTCATTGCAATGAATTTACCTTCTTCTATGTAAAAATCCCCTTGAAAATATTTAATATCCAACAGGTGGATAACTCCCTGTGAAATAATTAATTTATCAATTTGAAAATAAGAGTTACTAACTTTAAGCAGCAAGTCATTGATAATATATCTTTCTTCTTTAATGCATTCTGCCATTAAGTCAAACTTCTTTTCCCCTTCAAAACCTTTTTCAAGGTTTAAATAGCGTAATTTTTCTTGATTAGTTAACTCCATTCGCGTGTTTAAGGACCGCAAAGCCAATAATTCATCCGATTCATATAAATTTTTAAGTATCATATGACACTTCCTTTCATATTCTCAATAATAATTTTACAAAAAATTATCGAGATACGATTTAAGGAATATGAATATTCTGTTAACATTTTAAGGGTTAGCCATTTACTAGTGGAGGAATATATGAAACTATATCTAATTATTAGCCAACTCCTATTTGCACTTTCTTTGATTCCCTGGTTCGTCATTTGGGGATTGTCATTCATGAGCTTCGACAGTGGGGTGAATCTAGCTAACGGCTCTTTTGTTCTCACCATTACCTTATATCCGGTTGCTGTAATCATCTGTTCCATCTTAGCCTGGGTATTCCGTGTAAAGAAGAAACGATTTTCAATCATCATTAATTTAATTCCATTGCTATGGATCTTATCTTTTATCGGCTTCATGGGATTGAACAATTAAAACCAAGTAAAAAAACAACCTGTCTCTAAATTAAGAGACGGGTTATTTGTATGAGTGTAGTAATTACTATTCATATGAATAAAGGTGCAGTATTATATAATAAGATTCATAGATTAGCAGGGAAGGATAATGAAATGAAAGCTTATAAGAAACTAGTTGCATGTGCCTTGGTAGGAATGGCCATGCTAATGTATGGAAAAGCTCCTGTAAAGGCATCCACGGTATTAGGATCTGATGTTACCAATTATATTTCTTCAAGAAGTGGCACCGTTTCTGTTGGCGTTTACGATGCAAACACAGGAAAAACCTATACATACAATCCGTCAAAAACCTACAATACTCAAAGTGTTGTGAAAATTTCAATTATGGCAGACGTACTGTATCAAAAAATCCCTATTACTAGTAATGTGAATTCATTATTAACTAGAATGATAGAAAATAGTGATAACAGCGCGGCAAGTACGCTGTGGCGACAGCTTGGAAGCGAAACAAAAGTCCAGCCCTTTTTTCAAAAAATAGGGATGACAAGTACCATTGCAGGTACTGGCGGTTGGTGGGGACGAACCACTACTACTGTTTCGGACCAACTTACCATAATGAAATATTTTGCCTATCCCAATGCCTTATTAACTGATTCCCAAAGAGCATATGGCCTAAATCTTATGCGGAACGTAGTATCAGACCAACGGTGGGGAACAAGCTACGGAATTCCATCAGGGGTTAGTGTGGCGTTAAAAAATGGCTGGGTCACTACTGGAAAAAATGTCAATAGTGTGGGATACATTAATGGTCAAGGAAAAAATTATGTTATTGCTGTTCTGACAGCGAATAATCCATCCCTCTCATATGGAATCGATACTATTAGTAAAATATCAAGTATGGTTTGGAATGAATTTCAACCACAGGGTTGGGTATTATCGAATGGAAAATGGTATTATTACACAACAAATGGAAAAGTCACTGGCTGGGTTCAGTATAAAGGGCAATGGTATTACCTCGATTCAGCAGGTGTAATGAAAACGGGCTGGTTAAAGACAGGGAACAAATGGTACTACTTAAATAAAGATGGCTCCATGAAGACTGGCTGGCTATTTAATGGTAAGGCCTGGTATTTCCTTGATCAATCCGGAGCGATGAAAACCGGTTGGCTCAAAACGAATAATAAACAGTATTACCTTCAATCTACAGGTGAAATGAAAACCGGCTGGCTGCTATTAGGCGGTGAGTGGTATTACCTCCAGTCTAACGGTGAAATGCGTACAGGGTGGGCTTTAATTAAAAATAAATGGTATTACTTTAATCATTCGGGAGTAATGGAAACAGGCTGGCTCGAAGTATCAGGAAAGAAATATTACCTTTCGGATAGCGGAGATATGGTTGTTGGCTGGAAGGAAATCGAAGGAAAATGGTATTTCTTCCAACAAGAGGGTCAAATGGCTGCCGATACGGTCATCCAAGGTTATAAACTAGGTTCAGACGGGGCATGGATTCAGATCAATTATCTTGCTTTAGGGGATTCGTTAGCAGCAGGAATGACTCCACAAGGGCAAGACAGACCTGTGGTAAATGGAGTAGACCCAGACTGGGGTTATCCAAATTACATTGCCAAGGATTTTACAAAATCGTATCAACTGCTCAAATTTGTAAACCTAGGTGTTTCAGGATATAAAACGGATAATATCATAACAGATTTAGAGAAGGACGCAGTTCAACAAGAAATTAAAAGCGCCACTCATCTTACCATTGATATTGGGGCAAATGATTTGCTTCCGGTGGTACAAAAGGATCCACTGGCAGCAATAAATGAGATTCCGGTCATTGCTGGTAAAATCAGTACTATTCTTGGTACCATTGATCAACTTAATCCCAATGTTAAGGTATATGTAATGGGCTATTACAACCCATTTCCATATATAACTGATCCACAACAAAAAGAGCTGATAAATCAATTAGTTCAGGGTTTTAATGCTCAAATTCAAGTTCAGGCGGTTCAGCATGGGGATACATTTGTTCCAACCGTTCAAGCGATAAATGGTAGTCATTTTGCAGATTATATTCCAAATCCGCAAAACATCCATCTAAGTCTACCAGGTTACGAAGCAGTAGCGGGGGAATTCTGGAAGGTCATGCAGTAACAGAAATAATTTTTCAAAAGATTAATAATAAATACAGTAACAGCGGTGCTTTAAAGGGCACCGCTGTTTTTTGCAACAAACTCTTTAAGCCAGTTTCTTCTGTTGTTGGTCCAAGCGATGACTGAAGAAAGTGAGCAAACTCGCAAAAATTGCAACCACCCCACCGACAAGTGTCACATTGATTAAAGTGCCTTCATGGTAGACAATTCCGCCTAATGCAGAACCAAGGGCAATACCGACATTGCTTGCGACAGGCATCAAGGAAGCGGCGAGTCCTGTTGCCTTTGGTTGATAAATACTGGCAAGGTCAATCAAATAAAGCTGGGTAGATGTTGTTAAAAGAATGGCCATTAATGACATCAAGCCGATGTTTACCAAACCAAAGATAAAGTTATCGGTCGTCCAATAAAGAGCAATCAGAACAAATGCTTGTATGAGAAAAACAAACCGCAAACGGCCAATTGCATTGTGGCTGGCAATTTTACCAGCAAGGATGTTGCTAAAAATAGAAATAAATCCGTAACCAAACAAGATCAAACTGATGGAACTACTTGGTGCATCCATCTGCTTTAAAATCGGCACAAGATACGTAAATACCGCGTACGTTCCTCCGAAACCAAGAGATGGAATAAAGAATGCCATTAAAATTCTTGGGTGTGTCAACAAAGAGAATTGATCCCGCATCGAGCTGCGATATTGGCTGAGCTTACTTGGCAAGTTGAAGAAGGAGGCCACAAATGCCACACCACCCAGAACTGTTGTTAACATAAAAGTGGCATGCCAGGTGTACCATTCTGCGATAACCGTACCGATGGGAACTCCAACCACGTTTGCTAATGTAAATCCACCGAAAACGAAAGATATGGCAATACTGCGTTTGGCGATTGGTATGGTTTCACTAGCCACAATCATGGCAAGAGAAATTAATACTCCTGTTACAATCGCTGTTACCATCCGAATGGCAAGGAGCATAAGGTAACTTGTCGAAATGATGCTCAAAGCATTTAAGACGATAAATGCTCCGATTAAAAACAACATCCACTTCCGCTTTGGAAAATGGCTTGTGGCCGACATCACGATCGGTGTAGCAATGGCAAACGTAATGGCAAATGCAGAAACGAGCGTACCTGCCTTTGCATTGGTTATATGAAGGTTCGAGGAAATATCCGTTAAGATCCCAACGATCACAAACTCGCTTGTCCCGAGAACAAATGTTAATAAGGTAAGTGTGAAAATAAGAAACCAATGTTGCTTAGATAATCTAGTGTCTTGCATAAATACCTCTTTTCTTGATGAATGAAAATGTAATAGGATAGGTAAGCAATTTACTCATCATACCATAAAACAATTTTCTGGAGAAACCCTTGTATTTAAATTAATTTCTTGAATTATATGGGAGAAAAAGCGGTTTTTGGGTGTACTTAGGATACGGTGGGATGATTTCTCACTTTTTTACTAAGTTTAAATAGTTTATAATTATTAGATAATAGTAGATAATATAATGAATAAATAATTATAATAGACTAATGAGTGTTTATAAATGAGACAGATAAGGTGTGTTCTTAGGTGGCGCCCTGCTTTTTATGATATCTAAGCTAGAGCGACTACTTTTTTTGCAAATATACGGAGTAAGGATGGTTATCATGAGCAACGTACAGAAAACAGCAGACGTTATCTTAATTGGTGCAGGGGTCATGAGTGCGACTTTGGGATCATTACTAAAAGAGTTAGCACCTGAATGGGAAATCAAAGTGTTCGAGAAACTCGAAAATGCTGGAGAAGAAAGCTCAAACGAATGGAATAATGCGGGTACGGGTCATGCTGCACTGTGTGAACTTAACTATACTTCCGAAAAACCGGACGGATCTATAGATATTAGCAAAGCAATAAATATTAATGAACAGTTTCAGCTATCTAGACAGTTTTGGTCTTATCTTGTAAACAAGGATCTCATTCGTGATCCACAGGATTTTATCATGCCAATACCTCATATGAGTTTAGTACTAGGGGAACAAAATGTATCGTTTTTGAAAAAAAGATTTAAAGCGCTATCAAACAATCCTCTGTTCCAAGGAATGGAATTTTCCGATGACCCTGAAAAACTGAAAGAGTGGATTCCACTGATAATGGAAGGCCGTACATCGAATGAACCAATAGCGGCTACAAAAATTGATTCTGGAACAGACGTTAACTTTGGTGCGTTAACACGCATGTTGTTTGACCACTTAAAAACTCAAAACGTTGAAATCAAATACAATCATCAAGTGGACGATATTAAACGGACAAGTGACGGCTTATGGGAATTGAAAGTGTGGAATATGGCTACTGGTAACATCGAACGCCATACGGCCAAATTCGTCTTTATCGGCGGTGGGGGTGGAAGTCTGCCTTTATTACAAAAAACCGGTATCCCTGAGTCAAAGCATATCGGAGGGTTCCCGGTAAGCGGCCTATTTATGGTATGTAACAATCCGGAAGTGGTGGAGCAGCATCATGCAAAAGTGTACGGTAAGGCTAAGGTTGGCGCTCCTCCAATGTCAGTTCCACATTTAGATACAAGATTTATTGACAATAAAAAATCATTACTGTTTGGGCCGTTTGCTGGTTTCTCACCAAAGTTCTTAAAAACTGGTTCGAATTTGGATTTGTTAGGTTCTGTAAAACCAGATAATCTTCTCACAATGTTAGCTGCAGGTGCAAAAGAGTTGTCTCTGACAAAATATCTGATCCAGCAAGTTTTGTTATCGAATGAAAAGCGTATGGAAGAATTACGCGAGTTTATTCCGAATGCCAAAATGGAGGATTGGGATATAGTGGTTGCGGGCCAACGTGTGCAGGTGATTAAGGATACCGAGGCCGGTGGTAAAGGAACACTTCAATTTGGTACGGAAGTTATTAGTGCCGCTGATGGCTCGGTAGCTGCTTTGCTCGGCGCTTCTCCGGGTGCATCTACTGCCGTTCAAGTAATGCTTGAGGTATTAGAAAAATGCTTCCCACAACATTTTGAAGAGTGGGAATCGAAAATAGTAGAAATGATCCCTTCTTATGGCATGTCACTAATGGAAAATCCGGAGATGTTCAAAAAAATTGATACATTCACAGCACAGACACTGGGTCTGAGCGTGAAAGAAATGGTTCATAGTTAATTCTTTAGATGTATCATTCAAAATAAACCATAGAATCTTTGATCTAGCTGTAGATTGAAGATTCTTAATGGGTTATTACAAAGGAACAAAAAATCAGGAAATCATTAACGATTTCCTGATTTTTTATGATTGAGATTGCTATTTCTTAATAGATAACAACCGGCTCATATGTGCTGAGGTTATCAAATACGGTTTTCATAACATTTGGCGGCGTGTTTACGCAGCCATGCGATCCTGCATTTAAATAGGCCTTGCTTGACCAGTTTGACCGCCAGCTGGCATCGTGGAACCCTTGACCGTCATTTGTAAAAGGAGCCCAATAGTTAACCTTTACGGAATAACTTTCATCTCCACCGAGCTCTCTGCCTGTTAGTGTGGAAGGTGTTCGTTTATAGAGGACATACCACACGCCTTTTGATGTATCATTACCGGTGTTGTGTTTGCCGGTCACAACATTTGTTGTGACTACTAATTTACCTTTTTTGTAGATCCAAATCCGCTGTTCAGCAATGGACACTTCAGCATATGTATCGCCAATACCATTGTTCGTAGTCGTTTCATAGCCGTATCCTTCATTCTTCCAGCCATGTCCAATAATATTAGAAGCAGCAAGGGATTTCGTTCCGTTTTCAAAAGCTGCCTGAATCTGGGCGGTTTCCTTTTCCACATCTAATGCCCAGCCATATCCTTGACCTTTTACCGAAATAACTGAACCTGAATGGGTTTTAAAGCTGAAATTTTTATTTAAAGTGGATTGAGTGTGATTAATTTCTGCAATCTTATTTTTAATATCACCCGCGTCAATCGTTACCTTCATGTCTTTTGAAACCGATGCATTTTTAATTAGTTCGCTGGCATTTAGTGAATAAACTTTATCCTGTACTTTATAATCAACAGTTTGCTGAAGGAGTTCCTGCAGCTTTTTCTCTTCATTTTTTACAATTTCACTGTCTTCCTTAATTGGTTGTATGAAAGCAGAATTCAGATGGATTTCACTTGTATATTTATGATTCTCATATTCTTTTAATAGATTGGCCACATCATATTGCTCTCCGCTAATACTTTTAGAGATGACAATTTTACCTTGTTTTAAAGTAACCTCTGCATCTTTAGGCACTTTTAAACTCTTATTAAGGGCGACCAACTTTTCTTCCACTTGTTTTTTCAGTGTCTGGCTTCGATACTGATCCGTTTGGTTAGGCTGTAATGAAAAGTTCTTTGCTTTTGATGAAGGAAAAAATGTCCGTTGGTTGCTTAATAGTTTTTTGACAGCTGACAAATCTTTATCTGAAAATACCATCTTCGTATCTTTTCCATCTAAGATTTGTTGTTCACCGACATAGACTATGTTTTTTAAATTAGCTGTTTTTAATTTTTTCAAAGCTTGATCAGCGGTCAGGCTCTTGACTTTTATACCATTTATCTTGATCTGTGCATTAAAGTGGGTTGCCTGATAATAGCTGATTGCACCCAATAAAATTGCAATAATAATGATTATGCTGGTTGTGATAACCTTCCAGTTCGAAAACCGCTTAGATGATTGTCTCCGTGGTATGTTACTTTCTTCCGTACGTAATGAACTTTCCATATAAAATTCCCCCCGCAACATGGTGGACTTGTTTCGATGTTCACCAACTTTAAACTGCATCCTAAGATTACAATTATATTACATTATTATAACTTTTGTTTACTATTGTACAAGATGTTTTAGTCGAAGTTTGTCATTATTTGTTTGGTTGGAAAAATTTAATTTTTTTTGGGATTAATTCATTCGAATTTAGCAAAAGATTCGGAGATTCAGAGCTTAGGTAGTTGCAGTATTTTTTTCTCCATTTAAGGTTGAATATTTTCTAAGAGGAAATAATTAAATAGTATAGAAGTAATAAACATGATCATCTTAATCCCAATAGAGGTTTATGTAGGAGGTCCTTATGCAAAAAATTGTTCCACATTTATGGTATGACAAAGAAGCGAAAGAGGCTGCCTTGTTTTATACTAGTTTATTTGACAATTCAAAACTATTAAATGTAACAGTGATTGAAAATACTCCTTCTGGAGATTCAGAATTGGTAAGCTTTGAATTGGCCGGACAGCCATTCCAGGCAATCAGTGCAGGTCCTTACTTCAAATTTAATCCTTCCATTTCTTTGATGGTAGCTTGCATCTCTGTAGAAGAAGTAAATACTAAATGGAAGGCTTTAGTAGAAGGCGGGACGGAATTAATGCCATTAGGTGAATATCCCTTTAGCAAGTGGTATAGCTGGGTTCAGGACAGATTTGGCTTGTCTTGGCAGTTGATGCTTGTAGATAATGGACAAGCTGATCAAAAGATTACACCTCACTTGCTTTTTTCTAATGATTCATGTGGGAAAGCGGAAGAAGCAATAGAGTTCTATACGGGAATATTTGAGGATTCAGAAATAGGGATAATCAGCAAATATGAAGCAGGAGAAGCCATGTCATCAAAGGCAAACGTGAATTATGCTGCTTTCAATCTTTGCGGTATGAATTTTACGGCAATGGATCATGGCTATGACGCCGATTTCAACTTTAATGAAGCATTTTCACTCATTATAAACTGTAAAGATCAGAAAGAGATTAATTACTATTGGGAGAGGCTTTCAGCCGTACCCGAGGCAGAACAATGCGGGTGGGTAAAGGATAAATTTGGACTTTCGTGGCAGATTGTCCCCAGGAACATTGATGAGATCTTGTTTAAAGGATCAAGAGATGAAAACAAGAGGGTTACTGAGGCACTCCTTAAGATGAAAAAAATTGATTTAGACGTTTTGGAAAAAGCTCGATTATGAAAGAATCATAATAAAAAGCTGACATGGCATTGGCCATTGTCAGCTTTTTCACGTTAAAACGTAAAGCGGGATACCTGTTCATCGTTGATAATTAAACCGTCTATCTCTTGGAAACATTGGATGCAACAAACTTTACTTGATCCTCCCGAACGCGTAGTGAAATCGCCTTCCACCAATTGTCTTTTGTAATCGTCTTTAAATGCAGCATACTTTTCTTTCCTTTCTAAAATAAAAAATTCAAATGAAAAGGAGTCTGGCTAGGTAAAAACATGCCACGGCTCCTTATTAAATATTCTTATTCTTCTTTATAAAAACGCTCTCCGGTTTCCGAGTTGAAGTAGACTACTAATCTTTTACTTGTAGTTGGATCGATGGATACCTCATTTGTTCGGACAAAGCCTTTAGGCACTTGTTGACCATGTTTTGCTTTGAAGCGGCGGTCCCAAATGAGCCACGATCCGATGATTAAAATAATCAGAACTAACAGTTGAATACCGTAAAAGCCAATAACCCATTTCATCGGTTATTCCTTTTCAGCAATAACAGCTGTTCCATAAGCCACAATTTCACTCATATTCTGGCCAATTTCGCCAGAGTCAAAGCGCATCATAATGATCGCGTTTGCACCCATTGACGTAGCGTTTTTTACCATACGGTCGATAGCTTGTTTTCTAGCATCTTCAAGCATTTCTGTATACTGACTGATTTCTCCGCCGATTAGCCCCTTAAAAGAAGCAATGATATCTTTGCCAATTCCTCTTGCCCTAACGGTTAATCCGAAAACTGGACCTAATACTTCCGTGACTTTATGATTAGCAATATTTTCGGTTGTTACAATAATCATATGAATCCGCCCCCTAACAAAAATAAATACTACACATTTATTTTACTTTGCTTTGGATATAAATACCATTAATTATTAAATCAACACCTATTTAAACTTAAATTATAGTATTTTTACAGATTCTTTTAGAGGAATGGATGAGAATGATTTGATGGATTCCAAAATTCTATTTTTTACTACCCCCATAATACATTTTGTTACATTCGTATTATTCTAATATGAATAAACAACTCACGAGGGGAATAGCATGAAAAAACTAACCAAGGGTGCCCTTACAATGGTGTTAGCAGGAGCTGTTACGTTTTCTGTTACCAACGCCTTATTAGCCACCCCACCCGCCAAACAATTGAAAGAAAAAATTGCTTCAACAATATCCGGGGACCGAAAAATAGTGGATGTAACCAAAGAAAAAACGGTAGAAGATCAAACGTCAACATTGAATGTTAAAGACCGGCAAAACAAGATTGCTCATAATATAGATTCTTTCCAAGTGGCATTAAAAAATGAGAGTGATAGGTCCATTGCAGCCAATCAACAGAACACTAAGGAATCTATAACAAATCCTGCCAAAGCTAATGCAACAACAACTACTACGCCTGCTGAACCAACCATACCTGCAACTAGCTCAAAAGCAACAACGCCAACAAATACATCAACGACACCAACCTCGACCACTACACCAATGACGACGGGATCGAATACACCAAGTACTACCACAACGCCTTCTAACTATGGGCAACAGGTTTCTCAAGCTGCAAAAGAAAAGGCTGAGAGTCGTCAGGATAGTAAAGAAAACAACGGAAAGAAAATGTAGTTTTTTCTAAAAGGGATCACCAAAAGATGGTGGTCCTTTTTGATTATAAGTCAAAATTAAAAGGTCTTCCCCAAACTGGGAAAGACCGCTGTAAAGACTCCATTACATATATTCCTTAACCTTCCCGGTAGAGGTTTCCGGAGTTACATTACCATTTCGTTTTAGTTTATTCCAACCAACGGTTACTCCCTTTATTGCTGAGAAGATAGACTTTACCACCACGTAAGTCATAAGCTGCTTGTACAAGATTCGTTGCAAAAACAATGAACCCAGTGGTTTAGGACTTTCTTTCTCCAATCGAAACGCGTATAGAGAAGTAAAGAAATCTAGCAAGTAGAATAAGAAAAATCCGATGGCTGCTCTTCCAGGGTGCGTGCTAAAAAGGGCAAAAATGAACAATATATCCGCAATAGGCGATATGGTTTGATAAATATATTGAAAAAGCCACATGTTAGGAAGACCGATAAATCCTAAGGATTTATGTTTTTTATTGAATAAAGCCCCACGATGCTTCCATAAACATTGTAACGTACCATAGACCCATCGGTATCGCTGTTTTGCTAGGCTTTTAATATCTTCCGGTACTTCAGTAAAGGCATAAGCCTTTTCTTCAAATTCTATCTTTTTCCCTTGGCGTAAGAGAGTAAGAGTGATATCAGTATCTTCTGCCAATGTATCCTCTTGATAGTATCCTGCTTCTTGTACGTCCTTCTTTCTCCATGCACCGATTGCACCTGGTACAACCGTAATACAATTAAGAGCGGCAAAGGCCCTTCTCTCTAGGTTAAACCCTGTCACATATTCAATATGCTGCCAGTTTGTAAGAAGGTTTCCCTTATTGCCAACCTTGACATTCCCGGAAACAGCTGCAACATCTTCATCTTTAAAATGGTTAACTAGCAAAGAGATACCATCTTCAGCGATAAGTGTATCAGCGTCAAGTGCGACCACGATTTCCCCTTTTGCTTCTTTAAAACCAAGATTAACAGCGGAAGATTTTCCCCCATTGGATTTTTTAATTAATCTGACTTGAGGGTGGTTTGCATAAGTATCATGAACAACAGTAGCCGTTTCATCCTTTGAGCCATCGTCGATAATCAACACCTCAAAAGCTGGGTAATCACTGGATAAAATAGATTCAACCGTCTTGCAAATTACTTTTTCTTCGTTATAGGCAGCAATCACAACACTGGAAAAAGGTGTAAAGCTAGGGTCGATTTCAATCTCTTTATACCTTTTTACCTGTTTCCTAGAAAGGAAAACAAAGACAACTAGCCGTAGAATTCCTAAAAGGATAGCGGAGTAGAACAGGATGTTTAATCCTGAGTGCCAACCTTGTAAAAGCATAAATACAGCCTTGTTATAGACCAAATAAGGGCTGTCCTGATTAACAGGGGGCATAAGTTGAGTATTACTTTTTCCAAGTAACTCAGCAACGGTTGTAAATGTATAGCCGCGCTTTTTAAGTTCTTTAATAATAATAGGGAGCGCCTTTACAGTATTAGAGCGATCACCGCCAGCATCGTGAAGCAAAATCACATTTCCTTCTGGCAGCTGATCCAATACCCGTTTCACTATTTTTTCGCTAGAAAGTGCTTGCCAATCGTCAGAGTCAATTGTCTCACCAACTAAGGTATACCCCATATCCTGTGACTGCAATATAGGAGCCAGTTCGCTTCTTGTGGCTGGTTCAGCATCGGCCACATACGGCGGACGGAAAAGGGTCAGCGAATGACCAGTAATTTCCTGAAATAAACGTTGGGTTGCATTTAACTCCATTCTCATTTGAAATGGGGTGATGGAGGTAACTTCGGAATGGGTAAAGGTATGGTTGCCGATTTCATGTCCTTCATTAAATACCCTTTTAACCAGTTTCGGATGCTTCATAGCATTTTCTCCGATAATAAAGAAAGTTCCCTTTATATGATTCTTATCTAAAATGTCGAGTATTTGTGGTGTATAGGTTGGATCCGGACCGTCATCAAAGGTTAGGACTACTTCCTTACGTTTTGGCTTTCCATACCGAGCCAGATTATAGGGCATTGGTAATTTTTCATAGGTTTCGCTTTGAATCAGTCCGTTCGAATCCAATTTAATCAATCTTTTTCCTTTTTCTGCTTGAGAATTAATTCTCAAAATTTCTCCTGCCCCTGTATTGTGAACAGGCTTAGGATTGACCAGGGTTTTAAGGGCAGTGGCTGGATTTTGCATTTCCTTTGGTTTATTTATATATTTCCAAATAGAAGGGTCCTCAGAACCGAGTCGCCAAACCGCAATTCCACTTGAGCCACTTTCTTCCGCTACCTTCATTTGATTATAAAATGTAGCAGCATCTAAAAACCAAACGATATGGTTTTTTCCATTTATTTTATACATTAAATAAGGGTTTCCTGATTGTTGATTCCAATGAATTTGAAGGTTGGTTCCAATTCCCAAATCCATGATATCCCCGAAGGCTACCGTTTTTGCAGGCTGATTAGAGTTTAATTCCCAGTCGTAACCATAGCTTCCCAGACCCGCAATCAATTTTTCGGAAGGGATATCTAGCTGATTTAAGTTCATCTTTACCCAATCAGATGGAGCGACAGGTCCAGGTGTACTCATCGAATTGTGCTGGTCATATAGCATGACAATCATCCGATCCACTTTAGCTGCTAAAGAAGCATAGTTAAAACTATTATTCTTCGGCGGGACATCCATTGTGACCATGAGACCATGCTGATGAAATGTTTCAGAAACTTTACCAATAAAACGAGTGAAATGATCTTTGTCATTTGGATGGATTTCTTCAAAGTCTATATTAATACCGTCAAAGTCATTCGTTCTCACATAAGCTAACAACTTATTAATAAAAAGATCTTCAGCACCAGGTGTAGTAAATAATCGATGCAGTGTATTACCATCCCATTTGTTTTTATTAAAATTATGAACTAATGGGAGAATCTTTATATCATGTGCTTTTGCGTCTGCCACGATAGAGCTGTCTGTAGAGGTTTTAAGGGTAAGACTAGGAGTAATCTGCAGCCACTCCGGAACTAATGTTGTAACCGAATTGATGTTTTTTTTGAAAGAAGTTTGGCTGTTTTGGTCCCAATTGACGTAAAAACCATAAACTTCTTGTTTACTAGATAGTAGTTTTTTATCCGTATTTTTTTGTATAAGCGGGCCGGCATTCGTTTTTTGTACTTGTGAAGCAAGCTCTTCTTCACTGAACATTGTATTAATTGGCTCGATCTCGCTTGTTGTACTCTCCTTCAATTGCAGCTCAGGAAATATCGGATTCGTAGTAAGACTTTTGATAAAAATTGTCGACACTAAAACAATTAAAACCATAAAGCCTGCACTCATTCTTTTGATAATGGTCCAGCGTCTTTTTGCAGGATCAAGAAAAACATGTTCTTGATTTAATTCCCCTTTTTTAAGCCCCAAATTGTAAAACCAGTGGAAGAAAAAATAGCAGACAAGGCCAATCAATCCTCCAAAGACACCTGATACAATGCTTTGTGAATGTTGGATTTTAGTCTTTAGGGCAGAAAATAGCCAATAATCTTCGAATATACGTAAATCCAGGATAGGTAAATCACGAATATTAGGAATAAAAATGGTAATCAACGTGCCAAGGAACAAGGCGACGATATTAAGACGGAACAATAGTGAAAAAGCAAGCAATAATGGAATTCTAAAACTATTCAAAGGTAAAAAGGCCAGAAAAAAACCGAGTGTACTTGCAACCGCCCCTGCATTTCCAGTGACAGGTGCAAACAGTGATTTAACAACCCACCTAAAAATTCGATTCACTTAGACTCCTCCCTCTAGTTGTAGTATCAAGAAATGTATAACTATAAAAATACAGGTGTGATAATTGGTAGTTATCTTTAAAGTTGTCCATTCAACTAAATATGACTAACATAAAAAGCTTAGGTTATCTTTTTAGGATTTTGGGGGTTGAAAGAAAAAGTCTTTAATTTTTAATTGGTAATGGAGGATATTTTTGTTTATTAAAAAAAGCCTGCTTCATAGATCATACGAACTAAAAAACAGGCTTAAATTAAGAAACGAGGGCTTTTAGTTTGTTTAAGTAACTTGGATGGCAATATCACTTTTATTTCCGTACCTTCAATAGGTGGTACATCATTGTCCCCCTATTTAGTCCCATCCCATTAAAATTGTGTTTCTTGTTGGAAATGATGTATAGATTACAGGAAAATTTTAGATATCCATCTCAACGTTCCTGCCTGGGTAGAAAGACAATTGCGGATCCAATTGATTTTCTTTTGCTGTTCGTACGCTGGGAGTAAGTCTAAAAACAAGTGTATGACTCCCTAGAGAGGAGCGATACTTCTCAACATGGGATTGTGAAAGGCGTTTATCGTAGTAGCCGGGTACGTACTTATCTAGCATGCCCTGCATTGCCGAGGTGGCTTCGTTTAAATCACTTACCGTTTCTAGTACTCCGAACAGCATCACACTCATGTAAGCAGTATCTGTTTTGGCGGGGATAGGACTTACCATGGTTCCGTAATCTTCAGATACTGTGAAACAACAGTTGGGATTGGCATGAATCAAATTTATTTTTCTCCCTTGTGCAGCTCCATGAAAATACAAAGCTTCATTCATCCAGATAAAATTCAAAGGAACCACATAAGGAAGCTCCCCATCTGTTAATCCAAGGTAACCCGTCCGTGCTTGGCATAAAAACTGATCAATACGCTTATCATCGGTACATATTAATTTTTCTTGGCGGATCTTATGCATTTTTCATCCCATCTTTCTTTATAAGTGATAAAATCATTTTAGGAAATTTCTGTACATGATAAAAGTGACAGAATTAAAAAGTTTAATAGGGACAGATGGAGGGCTAACAGTGGAACTTACCCCATTTTTACATAGGGAGTTGTCTGAGCCGTTATACAGCCAGTTGTATCATTGGATTAAGAAGGAAATTGAAGAAGGAAGGCTCTTGCCAGGAATGAAGATGCCATCAATTCGCCAGCTAACGACTCATTTAAAGGTCAGCCGGAACACGGTTGAGGCAGCATATCAGCAGCTACAATCAGAGGGATATCTCGAAAGTGTCCCTAAAAGTGGAATATGGGTAGCTGAGATTGAGAAACCTTCACTACATCCGATTGATGTGGTACATCCTATTATGTTGGAATGCAAGCCTTCAAGCGAGGTCCTTGTGGATTTTGAATATGGAAATGTCGATCTTGACAAATTTCCCTTGAAGCAGTGGAAGAAATGTCTGTCAGACGCTGTTGATCAAGAGAACAACTGGTTATTTGAGTATAGTGAAAAACAAGGTGAGTTTGCATTGAGGCGGGAGATTTCAAACTATTTACTACAATCCAGAGGTGTACGCTCTACACCAGAACAGATTCTTATAACGGCCGGAACACAAACTTCCATGGCGTTGATCTGCCGTCTTTTAGCACTCCAGAAAAAATTCGTGGCCATGGAAGAACCGGGTTATAGTGGAGTACGCTCTGTCTTTGAAGACCAGGGATGTTATATTGAACCCGTGCCTCTTGAAAAGGACGGATTGTCAGTGGAGCATATTCAAACGAGCAGGGCAAAAGCCGTATATTTAACACCTTCTCACCAATTTCCATTTGGTATGGTTCTGTCCATTTCGAAAAGAATGCGATTACTAAAATGGGCTTATCAAACTGGGGGATACATTATTGAGGATGATTATGACGGCGAGTTTCGATACCGGGGACAGCCTATTCCTTCGCTGAAATCCCTGGATGAAGAGGAAAAGGTAATTTATTTAGGTACATTTTCTAAATCATTTCTTCCTTCAGTCCGGTTAAGTTATATTGTATTTCCACCTTCTCTAATGGTTCAATATTCACGAAAGTTCGCGGATTACAACCAATCTGTCTCTCCTATTATTCAGAGGGCTATGGCCCTGTTCATGCAATCCGGAGAATTCGAAAGGCATATTCGAAGAATGCGCAAGCTGTATCAAAGAAAACATCAGACTCTGTTAAGGAGTATTGAACAATATATGGGCACTAAAGTAAAAATTGTGGGAGAAAAGTCAGGCTTGCATATCATATTGAAACTAAAAGATGTATCCACCTTCGAGCTGATTGAAAATGGTCTACAGAAGGGGGTCAAAGTTTATTCCCCGTTAAGGTTTTGGCTTAAGCCAACCCCCGAAGGTAATTCCTATATCATGTTAGGATTTGGAGGATTATCAATAGAAGAAATTGAAAAAGGAGTCAGATTACTTGCTAGCTGCCTCCCATGAAGGGTAGATAGGTTTCATCCTTAACTCCACCTACTCATTAATGAATTTTTTATCATAATTTATTATCGATTTATTTTTTCCTTTTTTTCTTTTCCATTCAACAAAAAGAAGATTTAAAGCAATAGCAAGGTAAACGGCTATCGGAAAACTGATGGATGCATCCCAAAAAATGGAGAATGGGATGACAATAATTCTAAAGGAAACAAAAACCCATGTGATGGCATAACTTCTAAGAATCCAAGTTTTATGTGAGGGTATTCTTTTTTGGAATCCCCGAAGGACGCCCATAGCTGTTGTCCCAAGCCAAAAAGCATTCAACACGAGGAAGGCAATCATAGTTGACCGGCCACCTGTAGAAAAGAGAGAAATGTAGGGAACCAATAATACATTAATAAAAATGGTAAACCCATAAATTTTTCCTAAATTCTGATGTAGCTTTGGGTTTTTACGGCTCATTTTCGTTAATTGAAACGGACCGATTGCCAATGCAATCGTACCGAGAATAATATGAGGATAGAAAAAGGCTTCCCAAACGGGTAAATTAAAGTTTGCGTCTTCCATTTTTCCTTTCACCATTGGTGCGTTTTCAGTCCCAATTATAAAAAACATCACGATTATATAAGCGCTGAATAGTAGAACAGTAAAATAAAGTCCGACTACTGCCAGATTTAACTTTTTGCTTTTTTTCACAAGTATATTCCTCCAATTATTCTATATTTTTATGATTTTTTCAAAACATAAGTACGGTACTTTTCTTAATGGAAACCTGACAGACCCTCTTATTTGATAACCAGCTCTTTCATACATCCCAACGGCAGCCGGGTTTTGGGAGTACACATCCATACGAATGCTGGTATGTCCTTTTTCCAAGGCATATTCTTCAGCAAAGTTTAGTAGTTTTTTTCCTATACCCTTACCTTGATGGAAAGGATGGACAGCTAATCGATGAATGATTAATGGCCTGCCTGTATGATCTTCCCACTGAAGTTTCAAATACTGTTTACTTTCGTTTGTATCGAGAACAATAGCACCAATAAGGTGATTTTCCTCTTTGATTCCAAAAAGGGTTCCATTTTTTAAATCATTTTTCATAACAAAACGGTTCGGATAAAAACGGTCCCATTGATCGATACCCTTTTTTCTTAAATCAGAAGTGATTGCAGCGTAAAACTGCTTCACTTCGGGGAATTCTTGTAATCCTATTGTTATGAAATCCATGCTGATCACCTCTCGTTTTTGCAAAAACCGACAGTCGGTATGCAAAAGGGGTGGGAGAATCCTTATATGGATTTTGCCCAACATACTTCATTCTTTCTATGACAATGTCTGAATGAGTAATTTAAAAATATCACTTGTTGCTACTTGTTCATCTTCAGAAGAGGAAAGAATTTGCGTTACCCTAAGGCCATATGAAAAAGTCATAAATAAGGTGGCCATTTTTTCGGCATCGATAGTGGGGGGAATCACACCATTTTGTTGACCCATCTCAATCCATTGAACACCAGTTGACTTACTATATTGGTAAACACTTTTTAAAATACTTTTAACCTTTTCATCATCCTGGCTTAACAGATAAACAAATATTAGATTCCCGACATCATTTGGATTCTGTCTACTATGGAAAAATTGAGTGGCCATCCCAAACCGTCCAGCGTCAGGGGTAGCCCCCATCGAGTGGCTGATCAACTGATTAAATTTTTCATTCACTTGTTCTATTTTGGTTTTTAAAATAAGCCCAAACAATTCGTCTTTACTTGCAACGTAATGATAAATGGCCCCTTTAGAAAGCCCCGTTCTTTCAATAATGTCTTTGAGTGTCGTATTCCTGCAGCCTTTTTCCAGAATAAGTTCCTCAGTTGCTAATAAGATATTCTGAAAGCTTGGGTTATCATGAGAAGTTGGATTAGACATTTTCTGTACCTTCCTTATTCAATTTCTGGATGTATCATTTTACATTCATTATTAAATCTAAGCGAGTTTTTGCGTATCGGCGATAGATGACCGTCCATAAAATCGTTACCCCGAGCACACTGTAGAAGATGATTTGTGAAACAGCTAAGAAAGCAGAAATCGAGAGTTCATACACAAGAATGGTTTTGATAACTGCTTCTGCTAAGAGGGCGATGCCCCACACAGCAGTCATTAATCGGATGACAAAGCGAAAATAGGAGTACTCCCAGTTATTCGCAAATTTGCCCTTCTGTTCTGACTCGTCATTTGAACTGAATCTAATGGCAAAATGATAAATGAGCGGTTTGGAATAGAAGAGGGAACCTATAAAGATTAGTCCTAATATTCCGGTTACTAACGATTCTCTCATTAAAATCAATTTCTCATTCCCGCCTAGTAAGAACGCCAATAAGCTAAGAACGAAAGCTGTCAGCATAAACAGTCCAAACGCATCAGCTTTCCTATGCTTCACAATGTGATAAAGATTATCCAGCAATGGAACCATCGTTGCAAGTAGCAATGAAACAAAACTTGAGAAATGATCCAAGAGTAAATTATATACGACAACAGGTACGAGTCCGTTTATTAAGATACTGACGATAACAGATTGAATAACCTTCCTTTTAGAGCTTATATTCATTTTATCTCTCCTTACTTTCCTGTATTTATATTCCAATTATACAAACCGACCGTCGGTTTGTCAAATTATTTTTATAAAAATTACATAAGGTGATTCTTGTGGCCGCCTTAATGAAATCTGTAAAGAGAGGGATGGTCTATTGAAACGAACGGCAGAAACTCTTGTTAATTTTCAAACAAGAGCACCGTTCCTCTGCTTACATGGTTTGAAAGAAGCTCAATTTATTAATAGTATCACTATTAATAAATTGAGCTTCTTTACAGGAGAGATTTAGATGAAAATTTATGTTGATGCAGATGCTTGTCCGGTAAAAGATACTATTATTTCTGAAGGAAGGAATGCGGAAATTCCAGTTATCCTCGTTACGAGCTTTTCTCATTTTTCTAATGCAGAACAGCCATCAGGAGTGGAAACCAATTATGTTGATTCTGGAGCAGATGCTGTAGATTATCGGATTATGAATTTAGCAGAAACAGGAGATATTATTGTTACGCAAGATTATGGTCTTGCTTTGCTAGGATTAGCAAAAGGAAATATAGTCCTCCACCATAAAGGGTTTAGTTAACAAATGAAAACATTGACCAATTATTACAAACACGTTATTTAAGTGCAATGGCTCGAAAAAGCGGAAAGTGAACAAAGGACCCAAGGCTTTTACAGCAGAAGATCGGGAGCAATTTAGGAGGTTTTTTAAACAAGTTATTTCTCGTTATGAATAACCAAGGTTTAGTTTCCTTATTTAAATGTTTTAAGGGACACTAGGACGGGGGATTATAACTAGCTATTAGATTACATACCTTACTTTGAAAATGAGGTTTGGAGGATTTTTATAAAAATTACATATGATTCGGATCAGTTAAAAGGGCCTGTGATTATAGTTTAAAGTACATCCATTATTACCAGCCGGCAATTTCTAAGCAATAGAACCGTCCCTTTGTTTTAAAGATTTTTTAAAATAAAGTTTATTAATGCTATACTTGGGGAACGGATTGGGTTCTGAAAGGAGATAAATATTTTGAAGTATATGAAATCGCAAATGCAACAGCTAATCAAGGATAATAAAGAATTGCATGCACGCTTTAAAGAGATGAAGGCAGAACACGGCCTTGAAAAAAACAATGCCCTCAAGGCTTTGTACCATTCAGAAGTTGCTGACGGAGGAAAGTACCAGTTAGCCTACCAAGAACTTGACCACCCCAAAAAGTAGACTCAATTAAGGCTTTAAGGGGAAAATCGATCCGCCATATTAAAACGAAAATCAAAGCCAGTGTCATTCCTGATATTAAGACTCCTCCAGCAGGGTATGAAGAAAGGTAGAAAAAGAAAGTTATCTAATGAAACTAACACATGTAGACGTACAACGGTGAACCGAACCATAAATGGTGGCTGTTTTTTATTAATGCTTCTTCTATCTTAATTTCTAAGAGGAAAATTATAAATTTAATTGAATTTATAAATGACCAACAACGTTGCCTTAAGGAGATGAAGAGCGTGGGGATATTTGATAAATTCAAGAAGAAGGAAAAGAGAGATTATATAAAAGAAATAATTGCTATATTGGATTGTGATTGCTCGATTATTGAGGAGAAGAATGTTAAAGGTGTGATGACCAGGTATCATCAAGCTCTCAGGGAAGGCAAAAAAGAAGGATATACTCCTCTTATCATTATCCCTTCAGAGATGATGTTAGAGGTCATAGACGCAAAGGCGGATAAAGAATACTTGAATGATAAAGGATCAATCATAGCTAAAGCGAAGGATATTGATGTAAACGAATTGTTAAAGAACCTTCTTGATGAGGTCATACCCGTAGAAGAGGTTGAAGTCTACGATATCACAGGAGAGTTTGAAATAGAGGAACACACAAACCATTTTCTATCAATTGAAGAAGCAGTTAATGAAAAAATCATTCTCGCAAAGATTCCAACTGATGAACCTTGGGAAGTAGCTGCCTGGGTTCCTATGGGCGGGTATAATGAATGCCCGATGCCAGAAGAGCAAGTTGCAGTGTTCAAATATTGGTATGAAAAGTATGGAGCAACGCCCGCTTTAGTAACCTCAGATGTATGGGAATTATTTGTTGTGAATCCTCCAGAGACTCAAGAAGAATCAGAATTACTTGCTTGGGAACAATTTGGATTTTGTGGTGACATAGTTTTCCAAGGTGTAGGGACAGTAAATTCACTTGCAGGAACACTTATTCATTCAGCATTTTGGTATTTTTGGTGGGACTAAAATTAGTTGCCGATCATCACAATAAAAAGCACGCAACTGGCACAATTTATGCGCAAGACTGCATGCTTTGATAATACTCAACACTATTACATTATTTATCTACCAAGCCATCCACCATCGACAGCTAATAAATGCCCATGTACATAATTCGATGCATCTGATGCAAGGTACACAACAGTTCCTTTAAAATCTTCAGGATTTCCCCAACGGCCAGAGGGGATTCGCTCGAGAATTTGTCGATTACGTGTGTCATCATGTATGAGTGCCGTATTCATGTCTGTGGCAATATATCCTGGAACAATCGCATTGACATTCACATTATGCTTAGCCCATTCATTCGATAAGGCTTTCGTTAACTGAGCCACTCCACCTTTGGCTGCAGCATAAGCAGGAACGGTCAATCCGCCTTGATAGGAAAGTAAGGATGCCATATTAATGATTTTCCCTTTTCCGTTTGGAACCATATAGCGGCCAGCCTGCTGACATAGGAGCCAGACTGTCTTTAAATTGACATTAATCACATCATCCCAGTCTTGTTCTGAGAAATCTACTGAAGGCGACCGGCGTTGTATGCCTGCATTATTGACTAAAATATCAATTTTGCCAAAATGCGAAACCACAGTAGGAATTGCGGCTTTTACTTGATCGACATTTTCCAAATCACAAGGAACAATCAAGCATTTTCTACCTAATGATTCGATTTCTTCCTTAACGTCCAATTGTTCAGGTGAGCGTTGAAGGAGGGCAATATCTGCCCCTGCTTCCGCTAAAGAGAGAGCAATTGAACGTCCAATTCCTCTGGTAGCTCCCGTTACTGCTGCAACTTTTCCATCTAGTTTAAATAATTCGAGTACCATCTTTTCTCCTCCTCAATCAATTAGGTTGAAATAATATTTTTAAAGAAACATCTGGATTTTCCATTAACTTAAACCCTTCCGCAATTTGCTCTAGCGGTAACTCATGAGAAATAAATGGAGAAACATCAATCTTTCCACTTGCCATTAGGTCAATAGCTGTTTTAAAATCACTTCCACTGTAACATCTTGTCGTTGCCATCGATATTTCTTTAAAGTGCATTCCTGCTAAATTTACAGCTGGTGCTTGTTTGTATACGCTAACGACCATGATTTGTCCTTGAATCTTGCTTACTTCAACCATTTGCTTTGCCGTAATTTGTGTACCAGCCACTTCAAAAACAATATCTGCACCAATTCCATTTGTTAGTGATAAAACTTCATACGTAACATCTACTACTTTAGCATCCAATGCGGTAAAACCAAGTTCTCTTGCTTTTTCCAAGCGGTAAGGACTAATATCGGAAACGATGATTTGATTCGCCCCCGCCTGTCTCGCCATTAGGCCAATGAGCAAACCAATTGGTCCAGCCCCTAAAATGACTACATTATCGCCAACCTTAAGATTGGAGCGTCTTACAGTATGAACAGCCACTGCCACTGGTTCTGCCAAAGCCGCATGGGCATCTGATAATCCCTCGGGAATCATATGAAGTCGATGTAGGGGAACGGCCGCGTATTCTGCAAATCCACCATGCATATCGATACCAATGAGCTTTAATTTTTTACAAACATGAGATTGTCCAGATCTACAGGCTTCACACGTTCCACAGCTAAGAGTGGGTTCAATAACTACTCGGTCTCCAACTGAAAAAGCTGACTCCCCGTTCAATTCTTCAATGACACCGCTAAACTCATGCCCCATTGCTAGAGGTGCTTTTGCACGAGGATGTTTTCCTGAATAAATCATCATATCGGTTCCACAAATTCCAGCATAGGATACTCGAATAAGGGCTTCCCCTTGTTTTAATGTTGGTTTATCAAGTTCACCAACCATTACCTTTTTTTCGGAAATATACAAACCCGCCTTCATAACTGCCATTTTCATAACCTCCAATTATTTATGTTGTCTACTTGTCGACAAGTTAATTAATAAAAGAAACATCTCTTTAATAAAAAAGATGTTAACTTCTTTGTCTACTTGTCGACAAGTTAATCAATAATGGAACATCTTTTTAAAAAAAAAAGATGTTAACCTTCAATTAATCCTGGTTCATTTTTAACAGGGTTTCACTAACAGTTTTACGAGTATCTTTAAAATGTTCTTGAATAATTTCTTCAATAAGATGAAAATCTTTTGAAACTAGAGCTTTCACGATTAATCGGTGTTTTTCAATAAGAGGTTCTATTTCATCCGTTTTTCCTACAAATCGTTTTCCAGTTGCCACTAGAAGGGCGGTTAGTACGATTTCCCGTATACTATTCCATAAATGCGAAATCCTTGTATGGTTGATCCCCAAAATCATTTCTTCATGGAAACATAAGTCCTGATAGGAAAATTCAATATAGTCTTGGTGTTTACCCGCCAATTCCATCTTGTCGATGATTTTATTAAGGGTCTCCACTAATGGCTCATGGTCAATCTGAGAAAGGCGTTGCAATACAAAGCTTTCAATCATAAAACGAACATCATTTAGTTCATCGATATCCTTTGACGTCAAGCCTAATACCACAGCACCCATCCTTTCTAAACGGATTAACCCTTCCACAGAAAGCGTTCTCAAAGCCTCTCTAACTGGTGATCGACTCGTCCCAAATTCAGTTGCAATCTGATTTTCAGATAATAATGAGCCTGGATGAATACTGCCACTAATAATTCGTAATCTTAATTCACTTACGATCTTTTCCCCAAGTGAAGCCCTTTGTAGCCATGATGATGGATACTGCATACTTTTCAACTCTCCCTATAAGTCTTCGCGAAAAGATTTCTTTCTTATAAGGTAAATATAGAGGAAAAAATCCAGAATGGAAATAAAACCTCAAAACACATAAGAATAGGGCATTTCGCCGTGTACTTGTATACAAGTTAAAGTTTACGGAATATTGATAATCCTGTCAACAAAAAAATGTAAGCGTTATTATAACACCGTAAGCAGGAGGTAGGTAAAATCCAAATAAAATAAAAGCGCTTGCATTTTGAAAAATCTGTTTTATAATACTTGTATACATGTATAACTGTTCAACAAGGAGGTGAGTTCTTGAACGAAACGAAGGAATATCTATATCCCACAAAATGGCTTTCAAAAGCTTCCACTGGTGAGCGTGTAACATGCGAGCTTAGAATGCAAATTATTTCCGGTTTAGTTGAAAGCGGTACCATCCTATCGGAAAATAAATTAGCAGAAGAATATAATGTAAGTCGTTCACCCATTCGTGAAGCTTTAAAAATGCTAGCCTCTGAAAATATGATTCGATTAGAAAGAATGGGTGCAGTCGTCATTGGTTTAACAAAGAAAGAAATAGAAGAAATCTATGATGTCCGTATCCTAATAGAAACATTTGTTTTTGAACGGCTTGTAAAAATAGATACTAAAGGGTTAGTGAGAGAACTTAGTAAAATACTAGAAATGATGAAAATTGCCATAAAATACAAAGATGCCGATGAGTTTTCATTTCAAGATCTCTTATTCCATGAAACGATCATTCGTTCGATTGGTCATTCATACATTTTGCTTATATGGAATAATGCAAAACCTGTTATGGAAAGTTTAATTCTATTATCGATGAGAGCCCGTCTCGAAGAAAAATATGATGATTTTGAACGGATTGTGGAAAATCACCAGCTTTATATCGATGCCATAAATACAAAAAATAGAGATCTTATGATCAAGTCATTACATCAAAATTTTGATGATGTTCAAGGTAAAGTGGAAGACCTTTGGATGTCACAACAAATGCTCTCTAGAGAGCAAAAATCTTAGAAGTAGTTGTACCTATTAGAAGAAGATTATACACGGATTGCCAATGATCAAAGAGGACTAATTAATAAAAATATATAAATATCTTTGGGGGAAAAAAGCATGCCATTAGTAATAGTAGCAATAGGGATATTAGCTTTACTCGTATTAATCATGGGTTTAAAATTAAACACCTTCGTTTCACTTATCGTGGTCTCATTCGGTGTGGCTATCGCACTTGGAATGAAATTAGATGAAATCATCGCAACAATTGAAGCAGGCTTAGGTGGAACACTCGGACATATAGCATTAATCTTCGGACTTGGTGCCATGCTGGGTAAATTAATTGCCGATTCAGGAGGCGCGCAGCGAATTGCGATGACTCTCGTTAATAAATTTGGCGAAAAGAATATTCAATGGGCTGTAGTGGCTGCTTCATTCATTATCGGTATTGCTTTATTCTTTGAAGTAGGATTAGTTTTATTGATTCCAATCGTATTTGCCATTTCAAAACAATTAAAGGTTTCTATTTTATATCTTGGTATTCCAATGGGAGCAGCTTTATCTGTCACACACGGATTTTTACCGCCGCACCCAGGACCAACCACCATTGCAGGTGAATTTGGTGCCGATCTTGGCCAAGTATTACTTTACGGTTTTATTATTGCTGTTCCAACAGTCATTATCGCTGGTCCTTTATTTACAAAGCTAGCTAAAAAATTGGTTCCTGCATCATTTTCAAAGACTGGTAATATTGCCTCTTTAGGTGAACTAAAAACATTTAAACTTGAAGACACACCTGGATTTGGTATCAGTGTATTTACGGCAATGCTTCCTGTAATCCTAATGTCAATCGCTACAATTTTAACTTTGCTTCAAAAAACTATGGGATTTGCAGATAATAGTTTACTAGCTATTATTCGTTTTGTTGGCGGTGCTTCCCCAGCAATGGTTATCTCTTTATTAGTAGCTATTTACACAATGGGATTAGCGAGAAAGATCCCGATCAAAACAGTAATGGATTCTTGTACAGAAGCGATTTCACACATTGGCATGATGCTCTTAATCATTGGAGGCGGCGGTGCTTTCAAACAAGTATTAATTAATGGTCATGTAGGTGATTATGTAGCCGAATTATTTAAAGGAACTAACATTTCGCCGATTCTACTGGCTTGGATTATTGCAGCAATTTTACGTATCTCATTAGGTTCTGCGACAGTTGCAGCCTTAACCACTGCTGGATTAGTCATTCCAATGTTGGGTCAAACCGATGTAAACCTAGCTTTAGTTGTACTTGCAACTGGTGCTGGAAGCCTTATCGCTTCACACGTGAACGACGCTGGTTTCTGGATGTTCAAAGAGTATTTTGGTTTAAGTATGAAAGAAACATTTGCCACTTGGACATTACTTGAGACGATTATTTCGGTAGCTGGATTAGGATTTGTTCTCTTACTAAGTTTATTTGTATAAACTTAAAAATAGTAGGCTTTTACTACGGGCAAAAACCCTCACTTCTTTGAAGTGGGGGTTTTTTATTGAACGGGGCGTACAAGGAACATTTTTCAATACCTATGTCTTTTCTAGCTACTAAATAAAAATCAATAGGTTTCTTTGGGAGTGAAATGGCCAATGCCCTTTAATTCATAGTCAAAAAAGTTAAGAATGAGTTCATTTTCCGTTTCAATACAGTAATATGGATCAATGTCGGCTTTTCCGCCTTGCAGCACATTTGCAAGGATAGGGGAGAAAAGCGATAAATCAGTCAGGCTTAAATGTTTTGCCCCTTTAAAATGAGTAGTATATGCGTCTTTGAATGATTCATTGTTGAGTTTGTTCGCTACATAAATAGGCGTGATATCAAGCTGCCCCCAAACATCATCTGAATAAATGTTGAAAATCGGGGTCGTATAGGCTTTAGTGCTTGCTGCAAAATTATCCATTTCTTTTTTATAAACAAGCTCACTAAAGAACGGGGCATCAATATTTACGACTGCATCTATATCATCGCGTTCTCTGCCTAGCCAAACACTTGCTGCGCCGCCCATGGAGTGCCCGAACACACCAATTTTCTCTGTATTGATCTGCTGATAAATGGGGTTATTGTCACTCTCGTCTTTTTTAAGTATCGTATCAATGACAAAATTCATATCATCAGTTCGCAGTTTCATCCACTTTTGAATGAGTCCATTGAGTTCTTCATTCGTGTACACACCTTCAGTGTTGAGATTGGTGATTTCACGGTTATAATCTGAATTAATCATAGCCACTGTTCCATCCTCTGACTTAGTATAAAAAGAGTGGTACGGATGGTCGATTGAAACAACTACGTAACCGTGGCTTGCAAGTTCCGTATAGGTAGAAGCATTACTTGCTTTAATGCCAGAGGCACCATGCGAGAACACTAATAGAGGGAACTTACCATCTGTATTTTTTGGATACCAAAATTCTACATTAACAAACCTGTTTTCTCCCTTGTCGCTAAATTCCTCTACACGATTCTTATCAACGTATGTGTAAGTAGCGGTTCCCACACCATATTTGCCTGTCACTTTTGGTGATGGATGCTGCGGAAAAATAATTGCAGGTGCAAATGCAATGACCCATGCCAATATCATAAAAATGGATTTCCATACAATTTTAGAAGTTTTGTATTTTTGGGAATTTGTTTTGTTACGGATAAGAGAAACCGTTCCCTTTATCGCTAATAGGAAAAGTAGTATGGCAAGCATCACCCAGCGGAAGCTCCACGCAATCACTGATGAAAGTGTGAGTATGGCAAAGGCTATAAATATAGCAATCCTAATCCCATTTTTTATTTTTGTATGGGTTTGCTTCGTTACAATATAGTAGGTGGCAAAAGAAATCTCTAACATCAAAGCGATCAATAATAATAAAGTTACCATCGTGGTTACCCCTTCTTTTTCGAATAATATTTTATGAACTCATCATAAAAAAATATCGAAAGGAAGTATATAGAAAAACAGTAAGTTGTATCCACGGGTAAATAAGATGCAAAAAAAAGCGGTAAGCTTTTTCGCTTACCGCATAATTATGTGTTGCAGATTTGATTATTGAGGAACGTCTTTCTTCCATGCCATTAGCTTTTCGTTGATTTGTTGGGCTTCCTTTTGATCCTTTTTCCATGATAGGAAACGAACGATGAAATAGATGATGGCAATTTGCACTGCCAAAATGATTCCATCTGATGGACTTTCCACAATCCCAAAAACACTACTAAGGGCAATCAATAGAAACTCCAATGTGAAAAAATGCAGGATCATTCTAATACGCATATTTTTTTCGCTTAAGTCATTAGGAGAATACAAAATAAATCCTATTATTGCACTTAAAAAGGCGAATGCCATAATGATGTAAATGGACTTCAAATCAAAGGCTTCATCAGGGAAATACAGTTGTCGCAAAATAGTAATAATAATGATGATGAGTGCGAAGATGAGTAAGAAATCCTTGATGATTTTTTTTGCAAATTCGGACAGCTTCATATGTAACCCTCCTGTTATAATCCCAGCATCTTTTTAAGGACAGGCACATATTGCCTTGATACAACAGCGCGCTCCCCGTTATCAAGCACCGCTTCGAGTCGGCCGCTTATGGATGGATGGATAGAAGAGATTTTAGCTATGTTCAGAATCGTCGATTTGGACGCACGAAAGCAGTTCCTACCGTTGCATAGTTCTTCTAGTTCATAAAGCTTTTGTTTGACCTCAAAAACGTTGTCCTTGCAGTAGCTAAAAACCTTCCGTCAACGGCTTCGAAATAATAAATTTCACTCAGCTTAATACGGTGAACTTTATCATTGTGGTAGCCGAGTAAGATGAGGTCTTCCGTTTTCAGCTTGTTTACAATTTCATTGACTTCGTCATCTACCTCATGGCACCTAATGAGGATTTCTTCTGCCAGCTCTTTGTTTATTTCTTCGATTGAAATTTTCATATGATCACCCACGAAAATTCAAATTATTTCAGGTCGACTACGGATGCTGCTTACATCCTTTAGACCACTTCATTATAACACATACATATGCAATCCAGTTTTGCAATGCTGAAACTTAAAGTTAAATCACTCTTGCTACATAGAAAAACTATGTATATAATATTTTTAAATACATAGAATTAGGAGGTATATGATTGCAGCTTCTTTCATAATTCTCATGAAAAAACAAAATAGATATCGAAATTAAAAAGGTGGATGGGTGAGACCAAGATGTTAATGACAGAGCGATGCGAGTTATTGGCTATTTCTGAAGAAGACTATGAATCCATATGGATGTTGTATGTGAACGAAGACGTACGTAAGTACCTTGATGGAACAGTTGATGAGATATCGTTTGGTATTAGATTTCAAATGATGTTGGAATCCAATCATTATTGGACAGTTAGACTGAAAGAAACGAAAGAATTTATTGGGTTAGTATGCTTAGATACAGGCTATGACAGAATCAACACAGAGATTGGCTATCAATTTTTACCTGCTTACTGGGGAAAGGGGTATGCGAAGGAAGTCATCGAGAAGGTAATCGAATATGGCTTTCATTCCTTGGAGTTAACAACGATTGTCGCTGAAACGCCAACACTTAATGAACGGGCCTGCAGGTTGTTAAAAAGAGTGGGGATGAAATTTGAAAAAACATTTAAGAGATTTGGAAGTGATCAATCTATGTTTAGTATTCAGAAGGGGGCTTGGCACAGGGTGAATTGGGGTTAGCGGGCGGTGACAGGTACCGGAAGTATGAAAAGCAAAGAGACACTTCGTACAAAAGAATGAAGTGTCTCTTTGCTTTTTATTTACCAAATGCCCTTTGATTCATAGTTAATACACATCACGTTGATAACGTCCTTGCTTCTGCATATCTTTAAGATACGCTTCGGCTGCTTCACGATTCATTGTACCTTCCTGTTCAATGATGGTAATCAGCGTGTCGTTGACGTCTTTCGCCATATGTTCCTTATCCCCACAAACGTAGAATATAGCTCCTTTTTCAATCCATGCAAATAATTCTTTGCTATGTTCGATCAGTTTATGCTGGACATAAACTTTTTGAACCGCATCGCGGGAAAATGCCGTATCAAGTCTTGTTAATACCCCATCTTGTTGGTATTGTTCCAGCTCGTTTTGATAAAGAAAATCCGAGGCAGCATGCTGATCCCCAAAAAACAGCCATGACCGGCCGGTTGCTTTATTAACTGCACGTTCCTGGATAAAAGAACGGAATGGTGCAATGCCCGTCCCAGGACCAACCATTATAATATCTGTATCTTGGGAATCTGGCAAATTGAAGTGTTTATTAGCTTGAACAAAGACTGGAAGCGTATCCCCTTCCTGAAGACGCTCAGCACATAAAACAGAACAAACGCCTTTTCGGTCACGTCCATGCGCAGTGTAGCGTACAGCACCTATCGTTAGATGAACTTCATCAGGATTTGCTGTAAGGCTGCTTGCAATTGAATAGAGACGTGGCGTCATTTTTCTTAATAAGGAAACGATGTCCTGGGCAGAAGCCTTCCATGGGCCAAAATCACGTAACATATCAAGCAAATCACGCCCATAGCAATATTCCTTTAGTTGGGTTGAATTCTCAACTAACACAAGGTTTTGAAGCAATTCATTTTCTGTAAATGCTGCTGCTTGTTGTAAGATCTTCTTAGTCAGCAGTGTAATTTCAAAGTAAGAAGTCAGCGCTTCCTTTAACGGCAGTGTCTCACCTAGCTTACTAACAGTAACAACCGATTCTTCATCCCAGCCCATTAGCACAAGAAGAGAAGCCACAAGTTCCGGATCATTTGCCGGCACAACGCCAAGTGCATCACCCGGGTTGTAAGAAAGACCTGAATCTTTTAATGATAACTCAATGTGCCTTGTTTCCTTGCTAGAGCCAGTTCCATTTAAATTACTATTTTTTAAAACCTTTGCTCGAAATGGATTAGTCCTTGAAAATGGTTTGTCACTTTTGGTGCTTTTAGGATTTTCCAATGTAAGTTGCATATCATAACCTCCAAAAGTAGTCTATAACTAGAATACCACAGAGTTGGGAAATCAGATGTGGAGTTTGACACACAATGGACAAACAATTTTAATCCGGCTTTAAATAAAAAGAATCATTAGGGTGCCTGGCACCGTGTGAACAGTATCGTATATAGGTAATGGTTTACCAAATGCTTTTTTGTAAATAATAGGATGGTTAAACAATAGATAAAGGAGGACTTGTATGCCACAGGATCGAAAAGAAGAAGTTCAAAACGATGCATACGAAGGAAAAGGGGGCATGTCAGATAATCCACAATGTCTACCGCGTCACGTGCAAAGGGAGCTGCCTCACGAATTTTCTGTGAATCCTCTGTTTGCCCGCGAAGGAGAATTAGTCGTTCCTCGCTTTCACATGCCTGATGATGGCATGTTACCCGAAACAGCGTATCAAATCGTCCATGATGAAATTGCCCTTGATGGCAATGCCCGCCTGAATCTTGCAACATTCGTTAGCACATGGATGGAGCCTGCTGCAAAAGACTTATATGCCAAATCATTCAACAAGAACATGATTGACAAGGATGAATATCCGCAGACAGCCGCAATTGAAGAGCGGTGTGTCCGCATCTTAGCCAACCTCTGGCATTCGCCCAACCCCCTTACGACTATGGGTGTTTCAACAACTGGATCGTCGGAAGCATGTATGCTCGGGGGTCTTGCGTTAAAAAGACGATGGCAAAATGCACGAATAAGAGAAGGGAAGCCGGCGGATCGCCCCAATATCGTGTTCAGTTCTGCTGTTCAAGTCGTTTGGGAAAAATTTGCGAACTATTGGGAGGTCGAACCACGTTATGTGAAGATTAGCCCAGAGCATCCCTATTTGGATCCACAGGGGGTCCTCGCTGCCGTGGATGAAAATACGATAGGTGTGGTACCGATTCTCGGTGAGACTTATACCGGACTTTACGAACCGATTGCTGATATTGCGAAAGCGCTGGACGATTTACAAGAGAGGACGGGCCTCGACATTCCCATGCATGTGGATGCGGCTTCGGGGGGATTTATTGCACCGTTTCTTCAACCAGACTTGGTCTGGGATTTTCAATTACCGAGGGTGAAGTCCATCAATGTATCCGGACATAAATATGGACTAGTCTACCCTGGGCTAGGGTGGATTATTTGGCGAGAAGCGGAGGATCTACCTGAGGACCTCATTTTCCGTGTGTCCTATTTAGGTGGGAACATGCCGACTTTTGCCCTGAATTTCTCTCGTCCCGGTGCACAAGTGCTCCTGCAATATTACAATTACCTGCGTTTAGGAAAAAGTGGGTACCATGATGTGCAAAGGGCTTCTCAGAAAGTCGCTCAATTTCTTAGCAAAGCGATTCAGGAGATGGAACCGTTCGAACTATTGTCCGATGGTTCGGATATTCCGGTTTTCGCTTGGCGTCTGAAAGAGGGATACACAGTAAACTGGAATCTTTTTGATTTGTCTCGACAATTGCGTGTGTTCGGCTGGCAAGTGCCCGCCTATCCATTGCCGCCAGATATGGAAGAGGTGACGATTATGCGCGTTGTGGTTCGAAATGGATTTTCCATGGATCTCGCGCATATGTTTTTGATGCACCTCAAACAGGCCGTTGCCTTTCTGGATTCCCTGGACGGGCCTATGCCACATGATACGAAATGTGATAATGGGTTTCATCACTAAGTGAATCAAAAGAGGAGGTCTTAGTAAAGGCCTCCTTTCATTTAATGACCACCATTTAATCTGTTGTGTGGTGAATCGTATCATAAGGAACCACCGCCAATTGTTAGTTTTGTGTCTAACGATTGGAGTGCATATCATAAGTAAATGAGTTTTTTGTGAAGGTTCGATAAAAAGTAGATTTATAGATCAGAGATGGATTTTGTAAATAATACTCCCGATGTGTAGGTATTCCTAAAAAACGGCTCTGTTATAAATAATGTTGATTCACTGTGTTTGAAAAATAAGCGGTAAAATTCCTCTTAACTTGGGAAATACCCATATTTCCTTAAAAATAAAGGAAGTTTTTCCGTTTATATTATTTAATTCTACGGATTTTGACTTATTTAAAGTAGTTAATCGGAATTTTTCCGCTTATATCTGCTTCTTAAGCTTACTTTTTATACATTAGTCGGAAATTGTCCGCCTATGAATTCCCAAACACATAAACAAAAATCAATAATGAATAATAACAGAGCCTAAAAATTAATAGAATTTTGATTCATATATTGATTCCTAAACTGAATTATTAATTAAATAAGAAACAGATCGTGTATCAGTTCGCTGACTTGCAAGAATACCTTTACCACCTATTACAATATTCAAATTGGCATTTCTTTCTAAACAGGATTGAATCCATTTTACCACCCGCACCAAAGTAGCAGGACTGGTAATAGAAATGGCAATTATAGAAAGTTTCTTGTTTTCAACTAAATCCTAAAGCTCGTGTGTCGTAAAAAAAACAGTAGATTTAATTCCTTTTATAAAAAAGTGGCCAAGTTATTGTCGAAATATAAAGAAAATAAATTGACAAAAATAAGAATTCTATTAAACTAAAAATAGTTCCTATCCTCAAATTTTCTTTTTATGTTAGCTACTCTGAAAATCTTTATTTGCCTTTAAATTCTCCAATATAAGACACATTAAACTTCTTTTCACTCGCATTAATACTCATTAAATTTAAAAAACTTTCCGAAGTTCAAATGAATAAATAAATAATGGAGATGATTCATTCGTGGCATCGAATATGTATGCATTAAATGCCCATGTTGTGGATCTTGGTTTCCAAATTGGTTAAGCCATTTAGGCTAACTGTAAATTTTTGTAGTTTGTCCACTATATTTGTTTAAATGATTTATGGCAATAGTATATTAAAGGTCCTGTAAAAGACATGACCATTGGATAGGAGGAGGGAGGCTATGGGATTTGAAGAAGAGTACCATGCCTTTATGAATACTCACTTGCAGGAAAGAACCGGCGAACGGTTGCGGCGCTTACATGAAGGTCACAAACATGCTGAAATGTTGTTTTTGAAGCAAGTGTGGTGGCCATTATTTCACCATTTTCGGCATTTGCATCCAGAATATGAAGTCAATGATTTTAAGGATGGCAAAAGGTATTTGGATTTTGCTTATATTCGTCCCGCCATCCGGATTTGCCTTGAAATCGACGGGTACGGCCCTCACTTAAAGAACATAAGTAGATGGCAATTTGCTGACAGCCTGGAACGCCAAAATCAGTTGGTGATTGACGGATGGACCGTGATCCGATTTTCTTATGATCAAGTTAAAGAGAAGCCTCGTCGATGCCAACAAATTGTTCAGCAAGTGATTGGCCAATGGCTGGGGGATGAACTGGATCAGACCACTCTGTCCTTAGTCGAAAAGGAAGTGCTTCGGTTAGCGATTCGAAAAGGAGAAGCCATATCCCCTATAGAAGTCCAGAAGTATTTGAAGCTAAGTGACAAGACGGTAAAAAAAGTACTTTCTCAACTAGTCGATAAAAAGATGCTGATTCCCGCTTCTGGGATCGTGAGGGTCCGCTCGTATCGGTTGGGGGATCAGGTTAAGCACCCAATCTGATATATAGACGGAGAAACTTCTCTTAATTAGTAAATAGGATTAATAATAGCTTAAACAGACGGAGAAATTCCGCCTATTGACTCTAAAAACGTGAAAATGGGTAATTTTGCTTTGCATAATCGGAAAACCTCCCCTTATATACCCCTGAACGAGCTCTATTTTGCATCTAACCGAAAAATCTCCGCTTATTTTACTATCGCTGTTTACTCAATTAAGGATAAGACTTCTTATTTAAAAGAAGTGAGATGAGACGTGTTTTTTTTTAAGGGTGCTTTGATTTTATTATTTCAAAAAAATACAAGAGAGCCTCATTTAGATGCGTTACGGAGAACCTTATCATAAATAGAGGCGGTTTTATAGTCGCTATAAATTGAGGTGATACAAATTTTTGTATCACCTTTTAGGTTGATTAAGTTCGAAGGAGAAAATAATGTATGCCAGGAGACTCTTTCTAATTTAGTGATACATAATAGTATTTTTTCATATTCAATACTCAATATAGCGGATATTTGATAAAATAAGTATTTTCATATATCAATATTCAATTGAGGTGAATTGTTTGAATAAATTAACCAGTAAAGAAATCCTGTTTATTGGCTTTATGTTATTTTCAATGTTATTCGGTGCAGGAAATTTAATATTTCCTGCCTATTTGGGACAGGCTGCTGGAGAAAATGTTTGGCAAGCAGTTATTGGGTTTATTATTTCTGATGTGGGTCTTACAGTATTAGCTTTTATAGCAATTGCAAAATCAGGAACATTCGATGCGTTAACTAATAGAGTTCATCCTATTTTTGCTTTACTATTCCCCATGGCAATTTATTTGTCAATAGGACCTGGACTTGCAATTCCGCGTGCAGGCAGTCTTGCCTATGAAATGGGAGTTAAACCCTTATTACCAAATGCAATCGAGTCTTCACCAATCGCACTTTTGGTTTATACAACTGTATTTTTTAGCATTGTCTTTTGGTTTGCAAAATCGCCATCTAAATTAGTAGACAGATTTGGAAAGATTTTAACCCCTTCTTTATTAGTTTTAATCATGATCGTTTTTATCAAGGCATTATTTACTGATTTATCCAGCTTTAAAGAAGCTACATTATCTTATAAAGAGAATCCCATCTCTCAAGGATTTTTAGATGGATATCAAACCATGGATGCCATTGGCGCGTTAATTTACGGAATTATTTTTACCAATATTTTTAAGAGTAGAAAAATAACCAAGCAATCTTTACAAGTTAAATATTTAGCGATATTTGGACTTATTTGCGGCCTGCTTTTATCTATTTGTTATTTTATTATTGGATACTTAGGAGCTTCCGCTTCCATACCAGGAAAAGTTGATAATGGAGCGATTGTTTTAAGTACGGTATTACAGCAATTGTTCGGACAGAGTGGAACAATTGTTTTAGGATTAATTTTTACGCTTGCTTGTTTATGTGTTTGTATAGGATTAATCACATCATGTGCTCAATATTTTTCAAATTTTTTTCCGAAATTACCCTATGAAAAATGTGCAATCTTTTTATGTGTAATCAGTGGTTTTGTAGCAAATCTTGGTCTCTCTCAAATATTAAAAGTATCTGTACCAGTGCTCGGCTTAGTGTATCCAATGGCAATTACATTAATCATTTTAGGTCTATTACATGAGAGATTACCTTTTAATAATCGTCCCGTATATTTCATGACAATCGGCTTTGTCGGTCTATTTAGCTTAATTGAAATAATCAATTCCACATTTTTAAATGGTTCATTTTCAGATTTATTATCAAATGTTCCTTTGCAAAGTGAGGGCTTCGGCTGGGTGATTCCTGGTTTATTTGGTTTAATAATAGGAAGCATTTTTGAAAAATTTATGGTTATGAAGATTAAGTCGGATCTAGTTATTGGTTTTAAAGAAAAAGCATCGTTTAGAAAATAGAAAAATTATTAATCGTTACACAAAAACCTTCCAGATCAATGACAAGATCAGGAAGGTTTTTTAATGAACACTAATAATGTTGAGTGCTTCTTTTATTGCCTCTTTGTAATTCGGCCTCATTTTTTAAGCCGGTTAGCAATGAGTAGCACATGGCCAGCATAATAATGGCAAATGGGAGTGCGGCTGCGATGGAAGCAGTTTGCAATACGTCCAATCCGCCGGCTATCAGCAAAACAGCAGCTAAAGCAGATTGGATGACTCCCCATGTCATTTTTATTTTGTTAGAAGGATTAAGCGTTCCGCTTTCACTTAGCATCCCCAATACAAAGGTTGCGGTATCGGCGACTGTTATATAATAAATCGCAACCACGGCGAAACCCAAAATGCTTAACACGGAACTTAACGGTAGATGATCAAAGAATATAAAAATTGACAATGATACGTTTTCCGCGATATGTTTTGCTAAATCATGATTACCGGATTCTTGTACAAGGTCAAGTGCTGAACCTCCAAACACTGACATCCAAAGGCAGGTTCCAAGTGTGGGAACAATCAATACTCCAATCACAAACTCCTTTATGGTCCTCCCTCTTGAAACCCGGGCAATGAACATGCCAACGAATGGCGCCCAGGCAATCCACCAAGCCCAGTAAAACAAAGTCCATGAAGCAATCCATTGCTCACCTTTTCCAAAAGGGCTTAACCGTAAACTCATTTGTAAAAAGTCACTTAGATACAATCCCGTTGTATTGAAAAACACTTTAATAACAGTTAACGCTGGACCTACAATGAGAATCAGTAACATGATTGCCACTGAAAAGATGATAGCTGCGTTGGATAAGTACTTTATTCCTCTTTCCAAGCCTGTATTAATGGAAATAATAAAAAGAACTGTTGCGACCACAATGACAATAAGTTGGATAAATAACGTATTAGGAATGCCGAATATGTCATGCATACCTGCAGTCACCTGCATGGCACCTAGCCCCAAAGAGGTGGCAATACCGAAAACTGTTGCAAAGATGGACAAGATATCAATCGTTTTGCCAATCGGCCCGTAAATCCTGTCGCCCAAAATGGGATGGAACGCTGAGCTGATAGCTGCAGGAAGCCTTTTATTATATTGAAAAAAGGCAAGAGCTAACCCAATAACAGTGTAGATTGCCCAAGGGTGCAAGCCCCAATGGAAAAATGTGTATTTCATTGCTGTGTTAGCTGCGTCAACCGTATAACCTTTCCCGTACGGAGGGGCTGTATAATGGGTGACTGGTTCGGCGACGCTCCAATATACAATCCCGACACCCATACCAGCACCAAACAGCATTGCCAGCCAGGAAGCGGTAGAGAAATCAGGCTTATCATTTCTCTTGCCGAGTCGGATATTACCGTACTTTGAGAATAACAAGTAGATAGAAAAAATAACGAAGAATAGAGTAGTACCGAGATAAACCCACCCAAGGTAATCAATTGAGCCATTATAAATGGCGTTGGTGACCTTGGTAAGATTATCTGTAAAAAAAACTCCCCAGAGAATAAAAATGAGGGTCAACAATAAAGAGATAATAAAAACACTATTTTCTTTAAACTTATCCATAGAAACCTCCTGGCACTTGAAGAATACTTAAAATTACGATTTATCACTGTCAGTTATTAAAGGGATTGTATTGAAATTCCCACTTATCCGTATCCATTAACTCTTCATGGGGTACCTCTAAACCGCCTCCAAGATAAATAGTTTGCCCTTTAATCGCAACCACCATAGCTTCGATTAACATATCACTATCCTTCTTTTTATATATGTCTCCCAACTGTGTGGATAGCTCGCCGTATGGATGAGTAATTTGTGGGCCAGCGTCATCGAAGTTTTCTTCAATATTTACCATATCTTTATAATCGATAGGATGACTGTCAGGAGCACGGCCAGGTACCATTAATAAATATTCGGTATGCTTGATCCCATCCAAATCGCTTGTAATGACCCCTTTGTTATCAACAGTTTCAACCACTTCAATTTCATTTAAGGAATAGTGATCCAGGGTATCGGGGGCCGGATTGTTAATTAAAATCAAATCTTCCGCTACAGGCTTTTGATTATTCCTAAGCGTATATACCTTATGATTATAAATAAAGCTGTCATTTTCCCTTGGAATGTATCTTTCCACACTTGCTGAATTGGTTATATGCTGTGTTAAATCCCTCAGCTTAATAAGATGAACGGATAGTTTATACATTGGTTTTACTCCATATACCTTGTGTAACTCATTGTTATAGTAAACAAATTGCCCTTTTCTTACTTGATACAGTTTCACGACTAAATCTCCCTTCAATCATAGGTGGAGTACTATTCATAACTACATGGAATTTGGATGCATCGCTTTCTTCTTTAGGATGCCTTTTTTCTAGAAAAACATGAAATTTGATTATTAATAGTATTAAAGCTTTATTTCATATGCGAAAAAAAACAGCACCCTCTAATTTAATGGAGAGGTGCTGCTTTGTTATTTGAATGCCTAGCTGACAGTTTTTGCATGAATGGTTGTTTTTGCTTAGGTTAATATTCTCCTTTAATGACAAAATACGAGCCCCGAATGGTTCCAGCTAGTTTTGACTTCTGTCTAGCAAACTTAAACTTCGCTTCTAACTCCTTTGGTACTTCCATCCCCTCAGAAAGCTTAAAACCAACGGCCCGCTTCGGCTTAGGACCATCAACCGTATACAAGACGTTGACTGAAAGGCCATCCTCATAAAAGACGTAGGTCCAATTAATATTTTCCACTTGAAAACGCGACGTTTCTAAAGGTTTGGCCGCAAACTCAATATCACGTTCTTCTTTCAAAATTCGGTTCACATAATCAAGGGTATCCTGACTTTCGCTAGCTGGAACAACCGTAAATTCATGCTTGTATTTGTTCATAAAGTATCGGGCTTCATTCGCACGTAAACCTGCAAGCGCTTCTGCTACAGGTGAAGACTCTAAACCAACCGTGGACACATTTTTAAAATCAACGCTATAGGACAATTCCATCGCTCCTTTTATTTCCTAACAACAGGAATCCACATTTCACCAAATACTAAACCGTTTCGTTGCCCCATAATAACCGCTGTATTTGGCCCGCCCACATAGGCGAAATTCTTTGCTTCCGGCAAGACTTGACCAAAGGCAATGCCAGTAACCATATTACTCAACTCTTCAGTTGTTTCTGCTTCTCCTTTTACAACCAGGTATTCTCCTTTAGGAAATTGGATCATTCTGGTTGCTTCTGGAAGTGATACCTCTGTCATGACGCCAGCATAATGCATCATCTTGTTATTCACCGCTTCATTCACGACAAAAATGTAATCATTTGTGGCTAAGGATTTTAACTTATCAAGTGTACCATCATCTTTGACGGCCGACCAAAAGTCTGCCTTTTCCTTGTTTATACCAGCGTAGTCTGTGTAGTGGCTCTTAAGTTCCGTTCCAATACCTAAAACGGTAAAGCTGTCTTTTTCTTCTAGGGTATAATCTGCCATATTCAAAACCTTCCTTTTTTTAAAATGAATCAAATGATTTGTTTTTTCACTTGATGAGATTATAATAGCTTTAAATCATGTCAAAAAATGATACTGTTTAGGAGATCACGATGAAAAAAGTTGAACGGATTAATACCATTATGCGGTATATCAACAACCGCGCCAACTTTACCATTTCTGAAATCATGCAAGAATTTAATATCTCTCGTTCGACAGCGATTCGAGATATCAGAGAAATTGAAGCCATGGGGATGCCACTTGTCGCGGAGGTTGGTAGGGATGGGGGTTATTTTGTCATGAACAACTCTGTCCTGCCCACTGTCCGCTTTACCGATAATGAGATTAAAGCTCTTTTTATTGCCTTTATGGCCACAAGAAATCAGCAACTCCCTTATCTAAAGAGTCGTCAGTCTTTAGCTGAAAAATTACTAGGCCTCATCTCGGAAAATCAGCAAGAGGATCTTGTTCACTTAAATCAAGTTTTGCTTTTTGAAGGGACCAACCCCAATAATCCTGACCTACTTGAACTGTCAGATCTACCCCATCCTATGTTAGAAAAACTCATCCAAATCCTTCTTTTGGATAGTTATATAGTGATTACCATCAAAGAAGAGACGGTAATAAATTCTTATCCAATATATCTCTTGCATCTTTACCATGAAAAAGGCATTTGGCTGATTGAAGGCTTTGTCTTAAAGGATGAAAAGAGGAGGATTTTCCCTGTCGACAATCTCACCGATGTCAAACCATACTATACGAAAAATAGATTAAGTAAGAAAAAGATTTTAGAAAAACTAAGTAAGCAAGAAGAAGAGATTAATCTAGTCCTTGAACTTGGCCCAATGGCGATTGCCCAGTTTAAAAAATACCATCCTTTAAAAATTTCAATTTCCTATACGAATCCATACCAAACCACAGCCATTCTAAAAACTTTTATCAATGTTACTAATCCCGAAGAATTAATCGAAATAACAAATTGGCTACTTTTCCTGGGTGAGGATATCAAAGTCAAGAAAGTGCCAAAAGAAATTTTAGAAGGTTTACAAGAGAGATTATGCTTATATGCTTATTTTGCCCATAAGGAGAGATAGTTAAAACTCAAATAAGTTTGGTCAGTTACCCCACTTCTTTGAGTGGGGGTTTTTTGTGAGGCCTACAATGTCCTCCTACTAAAATTTAATAATTATAAAAGTTTAAATAGTCTGAAGTGTGATTAAACTGTTAGAGAAAATGAATTTATTCTTGAGGTGGTATTTTGAAAAAAATAATAGGTTTTAGTGTCCTGGGGGTTGTTTTGGTAGCCGGACTTGGTTTGGCTGTGTTTTGGGAGAAGCAAGATAAGGGGAATGATGGTGGGAACAAACAGGGTTCCTTTCAGCAGGATGCAAATGAGGTCATGAAAAAGGCGGTAGAGGTAACACTTTCGGATGATGGCAGTGTGAATGCAAGTCATTTGTCTATTCCGTGGACTATTAACAAGAGTAACAGTCTGTTTTTCCTGAGTCAGCGGGAAGGCTCCGTTATTCAAATTGACGGGAATCTTGGTATGGTAGAAGTGCAGAAAGTAAAGGTTTCACAGGATATTGTCAATGAAGGTGAAGGTGGTTTTCTTGGATTTACTTTAGCACCTGATTTTGCTACGACAAAGAAAGCATTTGCTTATCACACCTATCAGAAAGACGGCAAGACCCTAAACCGAATAATTTCACTCAAACTTGAAGATCACACCTGGAAGGAAGATAAAGTCCTTTTAGATGAGATACCTGGAGGTACGGTTAGTAACGGCGGCCGGCTAAAAATTGGTCCGGATGAGATGTTATATGCCACTACAGGTGATGTCGGCGTAAAGGAAAACGCCCAGAATCTTGATAGTTTAGCGGGTAAAATTTTAAGAATGAAGCTAAGCGGCGATATTCCGACTGATAATCCATTTAAAAATTCGTATATTTATTCCTATGGACATCGGAATCCTCAGGGATTAGCCTGGGATGGGGACGGCAACCTCTATAGCTCAGAGCATGGAGAGTCAGGCCATGATGAAATTAATCTGATTCAAGCAGGGAAAAACTATGGCTGGCCTGTGGTTCAAGGAGATGAAGGTGCAAAAGGCATGCTGAAGCCAATTCTTCAATCCGGTGATAAAACCTGGGCGCCGTCAGGTATGGCTTTTAAGGATGGAAAACTTTTTGTTGCTTCTTTAGCTGGGAAGCAAATCTTCACCTATGACCTAGCAAGTAAAAACTTTCAGGAGTTTTTCGGAAATGCAGGCAGATTAAGGGATGTATTAGTCGATAATAATGAGTTGTACACAATTACCAGTAACCGTGATAACCGTGGAAATCCGACAGACAAGGATGATCAATTAATCCATCTTTCTTTAACAGAAAAGGCTTCTACCAACTAAAAAGGTAATCGTCCGATTAATAGGACGATTACCTTTTCTTTTCCAAGCTCGTTATCAACCGCCGCCAAGGCTCTTTACATAATCTGCAACGGCCTGTATTTCTTCCTTAGACAATGTATCTTTAAATGGAGGCATTTGGCCTTTTCCATTTTCCACCTGTTTGATGATGGCAGCCTGATCCATTTTCGTGTTTGTTAAGTTTGGACCATTATGCCCACCTGCACCACCTGCACCGTGGCAGGCCATGCAATTGTTTTTATATACCGTTTCTCCTGCTTCCGTGCTGGTTTTTTCCTTTTTGGTTTTATTATTGGTTGCCTGCTCCTTTTCTTCTGCTGCACCTTGTTTTACAGGGGATATATTGATTTTATTCTTAGGAATATCCTTTACAGATCCATATTTGCCCTCTAATGAGAAGGTGTAGATTTTATCCCCATGTTTTGTTCCAGCCAGTGTATTTCCTGCGGCGAAGATGGAGATATACTGCTTTCCATCGATTTCATAGGTGATTGGAGGGGCATTCGCACCTGCATCCATTTTAAAATCCCATAATTGATTTCCGTTGACTGCATCGTAGGCAATTATTCTTCCATCATTATGACCGGTAAATACCAGGTTTCCTTTTGTAGTTAAGAGACCGCTGTAGGCGATAGCATCCCAATTCTTTTGCCAAACGATTTTATTCGTTTTAATATCAAGTGCGGTCACGGTGCCGCGGCTAGGGGAGTTTTCCACCGGCTGCCATACACTGCCGATATACTCTTTCCCTTGTTCAAACCTTGCCTTTTCTTCTTCCCCGTAATGCGCATAGGCAAAATAATTGTCATTTCCTAATACGTAAAAATACTCTGTGTTCGGGTTGTAAGCCGAGGGCGGCCAGTTTGCTCCCCCTTGGGGCGATGGTTTAAGGGTAACCGGCTTATCCCAAAACGGTGTAAACATACTTCCGATTGTCCCTTTAAAATCTTTTGGTAAATCGCGTTTAACATCTTCCTCGGTAACTTTTTGTGGTACAAATGCATCTCCAATAGGAACGGGCTGTGTTGGAGAAGTTTTTTGGTTTGTATTTTGTGGAACTGGCTTTTCCTCAATGCCAATGAGGGGCTTGCCGTTTGTTCGATCCAAAAGATAAAGCCATCCTGTTTTCCCAGCTTGGGCAATTCCTTTTCTCATTTGGCCATTCATTTTCACATCATATAAAACGACAGGATTGGCTGGATCCATATCCCAAATATCATGATGTACTTCTTGGAAGTGCCATTTGTATTCTCCTGTATTGGCATCAAGTGCAAGAATTGAGTTGGCGAATAAATTATCTCCTTCCCTCTTGCTGCCATCCAGGTCTGGCGATGTATTCCCGGTTGAAAAATAAATGAATCCAAGTTCTGGGTCAATGGCCGGAGTCTGCCAAACAGGCGCTCCGCCTGTAAGCCAATTTCTGCTGCCCTTTGGCCAGGTTTCACTTCCTTTTGCACCTGGAGCAGGTAGTGTATAAGTTCTCCAAATTTGTCTGCCAAGTTCAGAGTCATACGCGGCTACATATCCTCTAATGCCATACTCGCCACCGGCAATTCCTGTGTAGACTTTTCCATCATAATAGAGTGGGGCACTGGTAATGGTATAACCTTTTTCCCAATTATCTACTCTGGTTTCCCATACTACCTTACCGGTTTTTTGATCTAAAGCAACCAGCCTGGCATCTAATAATCCGACAAAGACTTTCCCGTCTCCTAACGCTACACCACGGCTTGTCCACCCGCAGCAGACGGTATTCAGCCCATTCATGAGATTGGGTCTATATTCCCAAATCATTTTCCCAGTTTTTGCATCGAGGGCCTGGACTTGATTCGCCCCCGTGATGGTGAACATGACCCCATCATAGACAAGTGGGGTCGCCTCACCAGAATATTTAAACTCAAAACCTGAACCTAGGCTGGTAACCCATTCTACTTTTAAGTTCTTAACATTAGAGGCAGTGATTTGGTTAAGGGGTGAGTACATGCTATTATGGATATCACCGCCATGCGTTGCCCAATTTCCTGCTGGGGGCTTGGCCAACTCATTAGGTGCAAACTTCGGTGCAATCTTCCTTTTATAATCCATATGCTGATAGGAATGATAGTTAGTGTTAGACAATTGCTCCTTTGTTTTACTTTCAGTGGCTCCCTGCTTACTGTCTTCGCCCTTGTCTGCTTTTTTTACTTCAGACTTTGCCTCATCGTTTCTATTCTTCTCAGCCTTGTGTGTAGTGGTACAACCTGCGGTTAGCAAAAGGAATAATAAAATAATAATCCAACCAGACTTCTTCATCTATTCACACTCCTTTCAATCTTTTTATAGTAATTTGCCCGTATATAAGAAATTTTTATTCATTCAGATTGGCTGCAGCAAATTTTTTAGATTGGGGCATAACAGCTACTAAAGATTTTTGGGTGGTGACGGGCAAGGGGATCAAGTAACTCATAAAGGTGCTTGGCACCTGGTGATATGGTTTCGGGGTAAAATATAGGGGAAGTGCTCATTAATTATGAGGGTTCATACTTTGTGCTACGGGTAATACGGATAGGGAGCAAATTAAAAGCTAGGTGAGACACCTAGCTTTTTAAACAAATTTTTTAGCGACTTCAATTAATTTCTCACTTTGAAGGGTTACACTTTTGAAAAAGCTTATGATAAAAAAACCATTAGTGATAGTGAATTAATTGAGTATATTACAACGAAAATTAGTAATCCAACTGATATAGTACAAAAAATTAGTGAGTATAAAGCAAGTTTAGTTGAGTTAAACGTTTGGGATAAATATTTTTAACCATTATTAGGGGCTCAGTTCAATGAATTATGGAGTACCTTAAATAATATGCGAAATATGGTGGCCCATAATAAGCCGATTTGTCTAGATTTATACACAGATACTAATCAAACGATTAATGATATTCATCAAATTTTTGATAGTGTTGTCGAGAAATTTAATGAAACCTTTAAGAGTATTGAGGATATTGAAATAGATGAACTTTTTCTAGAATTAAATGATCAGTATTCTAATGAAATGGACTATGCTCGTTTTGAAGAAGCAGGTATTGAAGCAACTCCTACTGAGCAAGAAGTATTAGATCAAATATCTGAATCTGAACAAATTCGATCTATTATTGAAAATTTAAAAGAGTATATCAGTGAATATACAGGAATACTTGAAGAAATACTTGAGTTTATTGATGATGATTTTGAACGAAACCTGGATTTTTCTTATCATGTGCAAAAAAGACAACAGCTATTGGATATTAGTAATATATTTAAAGAGGATTTTAAGAAGGTCTCTAATAACTATTTACAAGAATTATCCCAAGCAGTAAATGATGAGGATTTTGAACATATTTGGAGTGATATAAAATCAGAAATAGAGGATTACTGTACTGACATGACCGATAGAATAGCTTCTAGTACAGTTGAAGAAGAATTTTATTTAGAAACTCCGCTTGTCGAGATTAATATTTCAACATCTTTGCTGAAATTGTTTCACAAGGATTTATTTCTCCTGAAAGGGGTTCTTCTAATAATTTGACAATATTTTTAGTTGACAATGGTGTTGAAAAAGAAGAGGGTAGTATTACAAAAGATTATGGAGATTATTTTATTGAAGAAATCAGAGATAAATTTTTTAGCTTGATTTAGAAACATTTGCAGTAAATAAAAACTCAGGGCTTGATGAATATTTTTTCTTCAAGCCATTTTATTTTTGGAAATAAATCGTATAACAACAAAAAACTCATCTAAGAGGATGAGTTTAAACAAACTATGTATCCGTGCACCTTCTGTTGATTGGCATCCATAAGCGTTGCTTAAACAGTTAACTCAGTTCAGGCAACCCTACGGCACATGAGAGTATCCATTTAATGCTGCTTCCTTCCGGACCTGACATGGTTCATGGAGTCTCATTGCGTAGGACCAAAACGTCAACATTACTTTTTTAAGACAGTCCCTACAGAATACCTAACCTAAAGAAGGGGTTAAACCTCGCTGGAGCGGATTGCGAGTTACAGGGCACCGCTACCTCCCCGTCTAGCACGGTAATATAAATATACTGAGGTTTTGGAGGAAATGCAAACTTTATCTACTGTAAAACCATTCAATTTTTACCTATTCTCAAACCCTTATACTAATAAGTAAAGATTTTTATGAGAGTACTCAATATGATTTCAAAACTTTTATTAAATATGCAAATATCACCAAAAGGGGTTATATTATTTTTGTTAGTGGGTTTGTTATTGGTGTACGAGTAATTTCTCCTCCTAAAGCAGCTAATTTGCTGGAAAAATTAACGTATCCACGGTCTAAATGATTTAAATTCGAAACATACGTCTGGTCTTCGCAGGATAAACCAAGTAATATTAAAGCCGCTGCAGAGCGTAAATCTGTGGCTTCAACCTCGGCTCCTCTCAAATGGGAAATACCGTTAATAACAGCGGACTTTCCTTTAATCAAAATATCTGCATTCATGCGGCAAAATTGCCCTACATGCAAAAAACGGTTTTCGAAAACAGTTTCTGTAATGGTACTGGTACCTTTTGCGTGAAGTAAAAGTGACATCATTGGAGCTTGTAAATCTGTTGGGAATCCCGGGTAAGGTAATGTTTTTATATCTACTGGTTTTAAATCTTCAGTCCCAACTACCCTAAGCCCATCTTCTACTTCAATAATCTTAATTCCCATTTCTTTTAATTTTGTAATAAGTGAGGTTAGGTGCTCATGTATTGCGCCTTTTACTATTACATCACCTTTTGTAATTCCAGCAGCTAGCATAAAAGTCCCTGCTTCAATCCTATCAGGAATTATAGAATGTGTTGCTCCAGTAAGATAATCTACTCCCTCAACTTCAATGGTACTGGTTCCTCCGCCTTTTACTTTAGCTCCCATTTTATTCAAAAAATTTGCCAAATCATTTATTTCTGGTTCGCTGGCACAATTTTCAATAATCGTTTTTCCTTCTGCTAAAGTAGCAGCAATCATAATGTTTTCTGTAGCACCTACGCTAGGAAAGTCAAATCTGATTTTCGCTCCATTTAATTTTTCCTTCACCACTGCTTCAACAAAGTCATTTCCTTCCTTTATTTTAGCTCCCATCGCTTTAAACCCCTTTAAATGTTGATCAATTGGGCGAGAACCAATAGCACATCCGCCAGGGTAGGGGATTTTTACGTGTCCGTTACGTGCCAAAAGAGCTCCCATGAATAAAAAAGAAGCTCGCATTTTTTTTACATATTCAAAAGGAGCCGTTGTAATTAATTTCTTTTCTGCATTTACTTCAACTGTGTTATTAGAAAAATTAACATCAGCATTAAGGGATTTTAAAATTTCGATTGTTACATTAACATCAGTGAGGGATGGTACATTTTGAATAATATTCTTACCTTTTTCGGCTAATAAAGCTGCAACTATAATTGGTAATGCTGCATTTTTAGCTCCTTCAACTTGCACGCAACCGCTTAGTGCTTTTCCTCCATGAATGATTATTTTTTCCATGCAAATTCCCTCCGACAATAAAATCATACATTAGGATATGCGAATTGCATGTATGGGTGTTTGTAGGAAGGAAATTAGTCTAATTATTAATAACTGAAAAAAAATATTGAACGAGCTTAAAATTGAAGTTAAGTCTATACCAAAATTTGTTGTGTCAATATCCTTGTTATTAATGGTAAATTAGTATACGGATTAACGTAATCGTAGCCAACATGATATAATAAATTAGAACGAATGTTTGTATATGTGATTTCAAAACAATGTTTAGGATTGAGTTGATGGAATTATGAAAGGTATTTCAATGTTTTCTAGTGCTGGAATTGGCGAGATATTTTTTAAGGATGTTGGTATTGAATTGCTTGCTGCAAATGAGTTAGTTGAAAGAAGAGCTAATCTATACAGAAGTGTTCATAACAAAACTAATATGATTCAAGGAGATATATTAAATGAAGATGTATTTTCTAAATTTATTAATTCATCTCCAGATAAAATTGATTTCCTATTAGCCTCACCTCCTTGTCAGGGCATGAGCGTAGCGGGAAAGAATAGAAATGTACAAAGTATGTCTAATGATGAAAGAAATTATTTAATTTATAAAGTTATTGAGGCTATCCGTATAAAAGAACCAACGTATGTCCTTATTGAAAATGTACCGGCGCTATTAAAATTAATGTTGATATATAATGGTAGTTTATTAACAGTTCAAGATATTCTTCTTAATGAATTTAGTAACAAATATAAAATTGAAGCAGAAGTTGTAGATGCCGCGGATTTAGGAGTACCTCAAACTCGAAAAAGAGCCATTATTAAGATGTTTAAAAGAGGAACAAGCTGGACTTGGCCTACAACTGAGGAAAAAAAGATTACTGTAAGAGAAGCAATTAGCCATTTACCCAGTCTCGAGTCAGGAGAGTCTTCATCTATTAAATGGCATTTTGCTAGAAAACATGATGAGAGACATGTCTTGTGGATGAAACATACACCAACAGGAAATTCTGCCTTTCAAAATACAATATATTTTCCGAAAAAAGAAGATGGAAGCAGAATTAAGGGGTATGACACGACATATAGGAGAATTTTGTGGGACGAGCCCGCTCCGACAATTACGATTAGAAATGATGCTATAAGCTCACAAAGAAATGTCCATCCGGGCAGGGAATTAAAAGATGGAACCTATTCTGATGCAAGGGTGTTAACTCCACTTGAGTTAATGATATTAAATTCAATACCCGAAGATTGGGCAATACCTGATGACACACCAGAAATATTGATTAGACAATGTATTGGTGAATCAATTCCACCGTTAATGTTAAAAAAGATTATAGGAGAGATAAATTGATGAATTTAAAAGCAATATCATTATTTTCAAGTGCTGGAATTGGCGAACTACTACTTAAAGATATAGGAATAAATGTTGTTGCTGCAAATGAGTTAATTCCTAAGCGTGCTGAATGTTATAAATATTTTAACCCAGATACAGTTATGATAAATGGAGATATTACTTTACCTGAAGTTAAGGAAGAGATAAAGTCATATATTTCGGATGATGTAAAGTTGTTAATCGCAACACCTCCTTGTCAGGGGCTAAGTACTCTTGGCAAGAATAAAATACAGAGTCATTTTGAAGAAGATGAGAGGAATTACCTAATTTTTGATATTTTTGATATAATAGAAAGTGGGAATTTCGATTATATATTAATAGAAAACGTCCCCAAATTTTTAAATATGTACTTCCCATATAATGGGGAATATTTGCACCTTGAGCAAATACTGAATCAGAGGTACTCTGATAGTTACATTATTGATGCTGCTATTTTAAATGCAAAGGATTATGGAATAGCGCAAACCCGTCCAAGAGCAATAATTAAAATGTATAAAAAAGGTTTGAACTGGGGTTGGCCTGTATTAGAGTCTGAGATAGCGCTAAATGAAGCAATTGGACATCTTCCTTCACTTGAATCAGGTGAAGATTCAGGAATCCCATGGCATTATGCTAAAGTAGAGAATGACAGAGCTGTATTAGCTTTAAAACATACTCCTACTGGACAAAGTGCATTAAAAAATGAAGTTTACTATCCGAAAAAGGAAAATGGGGAAAGGATTTTAGGCTTTCATAATACATTTAAGAGAATGGTTTGGGATCAACCTGCTCACGCAAGAACAACCTATTGTGGTAGTATGAGTTCACACAATAATGTTCATCCTGGGCGAATAAAGCCAGATGGAACCTATTCTGATGCACGTGTATTGACGTTGCTAGAAACTTTTATTGTTTCTTCTATACCTAAAGATATAGCATTTCCAACATGGGTTACTGACAACTTTATAAGGACAATAATTGGTGAGTCCATTCCGCCTTTAATGCTTATGAAAATAATAAGAGAGATAGGTCCTAAATTTGAGGAGGACAAATTAGCAGATGACTTACAGAATAGAAGAGAAAAAATGGATACTGTACAGGCATACTAGTGATTTTAATTTAATATCTCAATTTGCAATTACTGTAAAAAGTTTTAATAAGTCACTTATTTCAGAAGCAAAAAAACATGAGCTTATGGAGAGGCTTAGGGAGATGAATTTCTACACTGGTAGGAATCCCGAAAAGCCTCTTGATTCAATTAACCATAGAATTAATACGCTACAATTTTTCATGTTCGGGTATAAAGATAAAGTTGGCGGTCAAAAAAGGTTTTTGTTCAGTCCATTAGGAAATTTGTTTTTAAAAAATATCGGGAACAAGGATAAAATAAGGAAAATATTTCTAACCATGCTTTGGGGCATACAATTTCCACATACTTATGGCGGCGGTACGGACCATGTAATTGAAGTTTTTCCATTTAGAATTATTTTTAAGTTACTTACTGATGAACGACTGGAAAAAAGGTTGTTTGCTTTTGAGTACGCTTACCTTGTTGCTTTTACACAAAGCATTGATGAGGAGAAGTATGAAGAGTTAGTAAAAGATATACTTTATCTAAGATCATTAACAGACGTCGATATAATAAAATTATTTGATAAGAAAAGACATGTATTAGTTAATGCCGTTTACGAATGGGACTATTACTATAAAAGATTATTTGAACAAGTTGGTTTGTTCAATGTAAATAATGGTGATTTAATATATAAAATGCAGCACGGGAATACAAATACTTTCAGAAAAGTTACTCGAAATTCAGTGAGTATTTCCTCAAACATTTATGATTATTGCTTAAAATTATTAAAAGAATACTCATATGATGAACAGCCATTAAAATTAAATGACCCTGAAAGACTAAAAAAAGATGTTATAAAGGAAATCCACAGTTTCTATCCAGAATTATTGTTAAAAGAAATTGGAGAAATGAAAAATGATTTAGAGGTTAAACTCTTAGAGTTACCTAAATTAATTGAGAGATATTCGAATAACAATGATGGAGAAGAAGCATATCTATTCGAAGATGTATTAGTTGAGGGCTTTAATATGTTCTACAATGTTGATGCTGAGAAGATAGGTGGCGCTAGTAATACTGACATTGAATGTCTATATACTGATAAAAATATCAAATTTGCAGTAGAGGCTAAATCAACAAAGAATAAGTTGCCGAGTTTAATTGCCGGTAGATTGGCATTACACAGGGAAAAAATTGGTGGACAATATACGATAGTAGTAACACCAAGATATGTCCCAGCTGTTAGAAGCGATATCCGTAATACTCCAACTGTTATTATTCTAGCTAGTACTTTTTCTGAATTTCTATATAATTGTATTGATAATAATATCAGGGAGATTGACTATTCTGATTTTGATGAGATAATTTGGGATAACCTGGGTAGTGATGTAAGTAAATTAATATCAGACCTTACTTTTAATAAATTCTCTGTCCAAGAAAATTAATATGACAGTTGACTTGTTATTGCTTAAGAAGGGAGGATCAAAATGGAATTAGATTTATTTAAGGAGTGGCTCGAAAAAAATACTGGTTTAAAAGGCAAATCGGTTCGAGATGTAATTTCTAGGTTAAAGAGGGTGGAGAAAATAATCGACCTTAACCTAAATGCCACCTACGAGCAAATTCTTGAGGAATTAGATAAAAATGAGGAATTTAGTAACCTTACAACATATGTTAAGCCTCAAATAAAACGTGCGGTAAAATTGTATAAGAAATTTGTTCAGGAAAATCAATTAGTATAAATTTGGCTGATAAATCCATAAGGGTGATTCAATTGAAGTGTAAATGTGGAATTTTATCAGTAATATGAATAGAAGAATATCCGAAAACCCTAAAAGATAAAATCAATTATGTTTCGTCTTTGTGACGTTGAATGTCTTTCATGTGGTCAAATTGAATATAGCCAACCATATGACTTTGGCAAAGCAATTAATACGGTGAAAAATTTATCACAACAAGGGTCACAAGGTTGATATATAATATTGGGATGTTATTATTTATCTTAAAAAATTTTTATATTTTCTCATTAATTATAGGGTGCGCCCATATCAGGCGTACCCATTCTTCGTATAAGGATTAGCATTTTTCGATTTCAATTCATCCCATTCTGTCACTTTATATCCAAATTTAAAGCGGATTTTCGCAGATATTTTTCTAATTGTTCCTCGTCCTGCGCACCCGTAGACCAATTCGACATTGTCCCTTGCGCACTCCATTTTCCTTGCCACTCTCTTTCTTTTAAAGTTTGTGCAGTTCTGGTATCAAATAACTGCATAAAAAATCTTGATAGTAAATTCTTATGCTGGTGCCAATTAAAGTAGGCAACAATAAGGAAAATAATTAAAGCACAACTACTTTCAGAAGAGAGAGTTAGACTTTTATAGGATGCTAGGTATAGTAAAACTACTTTTGATATTAATTATCCTTTTCTTAAGAAAGTAGAATGGAGTATTCCACTTACTGAACAAAGAAAAATTAATGGGTATGACCGATATTGGAAGGATGATCTAATCATTCACCAAGAAAGGTATCTCATTTGTAATGACTTGTATGAAAGGAATAAGCCTAAGTTTCTTAGATGGGTAAGAGAAGTAGAGAGCGAAATAAAAAAGTAGAGTAGATAAAAGAAAGGATCCGAAAAGTGATCTTTGAACAATTGGGTGGTAAACTGTAAGTGATGAATACTTTGTTCTAGAGAGAGTAGCTCGGGGTAAATATCGTTTATTATCAAGGACTTTTGTACAAAACGAATAATTTCAAAACATTTTTGGCAGTGGAAGCAAAACCCACTGTTATTTTTTTAAACAAATTTTAATCACCCTATCAATTTTTTTCAGTTTTCTCTATAAAAACAATGAAGGTGCAATGACCTAATGAAAGGACCAAACTAGCAGGAAGGATGGGTAGAGTACCTTATTAAAAAATAGATTGAAGCTGGATAAGACAAAGTGGTATACGATTCACTATGAACGGTTTATAGAATTGGATAATGAGGAATCTCAGTTTATAAATGATGTATTTGAACAGCTTGAGTGGAAGGTTGAGGATGGATGCATGATAGAGGTAATACCAGAGATACATAGGGATAAACAGGAAGTCCCTTTTTCAGATATTGAGAGCTAAAAAACTAATCAAACGTTTAATTAAATTGCTAGAACCCTTGATACATAAAAGCTGGAAGCACAATTAAGTAAACTGGTAACCCCGATAACGCTGTTTAGATTTAGCGCCGAAAAAATAAGCAACCTTAAGTTAGCCAATCATTAAGGCTGTTTAAGGTTGCTTTTATTCGTCACTCATAAGGTTTGGGTTGATAAAAATAGTTAGGTTTTACAATCTCATTATGATAATGGTTATGGAAAATATGGGTGGCAGCAGGTGCTAAAGGTGGGATGAGCCAACTCCAGTCCCCGGTAACTCGCCGACCGTTTTCCATTTCCTTTTCTTCGAATAGTTTAAACTGCTGTGCTGCGGTATGATGGTCGACAATGCTAACCCCGTCTTCTTTATAGGAATGTAAGACAGCGGAGTTTAACTCTAATAGTGCCCGGTCCTTCCACAATGAGATATTACTTTTAATATCTAGTCCCATTAAAGACCCGATTTGAGGTAGCAGGTTATACCGGAATTCATCCGCTAAGTTTCGTGCGCCAATTTCCGTGCCCATGTACCAGCCATTAAAGGGAGCAGCGGTATAAGTGATGCCACCGATTTCAAGGCACATATCAGAAATCATCGGGACTGCATACCATTTCAATTGCAAGTCTTCAAACCACTTATATTGTGGATGACGAATGGGAACTTCAAGTATTAGGTGTTCTGGTATTTCAAATATTTGAGGAGTGTGATCGTTCACCTGAATGACTAATGGTAACACATCAAATTTCCCATACTTTGGTTCCCAACCATGATTCATACAAATCTCTGTAAAGTCTATGGAACCTGGGTCCCCAATAACGCCAAGTTCGGTCTTATATCCTGCGTAACGAATTAGTTGGTGATTCCAGATGTGAATCTTTTTATTTGGGCGTGGCTGTGTAAAAATCGTGATTGTTGGTCGAATTCGCCCACCATTCGTTGCGTATCCCATGTGCTCAAATAAAGCATCTCGAATTTCTTCTTCTGTATGTAAATGTCTTTTATCAATGATGGTTAAATGATTCCAAAATAATCTACCTATACAACGGTTACTATTGCGCCAAGCTACTTTTGCCCCATATTCTAATTCTTCTGTGGTGTGTTCATAAAATCCATTGCCTTGTATCTGTTGAGTGATTTCAATTATCCGATTTTCTAAGTCATGGGCTGATTTATTTGTTTCTTTATAAAAAGAACAAATAAATTCCTTTGCTTCCGTAAGTAAATCCTTGTTCAAGGTGAATCCTCCTATGATGATAATTTCCTAATCATATCATAATGTCTTTCCGTAGGTGCGAACAGTTACTATTGAAAAAAACTAATCAAACGTTTAATTAAAAACGCTGGAACCCTTGGTACGTAAGGGCTGAAAAAACTAATCAAACGTTTAATTAAAAATTGAGCCCTCGGGTACGTAGAGCCGAAAAAACTAATCAAACGTTTAATTAAAAAAAGGGGCCATCAGGTATCTAGGTTAGAAAACTAATCAAACGTTTGATTAAAAACGCTGGAACCCTTGGTACGTAAGGGATGAGAAAATTAATCAAACGTTTAATTGGTTAAATTTATGTAAAAGTTTATGAATCTTCCAAATTGTGATGTAATAGTTCGTTGGTAATGGTATAATTTTCCTAGTTTTACAAATTTGTATTTTTGGAGGTTATTTATGACATGGTTCACCAAATGGGCATTGAGGAATAGAGCGGCTCTCGTTTTTTCCGTCATTGCCTCCATTATCTTCGGAATTTTTAATTATACTAGTATTCCTATGGAACTCATGCCGGCTGCAGACCAGCCATATGTTACGATTTCGGTAGTAGGTAACGGCATGGACGCGGTCAGTATGGACGAACAGGTAACACAGCCCATTGAAAAGGCATTAACCGGCATCAAAGGGAAACGAAATGTAGTGGCTGAAACAGGTAATAACTTTTCTCAGATGACGGTGACGTTTGAATCCGACACGAATCTGAAAGAAGCCAAGCAACAGATTCAAGAAAACATCTCCATGGTCAATCTTCCAAATGGAATCATGAAACCGTACGTTGTGCTCCTCAATACATCCCAGATTCCAGTTGTCTACTTAGGACTAACATTCGATAAAGAAATCGGAAATAAAGAACTGAACCTCGTCGACAACGATATCCTTCCTCTTTTTAAAGACATTAAAGGGGTCGGAAACGTCATGACCTACGGCGGAAAAAATCAGCAGGTCTCGATCAAAGTGGATACGGCGAAACTAGCTGCTGCCCAATTTCCTCTTGAAAAGCTGTATACGATTCTACGAGGAAAGAATGCATCCGTTGCCGTAGGCGAACAAACCCTTAATAATCAAGAAACCAGCATCATCGTGACAGGGAAATTAGAAAGTCTTGAAGACATTCAGAACCTCCAGTTAAACAACCGCATCAAACTGAAAGATGTTGCTGACGTGGCGATGGAGAAGAATACCACCAGTATTACGCATATGAATGGAAAGAATTTTATTGAAATCGTGGTACAGAAAGATTCCACGAGCAATGCTGTCACCCTCGGTAAGCAAGTGGCAGAGTTAGCAAAGAAAATTAACGATGACTATAAAGGAACGTTAACTGCAACCGTGTTTATTAACTTAGCTGATACGGTTCTCGATTCCATTAATTCGATGACAAGAGAAGTGCTGACAGGAGCCTTATTTGCCACCTTGATTATCTGGATGTTCCTGAAAAGCTTCCGCATGACCTTAATTACGATTGTCAGCATTCCGCTTTCTCTTTGTATTACCATGATTTTATTATCCTTCTTTGGAGTTACGCTAAACATTCTGACACTCGGCGGAATTGCCGTATCCGTCGGACGACTCGTGGATGACAGTATCGTGGTGGTGGAAAACATCTTCCGAAGAAAACAAGGAAATGAACTGACACCGTCCTTTATCGTGGAAGCGGTAAGAGAAGTGGCGGCAGCCATTACGTCATCTACTCTTACGACGGTAGCGGTGTTTCTTCCGATGCTCCTTGCTTCTGGTAGTTTAAGAGATTTAATAGCGCCGTTTGCGATTACCATTACCTGTTCGCTACTGTCTTCACTTCTTGTGGCATTAACAGTAGTGCCGGCACTCAGTGGACGATTGATGAAAAATGTCAAAACTAAAGACCACAAACCAGGAACCTTTTATCCTTCCATTCTTCGTTGGTCATTGAACCATAAATGGCTTCCGATTGTTTTATCGGTTGTTGTGGTGATTGGAGCGGTCGGATTATTCACCATGATTCCGAAGGGCTCGGTAGACCAGAAGGATAGTGCCTATCTTTCCGTTCTATTAAAGTACGAAAACGGGGCGAAGTTTGATGACATTCAAAATGGTCTTTCCAAGATGGAATCCCTTCTTTCCAATCAAAAAGGTGTGAAAAATAATATTGTTCAGGTCGGCAACAATGCCGATGCGGCGCAGTTTGGGGAACTTCAGGACGCCAATCAAGTCCAGTTCATGGTGTTTTTGAAGGAAGGGGCCGATTCCGCTAAAATCGTACAAGAATTGCGGAAAGCAAAAAATCAGTTCCCTAAGGCAGAGTTAACAGCGAGTACAGCGGGTCTAATGGGTGAAAACAAAACCACTGTCTCGGTGGATGTGCTAGGTAAAGACGATTCGGATATTAAAAAAGCAGCCGAAATCATCACAAAAAAATTAAACACCATCAAAGGTATTCAAAAAGTGGCTACCAATGATGATAACAAAAAACCAACGGTGAAAATTACGGTGGATGCGAAAATCGCTAACGCTGAGGAGATTTCAGGATCACTTCAAGCGATGCTGCAGCCGGCTGTTATCGGAAGTATGAAGATTGACGGACGTACCACTACGGTGAAGCTAGGTGCGTTAAAGGAAATAAGTACATCGAAAGACTTGGAAAACGTAGAAATTATGTCACCAGATGGTCCGGTATTGTTATCAAAAGTGGCAAAGGTAGAACAGATCCAACAACCGGGCACGCTTTATTCCAAAGACGGACATCACTATCTTCAGGTGAGCGCAACGATCGATCCGAAGAAAATGGTCGACGTTACCGGAGAAATCAATAAACAATTAGTAGCCTGGGGAAAAGACAAGGCTTTCGGGGATGGAACAAGTGCAGAAATCACAGGGTCTTCCATGCAGTCATCTGATGATTTGATGGAACTTGCAAAACTAGCCGTGTTCTCGATCGGAATTGTATTCATGATTCTTTTGGTCACCCTGAAATCATTCCGTGCAAGCTTTGCCATCCTGCTTTCCCTTCCGCTTGCCGCGATCGGTTCTCTATTAGGACTAGTCGTATCTAAATCAAGCATCGACATCTCGTCGGGAATTGGCATGCTGATGCTTGTGGGTATTGTTGTGACGAACGCGATCGTCTTAGTGGACCGAATCCGTCATAACGAAGAAAGCATGACCATTCGGGAAGCCATTATGGAAGCAGGTAGTGTCCGTCTTCGTCCTATCTTAATGACGGCACTCGCTACCGTATTTGCCATGGTTCCGCTGTTATTTGGACACGAATCAGCCATGAGCATGAATCTTGTTTCCAAAGGGCTTGCCGTCGTGGTCATTTTCGGACTGATTGTGTCTACATTACTGACACTGATTGTCATCCCAACGTTCTACGAACTGTTCCATTTCCGAAAAGCAAAGAAACAGAGACGAGATGCTTTAAAGAAAAAGACCGCAGAAAATCTTGACGGGTTCACTATTTAAAGGAAAATCAATTTAAATAACAAGAAAAAACAGCAAATTCAGGTTTGCTGTTTTTTTCGTGCTTTATGAGCATCTACATTTAATTAATTTGATGAAACCCTTGTACATAAGGGTTGGGGGAAACTAATCAAACGTTTGATTAAATTCTTCTGGGATGTGGATGAACCCGATTTTTTCATCCTTCTAATGCCAAAAGCAACGTCGAACGGCATTCTTCAACCAAGTCTGTATCCTGCAAATCTTCCCCATATAAAAGAAGCACAAGGAGCGAATAAATGGCTTTAAACCGTGCCACCTTTTTTACTTCGGGTGGAACGTTACCATACAAGGTGAAAAATTGTTCCCTGCCTTCCGCCGGTAAAAAACTATAAGCAATCGATAAATCTACTGCTGGGTGCCCAATATGGGTATCGCCCCAATCAATCACTGCTGAAATCCGACCGTTCACATCCACAAGCATATTGCGGATATGTAGATCACCATGAACGAGTGTCTTCTTGTTATCCTCCAATGGTTTTTCAATGGTTGAAAGAAAGGATTGCAGCAAACCCACAGCATTTTGCTCTAATAGTCCTTTTTCCTTTGCTTTTTCAATATTGGAGGCAAGCATGGGCATTCTTTTTACAATATTTATTCGTTCGAGCTGGTCATAAGGAACCTGCAGCTTTTGCGCCTCGGTAACAGGAAAATCATGTAGCGTTCGCAAAAATTGGGCTAATGGCTCAACTGACTGCATCCTCTGTTCTTTTGTTAGCCTAGCAGGTGTTTTTCCAGGTAACATTTCGTAGCCTCCAAATGGCCATGGATAATTTCCATTTGGTATTCCTTGAAACTTAGGGTTCGGAATGGGGATGGGTAGCATTGGTTCGATCACAGGAAGAAGCCGATTCTCGGTTTGAATCAAGTTGGCAGCAATTTCTCTTCGAGGAAAGCGAAATACGTATTGATTGTTCACGAGAAACACGGAATTATCGAAGCCTTCTCCTAATACTTTCAAATGAGCAGGTTGAAGCTGCGGGAACTGTTTTTCAATCATCAGACCCGCTTCTTTTTCAGAAATGACCCGCTCAGGTGCCCACGGTTGACTCATTTAAATCAACTCCAGTATGTACATATTTCATTCATTATACAGTAGTGGTACACGGCCACAAAAAGTAAAATTGAACTATTAAAATTATAGTTTGATAATGAATGGATAGAATATTGTTAAGATACATAATAATTTTTGAAGGTGTGGAACAATGGATTTTCCAACTATACATACAAATTTTTGGGATGCTGTCATTGCAGTTCCCTTAGTTTTGTTGCTTACTCAACTTATTAAACTATTTCTGAAGGTCCCGAGAAAATTTATTCCAACGGTAGCTCAACTATTAGGATTAGGCATCTCCATATTTATAAGTCATCGGCATCACTTATTCGCAGGCATTTTCATGGGCTGGTTTTATGGTTCTGCTGCCATTGGTGCCTATGCTTCATTAAAAACAACCATTTTGGCCTTCAGAAGAGAAACTAACCATGAGTAATTTTGAAGAATAATTTACACAGGCAATAAGAATGGGATTGCAATTTGTGCAATCCCAAACCAATCGGTTACCCCATTGAGGATGTCACGCTTCTTGATAGGCAGTCGATTCTTTTAATAGCTGTTCCCAATGTTCATATAGGTCAATGGCAATTTGATAGTCATCGAGGTCTGCATTATTATCTGCTTGTAGTTTTACTGTTAATTGACGGCAGGAATCTTCCCATTCCTCTAAGCTTTCGAGATCAAAGAGTTTTGAAAACCGTGGTTTCATATTTTCCCAATTTGCATAAAGATTCATGCACCAATTCAGCAGTTCATCACGGTAGCGGTGTGGTTCCTCAAAATCCATATCATGATGGGATTCGAATTCCATCTCCACTGGGAAAGCACTTGTTTCCATAGAGTCCTCATGGGAGTGTGGTTCCTCAGATTCAACCTCCATCATTTCATGGGATGTCGGTTCCTCAAGGTCCATATGTGTTTCAGGCTCCACTTCAATCATCTCTAAAAAAGGACCTGATTCGTAAAGTTCTTCACGTTGGTCCATCTCCATAGGATGATCAAAATCGACTGCCATCTCTTGGCGTGAATCCGTTTCACTTAGAAGCATTTCCCACTGTTCATATAAACGTAACGCAGTTTGATATTCACTGTAGTCCGATATGGAATCTGCCTGTAACTTCTCTGTTAGTTGAAGGCAGGAACCTTCCCACTCCTCTAGGCTTTCCGTAACAAAGATTTGAGAGAACCTCGGTTTCATAAGATTCCAATTCGCATACATGTTATGACACCAATCCAACAAATCTTCGCGGTACTGTCTTTGCTCTTCTGTCATTTCGAAACATTCTCCTTACCCATCTTAGTTGAATTTTTTTTAAAACATCCTCATATTCACATTTATAACGAACACAATTTCATACTATGTACCATGATTGTCCTAGGATTAGACATCTACCTAGATGCTTTTTACAAATAAAGAAGTTACAGTTGATGACCGGCAAATAAAGAAGTGGTTAGACCCACTGTAGCAATGGCCAGGCACGAGTAGAAGAAGCTGTCCAATGAAAGGACAGTAAAACCGGCTAAAACAATAAGTCCATCAATAACGATAATGACAAGTGCTATGTTCATGGAAAAGGTTCCTGAAATTATTTTCGCGAGTAAGTCGGTTCCTCCAGTGCTCGACTTATACCGGAGCATTAACCCCACTCCTGTCCCAATAATCACTCCTCCTATTAATGCACCTGAGAGGTGGGAAACAGAGAATTGGTGTCGAAGGGGAGCGAGTATATCAATGAACAAAGAAGAGAGTAACAGTCCTTGTAAACTGCTAAAAAAATATCCTCTTTCATTTATTGATGCAAAAATACAGATTGGAAGGCTTAAAGCTACCATTGTAATGCCTGTCTGAAAATCAAAGAAGTAATGAAGAATTAGTGCGATTCCAAGGATTCCTCCATCAATTAAATAATTAGGAACGAGAAATCCATTAACCCCAATTCCTACTAGGAAACTGCCAATAATAGTAGCCATTAATTTCTGAAGAATAACAATCACCTTGTCCCGTCTTTTTACACTATAAATATGTGGTATCCCTGAAAATAAGAAGTATGTACAAATACCTAAATAAACATAATGCCTTTCCATATAGGGAATAATAAGGGGTGGCTGAATAAAAGTAACAGGGATAGAGGGCAGAAAAATGGAAAGAAACTATGCGATCGACTTTATTAAATTTTTTGCGATAGTGGCAGTTGTCATCATCCATACATTCCCTAGCGATGACAAGATAGGATTCTTTTTACTCGATAATTTTTCTAGGTTTGCTGTACCCTTTTTCTTTGTTGCTTCAGGGTACTTGTTCGGTCTCAAAGTGATAAATACTTCTCAATTTGCAGGCTATTTTAAAAGATATGTAATAAAAATTTTAAAAATATATATTTGTTGGCTTTTGTTTTATATCGGTTATGATGTGTTACGGATTTCTTTAAGTGGTGGGAATGTTAAACACGAGTTATCTAAGTATTTGGAGGTATTGACACCTTTAAATCTCTTTTATTATGGGCATGGAACAAGTGGTTATCAATTATGGTTTGTGATTTCTCTGGCATGGAGTATTTCTGTTGTCTATCTATTCTTTAGGTTGAAAAATATAACGCTCCTATTAATCCTTAGCCTTTGTTTAAATATAGCCGGTCTTTTTGGGCAGTCGTATTCAATCTTCTATGAAGTATCTCTAGTTACACGCGATGCCTTATTCATTGGGTTATTTTATACTACCTTAGGATTCTGGTTTGCAAGCAGGTTGTCTTTCATACAGTCCTTTAGATTGGAAAAAAAGACATATTTATCTTTGATAGGTTTGTTCTTAATCCTACAGGCTGCGGAAGGCTATTTGCTGACAAAGGGGCTATCTGCCAAGCATGGAGAATACTTTTTATCGACTATATTACTTACTGTAATTTTGTTCTTCTTTACTTGCAATAATCCGCAGCTTGGAAAGGGAGTATGGGTTACAAAAATCGGCGGCAATGCTTTGGGGATCTATGCGGTCCATGTTTTATTGATTGATATGGTAGACATTTTGTTTAATTCTTTCGGTTTGGGGCATTTTTCTCATCATTTAATATGGAACCTGCTGGATGCAACGCTTGTTTTTACTTTATCGTATATAATTTATTATTTTCTGCAAAAAATAAAGCCTCGCCAGCCTTTTTGGAGGTGAATGGGGGACGTTCGGTTTGATTTTAAAAGAATTCTACACAAAATCGAAGGAATTCTACAAAATTTCAAGTTATTCTACAAAATTTCAAGTTATTCTACAAAATCAAAGAGGAATTCTACAAATTATGGATTATTTTCCCATAAACAAAAGGGCTGCAGGACACACGTCCCGCAGCCTTTTTGCATTATTAGATTTATGGCGAGGTAGTAGGAGTCTGACTATTCTTCGCCAATTTTACCTCTAGCCTTTCACTTACAAAAGTAGAGCCAAGGATAAGAACACCACCAAGCATTTGCACCCATGTCATGCTTTCATTTAAGAAAATCGCTGCGATAATGAAGGCGGAAATTGGATCAATATAGCTGAGAACCGCAATAGTCTGTCCCTTTAATTCCTGAAGAGACGTAAAGTATAAGAAATAAGCTAAGCCGGTATGCACAATCCCGAGGATCAGGATAAAAATGAGTGATGTTGAATCTAAACTAGAAAAATTAAGGTCCCCATGCCACAGGATATAGGGAAACAGGACAACCGCTCCAGCCATTAATTGAACTAATGTGAGCTCGAAACCAGATAGGTTTTTAATAAATTTGTTCATTAAAATAACGCTGGCATATAATGCTGCCGCCAGTAGGCCATACAAAATACCAACCGCATGATTCTGAGAGCCGCTTGTGCCACCAGCCCCCGTATAAACAACTAAAAATAGCCCAATCATCGCTGTTACGATGCATCCTACCTTGATACTTGTCAGTTTCTCTTTCAAAATCCATGGAGCTAAAATCATGACAAAAATCGGCGCAAAGTAGTAGCTGATGGTCGCGTTAGATACGGTTGTATACCGATAGGATTCAAATAGAAAGATCCAATTCAGGCCAATTGCCGCTCCTGATAGCAGGAGTAAAAGAGCATTTTGTTTTAATGCTTTAAGCGATGGTTTATGCTTGAATAGGAAACTTGCAATAAGTAGGAATAGACTCCCGATGACTCCTCTTAAAAAGGCAATTTCGCTTGAAGTGAGATGATCAATCTTTTTGACAAATACCCCGATGCTTCCAAAAATGAGCATGGTGATGATGAGTCTCATTTTTCCGTTCATGTAGAACCCCTCCTAATTATTCTTAATCGAATCATAAATTGAAGCATTTTTCAAACTATTTTTATTAACAGATAGGATCGAATAAATAGTAGTGATAATTTTTTCGGAATATTATAAAATTATTTGTAATGCGTAGGTATAAGGGGAGTGTGTGATGAAGAAGGTATATCGAGATTTCTTTTTGCATTTTGACATTTTAACTATGTTCTTGTTAGTCCTATTTGGAGTGGTTTATGTGGTTAGTGTAGGGGTAGAAACATCATTAGTTTTTTACTTTTTGCTTGGCCTATTGACCTTTGCCTTCAGTGAATATTTGACACACCGCTTTTTGTTTCATTTAAAAACCCCTAAGAATCCGCACTTTTTGAAATTTCTCAAGAGAATTCATTACGATCATCATACCTATCCCGATGATTTAAAGCTTTTGTTTCTGCCGTTATGGTACAGCCTGCCAAACTTCCTGGTTATTTGTTCGATATTCTATTTCATCACGGGTGATTTTACAGGAACGGTCACGTTTGGAATAGGGTTGATGACGATGTTATTAACCTATGAATGGAAGCATTACGTAGCCCACCGGCCATTGAAGCCGAAAACGAAATTCGGTAGATGGGTGAAGAAGGTTCATATTCTTCATCATTATAAAAATGAAAATTACTGGTACGGTGTGAGTACGCCATTTGCCGATTACTTATTTGGTACGTTTAGAGAGGAAAAAGAGGTTGAAACGAGCAAGACGGCTAAGAATTTGGAGATGAGGTAGTTTTTACAAGGAAAGATTAGAATTCGATTAAATTTGCCATACCTTCGATTCGTTGAAGGTATTTTTTTATGGATATGAAATATATAAAGTAACACGGCCTTAGAAAAATTCATCCTACAAACCATTCAAGTAAAGGGAGCGCGATTTGTATGTTCATCGATAGTATTTGTCCAAAATGTGGGGAAATCAATCAAGTAGAACATAAAGGGGAAAAGATTCTTCTAGTCACATGCAAGAATAAGCATATGTATGACCATATAGTGATCCCGTATTCTCGAAACCAAGCGATGAAGGATGAAAAACGGGCAAAGTTAGAGGAAATGATTGTAGAGAAGAAATTTCATCGAATGAGTGATAAATCCACTATTTGTCTATTAATATTTAATAATGGATACGAAATAGAAGGACGTTCGACGGTTCGAGATGTCGCAGATTTTCGTAACATCATTGGCAAGGATAAGGCCTATGAACAGGCATTGAAGAAGGCTATGGTGGCGCTAGGGGCATTTCTAGTATAAATAAATGAGACGATCCTTCGTTAAGGGGGTCGTCATTTTTTTAGTATGAAACTTTTACCAATTTTAATGCGTAGTACACTATTATGGGGAGGGATGGTGATTCATTTGGTAATTGGAGTTGTAACGGGGGCACTTGTGCTAGCTGGAGTGGTGACAGGAGTAGTGGTATTAGCGAAAAAGGATCGACCTAAATTAGCGAAAGAAAATATTCCTGAGCATCTGGGTGTGCTGACCGATATTCCAGTGACACCATTGCTTGAAAAATTAGATTCCTCCTTGAATGCTGATTATATGGAACAAGTAAGGTATCGTTTCCTTCAGGAGCATCCTAAACGGACCGAAGATGAATTCGAATGGCGTCTGTTTGAATTAAAGCGGTATTTTTTGCTTTCCAATATGTTAAAGGAAACGCCTATGTTTAGTGCAGAAGTGGATGAAGTCTGGCATACAATGCTGCTTTTTACGCAAAAATATCAAACTTTCTCCGATCGATTTGTTGGAAAAATGCTGCATCATATGCCTAATACGAATCCAACGCCTGCCCCGCAGGAACGAGCGTTTTTTGATTGGGTATTTTCTCATTTGTTTACAATTACCGAGTATAGCTGGAAGTCCTGGGGCAGCTTTTTTAGATACCCTTTAGATAAAAAGGTTTTACAAGAGTTTAAGGAAGAAAGTAATGATTGGTTGATTAATAGATATTTTAAAGTGAATGAGGTTAACAGGGGGACGGTTGAGTACCTTGTTAGGCAAATGAAGCAGCAAGTCATAAATGCGGAAGAAACATATCATGTGGATTCAAAAGGTCAATTTACGAAGCAACGGTATTATGGTGAAATGACGAACATGTCTCTTGCTATGGTATTTTTCTCTAGTTTTTACTTTGATGATTATTGGAAGTATGCGAGTGAGTATACGTATGCGAAAGCGGCGAATTATACAAGTGGCTGCTCCACGGCGATTTTCTGCGGGACGGCTTTGCATGGGCCAGGTCATAAGGACGGTGGACATGGCGACGGTCACGGTGGTGGGGGACATGATGGAGGTGGTTCCAGCTGCTCAAGTTGCTCCGGCGGCTCCAGCTGTTCAAGCTGTGGAAGTGGATGTTCCTCTTAGCGGAGGAACTATTTTTTTTTTTGCAAAAAACTAATCAAACGTTTAATTGAATTTTTGGAAGCCTTGATACGACTGGGTTTGGGAAACTAATCAAACGTTTGATTAAATATTTTAGGTGGAAGATTTTGGTTGATGTGTGATTGATAAAGCTTTATGATTAAACTAACTAATTATCGGGAGGATGAGGCTATTGCGTACGATTAACAGGTTTTATAAGGGTGAAGAGGTGAAAAATACAATATATTAAGGAGATTAAAATGACCATTATTAATTCTAAACTTTTTTACGGTGATCGGGTAAAGCTATCTGCAGCAAGGGAAGAAGATGTGGACATCATGATGAAGTGGGGCGAGGACGATGAATATCTACGAAATGTGGATACCGATATAGCCCTTCCTAAAACAAAAGAACAATGGAGCGAAGAGGGGAGCTCAGGACCTAATAGTTCTTACTTCCGACTTAGAACCATTGAACATGATGAACTGATTGGCTTTGCTGTTATTCATAGCATCGAGTGGAATAATCGCGCGGGGATGTTGGCCATCGGAATTGGCCAGTCCGCACATCGTAACAAAGGATATGGGTCAGATGCCTTAAAGCTGATTCTTCGCTATGCTTTCCATGAACTAAATCTAGACCGGGTTGGTTTAGAAGTAATTGAATATAACAAAGGTGGAATCAGGGCATACGAAAAGGTTGGTTTTCAATTAGAAGGCCGCAAGCGCTCGATGGTCTATCGGGACGGAAAACGATATGACGTTCTTGTGATGGGCGTTTTACGGCATGAATGGGAAAACCTTCAAACCGTATAAGAAGTAAAAAGGAAAGAGCTGCGCCGTTGCAGCTCTTTTTAATGTAAATCTAAGAATTCACATACGTTCCTGACATGCTCACTTTTCGGATAGGTTTGATACAAAGTACTAGACAGCCGTATCGGATCTCCAAAAAAGTATCTTTCATAGTGTGTTTGTCTCGTTCCAAATGAGCTCATGGTCAAATCCCAAGCTAAACGAAATATTTTCACGCGCTCCTCAGCCGTCTTACTCGCCCCTTGAAGATACTGGTCAAGGTCCGTGCGAATTTCAGATTCAAATGCTTTTTCAGTTGGTAATGATACCATTCCACTTGCACCTATTAATTGAATAATCTCGCTGAAACGAGGATAAATTCGTGGAAAGACATTGGTGGCCACTTGCAGGGGAAGAAGACTAGGACGCATATATCCCCATTCATCAAGCTGTGCATCATGTTCAGACTTTTCCACAAGTGCTTTCATGGTTTCAAGACCAATGATGATTTCTGATAGTTTTTCCTGAATATGCTGGTATTCACTTACATTAATTGTCTCTACTAAGAGCTCAGCAATACCTAAGACAAACTCGGTTTTTACAATTTGCCTCGTAACCACTTGATGCGTGGCAAAATGATGGAAAGAGCTGTGAAGCATGAAATCATTAGCTGCCTCGACATTGTCCAAAAAGAATACTCGGTCCCATGGCACTAACACGTTATCAAAAACGACGATGGAATCCATTTCTTCATAACGAGAGCTTAAGGGGTGATTAATGGGAGATTCCCCGCCTACAAATGAGTCCCTACAGATAAATTTTAAACCTTTCGTATCAGAAGGAATGGAGAAAGCAAATGCTTCAGCTGGATCCATGAATCTCCTTGGAGCCGTATAGACTAATACTTCATCCGTTAATCCACCTTGTGTAGCAAGGAGCCGAGCACCTTTAATGATGATTCCTTTTTCATTTCGATCAATTACTTTTGCAGAAATGGGATCCTTAGAACAGTCAAAATTATATTGGGAACGATTAATTTGCGGAGTAATGAATGTATGTGTAAAGCAAAGGTCGTTTTCTTTTGCTTTTTCATAGACTGCTAGAATGTTTTCGGGGAAGCAGTTTTCTTTCCCCTTCAAGAGGGCAGCCGAAGAGGAGGCAAAGCTCATAACGATTGTGTTCATATAATCTGGACTTCTGCCCATCAATCCATGCGTGTGCCTTGCCCAGATTTTAATCATTTCTCGTCTTTTCTTTAAATCTTCTTTTGTTTTCGGCTGCATGAAGGAAAGTCCTATTAAGCTATTAGTTTCTGGAGATAGGTAAGTCATTTTCTTGATAAACTCACTATCATTCTGCAAATCATAAAGCGATGCTTTTGTTTGCAGGATGCCTTTAAAGGCAGGATGTTCAGAAAGCATTCCCTTGATTTTTTCACCGTCGTACCAGATTTCAGTATCCATCTTATTTAATCGGTCAATAAAATGATTCCCCGTAATAATTCCCATATGCACACTCCCAATTTTTGTACATGTTAGCTAGTTCTATTTTATTGGATAACCTGTTGGCATGTTCCAATAGGATAAGCCTTGTTTTAAATTGGGAAGAGTAAGGGTACATTTTATGAAATAAAGAGAATGTTTTCTTTTCTAAATCAGTACTGGCTCCGCCTTCGCCATATACCATGATAGCCACACGCGCTATCCCCACTATTTCTTACTATACCCACAAATTATTAAAGAATTATGACGTAAGTGTTAGAGACATATTAAGCATTTGTTACAATAACATAAAACAAGCAACCTCTAGGGCTGCTTATTTTAATCGTTTTGGGGCTGCGTTTTTGTGGGGTGTTCTATTAGCTCAGCCAAATCTTCCTTCATTTGGTCGAGATTTTCCTCTGTTTTGGTATCCCAAATGCTGTATTTGATTTCGTTGGGTTGATTTTCTTTTTTTATCATGTTGTGGATTCACCTCAATTATTAGCGTTTCTATTAGTAGTAGATTTATACGTTTTTGTTTAAACTAAATGCTTATGAATTAAGGACGAGAGGGTGGCAATGATGGAAAGAGAAGTTGTTTTATTTATAGCAGCAAGCTTAGATGGTTTCATCGCAAAAGAAGGGGACGATTTAGATTGGTTACACGAAACCGAGGGTGAGGGGGATAACGGTTTTTCTGAAATGTATGAATCGATTGATACCATCATTATGGGGAAAAAAACATACGATTATGTGGTAAGAGTAACTGATACCTTTCCGCATTCAGATCGGAAGTGTTATGTGTTCTCGAGGTTTGAGCAGGGTTCGAATGGGGATGTGGAATTTGTAAATGAGGATGTTATTGAATTTACTAAGAAATTGAAGCAACGAGAGGGTTCTAAAATCTGGATGGTTGGCGGGGCCAATCTGCTCGATGCGTTTATGAAAGAGAAGTTGATTGATGAAATCATTATTACGATTACGCCTCATATACTAGGTTCTGGTATTCCATTATTTAACGCACCGAATCCGGAGTTGCCATTAACTCTGCTTGAAGTAAAACGGTATAACCAATTTGCGCAGATGCATTATAAAGTGAATCATTAGGCCTTTTCATTTTTTGGGGAAGGTCTTTTTTATTGGGGTGATTTTGAGAGTGATTTTCAGATTCGCTGATAAATCTCGGAAATTCGCTGATAAATTTTGATATTCGCTGATAAAATTCTAGATTCGCTGATAAATGCTAATAATTCGCTGATAAGATCCCTGTTTTTCTTTATTTAAGTGTAATTTTACACTTTACTTAACCTTCTACGAGCCCGAAAGCTCCATCCAGAAATCAATTGGGTAACGTAAACCGCCTCTATGTGATCGAACCCATCAACTGGAACCCGAATGAGTCACATAAATTCCCTTCTTTTTCAAAAATCTACTTCCCTTCACAAAAATAAATCCCTTTTTTTACAATTAGGACATATGTCCTTTCCTGAAACGCTCAAAATCAGTTTAATTAAGATAAATCAACGATGGAGAGTGAACACGATGAAAGGAATCTTTTTTGCCTTTTTAGCCGGGGCGTTTATTACCCTGCAAGGAGTAGCAAACACTAAAATTAGTAATGATATAGGCACATGGCAAGCTGCAACCATTACACAGTTAATCGGATTTATAGTGGCCTTACTTATACTCATGTTCACCAGAGAAAAAAAATACCAAGGCTTCACGCAGGTAAAACCGTTATATTTAGTCGGCGGTACCTTCGGGGCGGTTGTCGTTTTTAGCAACGTCACGGCGATTCAGCATATTGGTGTTACCTTTACAGTTGCCGTAATACTGATTGCTCAGCTTTGTCTAACCTTTATAATAGACAGTAACGGATGGTTCGGCTTAACAAAGCAAAAAATGAAGCTACCGCAGTTTATTGGTATCGGAATGATGATTGCTGGGGTATTGATTCTTAGGTTTTAAACGTACGCAGGTGGAAGGTGGATCTTAGCAAATGAAAGAGATAAAAGATCGTGCGCAATTACAAGCATATAAAGAGACATATCAGCTGGAACCCATATTTAATCAACAACTGAACCCATACTTGTCTCTATACAGCTTTGAAGAAGGAGAACTCATTTGTACGCAGGGTGAACCTTCCGAGTATTTATACGTTCTTGTGAAGGGCAAAGTGAAAATCTATAATAACTCATCTGAAGGCAAAACGCTCATCCTTTCGTTTAAGACACCTCTTGAGGTCATTGGGGATCTTGAATACGTGCAGGGGATTGATTTTGTTAATACAGTGGAGGCTGTTTCGTCAGTTAGTATGATTGGTATTCATCATCGCTGGTTGAAAAAATATGCTAAAGATCATGCACCGTTCCTGCAATTTTTATTAGAAATTATCACGAAAAAATTCCATTTGAAATCGAAATCAATGAGTTTGACTATCATGTATCCAGTCGAAGTACGTTTGGCCAGTTATCTCATGTCGGTCTCTTTGGATGAATCCGTCTCACTGAATAAAAGACAAATTAGCATTAGTATCAAGGATACGGCCAATTTGATTGGAACAAGTTATCGGCATTTAAATCGCGTAATCGGCCAATTGTGTAAAGATGGTTTAATCGAGCGGAAAAAGGGAGTCATCCTCATCAAAGATAGGGAAGGATTGAGGATATTGGCTGGAGATAATATTTACGAATAGAATAGGGGAGTAAAGTATGATACTGGGATTATTATTCTCGCTGCTGGCGGGATCGCTGCTTAGCGTGCAAAATATTTTCAACAGTAAGGTAAGCGAACGCGCCGGATCATGGGCCACGACCACATTAGTATTAGGGCTAGGATTTCTCGCTTCCATGATTTTCGGCCTGATTTTTGAAGGAAAAGAATTATTTCAGTTACAAAACATGAAGCTTTGGTACTGGTTCAGTGGCTTACTTGGGATAGGGGTGGTTACCTTTATCGTTCAGGGGATGAAGCACCTTGGACCAAGCTATGCCATCGCGATTGTCTTTGCATCACAGCTCGCATTTGCTTTATTGTGGGACTCACTCGGATTATTAGGATTAGAAAAAGTTCCATTTACTTTTAAGCAGTTAATTGGTGTGCTGGTTATCGTCGGTGGGGTTGTTGTTTTTAAATTTGGGAGTAGACGGGAAAGCCAAGTGCGTGCTAAAAAAATGTTAGAGTTAACGAATGAAGTTTGAATCCAAGTACCTTCCCTTCACAAGTGCATAGGATAATTTTATAACTGTGAAGGGATTGAGAAAAATGTACAATGTTCCCTATATGTATCCTTATCAATATCCTTATTATGCTAATGTACCAATGTATAACTATGGAAGACAGTCTGTTTATACAACTTATCCTAATGGGGTAGTGCACGCTAACCGATTTGATTCATTTCGCTCTTCCAACGGTAATGGAAGTGTTCTATTAACAGATTATGGACCAAATCCATTTGTCGTTAATATCAATGAAGCATCGAAGCAAAACAATACGTATCGGACAGCCTTATGGACAGGGACACATCTACAAGTTACTTTGATGAGCCTCAATGTTGGTGAAGATATCGGTTTGGAAATGCATCCAAATGTTGATCAATTCTTACGGATTGAACAAGGCCAGGGGATTGTTCAAATGGGCAAGAGTAAAGAGAATTTAAACTTTGAAAGACATGTCTCTGATGATTCTGCCATAATGATACCTGCTGGAACATGGCATAATCTAACCAATACAGGTAATATTCCGCTAAAACTTTATTCAATATATGCTCCTCCTAACCATCCTTTTGGTACTGTTCATGGTACCAAAGCAGATGCCATGGCTGCGGAAGAAGGCAACAGTCACGGCAATGGAAATACAGATGTTTTTGGAAAGACTCCAGATGAATGGATACAGCACACGGAATTTTTGGTAAAAGAAGGATTAGAGGATGTTAAAAGAGGAATAAATGCGACACATATTCTTCAAGAATTTATTCTAATGGGCGTTCTTGTAGGGAAAGGGTATTCTCCTGAAAAAGCATATGAAACAGTAGAAGAATGGGAACGTACAGGAAAATCCAAACTTCTTGTGCAAAGCAAAAATATGTAGTAGTAAAGTAAAATCATATTTGAAATAAACAAATAAAATAGCAAATAATGTTAAGCGATTGGTACTCAAAAAACGGCTTACTGCTTGGTAAGCCGCTTTTTCTTTAGAGGGGTGTCTTAAAATACCTTGGTTTGTGTTAGCTGTGAATAAAGTTCTAGCGCTTCCTTCACACTTAACCCTTTGTGAACAATCCCATTAATGGCACGAATCATCGCTTCAGGGTATTCGGACTGCCAAATATTACGCCCCATATCCACACCTGCAGCGCCCTGGTTCATCGCGTTATAGGTTAAATCCAGTGCATCTTTAATTGTTTCTAGTTTAGGACCTCCAGCAATAACGATTGGAACGGGACACGTGCTTGTTACTTTTTCAAAGTCTTCACAGTAATAGGTTTTAACAATGTCTGCTCCCATTTCAGCACCAATACGAGAAGCAAGGCCTAGGAATCTAGCATCGCGTTTTTCTAGTTCCTTGCCAACAGCAGTAATGGCTAGAACAGGTAACCCATACTCGTGTGATTCAGTAACGACATTTGCTAAGTTTGTCACCGTTTGAGTCTCGTAAGCAGAACCGACAAAAATAGATACGCCGACTCCAACCACGTTATGTCTAATGGCTTCTTTAACTGGGGTAACAATGTGCTCGTTAGCTAAATCATTCAACACACTCGGTCCACCAGAAACTCGTAATAGGACAGGCTTACTTACATCTGCAGGAATGCATGCATCCAATGTCCCCCGTGTGACAAACAAAGAGTCGGTATGTGGCAAAAGGTCCTTGACGGTTTCTCCAGGCTTTTCAAGGCCGTGGACGGGTCCAAGGAAATAACCGTGGTCAATTGCCAACATAACGGCTTTCCCGCCTGGTAAAATTTGATTCATTCTATTTTTAAATCCCCAATTCATCTACCATTCACTCCTTTATTTTTGGGTTATCAACGATAACGGAATCTCTTTCACTGATATGTGGCGATTTTATAAATACAGCTTTAAAATCAACAGTATTCGTGTTTTTTAAGTAGTGTGCTTCCATAGGTCGTACCTGAAGTATGTCACCTGGCTTTACATGGACAGGTTCACCGTTTATATAAATATCAATTTCACCTTCAAGGATATAGAAGATTTCCTCACAGGTTGTATGATAGTGGTTATCATGATCATCACCAGGTTTTAAAAGAACCACTCCAATATCCACATTGGGTCCTTTAGATAAGTATTTGGGGCCATGGGTGCCATAACGATATTCATTGTTTTCCTCACTTGTGTGAAACATTCGTTTCACCCCCTTTCTATTAAATAGTTACTCCAGGTGCAATCCACATATGGTTTGTCATGCCGGAATCGGCTAATTTAAGCTGTTCGGCATAAACTTTACGCCAATGTTCATAAATGACTTGATACTTTTGGTGGTTTTCTAGATTAGGAGAATGAACTCTTTCCCATTTCACTATGTCGGTAATGGCAGATTCTAAGTTGGGGTATAGACCGGCACCGAGTCCTGCCATAATGGCCGTACCCAGTGCTGCTGCTTCTTTTTCAACGGGTACTTTTACAGGGATACCTAGGACATCTGCCAAGGTCTGGCTCCATAGTTTCCCTTTTGAGGCACCGCCAGCAAAAATCGCTTCTTTAGGGAATTGTCCCGTCACTTCTTCTACAATTTTTAAATTGCCATAGGTAACTAGAGCGGCATTTTCTTGTATGGATTTAAAAATTTCTTTTTTACCTGTTTTGTTGGGATCTAGGCTGAGGTTGAGGAAGGATGGTGCTGCATGTCGCCAAGAGATATAATCCATGACATCAGAAAAAATAGGAATGATACCATTTGAGCCGATAGGGACATCTTTTGCCTTTGCTTCAAGAATTTCATAGGCATCACGTCCTGTCTGCTCTGCTTCCAGTTTTTCTATTTCACAAAAGGCATCTCTAAACCATCGCATGACAAGGCCGGGGAAGAAGGCGATAGTCTCAATTTGCCATAAATCAGGAACAGCATGACAATTGACACGAATACGGTTGTGTGGGTCAACCTTTAAATCCTTGATGTTAATTTCCTGCTGCCAAAAGCTGCCCCCGCAAATAAAGGTTTGGGCATCTTTAATGGCGCCAACACCAACAGATGCTAGTTGTGCATCACCACCACCACTGAAGACAGAGGTTCCTGTTGCAAGACCTGTATAAGCAGCAATAGACTCAGGGATTGTTCCTAGTAATTCACCTGCTTCGTTAACGGGAGGAAAGATGTTACTTTTAAGCTCACAGGCCTCAGCAATTGCTGGTGTCCATGAACGATTTTTGATATCAAAAATTCCTGTGGTACAGCCATTAGATGGGTCGACTTGAAGTTTGTTAGTGAGTTTGTAGAGGATCCAATCGTTGATCATAGTTAAGTAGGCAATTTCTTCATAGATTTCAGGCTGGTTGTTTTTGATCCAAAGGAGTCGGGGGAGAGCACCCAGCGCAAAGGTTTGGCCGCTTAAATCATACAGCCTTTTTTCGAGTTCGGAATCATTGTTTTTAAGCTCCCGGGCTTCCTTTTCAGCCCGGGCATCCACGTTGGCACATGCCCAAATTTCTCTGCCATTCTCGTCATATAGGACAAATCCTTCACGCATGCTAGTTGCACTAATGGCCTTGATATCTTGAGGGGCCACACCAGACTGGTTGAGTACTTGTTTCACACAGGTCTGGATGATCTCCCAATTCTTGATTACATCAAAGTCCATCGAACCAGGGTATTGTGGGTCTTCAATATGAGTCCATTCCACTTGGGATACGGCAATCTGCCTGCCGGCTCTGTCAAAGAGCACGGCACGGACACTGCCAGTTCCAGCATCAAAGACTAGGATGTACTCCATTCAAAAGAAACCTCCTTTATTAAACGTGCACTTCCGCTTTTTTTATTAAGGCAACAGCAGTTTCTTCGTCGGTAATAAGTGTGTCGATATAACCTCCTTTTAAAGCACCAAATATAGCATCTACCTTTTGAGGGCCTCCGGCAACACCGATCACATTGTTCAGTTTTTTTAAGGTGTTTAGGTGAGTACCGATTAAGCGATGATGGTGCGGTAAATCAAGAATATTCCCCTCAGCATCATAGAATTGACCTAAAATATCGCCCACGGCATTTTGATTCTTAATATATATCAATTCATTAAGGGTCATCTTTTCTTCCTTAATAATAGTTGAAGCCGAGGATATGCCGCCAATTCCTACAACAACATGATTGGATAGGCTAGCCAAATCAAGAATATTTCTAACAGATGGTTCAGAAAGCATGTTTTTAGCCATTTCTTCTGTGGACGCTAAGAACGGAGCGGGGATGACATGAATGCCACCTTTAAATTTATCCACGCCTCCCTCTAGTGAATAATCACGTTTATGGAAATAGTAATTAACTCCACCTGTAAGTGTGACCATGGATACTTCAACGGTAGGGTCAATAGTTAGAGATTCAATGGTGCGTGAAACCGCCTCGCCCCAGCCGAAACCTAACAGTTCATTATTATTAATATTATTTTCAATATACTGTGCCGCCGCTTTTGATAGGGAACGGCTGAGTTCATCTTTAGGTGTAGGAATGACAAATGCACGAGGAAGGTTAAACACATTGATGAGCTTGTGTTCGATTTCTAAACAATTAACCCCATGGCCTTTGATATGAAATTGAACAATATTTTCCGCACGAGCTCGGTCAAGTAAACGAACAACTTTGTTTCTTGATAAATTTAGCATCTCGGAGATTTCTGTTTGGGTTAAATTATCCTTGTAATAATACCAGGCGACTTTAACTAGGAGATTTTCGGTAAATGCATCATTGTTCGACAATGTCCTCAACCTTTCAACAAATAATCATTGGGTAAACAAATGTTTAACTCTAATACCGAGTATAGGACCCTAAAAACAAAAAGTCAACCATTTCAAAATATTTAGATAATTTGTTTTAAACGTATTGACTATGGGTAGATTGTCATTTAATATTTTGCTTGTAAGCGCTTTATCTAAAAAATCAAAAATTTTCTTCGAGTTTAAACAAAAGTTAATTCTACTAGAAAATGTTCATGAATAATAGTTTATAAACTAGCAGGGCAGGTGAACCAAATGCAAGACCAGCTGATTCATATTCGGCAAATCTATAAACAATTTGCAGGGAACCCTGTGTTAAAAGGAGTGGATCTCACTCTTAATAAGGGAGAAGTTTTTGCCATCGTTGGTGGAAATGGAGCTGGTAAATCTACCTTAATGAAAATCATTACAGGATTATATCGTCCTGATGAGGGAGAGATCGTTGTTGAGGGTGAAGTCGTTTCGTTCCATCAACCGGCGGATGCTCATAAGCATGGTATTTATTTAGTGCCGCAGGAACCCCTTATTTTTCCAAATATGACAATTAGGGAAAACGTGACCATCGGTTTTCATGAGAATAAGGCTGAGTGTGAGAAAAGAATAAAGCATTATCTCTCCGTGTTAGGCTGGAATTTAGATATAAACCGTAAAGGGTTTAGCTTATCCATCGCTGAGCAGCAGTTGGTAGAGCTCCTAAGAGGGCTAATAAGGAATGCAAAGATTCTTATCCTAGATGAACCGACTTCCACCTTAACTTTTAGTGAAATCAATTCACTCTTCTCTACTATTAAAAAGCTGACAACTGATGGGTTAGGAGTTTTCTATATTACCCACCGCCTGACAGAAATATTTGAGCTGGCTAATTCTGTTGCTGTTCTAAGGGATGGAGTAATCTCAGCCAAGGGGGCAGTAAAGGATTTCACCTATGAAAAATTGTTAGATGGATTAATGCCTGAACAAAGTAATAAAATCTCTGTTAGTCATGTAGATGAGTCTAGTAAAGATAAAACTGCTAAAGTAAAGAATTTTAATGCTCCCTCAAGTAAATCACTCATTCCTGTTCTGTCTGTTAGGGACTTATCCGGTCATCGTTTTCATGATGTCACCTTTGAGCTTTATCCTGGTGAAATCTTAGGAATTGCCGGAGTCGTCGGTGCGGGCCGTACTGAGCTTGCCTCCGCCATTTTTGGTTTAGACCCTTGGGATTCTGGTGAGGTTTTCTTACTTCAAGAGAATATAAAAGGTTTCTCTTTACGAGAAAGGATTAATCGGGGGCTGGTTTATGTCCCTGAAGATCGACATCAACACGGTATTTTCTCCATTGCCTCTATAAAAGTGAACATCACATCAACGATCCTGCATAGATTCAATCACTTATTCCTCCCATTTAAACAAGAAAAAGACATCTCAACAAAAGCCATTGATAACCTAAAGGTGGTTACAACCGGACAAAATCAATTGATCGGTAATCTATCTGGCGGGAACCAACAGAAGGTGGTTCTTTCAAAATATCTTGAAACAGGGCCAAAGGCCATCATTTTAGATGAACCGACACGGGGAATCGATGCCGGTGCACGCGGGGATATCTATAAAATGATTGATGAACTAAAAGATAAGGGATTAGCAGTCCTATTGATTTCATCTGATACGGAAGAAATCGTTCAATTGAGTGACCGTGTCCTCGTTATGCATGAAGGTAGAATGACTTCTTCGATTTCAAAAGAGAACTTAACTATCGATTCTATAACCTCAGCTGCATTTGGGATTAAAAAGGAGTTGAAGGCTCTATGAATCTCCTATCAAAGCTTTTAAAAGAAAGAGAAGTCTCGATTGTTATTCTCATCCTTGCCTTTATCGGTATTGTTGGCTCCATTAATAGTAAGTTTGTTACGGGTAACAGTCTGCTTTTGCTTGTAAGTAGCAGCATTATTTTACTTATACTGGCTGTGGGACAGTCATTTGTCCTGTTAACGGCTGAAATAGATGTATCCGTCGGATCAATCATGGGAATTTCGGCAGCCGTTTGTGGTCTTCTCTTAACGAACGGTGTTTCCGGATGGGTCGCAGCACTTGTGGTTCTCTTTGTCGGATTGGTTGCAGGACTGTTCAATGGGGTCGGAGTGGCACTCCTAAAAATTCCAGCCATCATTATGACTTTAGGTACCTTAGGTATATTAAGAGGTCTAATGATTATCTTAACAGGTGGAAAATGGATTGAAGATATTCCGAACTATTTTAAAAAGTTATCAGGAACTGATTTCATCGGTCTTCCTCTGCCAATTTGGATTGGGATGATCATCCTTATTGCTGCGTTTCTTGTTCTAAAGCTGACGAAGATTGGCCGTTATTTTTATGCCGTAGGGGATAATGCAGATGGTGCCCGCCTGATTGGAATTCCTGTTTCAAAAATACGAATTCTGGCCTTTGTCCTCTCAGGAATGTCAGCTTCAATAGCAGGAATGATTTTTGTTATGAACATTGGGTTTGTACCAAATCAAACAGGTAGTGGAATTGAGTTGCAGGTGATTGCTGCTGCCGTATTAGGTGGAGTAAGTCTAAACGGTGGATTAGGGACAGTATTTGGTGCAGGACTCGGTGCCATCTTTTTAACAGCTATTAACAGCTCGTTAATTTACTTGAAAATACCTGCTTATTGGAACAACGCCATTTCTGGCTTTTTACTACTTCTCATCGTCATTAGTGATTCTAGATTCCAAAGTTATTTAGTTAATAGTCAGTTTAATAGAGGAAAGAGGCTTAAACAGCAGTCAATTGAAGGAAAAGGGGGGACTCACAACGATGAAAAAACAGATCAGGCCACTCTTTAGGTGGGAAAGTGCACTTGTAATATTCTTATTCCTTGAACTGATTTTCTTTGGTGTGATGAATCCGGACTTCTTGAACTTTACTAATCTCATTTTTAGTATGAACGACTATGTTTACATCGGACTAGCCGCTATTCCGATGACCTACGTTATAATAACGGGTGGAATCGATGTCTCCATTGGCTCAACTATTGGATTAACCTCTATCTCGATTGGTGTCCTTTGGATGAATGGAGTAAATATTTGGCTGGCCGTATTGATTGCTGTAGTAATCAGTGCATGTGCTGGTGCAATGAATGGTGTGATTGTCGCTAATAGCAATGTGCAGCCACTGGTTGTTACTTTAGGAAGTATGTTTCTTTTTTCAGGGATTGCCTTAGTCATTTCTGGTGGAAGTGAAGCATCGGGATATGAAGGAATCAGCGGATTTCCAGATGCATTTGTCCAGTTGGCAAATGGTCAAACATTTGGGTTGCCTAATCCTATTTTGTTCCTCCTCTTCTTTATGATCCTTTTTGCAGTGCTCCTCAACCTCACGCGCTTTGGCAGACAGGTTTTTCTTATCGGAATCAACATTAAGTCAGCAAGGTATAGCGGAATTCGAACGAAATCCATCTTAATTTGGTCTTACATCATAGCCGGTTTAGGGGGTGGTATCAGTGGAGTAATCTTAACCTCCTACTTTAGTTCTGCTAGATCGGACCTTGGAGCAGAAGCGGTTTTACCTGTTATTACCGCCGTAGTCCTGGGTGGAACTAGTATTACGGGTGGTAAGGGTACGGTAATCGGCACAGGTATAGCAAGTATTGTTATTGGTATGATGCAGTATGGACTACAAATGATGAGTATGACAAATGAGGAGACAAGTGTAGTTATTGGATTTTTATTAATCGTGGCAGTACTACTCCGTTTAACCAATTGGAGCAATATCCAATTATTTATTAAAAAAATTAATAATAAAAAGGCCAGTGTAAAAGGGCCACAAAAGGGAGTGTAGATTAATGAAGAAAACTGGACTTGTAAAGCTGTTCACGGTGGTACTATCAGCATTCCTCGTGCTAGCAGCATGTAGCAGCGGGGAAAAAACGTCAGGTGGGGAAAGCTCTAGCAAGAAAGATGTAAAATTAGCTTTTATCCCTAAATTGACCGGGGTTGGATTTTTCACCTCTGGAGGGGAAGGCGCCAAGGAAATGGCAAAAGAGCTTGGAGTTGACTTAACGTATGATGGACCAAGTGAAGCATCCGTTGCGGGTCAGGTAAAGTATATTAATAACTTTGTTAACCAAGGATATAAAGCACTAATGATTTCTTCTACATCTGTTGACGGTTTAAACCAAGCATTAGATCGTGCGAAGAAACGTGGCGTTAAAATCCTTACTTGGGATTCAGATGTGAATCCAAAACATCGTTCTTTTTATATTAACCAAGGTACTCCTGAACAATTAGGCGGTTTGCTAATTGAAATGACAGCTAAACAAATTCCAGACAAAGCTAAGGTCGCTTTCTTCTACTCTAGTCCAACTGTAACAGACCAAAACCAATGGGTTGAAGCAGCTAAAGCCAAAATTAAAGCGGAACATCCAGGATGGGAAATTGTTACGACTCAATTTGGTGAAAATGATGCTCAAAAATCTTTAACGGTCGGTCAAAATATTATTAAGACCTACCCAGATATTGATGCTGTTATCTGTCCAGATGCTACGGCTTTACCAGCAATGGCTCAAGCAGCAGAGAACCTTAAGGTAGCCGGTAAGATTGCCATCACTGGTTTCTCCACTCCTAATGTTATGAGAGATTTCGTTAAACGAGATACGGTTAAGCAGTTCGGACTTTGGGATGTTAAAAAGCAAGGGGCTCTTGCAGCCTATGTTGCCTACCTTATGACAGTCAAAGGGAAGGACCTAAAAGTGGGCGATGAGTTTGACGTACCAAATGTAGGTCACGTTAAGATCGAACCAAATACGATTCAAGGCTATGACTACACAGATGATCGCAGCGGCATCATCTTATTACCAGAGCGAGTCGTGTTTACGAAGGAGAACATTGATAACTACGATTTCTAAAATAAAGAGGAAACTGCCTTAGTTGGCAGTTTTTCTTTTTTAACATTTGTAGAGGTTAGGCAGAAAGAGGTGAATAACACTTGTCCTATTTAGAGGTTTTTTCAAAAATTTTACCGGTTGTAATATTATTTTTAGTTGGTACGGTGTTTAGGAAGTTCCATTTTATTAAGGTTGAAACGATTGAAGACTTAAAGAAATTAATCATCCATGTTTCGCTTCCGGCCTTACTCTTTCTCTCATTCTCTAAAACTAACTTTGAATCAAAACACCTTTTGATTATTGTGGCTGTTTTTGCAGCCGTTCTTGTTGCGTTACTCATTGGTAAAGGGATTCAATCCTTCATAGGAATCCAATCATCCTATTTTCCTTTGCTTTTAACAAATTTTGAAGCAGGAATGTTAGGGTACTCTATTTTCAGTGTATTGTTTGGGGAAGAGCATATCTATATATTTGCTATTATCGATTTGGGCCAGGTGACATTTTTCTATTTAGTGATAGCAGGTATTTTAACAAATTTAAGGGATGGTCATTCTACAAAGAAAGAGCAATTCACTTCCTTTATGAAAAATCCAATTTTGTTAGCTGTCATTTTTGGGGTCATTGTTCAAAAGACAGGCTTCATTACTTTTTTATCTGGGAACCCGTTATCTAATTCCATCCTACAAACCGCCGCTCTTATTGCAACCATTACAACCCCTTTGATTTGTTTAGTCATAGGTTATGAAATTCAAATTGAAAAATCTAGTATAGGAAAAGTGGTAAAAGTAGTTGTGATTCGTATGATGATGCTATTTATGTTTGGGTTGTTAATTAACAACTTCATTATTAATCGTCTTCTACATCTTGATCAATTATTCATGGCAGCAGTAATAACCATGTTTATGTTACCACCGCCATTTGTCATTCCATTATTTATTAAAGGAGAAGACAAGGAAAACAGAATATTTGTAAACAATGTTTTATCTGTTCATACAGTCGTTACCATCATTGTGATGATGTTTGTTGGAGCGTTATTTATTAAGTAAATTATTATTTAGCTTGTAAAATAGAGAATGATTCCCATCCCAGAAGGGAAAAGTAAGCTGAAAAGGGGGAAATGTGTTTATGCCTATGATTATTAGGATTCTTCAGCTTACTTTACCGTGGATTTCCATTATCTTTCTCCCGAAAAGGTCCTTTAAGAAGTATCTGCCCGTTTCTATTCTCGCTGCGATCCTAGTATCCGGCATGTGTTTGTTGGCAGGTCCATTAAAATGGTGGAATAGTGCGGGCGGGTGGAAAGCAAGATTGATAAACGATATCAGTTTTATTTTTGGACCTTTTTTTGTAGGAACGTTATGGATATTTCACTTTACCTTTGGGAATATCAAACGATTTTTTCTAGCTAATTTACTAATGGATTCACTTTTTTCTTTTCCATTAACCATTCTTTATCAAAAGGGAAAACTATTTAAATTAATCAATTTCAAGCCATTACAGATATTTTTAACCTTTATAAGTTTTTCTTTCATTATTTATGGATTTCAACTGTTGATACAGAAGAAAGTGGAAAAATGGAGATGACGCTACCTGTTTAGGTGGCGTTTTTTTATTTGTCGAAACTGTAGAGGGACCACAACGTCTATTTCTTATAGAAAGCAGAAGGAGATGGTATGGTTAAAGGAGAATAAAAGTTCGAAGGATAAGATAGGGTGAAAAATATTATAATTTGGGCAAATAGGGATACAAGAAAGTGGGTTGAAGTTAGTGAAGGTCATAACGTTATGCGGTTCTACTAAATTTTAAAGAGCAATTTGAAAAAGCAAATGCGTACCTTACATTGCAAGGGAACGTCGTGATTAGCCTTGGTTTCTTTGAGCAAAGTGGAGGCATAGAAATAACAAAGGAACAAGAAGAACTATTTGCTACAATTCATTTTCGAAAAATTGATTTGGCGGATGAAATTTTTATCATTGATGTCAATGGTTATATTGGTAGTAGTACTAGAAAAGAAATTGACTATGCGACAAACGCTGGGAAGACTGTTCGCTATTATTCTCAAAGTGAGCTTGTAGCTCAAGAGGAAATGATTCATTAAATTTGGATGGGAATTCTACTCAATAGATCTAATGATATGATAACTCCGGATAAAGAATACTTTTTAATGTGTCTGTTACCCGGAGGATCACTCAAAGGCCCGTTGACATACTTATTTATTAATATTCATAATGACATTCTATTGGTTAAGATCAAAAAGACCAGGGGCATGCTCATTGGGCATATCAGGCATTTCAGGGACTGGATACCCGCCAGGCGGTTCAATGACGGATAATTCTCCACCATTTCTACTAGGTGTTGTACCTTTAAAAACCTCACCAATGCGTGTATTGTCAAGACGGAAATTGAATTGAGCATTATGGAAACCCATATCCACATATTTGCGGCACTCAGGGTATTTGTTTAAATCATAATTTGGAATTGGAAATATCTTGCCCCAATTTACACCTAATGTTTCTAATGCTTTAGCAAAGGCATTTTGATGGGCATTATCCCTTACAATCAAGAAAGCAATGGTTTCCCTAAGGGTTTTGTTGTTGCTCATTTCGTAAATTCTTGATTTCTGAAGAACACCAGTGGATTCGAGTACTACGTTATTTAGAAGGTTAGCAACTAGATTTCCATGGTCATATACCCATGACCCATTCCAGGGATTGCCTCCTGCATCAACGGGAAGGGAAGACTTAGCCCCCATTATATAATGATGAGGGTTAGCTCCAGATTTTATTACATCATCTAATGGTGCAGTATCATTTGCCTGGTTTCCTGGCATAGTTCCACCGGAATCATTTAAAAGCTGATTTATTGTTGTTTGAACAAGCTCAACGTGGCTGAGCTCTTCGAGAAATATTCCTCGTATTAAATCACGATATTGTTTATCCTTACCTCTGAAATTGGCACTTTGGAAAGAGAATTGCATCATCGTTCTCATTTCGCCAAATTGACCACCAAGGGCTTCTTGAAGGACTTTTGCAGCATGAGGGTCTGGCTTATCTGGCACAATCATATTAATTAAGTCTTCTTTATAGAAATACATATGATAAAATTCCTCCCTAATTTGTTCTTAATTATGATTTCAAACAAGGAGAATAATATACCTGAGATATTAAATAGCATGACTTAGTCAAAAAACTAATCAAACGTTTGATTAAATGGATGGATCCCTTGGTACGTAAGGCTTCGGGAAACTAATCAAACGTTTGATTGAAAAATAAAGCCCCTTGATCTATCCGATCAAAGGGGCTTTTTTAGCTGGTTAAGAACCAATGGAATAAAGTCAGCATAGCTGTCTATATGGAAGTCAGCTTCAATGTCTTGGTTTTGGAAGGCTACGGTTTTTATGTTTAACTTTCTAGCCGGAATCAAATCTAAGTCACGGTCGCCCACAACTAAATCGATATGGTGACTTTTTAGTACATACTCATAAGAAGCACTATGGGGTTTCCTCGTAAATCCTTGCTCTTCAACCGAAACCACTTCTGTAAAATACTTTTTTAAATTGTATTTTTCAAGAAGAAAGATCGTCGACTCCTTATCCCGATGAGTAACAATAATATTATTTTCAATGGATGAAAGGACCTCTTCTAATTGCTCAAAGGGTATGCTTTCATTTTTTGAATAATAGTTATGTAATCGTGTGTATTCTTCTCTTTGACTCTCATCGATTCCATAATGTTTAAAGGCCGTTTTGGAGTCTTTTTTTAGCCATTTCAACACTTCCGTGCGGTCCAAGTCTTGTTTGCTTAATTTGATGAATCCCTCCACCAATGCTGGATAGGTATCAAAAAGAGTCCCGTCGAAATCCCAAAGTATGTTCATAAATACCCCTCTTTGTAAAAATGTTTTGTTTTTTAAAGACAGTAACATAGAATGAAAGAAAAAGGAATATTTTAGCCAACCCATTAACCCGAGATTTTATCCGTACGGGGAGAGTAATAGGTGAAACACTTCATCGGATTGATGAGATCGTGGGTTACTTTTATTTAGAATATAGAATTAGACATCTAATCTATAATGGTGTCCTTGAATTAAAAGGGGTACCAAGGTCCATGAGGTATTATAGTGTGAAGTTACCAGATTGAAAACATATAAAAGCGGGGGACCGGCATGAAAAAAGAGGGTCAATTAAAGGGTGTCAACGGAGTGGAATTATTTTATCAAGTGCTGTATCCAAATGCTACAGCTCCAAAAGCCGCTGTTATTTTAGTTCATGGTCATGGGGATCATAGTGGCGGGTTGCGGAATCTTAGTAATAGCTTGGTGAGTCAGGATTATTTAGTGTATGGATTTGATTTGCGTGGACATGGGAAAAGCACAGGTAAAAGGGGTTTTATTAAAGAGTGGGCGGAATATAGGAATGATTTACATGCGTTTAGAAAGCTGGTAGCCTCGGAGGTGCCTGAACTGCCACTCTTTATTGTGGGGCATAGCATTGGTGGAGTGATTGTTCTTGATTATACGTTGGATTATAGTGAAGGACTGGCAGGGCTCATTGCCGTTTCTCCTGCCATATCCTATGAAGTGACACCTTCTGAAAGATTACTCATTACGTTAATGGGGAAACTTAAACCGGATTATAGTATTGTAAAAACCGGTAACCCGCAAGTATTAACGAAGGATCCTGAGGAACTTGATAGACTAGCTGCGGATGAGTTACGCCATGATGTCGTCACACCTGGGTTGGGACGTGGTCTAATGCGAACAGTGGCGCGGTTAGCGAATGAGGCAAAAACTATTAAACTGCCTTTTTTGTTACAGTTTGGACTCGAAGATGAGCTAACGCCACCTGAGAAGCTTCACCAATTCTTTGATACCGTTTCTTCTTCAAACAAACAGAAGTTTGAATACCCTCATATGAGGCACCGGCCGTTTGATGATTTAGAGCGGGAACAATTTTTTGAGGATATGATACATTGGTTAGATGAGCAGGTCGTAAAAGGTTGACCATTTGTTGACACAAACTTTCGTAAAAATATAGCCTATAATTTTCATATTTTCGCAGGTATAGTGACAGTATTGAAATTGTAAGGAGTGGGCTAAGATGTTTTTTAAATTAACAAAAGAGCAGCAACAGGTTATGATCTCTGACATTCAATCTTTCTTTTCTGATGAGAGAGACGAGGAATTATCTGAATTTGCGGCAGAAAGAGTGTTGGATTTTGTGAAGGATACACTTGCGCCACATTTTTATAATGCGGCTGTTTTAGATGTGAAACGTGTGGTGGAGGAGCGGTATGCGTCTCTTGAGGATGAGATTTTAACGTTGGAGCGCCCAATAAAGAGATAATTACTGTACTCGAGCAAGGCTTCAAGCCCTGCTCTTTTATTTTATGGGTGTTTCTTAGTGGGTTGGAAGGAGATTTCCATCTTTTGTAGAATTCCTTCTTGAATTTGTAGAATAGGTTGAAATTTTGTAGAATTCGCTCTCGATTTTGTAGAATAACTCTGTGAATCAGTTCTTTTGAGGTGGAATTGGGAGTTTATTTCCAAGTTTTGTAGAATCCTACCCCGACTTTGTAGAATAAATTAAAATTTTGTAGAATTCCTCTCTGGTTTTGTAGAATTAATCACTTAACTTATAGGATTTCCTCTAAATCTTTACTTTTCTTGTTAAAAACAGTAGTCCCCCTTTCAAAATTGAGAGGGGGACTACTATTTTATCTTAGAGTTAACCACTCTTTATCCCACTGAAAATACAATTCAGCATTCCCTGCTTGTGAAAATAAATGCTTTGGGTAAGGTAAAGCCAGTTCAGGCATATCGTCTGGGTGAAAATAGCGGAGTTCAGCTGTTTCGTTATCGATTGGATTTAGCTCCCCACTCTGAATCTCGCAATCAAACATAAAGATGTTATATTCGACCTGATGACCATTAGGATATTGGTAACGGTAGTCTTTTCCTCCAAAAACGCCTAATAGTTTTCTAGGTGAAACAATTAATCCTGTCTCTTCCCATACTTCACGGACAACCGCTTCAGCTGGTGCTTCTCCAAGCTCAATGGCCCCTGCAGGAAGACTCCATTTTTCGCCATTCCCTTTATTCTGTAACAGAATTTCTCCAACCGTATTCCGAACGATTCCGGCAACACTTGGCATAAAAATCAACTCATTGCCTACTTTTTCACGTAGTTTTTGATAATACTCAGACATCCCCATAAACTGAACCACCTTGCAAAATTATGATATCCTCTTATATTCTTTATAAATAGGAAAGAAACCTGCATGAAAAAACTAATCAAACGTTTGATTAAATTCATTTTGTGGTCAATTTTCCATTTCCTAGTCTAATTTTCTAAGAATATAGCAGCTGCCATCTTCAGTAAAATATAAATATTCACCGTGGTCGACATTAAAATCTATATTCTTTTTGTCATAGATCAATTGGGAGACTTTTTCATATTGTTCCACAAGTTCAAGGGGAGGATTAAAAATAATAGCCTGACTACTATTTGTGGTAACAAAGCCTTTGGGGTTGTATTTTCTTTCGGGCTTCAATTCAGCTTTCCAATGGCCATCCAGAAGTAAGGAACTCGCTATAGTCTTGGTCTTTCGGTTTTGAATCGACCAAACCTCTCTGCAGTTACATCGATGTATTTTGTACTTCATTGGCAGATACCTACTTTCATAGTTCATTAGAAAAAATAACGGTCATAGGCATTTTATTCATTGATGGAAAGAATTATTTATGGACAACCAACAGAATCGTACCGTTCCATCTTAAACCCGAAAACTCATAAATTTTTATTTTTAGAAAAAATGAATAAAAAATCGGCAAATGATCGTCTAATTATTCAGAACAGAAAGTATAGAAACGGGGGGACCCAATGAAGATAAATAAACCGAAGCAGCCCGCTCCTATTGATGTATCGAGCATTAATAAGGAAGTCATGCTGGAGGAACTAGTGGAAACATTGGGAAGCAAGATACTAAAGCTTGCGTTTACATATGTTAAGGATCAAAAAGTAGCAGAGGATCTCACGCAAGAAGCATTCTTGAAATGTTTTAAAAACTGGGATCATTTTCGAGGGGAATCCTCAGTAAAAACATGGGTTTATTCCATAACCATCAACCTTTGTAAGGATTATTTGAAGAGCTGGTCCTTTAGAAATTTGCTTTACTTAGATTTTGCTCCTAAGCAAACAACGGTGAAGGACAGCGTATTAGATCAGGTTTTGGAAAGATCGCAAAAAAAGGAATTAGCTACAGCTGTGCTCAACTTGCCTGTAAAGTACAGGGAAGTTATTATTCTCTTTTATTATGAAAATTATCGCGTAGATGAAATCTCGCTTCTTTTACATCTAAATGAGAACACGATTCGGACGCGGCTAAGAAGGGCAAAAGAGCTTTTACAAAAGAAGGTTCGAAAAGAAGCGAGGGATGATGATGGAAGATGAGCTTCGTTCATTAAAGGAATGTCTCGATGATACGTATTTTAAGGATCTAGAACTTTCGAAGACCATTAAAAAGAAAATAATTAAGCAATCTAAAAAATCATCCCGAACATCTCAACACATCCAGAGGTTTAAATATGCAGCCAGTTTGGTCCTAGCGGTAGGCTGCCTTGTACTGCTGGTACAAAGTTTTATCCCAGAACCAAAAAATAATCAAGCCAGCCTTTCGACCGTTCGGCAGCAGCAGGTGGCGTTAATTCATTTTCAAAATGAAATTATTAAACTTGTTAGTAAACAAAAACAATCTGAAACGGACTTTTTAACAGCGATTGTCGAGGGGAAGTCCAATGAGGAAATTGAGTTGAATCGAGCTGAAAGTATGAAGCAAGGGGAAGAGATTATTGCAGGTCTTAAAAGAATGGTAATCCCTTCGGAGCTATCTCCCTATCAAGAAATCATTAGAAAATGCCTTGAGGAGTTAGAAACAGGGTATGAACTGAAGAATGCATATTTTAAAGACTTGACTCATGATACCTACCAAGGATTTTCGGTGGATTATGAGTACGTGGATAAATTATTTCAGTTTGACAGGATGATGGTACCCGTATACAAAGCAGTAGAATTTAGACCAGTAACCTATGTTGGTTATTTTAACTTAAGAGATTACAGAGAAGAGTAGTGAGAAGGGGACAGTCCCCCGGCGCTTTAGCGCAGTGGGGGACTGTCCCCCTTCTCTTGTTTGTTTGTGTTACAATCGTACTATTGAATCTGATCCTCATGAGGAGGGGAAAGCACGTGAATATACCTTTAAATCATAAACTTATCAAAGAAATGTGTGGCACTGTCTCCTTCAAACGAGGGGATTATTTTTATCGGACGGACAAAGTGACCTTTGAGGTCTATGAACCTGAACGTTGCCATGCGACGGTAACTGCTGATGAAGCTTTTCATGTGGTGATTGAAACGGGGACAGATGGGAAGCTAAAGACGGAATGCAACTGCCCAAAGCTTGCATCATTTAATAAGGATTGCCAGCATATTGCTGCTGTTTTATTGGCGATTTCCGAGCATCAGCGTCAAGGCACGATTCCGAGTCTAAATAGCACAAACGGACTAACAGAAAACTTATTCACCCTTTTCTCGGATCGGCCTGTGCGCTCTAGTGGTCACCAAAACCATTTTGAAACGAGGGAGGTTCTTGAGGTGGAGTTTACCTGCCGACCGGTCGATCTTGGTGGTGGGCATTACCTCTTTGGAATCGAATTGGCGGTCGAGTCCACTAGCGTTACAGATATTCGTGCCTTTCTAGAACAAGTAGGAATAGGCAGATCAGCCTCCCTTTCTCATGACTTTACGTATGACCCTAGTCAGCATTGTTTTTCAAAAGAAACCGATGCCGTCATTCAGCAGCTCATTCAAGTACATCGTGATGAAAAAATTTATACGAACAGGGTGCCTGACACCAGCGAGAAACGAATATTACCAATTCCTTCTTCGTCCTGGGAACAGTTGCTACCGTTACTTTTAAAGGTACCTCAGGTAAAGCTTGTGAATGGCGGGCAGACGTTTGAAGGACTTCATGTAACGCATGAATTGACGCCATTGCAGTTTCAGTTTACAGAAACAAATGCAAATGGATTTCAATTATATGTTAAAGGCTTTGAGCAAGTACTTGTCTTAGATGCCTATCATTCCGTTTTATATGAAGGGAAAATTAAACAGTTAGAAATGCAAGACTGCAAGCGTCTCACTGAACTAAAACAAATGCTTGCAAACACAGGAATGGAGCAAATTCCTATTCCGCAGGGCAAAATTTCGTTTTTCCTTGAAAAGGTCGCACCAGGCCTAAAAAAGCTAGGGCAAGTGACAATCGCTGAGTCGATTAGGAAGCAGGTCATGAGTACCCCATTGGTGGCTAAACTCTACTTGGACCGAGTAAGTAATCGCCTTCTTGCAGGCCTTGAGTTTCATTATGATCATATGATGATTAACCCATTGGAAAAGAGAGAGCTGCCAGCTGACAACCTGATCGTAAGAGAGGTAGAGAAGGAAGAAGAGATTCTACAACTCATGAGAGATAGTGAATTCGCTACGACGGATGGGGGTTATTTTTTGCATAATGAGGAGTTGGAGTATGAGTTTCTTGTTCATATGCTTCCAAAACTTCAAAAGCTGGTGCGAATTTATGCAACGACAGCTGTTAGAAATCGGATCTTCAGAGGGACAACCCATCCGCAAATAAGGGTGAAGGTCAAAAAAGAACGGACGAACTGGCTGGAATTCAAATTTGAAATGGACGGTGTATCCGAACATCAAATTCGCGAGGTATTAGCCGCGTTGGAGGAAAAACGGAAATATTACCGTTTGCCGAATGGCGCTCTTTTTTCATTAGAATCAAGAGAAATGAATGAGATCCAACGATTTATTCAGTCCCCTCAAATGAAGGATAAAGATTTGGCTGCAGGATTGGAGTTACCGGTCGAGCAGAGTCTGCAACTTCTTGATGTGGTGGAGGTAAGCGATGCGTTTAAGCTGGAGGAATCCTTCCGTCAGTTCCTTGACCATCTAATGAACCCGGGTCAGCTTGAGTTTGAAGTGCCAAGCAGTTTAGTGCATATTCTGAAAGAGTATCAAAAGCTCGGCTACAAATGGATGAAAACACTTGCATACTATGGCTTTGGTGGGATTTTAGCAGATGATATGGGACTTGGAAAAACCATTCAAAGTTTGGCGTATATTGTGTCCGAGTTGCCTGAGATTCGTAAGAGCAAGGAGCCGGTTCTGATTGTCTGTCCTGCATCCTTAACCTATAACTGGCTAAGTGAGATTCGAAAATTTGCTCCCGAGTTAGATGCCATTGTGATTGATGGCGATAAAACGGAGAGGACCAAACGGCTAAAAAAGGTGACGGAAGTGGATGTGATGATCATCTCCTACCCGTTATTGCGTCGTGAAATTGGCTGGTTAGAGAAACAGACTTTTCACGCCTTATTTTTTGATGAGGCCCAGGCCTTTAAAAATCCATTAACGCAAACAGCACGAGCGGCTAAGAAGCTGCAGTCACGTCATCGCTTTGCATTAACAGGTACTCCGGTTGAAAACTCACTCGAAGAGCTGTGGTCCATTTTTCATGTGGTTTTTCCGGAGCTGTTTCTAGGATTAAAGGAATATAGTAAGCTTTCTAGAAAAGCGATTGCCCGAAGAATCCGGCCATTTCTCTTGAGGCGCTTAAAGGAGGATGTTCTTGCAGAGCTTCCTGAAAAAATGGAGTCTCGGGAATCAGTGGAGTTGTATCCTGAACAAAAGAGGCTGTATGCTGCTTATCTAGCGAAATTAAGACACGATACGTTGAAACATCTCGATAGGGATACGATTAGGAAAAATCGTATTAAAATATTGGCTGGCTTAACGCGTCTTCGCCAGCTTTGCTGTCACCCTGGATTGTTTGTAGATGGCTATAAAGGTGGGTCCGCCAAGCTGGACCAGCTGATGCGGATTGTGGACGAGTCCAAGTTGTCTGGTAGAAGGGTGCTCATCTTTTCGCAGTTTACTAAAATGCTTGAGCTAATCGGCAGAAGGTTACAAGCGAAGGGAATGCCCTTCTTTTATCTGGACGGTCAAACGCCACCAGAAGAACGAGTAGAAATCTGCGACCGATTTAATCGTGGGGAGCGGGATTTATTTTTGATTTCCTTGAAGGCTGGAGGGACAGGCCTTAACCTTATGAGTGCCGATACGGTGATTCTATATGACACATGGTGGAATCCTGCTGTTGAGGAGCAAGCGGCGGACCGTGCCCATCGGATGGGCCAGAAAAATGTCGTCCAGGTTATTAAGCTCGTGGCGCGCGGCACCATCGAGGAAAAAATGAACGAGCTGCAAGATAAGAAGAGAGACTTAATTGATGAAGTGATTGATTCGGATGAAAAAGTGATGGCCACGCTTTCGGAAGAGGACATTAGGGAAATCTTGATGATATAAAAGATGGAAAAAAAGAACCCTGCAAGTTTATATTTAAGTAGTTCGAATAACGTGGAGAAACAATAGAAATAGCATAGTAAATAGAGTAGTGATAGAAAATCTCAGAAGAAATAGGAAATTTATGTTAAAATGAAGATGGATGCTAAAATGCTATTATTCGATAAAAGGGCGGAGATTTGGAAGAGATAGAAATGGTTAATTGTACAATTATTATGAATAGGAGAATAGGAGAAATACTATGGTTTCTATTGATGTTAGCAATGCCATTTGGTTATTTGTTGTAGTATTTATGCTTCACGACTTTGAAGAAATTATTTCCGTTGAGCATTGGGCAAATAACACAAAAAGTAAATTAGAAGAGAATAACTCTTGGGTAAATCAAAAGATTTGGAGCTTCTGGAATGTTAATTCTTATTCGTTTGCCAAGAGAGACGTTATTATTTTTCTAATAATGTCACTCATCACAATAATTACTGTTTTTAACTTAAACCAACTTTGGAGTGAACTACTCTATACTTCTTTTTTAATATTTGTTTTATTCCACAATGTCCTACACATTTTACAGACAATAATGTTAAGAGCATATACACCAGGCCTATATACCGCAGTACTTTTGGTCACTCCTTACACAATATTTTTACTGATATTACTAACTTGACTTATTCAAGAATAGGGAGCTTTAATTGTATAATTTTATTATAAAAAAGCTCAAAGTGAAAAATTTTGAGCTTTTTAAGTTGCTATTTACTGTGTGATTTTGCCTGTGAATTCTAATGTTATTTCGGTGTGCTATTTATTAGAAAGGTTCTTTTTTTAAAGCATGTTTCCTAAGCGACTCTTCTAAAAACGAAGCTAAATAGTCAACGTTTGTGATCTTTTTATTACACTCAGCACTGTCGAGGCAGATATAGTTTCCAATAGCTTTGTAGTAGTCTGGATTATTCGACTTTTTAGCTTTTGTGATTGTGGAAATAAAGGTCACTTGCCCAAAGCGATTACAGAACGAGCAGATATTATCCTTATTTAAAATAGAGTATTTACATTCGATCCCCAGCAATTTCTCATCGTGCTCATAGATAATAAACTTTTTGTTGGTGCTGATATCCGTCCAGCTTAGGTAGGTCATTTTCTCAAAATCGATTGCCGATAAATTGGGTACCTTTAATTTCTTCGCTTTTGGAAACATCTTTTTCACTTGCTGCTCGGTCATCTTGGGGAAGGGGATTAAGAAGCTAGCTAACTCTTGAACATATTGATCAAGCTCCGCATCCGTTTTCCATTTCAAAAGATCCAGTCTTTCTATTTGTTCCTTTGTACCTAGTGGAAAAAGTTCAAGAATATGAGCGTTTGCCAGTTCCCTGACTGCCTTAATAACACTTGGGTCAGAGTTCTTTCTATAACTATCTTTAATTAAATCTACTTGTCGTTTTATAAAATTATATTGTTCATTCTTTATGAATTTTTCTTTCATTGTTCTTCACCTCGTTCTACTTTATTTTATAAAAAGCAACCCATAAATAAAATGTAGAAGATGACTTAGAAACAAACTATACATACGAAAACACTGATGGACCAAGCCATCAGTGTTTTTTATACGAGTAGACTATTTTTTTTATTGTTTCGATGGATAAGAAATACTCATCCGCTAACTGATCAATGCTTTTTCCATTTGTAAAAGCATGTTTAATTGAGACATTCCGTTCATCAATGGACTTTCTTGCCCCAGAACAACTTCCCCATTTCCGGTAGGTTTTCTCCGGCTTGGGAATATAAACGGTTTCCCCTTGAACGTATTTTTGAATTTCTGCAATCAGCTTTTCAGGTAAAATGTTGCTTGCGTTTACATATTTCATCGTTTGCCAGCCCCTTATTTTTTTTAGAGAAATAAGGTGCAAAGCCGCATATTAAAAAGTTACCTGGGCGATTTGTTAAATAAGTGTCCGCCCCATGCAAAGTATCGCCTTTCCAATACTTGGCTTTGCATGAGTTGTTGGAGTCCCTGGTAATCTACTGTGATTTCCCAAGACTCATCACCTCCTGAAATGTAAGGTTTTGTTCTTACCTTATTTTTGGCAAGAGATTATACATTATTATAAATGCCTTTTAACCCAGTGACTAGTTTGAAATTGAATTTGCCAGTGCTTATTTTTGTAAAAAATTAACGTCATATTCTTGTCACTTACTGCAAATACTATCCTCGTTTGTATGATTTTAGTAAGGGAGGCTTCTTGATTGGTTAAAACAATTAACATCATTCTAGTTTCAGTGCTTGTCATCATTGGGCAGTTGCTGCCAACTCGTGCTTTTGCACAAAAGCCAGAGAGTACTGTACAGTTGCGCTTGCTTGGAACGACCGATCTTCATGTTTTTTTAGAGCTAATTATGATTATTATCAGACAAAGCAAGACGACAAAGTCGGTTTGGTGAAAACCGCTACCCTCATCAAACAAGCACGAAATGAAGTGAAGAATTCGATGCTGTTTGATAATGGGGACGAGATTCAAGGAAATCCATTGGGCGATTATGTAGCAAAAGTAAAAGGGTTAAAGGCAGGCGAGGTGCATCCAGTTTACCGCTTGTTTAATCTTTTGAACTACGATGCTACTACAGTAGGCAACCACGAATTTAATTACGGTTTGGACTATCTCAATGAAACACTGAACGATGCTAAAATGCCGCTTGTAAACGCCAATGTGGTGAAGGTAGGCACAAATGAACCCTATTTTGAACCATACGTTATTATTAATAAAACGCTTGTAGATGCACAAGGGAAAAAGCAAACAATTAAGGTAGGGGTCATTGGTTTTGTTCCACCACAGATTATGGAATGGGATAAAGCTAATTTAGAAGGAAAAGTCGAGGTAAAATCCATTGTTGAGACGGCAAAGAAATATGTTCCGATGATGAAAAAGAAGGGGGCTGACGTTATTGTCGCTCTTGCTCATATGGGAATAAGCGGGGAGCCGTATCAACCTGGAATGGAGAATGCGGGTTACTATTTAACAGAAATTAAGGACATTGATGCGATATTTACCGGTCATCAGCATAATGTATTCCCTGGCCCACTCTATAAGGATATTCAAAATGTGAATCTTGAAAGAGGGACGATCAACGGAAAGCCTGTTGTGATGCCAGGGGCTTTTGGCAGTCATCTTGGAGTGATTGACCTCCAACTGGAGAAACAGCGTGGAAAGTGGAATGTGGTTGAAGGTAAAGCGAGTGTACGGCCTATTGTTGACGCAACGGGTAAATCCATTGTCGAAACAGACGAGCCACTCATGCAAGCAATCTTGCCAGAACATGAGGGAACGATTAAGTATGTGAATCAGCCTGTGGGAGAAACAACCGCTCCGATTTATAGTTATTTTGCGCTGGTCCAGGATGATCCTTCTGTACAAATCGTGAATAATGCACAAACAGAATATTTGGCAGAGAAACTAAAAGATTCAGCTTACAGTAAGTATTCAGGTATCCCTATTCTCTCTGCAGCGGCACCGTTTAAAGCAGGCGGCCGTAACGGCCCGCAATATTACACAGACATTCCTGCGGGGACTTTGGCCATAAAAAATGTCGCTGATTTGTATTTGTATCCGAATACGCTTCAAGCGAAATTAGTAACTGGATCTCAGCTCAAAGAATGGTTGGAAATGAGTGCAGGTCAATTTAATCAGATTGACCCTTCAAAGACCGGTGAGCAGCCATTGATTAATCCGAATTTCCAATCCTTCAATTTTGATGTAATTGATGGTGTGCAGTATCAAATTGATGTGACGAAGCCGGCTAAATATGACTCTAATGGGAATGTCATTAATCCGGGTACGGGCAGAGTTGTTAATCTAACCTATCAAGGGAAGCCTGTTGCAGCAGACCAAAAGTTTATTGTTGCAACGAATAACTACCGGGCATCCAGTGCGACTTTCCCTGGAGCCAGTCAGGGTGAGATTGTGCTAAAGTCGCCTGATGAAAATCGTCAAATTATCACGAACTATATTCAAGAAAAGAAAACCATAAATCCAACGGCAGACCAAAACTGGTCCTTTGCTAAGTTCAAAGGTACTGTGGTTCCGGTGTTTGATTCTTCACCAAATGCACAAAAATACCTTGGCCAGTTCCCAACGATTAAGTATATCGGGCCATCGGCTGGTGGATTTGCGAAGTATTCTATTGATTTAGCTGAATAAGTGGGGGGCCTGTAGGCCTCGCAGGCAAAGCTGTCCCGAGGTGATTGGGCAGCTTTTTTGTTTTGGGGGCGATGAAGGGTTTTGTCTTTCATAGCGTGGATGAAGGACAAAATGCAAGGTGAGGAGCCAGGTTTTGTCCTTCATAGCTTGGATGAAGGACAAAAAGCGTGGTGCAGAGTTAGGTTTTGTCTTTCATAGCTTGAATGAAGGACAAAATGCAAGGAGCAGAGCCCGGATTTGTCTTTCATAGCTTGGATGAAGGACAAAAAGCATGGTGCAGAGCCAGGTTTTGTCCTTCATAGCTTGGATGAAGGACAAAATGCAAGGTGAGGAGCGGTGTTTTGTCTTTCATAGCGTGGATGAAGGACAAAAAGCAAGATGCAGAGCCAGGTTTTGTCCTTCATAGCTTGAATGAAGGACAAAAAGCAAGATGCGGGGAAGAGTTTTGTCTTTCATTCAGGCAGGGATTCGCCCCGCTCTTGTCGAATTGGAAGTTCTTACGAAAAAACAGGCGGTTATAGAAAAAGGAGAACTAATTATGAGGAATCTTGTGCTGTTGAGCAATCTTTCAGATAATATGAATCCACAACTAGAGGACAAAATCAAAGGAATAATTGGCAAAGGATCCTTTAAAATTGGATACATACCCTCCCAATCAGACCCACAAAGAAAATACTACAACTTCGTTAAAGAATATTTTCAGAATATAGGTGTTAGCGACTTTTTATATTTTGACGCTGATCAAGAATATGATGAGACAATTATAGAAGAACTGAAAGCCTGTGATGGTCTCTTTTTATCAGGCGGAAACACCTTCTATTTTTTAAAAAATCTCCAAAAAAGAAATCTAATCCCAACCATTCAAGACATGGTGGAAAAAGGTAAACTACTAATCGGCCTGAGTGCAGGAAGCATCATCATGTCGAAAACCATTAAAATTGCAGACTACATAGACGAAAATATTGTTGATTTGCAGACTGTTGATGCGTTGGATCTTATAGACTTTGAGTTTATGCCACATTGGGATGTACAGCAGCCTCGTCTAGAGGGACTATTAGAGTATTCTTTAACCAACCGAAACACGATTTACACCTGTTACGACGGTGATGGCATTGTTATCCAAGGGGATTCTATCGAATTTTTTGGAAAGGTAAATGAAATCCGTAATGGTAAATTGATAGAAATGAATTGGAGTGGGGAAAATGAGTAATTGGGAAAAAGAATTATCACCAATCTGTGAGATCATTAAAAATACAGTTAGAATCCAACTATAGAAGACAAGGGCAGAAAGAATTGATGCGATCATCAAGACGATGCAAATCTATGGATTCAATGAAGAACTATTGAAAAAAGCTCTTTCTAGCAAACACCTCCTAGAGTTTTACACAGCAATGGAAGTTGAAAGTCCTATTTCGTGAAAAGAGGTGTGAAAGGCTATGAGTAAAAAAGCTTTATGGCTGGGTTTAATCACGATCGTCTTTGTTCTTTTATCGGCTTGTCAAAGAGAAGAGCAATCCACTCACAAACCTTATAAACCAACTGCTAATGAAGTGGTGGAAACCCATGGAGGTCTTGAGAATATTAAAAGACTAGACCAGTTTGTTAAAAATATGAACAGTGGGAAGAAGGATAAAGTTCGACTCATCCGCTATACAATAGAAGGTGACCCGATTTATTATGATTTAACGTATGATGGTTCCAAGTTTACGATAAAAAGAGATACTAGAGAAGACCAGTACGGTCAGGGAGAAGTAAATACGTATCTTTGTAAAAGTATCCAAAAACAAGAATTAACTACAAGTACGAAATATATTGTAGAGGAATGCCCAAATCTAGGAGAATTATTGACCATTTCCCATGATGTAGACCAAGAGGACCAGTTTGATTTTGAGCTAAAATATGGTGTGGGCTTGAAAAATAAAATCAACACTAAAGACCGAGAGTTGATCAAGGATTTGCAAAATGGGGAAGCATTTGGCGTCAGTGATTTCCAGTTTTCAAAGGATGAATTGAACCAAATCTATAAACTCATGATTCATTCAAACTATCTTGAGGATAAAAAGCTATCAACTAAATGCAATATGAAGCCATTTGTTAGTTATGAGCTAACGGTTTGGATTAATGATGCACAGCGACATTTTGCCTGGTCCGAATGCGATAAGAGTAAGGATGGGAAACAAATGTCGGAACTGGTTTCTGATATTAAATCCATCCTCAAACAAAACCATGTCTATCAATCGCTCCCAGAGGTGAAAGGATCCTATGAATAACAATAGGTGGTTCAACTAAAAAATGATAGATGAGCAAAGAGTTATTTCGATTATACAAAGTGATCCATGGATGATGGAGATACTAAAATCGGTAAAATCACTGAACTTGCCTGATTGGTGGATTTGTGCTGGTTTTGTTCGTTCAAAAATATGGGATACTCTTCAGGGCTTTAGTGAAAGGACGCCTATTCCAGATATCGATGTCATTTATTTCGACCAAACATCTATAGACGAGTTAGATGAAAAAATGCTCGAAGGAAAACTGGATTCGCTTCTGCCTGACATTCCATGGTCGGTGAAAAATGAAGCTAGAATGCATATTAGAAATAAGATGTCCCCTTACATTTCTTCTGTGGATGCGATATCGAAATTTCCGGAAACCGCAACCGCTTTGGGTGTTAAATTAAATGAAAAAGACAATGTCGTTTTAACTGCTCCTTGGGGAATTAACGATGTGATCCATTTCGAGGTAAGACCAACCCCATTTTTTACTGAGAATAATGAGCGAATGAAAATGTATGCTGAACGTGTAGTAAAAAAGAATTGGCAAGCTACATGGGACAAGATAAAAGTTTTTACAATAGAGCTTAGTTAGACCTTGCCTCTATTGTAAAAAGACGGTAAGCTTTAAAAAAAGAAAAGAGGGATTTACATGCCATTTGATACGTCAACATTAGGTTTACCGTATTACAGCTTAGATGCTGCAGCAGTCGACAAAAGTCCAAGTGAGTTGGTTATTACAGATAATAACGGAGAAACCTATTACATAGTAACAAGGGATGTATATGAGGACGGTCCGCAACAAGAGGGGTACCAAATCGTCGTAAACGAAGGAGAGTAATGTTACTCTCCTTTTGTTGATTTTACATGAAAAAACTGTACAGGAGCTATTGTAATGAAAAAGATACTAGCCTTCATTCTACGTTTTCTAGGATTTATTGCCATTATCTTATTGTCTATAGGCATTTTTGCATTAATCGCATTCATACAGGATGCGTTGTTTGTACCGAAGGACTATATCATCTGGATTTTTAAATCACCTTATTCAGGGTTAGTGATTATTTTTGAGGTCTATCTTTTTGGGGTATATTTTTACCTTTTTAATAAAGATTTTAGAGACAAGTGGAGAAACGGTGCATTTTTTAAAAAGTACAGAAAATTAATGATTGCTACTGTTATTACTTTCACTATTTTGTTGCTATATACGGTCATCACTCCTGTCGCTGTAGTAAAGGCTGATAAAATCGTCAATTATTCCTTTTTAACTCCAAAAGGAAAGGAATATAGCTACAATGATATTGTGAAAATCCAGACTGGGGTGTATGGGAAGGGGGGCTCCTCTTTGTTCGGACACTCAAAGGGTGACTTTTTCTATATAATTGAACTTAATGATGGGACTAGGATTGATCTAGCTCAGGTGGGCGGGACACCGAAGGATGAAGACGAGAGGTTTATCATTGAAAAGCTAGACAGGCAATTTGTGAACATGAACATTCCTAAAGAAGCCAGTATGAAAAACTTTGAGTACACGAAGAAGAGTTTAGCTAAAATTTATACGGATAAGATACGGAACATTTTGGAGAATACAAAATAACTTTTATACGACTGCAACCAATTGGAATCACAAAAAGGGGCGCAAAGGAAAACTAAGCGACCCTCAAAATTAACTTCTGCAACATTATTACAACCAATTGGACTGCACTTATCATGACTAAGAAAACATCCTAAAACGGATAAACCAAATAAGTCAAATACCCCACAATTATTCCTGTAATCGCCCCGAAAAACACCTCTGCAGGCTGGTGGCCTAGCAATTCCTTTAGCTTATCGCGGGACTCTGTTTTCTTTAGACTTGGATTCTTTAAGGTCTCGATGAGAAGATTGAAATCAGCTAATAATGTATTTAACACTTCTGCGTGGTAGCCAGCATGTCTTCGAACCCCCATCGCATCATGCATCACAATAAGTGAGACGATTACCGCGATAGCGAACTCATTGGAATGAACCCCTGAGGTAATTCCAATTGCTGTAGTTAAAGAAATAATGGTAGCTGTATGGGAACTTGGCATTCCGCCCGTACTAAACATTAAGCTCCATTTTAATTCTCTTGAGGTTAAAAAGTGTATCGGAATTTTTACGAACTGGGCAATTAACATCCCTAAAAGGGCAGCGCAAATGGGAAAGGATAAGAACATGTGGAACCTCCTGAATTTTGGCTTCGATTATGCTTATTATTATCTTATCAGAAAAAGAATTCAAAGTAATATCTTGGAGACTTTGGCAGTAGGAATGAATAGATTTAATAAAGGGTAATGCATTAATAGGTCTCACAATGGGAGTTTTTTTCCTAAATAGGAGGGTATCCATTGAAATTCTCAAGTTTAAATAGAAAAACAGTTTTAAACGAAATGGCATCAGAAGAAGTTGATGTCCTCGTCATTGGCGGAGGAATTACAGGGTGCGGGATTGCTTTGGATTCCGTCACAAGGGGTTTGAATACCGCTTTGGTGGAAATGCAGGATTTTGCTGCTGGCACATCCAGCCGTTCGACTAAACTCGTCCATGGCGGCTTGCGCTATTTAAAGCAATTTGAGGTAAAAATGGTTGCGGAAGTGGGGAAGGAACGCGCAGTTGTGTACGAGAATGGTCCGCACGTGACCACGCCAGAGTGGATGCTTTTACCGATTCACAAAGGCGGTACGTTTGGAAGGTTTAGTACCTCAATTGGTCTTCGAGTCTATGATTTTTTAGCAGGTGTAAAAAAGGCGGAACGGCGATCGATGCTGTCAATTGAACAAACCATTGAGAAAGAACCGCTTATCAAACGAGATGGTTTAAAGGGCGGTGGGCTATACGTAGAATACCGTACCGATGATGCCCGTTTGACGATTGAAGTGTTGAAGGAGGCGGTGGCTAGAGGTGCGAAGGCAGTCAATTATACAAAAGCAAACGAGTTGCTTTACCGGGACGGAAAAGCAGTAGGTGTGAGAGTGATTAATCAGTTAAATGGCGATACGTATGATATTTTTGCGAAGAAAATCATTAACGCCACCGGACCTTGGGTAGATATTCTTCGTGACAGAGATCATTCCCTGTCTGGGAAAAAACTGAGGCTTACAAAAGGGGTTCATTTAGTCATTGATCAATCCAAGTTTCCTCTGAAACAGGCAGTCTATTTTGATACGCACGATGGCAGAATGGTGTTTGCCATTCCTCGGGATGGAAAAACGTATGTTGGTACTACGGATACATTTTTCGATAAGGAGCCGACTCATCCGAAAGTGACATCTGAAGACCGAAACTATCTTATTGAGACTATTCATTACATGTTCCCAACTGTTCAGATTAAGGAAGAGGATATTGAGTCTAGCTGGGCAGGAGTTAGGCCGCTAATTTACGAGGAAGGCAAAGACCCTTCAGAAATTTCCCGTAAGGATGAAATCTGGATATCTGATTCAGGTTTAGTCACGATTGCAGGTGGGAAACTGACTGGGTACCGCAAAATGGCGGAAACTGTGGTTGATTTGGTAGTGAAGCAGATGGAGGAGGAATGTGGGCTTCGTCTTAGCCCATGCCAAACGAAGCATATGCCTATCTCCGGTGGTCATTTTGGAGGATCAAGTAGGTTTAAAGCGTTTATTGAAAAAAATTTAGAGGACGCAATTGCGGTCGGATTTACGAAGGAACAGTACTTACAGCAGATACATCGATATGGCTCAAATATTCATCGAATATTTGAAATAGCCAAGGATTACGATTCCAATAACACATACGGTTTGCCATTGGATGTTTATGTGGAGCTATTGTATAGCATGGAAGAAGAGATGGCCGTAACCCCTGTGGACTTTTTTATCCGCCGGACTGGGGCATTATATTTTAATATTCAATGGGTGCAGCAGTGGAAACAGGCTGTGATTGATACGATGGCAGAATATCTTGAATGGACTGGTGAAGAAAAAGCAAATTACCAGGATGAGTTAGAAATCCAGTTGAACGATGCAGTGAACCCGAAGAAAAGGATCTAAAAGAGCACTACTATAAAACGGCAGCCAAAAAAGGCTGCCGTTAACGTAACTTATTTTAATGAATCCATATCTACTTCTAATACGCCCTATTTTGCAGCTATTACATACAATCGTGTCAATTGTTAAAAATAACATGATAATACTATGGAAGGAACGAAGAGATGTTATCATTTCGAGGGGACGCGCATAAGATTTACCTCCAACTTAAAAAAGCAATACACAATGGCGAGTCTATAAAAAACATGAAGGAATTAAAAGAAATTGAATCTATTCAAAATCTGTATTATTCACTTGATAGTGAGCAATTGCAATTGATTTATTACCGAATGATAAAGGAGAAAAATGGATCAGGCATTATTCCCATCTTTGTTTCCTCCGTTCCTTGGCTACTATTTTTATTTTCTAAGCCCTTAATAGATTTTCTTTTTAAAGATGGAAGTATCCTTTGGGCACTTTTTGGGAGTGTATACTTGCTCATATTAACATTGAGTGTCATCCTTCATTTTCGTGAGAAAGCATGGGCTGCTTTTCATATGGAAATCATCCAGGATATTTTAAAGGAAAGAAAACAAAGGGATTGGAAAGGAAAAGAGTAAGTATGTCATTTCCAAAAAATCCAACAGTTATTATTTCCATTATCAACCATTCAACAGTTAAAATGAGGTTAACTCATATGCTCAAAATGGAAGGATGAAACAAATGTCCCAAGATCAGCTGCAATCTAACAATGGAAAGAAAGAGGCGATTCAGGAAATCTCCTCAGATGGTGCATTTAAACGTCAAAAGAATAGCTTTACGTCTCCATTTGGTAAGAGGGATGGCGAGCTTCCAGTTGAGGCAGGAAGGTACCGACTATTATGGTCTGCCGTTTGTCCTTGGGCCCACCGGTCAGTGATTGTTCGAAGAATACTAGGTTTAGAAGAGGTTATCAGTCTAGGAACGGCAAGCCCTATGCGGCCTAAACTCCCCCATGTTGACTGGGAATTTTCTTTAGATCCGGATGGTGTTGACCCAGTACTAGGTGTGCGCTATATGAGTGAATTGTACCTTAAGACAGCTCCAGACTACCAAGGACGGCCAACGGTTCCAGTAATGGTAGATATTAAGGAACAGAAGGTAGTTAATAATGATTATTTTAAACTAACAAACTATCTAGAAACGGTTTGGGAGCCGTTTCATAAGGAAAATGCCCCTGATTTATACCCAGAGCATTTACGGGATGAAATTGATGCATTGAATGATATAATCTTTCATGAAGTAAATAACGGGGTGTATAAGTGCGGTTTCGCTCAGTCACAAGAAGCTTATGAAGAAGCCTATGACACCTTGTTTAATAGATTAGATGAATTGGAGCAGCGGCTAGCTGTCAAACGTTTTTTATTTGGAGATTATATTACGGATGCTGATGTACGGCTATATGCCACGTTAGTCCGATTTGATGTAGCTTATTATTCTGCATTTAAAGCTAATCGAAATCGAATTGTTGATTTTCCAAATTTATGGGGTTATTTAAGAGATCTCTATCAAACTCCTGGGTTTGGTGATACGACCGATTTTGATGCTATTAAAAGGCATTATCATTTATCACACCACATTGCAAGCAATGATCAGAAAGGGCAAAATATCCTTCCAAAAGGTCCAGATCTTTCAGGGCTCCACTCGGGGCATGGTCGTGAATTATTAAGTAATAAAACGGAAAAATTCCTCATTAACTGAAGGCTAAACAAGATGGAAGCAGGTGAAACAATGAAGATCCGTGATGCAAAAGAGGATGAAGGTCCATTCATTCGAGAAAAAAGAATTAACTCTTACAAAGAACATGCACAGTGTATTCCTGAAAGACATTGGGAAGCACTTAAGCGATCGATATCTTCAGATGCTGATATGAACCCAGGAGTTGAAAGAATCGTAGCTGAATTAGATGGGGAAATCTTAGGTAGTGTGGCTCTGTTCCCAGCTAAAACGGATGCATACAACGGGCATATTGATGCTCTAGACTATCCTGAAATTCGTATGCTCGCTGTTACACCGGAAGCACGGGGAAAAGGAGTAGCAACTGCATTAATTTCCGAATGCGTTCGGAGGTCAAAGGAGAAAGGTTATTCATCGATTGGGTTACATACCGGAGAATTTATGGAAAGCGCTCAGAGACTGTATGAAAGACTCGGTTTTGAGCGTTTGCCGCAATTCGACTTTGAACCTGCAGGCGACGGAATTATTGTGAAGGCTTATCGGCTAATGTTTGATTGATTTTTTTATTATAGAAGAAACCAAACCCTATTTGAATTTTTAGGGTTTTTTTCTAATATTTTACTAAAATGCACTTTTGGTATATGATGACTAACGGCATATTTTTATAGGACGTCAATTGAATGGAGAGAAAGGGGAATAGTTGTGAGAAAAATAACATTATCGAACGGAAATACAGTAGAGGTTGAATGCTTAAGCTGTGCCTTAACGAGTGGAATGATTGAGCCTGATGGGGGAGTCGTCGTGGAAACGGAACATTTCCATGCACACCAGGATGTGGCCTACCCGATTAAAGGGCTAATCATACTAGCGTCTAAGCGCCATATCAAATGTTTTGATGAATTAACGGAAGAAGAAAAGCTTGATTACATAAATCTTCTTACAAAGATTAGAAAAGCACAACGAGAAGTATTAGGTATCGAATATGTGTACTATTTTTATAATGAAGATACTACCCACCATTTTCACACTTGGATGGTCCCCCGCTATGAATGGATGTATGAGTTTGGGCGCTCCGTAGAATCGGTTCGCCCCGTCCTGCTTCATGCTAGAAATAACATGAATGATGAAGAAAATGTAAAAAGCGTAATGGAAGCTATTAAACTGCTAACCGTAGAGTTGAATAAATAGATGTAAAGAGAGGCCGCTAATCGTATAGATTCGCGGCCTGATTTTTGGAAACAACAGGAATTATTGGTCTGATGCAGAATACTAGTAATGATAAATAGGGGGAAGTTCCACTTTGAAAAAATTGCTATTGCTGTGGTTGCTGCTTGTGAGTGTGAGTTTAACATTATTAGGGTGTAATGGGGACCACGCGGTAAAAGGAAAAGTCGATCTAAAGGGCGTCATTACAGAAGTGGATTATGATAATAAGCGGATTTTAATGGAAGATAAAAAATCGGGGCTGGTATGGGTCACATTGCATGAATATGGAGATATTTCTAAATATGAGAAAGGACAAGAGATCGTCGTTTGGATTAAGGGTGGAATCAAAGAATCCTCGCCAGCTCAAGCAGATGCACGAAATATTGAGTTTACAGCACCTAAAAATGAATAGAGAGAAGGAAAACATGTGGATGTTATTGAAAAAGCACTAAAAACGGCTGCAAAGGCCCATGAAAAACAGTATAGGAAAGGCACCGACATTCCTTATATCACTCATCCAGTGGCAGTAGGGATGATTCTAATGAAGGCAGGCTATAGTGAAGAGCTGGTTGCAGCAGGAATATTACATGATACCGTTGAGGATACCAATCTTTCCTTACAAGATATCGAGCAATTGTTTGGCCGGAATATTGCTCAAATAGTAGAGGGATGTTCAGAGCCTGATAAATCTCTTTCTTGGGAGAACCGGAAGAAGCATACGATTGAGTACCTAGAGACTGCTCCCGAAGAAATACGGGTAGTTGCGTGTGCGGATAAATTGCATAATATCAGATCAATTGCCAGCGATATCGAACAATTCGGCGATCAGGTTTGGGGGAGATTTAAACGAGGGAAAGAGCAGCAAGAGTGGTATTATACCCATATAATAGAAAGCCTTGGCCTGCAGTCTAGCTTTCAATTGCTTGATCAATTAAAACTTGAGGTAGAACGGCTTTTTAAAAGCTAGGTTTCGACCAGGAAATCTTTCTGCAACAGTGATTTTCCATAATATAGGTATGAATATTCATAATAAAGCTAAACTAAGATTAAAATCTTGGGGAGGCTTTTTATGGGTTTTGTAGTTTTTTTCTTGCTGGCATGGCTTGTTATATTCCTATTTGCAGGAATGAAAAAAAAACTAACATTTGTTGAGAATACATTGGTCTTTCTAATCATTTTAATCGTGAGTATTAACTACTCTTGGATTGTTATTGAGGAACTAAAGCTTATAAAACTTAGTCATCATTATTTGAACTATACGGGATACTTACTCAATCGAAGTGTGATTATTCCCATGGTAACTCTTATTCAGCTAAATCTTCTATGCCGCTGTAAAACGAGATGGATGAAACTAACAGTAATGATTACTGCTGTTATTTTTATGATGGGGGTTAGTTTTCTCTCCAACTTTTATAGCATAACGGAATTTCAACGTTGGCATTACTGGATGGACGGGATCTACTATTTTATTCTGTATTTAATTGCTTTTCTATCTTTTAGGTTTTTTGCAAAGGTCACTAGGAATGTGGTGAGCTATTCATGATATTATGGGAAGATTTCGGCAAAAACGAAATATATATCTTAATTATGCTAATTGTATCATATGCCGCATTTTTTCTTTTTCCAAAAAGATTACCGACATCCATAACTATTTTATTTTTAGTTTGGGGATTCGCAAGCTCTACTTTGTTTGATTTTACAATCGGCGGTGGATTGCTTGATTTTTATAGGGTGAATGATTCTAACAAATATGAGCTGTTTGATTTACTTACCTACTTTTTATTTGCACCGTTTAGCTATTTTTTCATCTACTTTTATGAAAGATTAAAAATTGGTAAAAAAATATTTGTTTTCTATGTCCTAGGTTGGTGTGTAATGGGATTAGTGCTGGAAAAAGTGTCGGGATTTATGGGGCTAACACATTACCAGCATGGTTATACCATGAAGTATTCATTAGTTGTATTTTTAGTTATTCAGACCACTACTGCCCTCTTTTATGAGTTGGTCAAGAAAAAAGAACCTATTGAATCGAAAATTTAAGAACGGATTTTATAAAAGTACGAGATATTTCACTATCTTGTGCTTTTTTGTTGTTTTTAAACGAAACTAATTAGAAGCAACTTCGTCTAGCTTATTATACGAAAAACATAGAGGTGGTTGTCTTGGGTAGTGAATTGAAGATCGCAGAACTAAAGTGGATTGAAGAACATCTTGATGAGCTTTCGGAACTTTTAGTAAAAGTAGTAGATGATGGAGCCTCAATAGGCTTTTTGCCACCAATGAGGAAACAGGATGCAGCGAACTATTGGAAAAACGTTCTTAGCCCAGATGTGATTTTATTTGTGGCTAAATTAAACAATCATATTGTTGGAAGTATACAGTTACACTTATCGACGAAACAGAATGGAAGCCATCGGGCAGAAATTGCGAAATTAATGACACACCCTGAATACCGTCGTAACGGTATCGGTCGTTTACTGATGCAAAAGGCCGAGGAAACTGCAAAACAAATGGAGCGATCATTAATTGTTCTCGATACAAGAGAAGGGGATCCGTCGAATAGACTCTATAGTTTGTTAGGTTATATTCAAGCGGGGCGAATTCCGAACTATGCGAAATCAGCTAATGGTGAATTAGCTGCAACGATATTTTACTATAAAAATTGCTAATCTATTTGGCCTACTATGAGGGTGTCAGGCACCATGTGAAATTTGCACATGGTGTCCGAATTAATAATTCCATGATGGAAACCAAAACATATTAATTCTCCATCTAGGTGTTATTAATTAGCCAATCCAATCGTATGTTTCAGGATTATTCAAATCCATATGACGTGGGATTGTACCTTCGGGAACCTCGCCATATTGGTCAAGATAGTAGTGTCTTATTGGGTGTAAATCGTCGTCTAACTCATAGACAAGGGGAATGCTATTAGGAATATTGAGACTCACGACCCCATCATCGGGAATATTGTCTAGATATTTCACCAGTGCCCTTAATGTGTTCCCATGAGCAGAAACGATGACTCGTTGATTGTTTTGCAAGTTTGGAACAATGGTACTATGCCAATACACCAAAGTGCGTTCTTCAGTATCTAGAAGACTTTCTGTGAGGGGAATATTCTCTGGATTCAATTGTGCAAATTTAGGATCTTTTTGATCTACAGCATGACCCTCTGGTGATATGAGTGGAGGCCGAATGCTGGCTGAACGTCTCCATTCATTGACTTGTGTTTCCCCATAATGCGCGATAACTTCATCTTTATTCATCCCCTGTAATGCACCATAATGTCTTTCGTTTAATCTCCAGGATTTATATACAGGAATCCACATGAGATCCATCTCATGAAGCAGAATCCATAACGTTCTAATGGCTCTTTTTAAAACGGAAGTATGAGCTACGTCAAAAATAAATCCATGTTTCTTTAAAATAGCTCCAGCTTCTCTTGCCTCGCTGTAGCCGTTATCAGTAAGGTCAACGTCTGTCCAGCCAGTAAAGCGGTTTTCTAGATTATAAAGACTTTGCCCATGTCTGATTAAAACGATTTGTTTCAATGCTTTCACCTCTAAGTCCACAAACTATCTTCCTGTAGTTTGTCCATTTTTAACTTAAATTGTGCAGGAATGTTGAATCCCATTGAGGAATTTATATGTTTTAGAGGGGATCATAAGTGAGGTGCTTTTGTGAATATAAGAAAAGCTGTTTTATCCGATGCAAAGGGAATAGCGAAAGTTCATGTGGATTCATGGCGGACTACCTATGCAAACATTATTGCTGAAGACTATTTAAATCAATTATCCTATGAAAAACGTGAGAAAATGTGGATTAGCGGTATTCCAAACGGCGGTGTCTATGTTGCCGAAAATGATGAAGGAACAATCGTTGGTTTTTCATCTGGAGGAAAAGAAAGATCAGGAGAATACCCTGGTTTTTCGGGTGAATTATATGCGATTTATATTTTACAAGAGTATCAAGGCAGAGGGCTGGGTAAAGCGTTAGTAAAACCAATTATCAAAGAACTCCAAGATCAACAAATTGAATCCATGCTTGTATGTGTGCTCGAAGAAAATAACTCCCGGCTTTTTTATGAGGCTTTAGGGGGAAAAAGGATAGATTCCATCAAGATAGAAATGGGTGGCGAGGAGTTTAATGAACTTATTTATGGCTGGGAACAGATTGGTAGTCTACATTCCAGATGAAAGGAGCAGCCATGGATATTGAAAGAATCATTAGAGATTTAATTAGTAAAAGTATCATTCCCACTAGTGATGTTAAGTGTGAACCCTTGAAGGGCGGGACGGTTAGCCAACTGTACCTGCTTAGTAACAGTACTGGGGCAAGATTTGTGGTTAAAGGAAATGAGCCCCAAATTCTTCAAGCGGAGGCTAACTTTCTAGATTTCTATAAAGACGAGAACCTGTTGCCTAAGCTTTTGTATGTTGAAGATTCCTATCAATACATCGTCTATGAATTCATATCTGGTTTTACCAATTACAATGGAAATAATAAAAAGGAGCTACTTATATCACTCGTAAATCAACTATTGAATCATTATAAGCGGGTTCCTAATCCGATTGGGTGGGGATGGGCAGATGAACCAAACGAATCATGGCAGATGTTTCTTTTTCAGAGAGTAAAGGAAGCCACTAATATAGTAAATTCATATTTAGAAAAAGAGGATATAAATCTTGTAGTTAAATTAGTAAATAGTCCAAACAGAAAAAGTATCACAAGTTCTCCTTTCTTATTGCATGGAGATTTAGGTGTACATAATTTTGTGTGGAATGCGGAACAGCTGACGGGTGTTATTGACCCTGCTCCTGTGTATGGTGAGCCTCTCTATGATTTAATTTATGCCTTCTGTTCCTCACCGGAAGACCTAACTAAAGAGGTTATTGAATCAGCAGCGAGTCATTTAAATAATAATGGGAAGAGATCCACGCATATTTTATATGAAGAGGTTCTTATAGGTTTATATCTCAGAATAGCTTCATGTGTAAAACATCATCCACAAGATCTAGATGACTATTTACATGCGTGGGGCTATTGGAAAAAACTAATCACATAACGATTGCATCTGTATTCTATTAAATAAAAGATTCTCATATAAATGGATAAGATTAGCGTTAGTAGGAAGGGGATAAAAATGCAAACACTATTCCGATACAATTGGCAGGTCAGAGAAGAGTGGTTATCATGGTGTGAAGAGGTTCCGTTGGAGGAACTGCTTCGGGTCCGAACGGGAGGTGTAGGGGGAATATTACATACACTTTTCCACATTATCGATGTGGAGTGGAGCTGGATTCGTGTATTACAGGGCAAGCCAGATTTTCAGGAGAGCTTTGAGGAGTACCAAAGCCTAGCACAGGTACGTAAACTGGATGCATTATTTCGGGCGGAAGTAGAGAAATTTGTACTTGATTGGGACGAGAGTATGGAGGATCTGATTTTATATGATCCCCAACCGGATGGAAGTATTGCCACCGACACCTGGGGAGAGGTTATGCGTCATATTATAGCCCACGAAATCCACCATGTTGGACAATTATCCATTTGGGCGAGAGAAATTGGGAAAAAACCTGTTTCGGCAAATCTCATTGGAAGAGGATTTGGGGACAGTCCCCCGGCGCTTTAACGCAGCGGGGGACTGTCCCCAAGAAGTTTTTTTTTATTGATTTTGACTAAGCCCTCTTTTGAATGCAGCCAAATGATTTTGAGATGCGCTACCCAGTCGTTGTAACACTGCTTTGACATCTTGGGGAATACCCGCTGCTGATGCCAATTTATTATACATAGCGATATTATCTATTTCTCCATCTACCCCTGCCTGGAATGCTTCCTTCAAAGTGTTAGGGGTTTTTGTGTATTGTTTTGCATTATCTTCTGGAAGTTTAATATTGTACTTTTGAAATAAAGGAAGAAGGGCGGAAATATGCCGCTGCTCGGCTGCCTTAATTTGAGTAAAAGGTCGTATAGCTCCAAATTTAGCAATAATGGTATCATATCTTGCTTGTGCAAGATACTCATCTTGAATTGCATAAATGAGAGCTTCTTCTAAAGTAATTGAAGAATCCTGAAGTGCTCCTTTGGCCCCATAATTTTGTGGTGGTTGTAATTCTGCATTAGCATTTTGAATAGTGAAAAATACAAACAATAAACTTATAGTTATTAATCCATAAAGTTTTATTCTCATTTTTTATGCTCCTTTATCTTTATGACATGCGAGAATATTATTTACTAGATAGTCTTTTTTCATCCTCGAAATTTTCACTTCTCGTGGAAAATAGGAACTTAAAAAGGCTTAGGAAAAACTTATAAAAATGAAATTTATTTTAAAAGGGGAAGTTATGGGATTAATAAATCGAGTGAAGGAATTTATTGATAGTCAGTATAGCAAGCCTCGAGGGCTAATTGGATCCTATTTCGGTGAAAAAATGGTGCGGCAGCATAAACCTGAGACGCTATGGACACTTGAATTATTAAAAGTAGCCCAGAGGGAACGCGTATTAGAATTAGGCTGTGGTGCAGGTTTTGCAATGAAAATGATCCTCGAACAAACATTAGCAGATCAAGTAGTAGGCTTGGATCTTTCGCGTACGGTCATTCGGTCCGCGGCCCTTAGAAATAAAAAAGCCATAAATGAAGGAAGAGCTAAGTTGGTTCAAGCAAATGTAGAAAAGCTCCCGTTTCAAAATGAACACTTTGACAAGGTGTTTAGCATACATACCATTTACTTTTGGGACAACATAGCTGAGACGATATCAGAAATATACCGTGTATTAAAACCCGGAGGATTTTCTGTTCTAACCCTATGTGATGGCAAAGATGGTGAGGTATGGGATGGGGTAAAAAATATGATTGAAGATCAATTAATTCCTAGCGCCAACAAAAGTGGATTTCAAGAGGTAACTTTAGTGGAGGGGCCAAATTCTAGACAATTTCGTACAGTTGCAATTATAGGGCACAAAAAACCAAATAATAAACTTTCACAATAACTTCAAATTGTTACAATTTTTTCGTTGGGATTATATGGTAAAATAAACCGAAATAGGTTGTGCAAAGAGCCATGATGGAGATGAGACTTATGTATAAGAAATTATTAATTTCTATAGTATTTGTTTCTGTCCTGCTTATCGGCTGTTCGGGTGGATCTTATACGGTTCACATCGGTGAACTTTCGAGTTCTTCAAATTCTATTAGTGGGGAATATGATCGTTTTTCAGGTTATTATTTTAAAGAGGTGAAATTTGCGAAAGGTGATACAGTCCAGTTAACTTATTCCGTCTCGACTGAACAGGGTTCCCTTTCAGCAAGATTACTAAATTCTTCAGGAAAAGTAATAAAAGACATTACCAGTGATACTACCGTTCAAATAACTAAAAATGATACTTACAAAGTTCGTGTGGATGGTCAGAAGCATCAAGGGAATTTCAATATTTCTTGGAGCCGTGCTAAGAATGATTAATGATTGGATTTCCTATTACCAAATATTTTTTACAAGGAATGCACGAAGCTTGGTTTTAACCTCCCTACAATGGTAAATATGGTAGGGAGGTGATTTTTTATGAAATTCATATTAATTTTGGGGAGTATATTGGCACCCCTACTTTTGGTTATCTTGCAAAAAGTTCAGCCAAAACTACGTTTGTTATGTAATATAGTTGCAATCTTATCGGCACTTGTTTTTGGTAATATTTCATCCCTAGCTATTTACGAAATCATAAAGGATGATACGGTATTCATGACCAACATCCATAGCATATTTTTAAATCCACTATTCTTATTAACTGGGGCTTATTTGGGGATTTATTTTATTTACCGAATGGTGATTTGGACACTTGAGGAAATATAAATGAAGCCTTGTCTCGTTGAAGTGAGACGAGGCTTTTTATCCCTATCTGAAAAAAGAAGGCTATTTGTCTGTACCACCAAAGGCAAGACAGTAGTTATCAGGGTCAACGATGGCAAATTCTTTCCATGGTCCTGACTGAGGGTCAATCCAGGGCTCAATAATCACTTTAGCTCCTTTTGTTTTAAACTCTTCATAAAGTTCATCTAAGGCAGTCCAATTCTCTACATAACAATAAATATCGGCTACGGGTAGTTGGTATCCCTTTGCCGATCTGTTAGGCTGGACATCTTCAGGTGCATTTGCTTGAAGTAATTTTAGCCCTAATCCTGTAAAACCATCGCGAATGGCCCACCAATCTGTGACATCACATCCTAGTACATCTGCGTAAAATTTCTTGGATTTTTCCAAATCTGAAACGAGTAATACCTTTAATGAACTATGTATTTGTTTAATCATAGGTTCCCTTCTTTCATTGGTCTGTCTATTCTTCTATTATACATAAATGTTAAAATATACCTTGATATTGAGGTGCCATATTAGATAAATCTAATAACTTTTAGTTATGAACCTATTACTTTCATGTATTACCAATCCATCTCTTTCTCCAATATGCTTATGTAAAGTAAGTGTTGGGGGAGTGTTGAGTGAAGAATAATCTTTCTTTGTTTAAAAATAAATCCTTTCTTTTCTTTTTCTTTGCAGCGTTGTTTGGGGTGATGGGGGAAGGGATCTATGGATTAACCGCTATCGTTATGGTTCTTGAAAAGACGGAATCGATTGTTGAGATTGGAAAACTGCTTGTGTTGACTTTATTGCCATCTGTGGTCCTTGCTCCATTCCTAGGGGTGTTAATTGACCGTTTTAATAAAATTAAGCTGGCGTTTCTATGTAATCTTTTGCGTTTTCTTGCCATTGTTATTATCCCGGCTAGTGTCGCTTTTGGTTTTTATCATGTATCTATTTTCTATGTTTCCATTCTATTAAGTTATGTTATCTGGTTTGTTATAGAACCGCTTAAAGAAAGTATATTGAAGGAAATCCTGAGTCCAGAAGAATACAAGCAAGGAATTTCCCTTGTACAGGGGGCTTGGCAGTTGGGACTGTTGGCATCTGCCATCATTGCTGCAATGTTAATGGATAGACTAGGCACGACCGAAGCAATTTTTGCAGCTAGTTTAGTTTATATTTTGGCAGGACTTTTATTTGTTGGAATCAACATCAAGGTGAATAATGAGGCAAGGAAACATAAGGGGAGATCTACCCTCAAGCAATATAGAGGAGAACTGGTACAGGGCTGGATCTATATTTTTCAAAACAAAAAGGTACTTTATTTCGCCTTAGCGACCAGCATGGTGCTGCCATTCTTCTATTCTATTAATACACTGATTGCTCCTTTTAATTATCAAACGCTCAAAGGTGATGGAATTTCACTTGGAATCATTGATAGTGGAGCCGGAATTGGTAGTCTTATTTCCGCTATCCTATGCACTTTCTGGGTAAGAAATCATGCCATTTCACGGATGGTTCTAGTCACCATTTCCTTAACGGCTTTATCAACTGTTCTATTTAGCTTAACAACCAGTGTGCCCTTTGCCTTCATCATGTATCTAATAATGGGAATTTTCATTGGGATGGTAAAGGTACTCACTAGACTATTGCTATTTGAACAGGTGGAGGAGAAGTTAATCGGCAGGGTGATGACATCTGTTTCCTTAGTTAGTTTGACTGTATCGATTATAATGTCACTTTTGATTGCCTTTATTGGTGAGGTATACCTTACTTACGGATATTTTGCTATCAGTATGGGATTGATCATACCCTTTGTTCTTACTTGGAAAGGGTCTAAATCCAGGAGTTTAACAAACGTTTTTGTAAAAAAGGAGAAACGTTCTGACAAGGAGGATGGGGTTTATGATGCATACTAATCTCAATATACAGGATATCAAAGAGGCTCATGAGCGGATTCAACCCTACATTCGTCATACCCCATTGGAATACAATTGGGAATTAAGCAGTTTATTTGCTGCGAACATTTTTTTGAAGTTAGAAAATCTGCAGGTAACGGGAAGCTTTAAGGCACGAGGCTCTTTTAATAAGCTATTATCCTTGAACCAACAGCAACGTGAATGGGGAGTGATTGCTCCTTCTGCCGGTAATCATGGGATTGGTTTGGCCTATGCGGCTCATCAATTAAACATTCCCGCACTAGTGTATTTACCAAAGGACGCAGATTCTAGTAAAGTAAAGGAAGTGGAACAATTTGGTGCTTTAATTACTTTTTTTGATACGATTGAAGAGGCGAGACTGGCAGCATTAGAGGCTGCGGAGAACAAGGGCTATACCTTTCTTTCTGCTTATAATGATCCATCCATGATTGATGCAGGGGGGACAATTGGATTAGAACTTTTAGAAGACCTATCTGATGTAGATATCGTAATCAGTTGCTTAGGTGGCGGGGGACTAACAGCTGGTTTGTGTTTGGCACTAAAAGCAGTGAATCCGAGAATAGAGGTTTGGGGAGTCCAGACTGAAAATAGTCCGACATTTGCGGTTTGGTATGAAGCGGGCAAGGCTATTTCGGTAGATTTAGAGCCATCGATCGCAGAAGGGCTGAGTGGACCAATAGAGCCAGAGACAATTACGTTTCCGATTATTCATAGACATATTGATCGCATTCTAACGGTCTCCGAGAAAGAACTGATTACTGCCATGAAATTGATGCTCAACTCCCAGTACATGATTGAACCCTCTGGAGCAGCAGGAGTCGCATGTTTAAAACAAGTAGGAAGTGAATTGAAGGGCCGAAAGGTGGCAATCATCATCACCGGCCGGAATATATCTTGGTCGAGGTTTAGGTGGTTGGTAAGTGAGACGGATCCTGTTATTGATTTTTGATAAAAGGATACTTAAGTAGTTTAATAGCCATAAAATGTTATGGGACAGAGAAGAAGGTCGCGTAGAAGGAGTCTACGAACCCAAACTGGCTGAAAGAAAGAGAAGAAGGTCGCATAGAAGGAGTCTACGAGCCCAAACTGGCTGAAAGAAAGAGAAGAAGGTCGCGTAGAAGGAGTCTACGAGCTCAAACTGGCTGTGAGAAGGAAAAAACGGTCGTATAGAAGAAGGGTATTAGTATAAAAGGAGAACTGACGATGAAAATAAGCAAACATAATGCGGAGCATTACACATGGGGGAGTCAGTGTGATGGTTGGCATCTAGTCAATCAACAGGAACTTAGTGTTATCCATGAACGAATGCCAAGCCAAACTTCAGAAGTGCGACATTATCATCAGCAATCACGACAATTTTTCTTTGTTCTATCAGGAAATCCTACGTTAGAAGTGGATGGGGAACGATTCACCCTAACACCACAGGAGGGGATCGAAGTACCCCCACACATCCCGCACCAAATGTTTAATGAATCCAGAAACGACGTGGAATTCTTAGTCATATCCCAGCCAACTAGTAAAGGTGATCGAATTTTAGCCGAATGAGGTGCAAAATGTATATTCCTAAACATTTCAAAATAGACGATCTTGAAACTATCTATAAAATTATTGAAAAAAACAGCTTTGCCACGCTTTTTTCACAGCATAATGGCAGGCCGAATGCGACACATTTACCGTTATTTTTAGAAAAAGAAGAAGGAGTCTTATACGGGCATTTTGCTCGTCCGAATGAACAATGGAAGGACATCGAAAATCAGAACGTACTCGTTACGTTTCAGGGGCCACACGCATATATTTCGCCTAGTTGGTACGAATCCACCCAAGCCGTTCCTACGTGGAATTATGTAGCAGTTCATGTCTACGGACAAGTGGAGATTTTACACAATGAACAAGAAATCTATGATGCTCTTTTTAGCATGGTAGATAAGTACGAAAAGCCAGGCAGCTCTTATCGCTTCAAAGAGATTGATAGAAACTTTATTGATGGGATGAGTAAAGGGATTGTTGCTTTTAAAATCAGGATTACTGAAATAGAAGGAAAAGCAAAATTAAGTCAAAACCATTCGGTCGAACGACAGGATTTAGTGATTAAGCAGCTAGAGCTCTCTCAAGAATCCGACCAGCTCCAAATTGCAAAGTTGATGAAGAAAAACCATTAAAGGAGTGATAATGATGGCATTGGAAATGAGAAAAATATGTGAGAAATGTAATAACCCCCTACAAAATGTTGGGGAGGCCTATATTTGTGTTTATGAATGTACCTTTTGTCATGACTGTACGGAAGAAATGGACGCTGTTTGCCCTAATTGTGGGGGAGAACTCGTCAAAAGACCACGTCCACCGAAAAAGTGATATTTGAAGAGAAAGTGAATGAAATAAGAAGTTGAAGTTAAAATGAATGAGGGCATCCTAGCAAAGGATGCCTTCAGGTTTTATATACTTATTGCTTGGGAGTTTAACTCTGAAGCCGTGTTTACAATTTGTTCAAACGCTTTATTGAATGCTTCCATCTTTATTGCTTGTTCATGGGAATCTGAAGAAATTTGTTGAATGTTGGTGATGATTTTTTCTAGATTAGCTACCATCCCTTTTAATTGTGGCTCTACACCTTCAACGGTTTCTCTATTATTTTCAGCCATTTTCTCTATTTCTTTAGCTACCACAGCAAAGCCCTTTCCATGTTCCCCAGAACGGACAGCTTCTATAGATGCATTTAGACCCAAAATACGGGATCTAGCTGCTGTTTTCTTTAAAATACCCAAGATTTCCTCTATCTTTTTGATCTCATCTCTTAGAAAAGTAGTTTCTTCATCAAGTTCTTTTAGTTCAGTTGCGATCTGTTCAGTTACTTTAGTTACCTCTTCTGATGTTGTAGCCAATTCACCACTAACACCAGTTAGTTTTTGTGCTCCTTTTCGTAATACATCCACTTTATTGTTTGAAACAATAGTAGAAATAACGCCTATTATTTCACTATTTTCTATAATAGGGGTTGCTGTTGAAATATAGGCAACACCAAAAATTTCTGAGCCACGTTCTTCTTTTTGTGGTTCGCCTGTGATTAAAGCATTGTGAGTCACAGTCCCTTTAAAATTATCCGCAGAAGCGCCAATAGGGATCTTAAGATCAATCGTTTTGCCAGGTACGTAACCTATGACCTTTTCCGTGTCTGCTAAAACGATACACGCATCTTCCGCATGTGTGGATTGAATAATTTCCAAATTATTTAGCAATTGTTGTAACCGATCCAAAGTAATTCCTCCGTTAGAAAAAGTGGTATTAGTATAATAAATATAACATTTTTTACATAAGATAACAGACTAGTTAAAAAATATATTTTAATTAATAGACTAATATAAATGCATGATTATCGAGGCGATTCAAAAAATGATAAGCTATTTTTATTTTTAAATAAATTTCCATTTGTTATTGAAAATGGAAAAAAATGCTTTATAATAAAAATGACAATGATGTCAGTGTTATTTTAACCAAATGGAGGAATCTACCTTGTCACCTAAAATTTCTGACAGTGAAAAAGAAAAACGTAAAATGCATATTATCCAATCAGCTACGGAAGTGTTTAAACGCAAAGGATATGTAAACTCCACCATGCAGGACATCGTAGACGAAACAGAGATGAGCCGTGGCTGGGTGTACCTATATTTTTCAAACAAAGAAGACATCATGCTAGCGATCCTTGCAGAAAATGATCAACAAACAGAAGCACAAATCAATACCCTTTTAACGAGCGGACTTTCCGTCTGGCAAGGGCTGAGCGGATTAATGGACATGATGGACCAGCAATTAAACCATGCATCTGATGATCTGCCAATCGTGGTATATGAATATTTCATCAGCGGGTGGAAGCAGCCAGAACGGCGTGAATACCTGGAAGCTCACTATAAAAAGCAGCATGACTTTTTATTGCTTTACTTACAAAGGGGAGTAGCACAAGGAGAGTTTAAGCCAAGTGTTGACTTGGGAGTCATCATAAGAATGATTACCTCCTATTTTGAAGGACTTTTACTTCACTCAAAAGCAGCTGGAAGCAATAACGTACGAGTGAGTGAACAATTAAAACTCTTCAAGTCCATGTTAAAGTCAGTTTTACAAGTCGATGAAACGGAAGGTGGTTTGTAATGTCTATTTTTAAAAATAGGGTCTTCACCAAATTATTTTTAGCGGCCTTTGCATCACAGCTTGGAACTACAATTGGGAATGTTGCCTTTGCTTTCTACCTTTTAGATCACTTTGGCAAGCAGCCGTTTTATGCAACCATAGCGGAATTAATGTATTCTCTACCTATTTTGCTTGTTTTCTTCATGGTAGGAGTGGCTGCCGATAGGCTGGACCGGAAGAAAATCGCTGCTAACTCCGATTGGATTCGGGCCATTTTAACAGGCTTTTTACTAGTAGCAGTTTATTTCAATATCCTTTGGTTAGTTTTTGTGATCCTGTTTATACGGAGTGCTGTTTCAAAGTTTTTTGCACCAGCAGAAATGAGTATTTTACAGGGCGTGCTGAACAAAGAGCAGTATATGCAAGCCTCGGGGCTGAATCAAACAGTTCTCGGATTGTTTATGTTGTTTGGTATGGGGATGGGGGCCATCTCCTACCACTATATTGGGCTAATGGGGACGGTCATCATTGACGGGGTTAGCTTTATTGTATCTGGGCTCCTCATAAGCAGTTGTTCCATTCCATTAGAAGCACGGCTTCCTAATGGAAAGACACATATTAAAGATATTCATATTTCAACTGTACTGACTGATTTCAAAGAGGGATTAACATATATTTTAAATTTCAGACTGTTAAAATCCATCGTTTCTGGCTTTTTGGTATTTGGTCTCATTAACGGTGCCTTTGCCGTTCTACCGCTTTTTACAATGAAATATAAGCTTGCCCCAGAACATTTTACACAGTACGCCTCTTTATTTTCTATCTTTTTAGGGGTCGGATTTGTACTTGGTAGTGGAATTGGAAGCCCGCTGATTAAGGTACTAAAAGTTCATCGGGTTATTATTGGTGGCATTATCTTAAGTGGCATGTTCACTCTAATTATGGGAACTTTGGAGAATGTATGGCTCTATCTTTCCATCGTATTTATTATGGGTGTCCTTATTGCCCCAGTGAATGTAGCCCTATCAGGCTGGATGACTGAGCTCGTGGATCCTAAATTCATGGGGAGAGTCTCAGGTTGGGTTGACCCATTAATGATGCTCGCTCATTCCATATCATTGGGGATCATCGCGGTCATTTTCCCTGCATTCGTAAAAGTAGATACCATTTATTGGGCTGTTGGTATCCTATTAATGCTTGTAGGGACCTATTATCTATTTGTTTTACCAAAGCTGGTTACAAAAGAAGTGATAGTATCAGACCTCTCAACGCTACCTACCTCAGCGGAATAAACATGAAGTTTTTTTGGTGAAAAAACTGAAGGAAAGTGAAACTATTTTACATGGAGCCTCGACTAACTTAATAACCCCCCCTAGGGTTATGTGAATAGGGCCCGGCACGAATGCCGGGCTTAATTTATTTTATAGTAGTACTTTCTAGAACCTTGCTGTTTGTTTAGCAGGGTTCTTTTTATGTTTAAAAGGAAATTCTTTTCCTTTTTACTAATAAAAATCATGTTATTTAGTGAGGCGAAATGGGTATTACATTGAATAATTATAAAAACACTTAATATCTATAGAGAGAAAGCAGGTGCACGATTGGGAACTAGAAAAAAAGGGTTACTTATTGCTGGGTTTACAGGAATGTTTGTCATTGTCGTCCTCTTTTATTTTTTTCTAACCTCTGTAGGAGAAAAAGAGAAGGTAGATGGAAAGCATGCAGATAGCAAAAATCCGCCTGCTGCAAAAGTGGAAGTAAAGGACCCCGCTCCTCCAGCGTTTACAAGCAAGCAACTGACATCGTTGCCAAAGGACAACTGGATTACCAATGGAGGGAGTACATTTAATCAACGTTACTCTACCCTGGATAAAATAAATACATCCAACATTAAAAATTTAAAAGGGAAATGGGTTACGCATCTTGGGTCAGGAAAAGAGTTTAAATATTCTGGTGAGGCGTCTCCCGTCGTTTATAACGGTGTTATGTATATCATTACCGGTGCAGACCAAGTGTCGGCTATTGATGTGAAAAAAGGACAAACCTTATGGACTTATAAACCGAACATTAGCGAATTAACAACCGTTTGTTGTGGTTGGACAAGTCGTGGTGTCGCAATCGGCGATGGGCTAGTGTATGTTGGGCTGTTAGATGCCAGATTAGTTGCTCTCGATCAGAAAACGGGTAAAGAGGTATGGTCTACAACGGTCGATGACTGGAAAAAAGGTTATACGATTACAAGCGCACCACTTTACTATAATGGAAAAATCTATACGGGAATTTCTGGTGGTGAATATGGAATTCGAGGCAGGGTTACGGCCTTTGATGCAAAAAAAGGAAAGGAGCTTTGGCGCTTCTATACCATTCCAGGCCCTGGAGAAAGTGGTCATGAAACTTGGCCAAGTGACAATGATTCGTGGAAAAAAGGAGGCGCACCGGTTTGGCAAACGCCGGCGGTTGATCCAGAATTAGGGTTACTGTACTTTTCAACTGGTAATGCAGCTCCGGATTTAGACGGAAGTGTAAGAAAAGGAAATAACTTATTTTCTTCTTCCATAGTAGCAATTGATGCTGAAACAGGAAAATATAAGTGGCACTTTCAAGAAGTTCATCACGATATTTGGGATTTAGATGCACCGAATCCAGTTGTACTATTTGATGTTAAAAAGGATGGAAAGAAGCGAAAAGCACTTGCCCAGGCTGGTAAAACAGGATGGCTTTATATCCTAGACCGAACGAACGGGAAGCCGTTGGTAGGTATTGAAGAGCAGCCAGTGCCGCAGGACGATCGTCAAAAAACATCGCCTACCCAGCCGATTCCAAAGGGGGATGCTTTTGTCCCACAGGTTGTCACGGAAGAGGAATTCAAGAAAGATGTGAAAGGCTATAAAGGACATATAGGTAAGATTTTTGATCCATACTGGGAAGAACCCATGCTTGTGAAACCATCGACGTTCGGAGGAGCTAACTGGCCACCGTCAGCATATAACCCGGACACAGAATATTTTTATGTATTAGGAACGGATCAGTATTCTACTTTTACCAGAAGTGAAGAAGAGTATAAGGAAGGAAGTATCTATCTAGGGAGTATTATCCAACCAGTACAGGATGCGCCAGTAAGAGGAACCATCACGGCCATTGATGTAAAAACAAATAAAATTGCCTGGCAGAAAAAGTGGGATGCGAACGCCTATAGCGGTGTACTAACCACAAAGGGTGGACTTGTCTTTGTAGGACATAATGATGGAAGACTATTTGCTTTTGATGCAAAGACTGGTAAGCAAGTTTGGGAATTTAAGACAGATGCAGGTGTTAATGCGGCGCCTATTGCCTATGAAGTGGATGGAAAGGAATATATTTCTGTTTTAGCGGCAGGTAACGCATTAGCAGGTTCGAAGCACGGCGACTCTTTATGGACCTTCTCCTTAGATGGGACCATAGAATCAGGTACCGCTCCTGAAAGCACTAATAACCCCGAAGACAAGGAGAATGGAGATACTACGGCAAATGTGAACGATGGTCAAAAGGTTTTTGAAGGAAATTGCTTGGCCTGCCATGGAAGAGAAGGAACAGGTGGACATAATGGACCGGACTTGCAGCTTAGCCAGGTTGCAAAGGATTCAGAAAAGGTAATGGAAAGGGTAAAGAAAGGCGGGAATACCATGCCAGCCTTTGGTGAACTTTTAACTGAAAAACAAATAAAAGATGTAACAAAATATATTACTGAGATTGTGGCCAAAAAACGAGAATAAGGAAATAGAGGGCTGACCAGTGCGATTCTGGTTAGCCTTCTTTTATATATAAGAATGTAAAAATTTCGACTTCGAAAATGGTTCAGCTCCAGCGCCTAGCCCCCCGGGTCAAATAACCTTCGGCAATAAAAGTCAAAAGGCGGACTTTTCTTGCCGAAGAACATTTGCCTATCGGGGCTGATCAAGGCGCTTGCGCTTTTCTTAGCGGGAATAAATTCCTGGTCGAAAATTACTATTTATCTTTTTTAACGAACATGTTATGCTAAGAAAATGAATATACTAACAAAGAGTTTAATTAATCAGACAATATGTGTTGGTAATTAACGGTTACTTGGGCATGATTGTTGATAACTTTATTATATAAAGTTATTCTAGTAACAGTGGTTTTTAATTTGATAAAAAAGGGAATTAAAGTAGTTGATTATGGTAAGTAATCAACTTTTTATATATATAAAAGGGGAGATGAAGATGAAAAAGATTAGCTTAGCATGGCAAATCTTTATTGGACTAGCTTTAGGTATTATTTTAGGTGCTATTTTTTATGGTAACCCGCATGTGGAAACGTACTTACAGCCAATTGGTACTATATTTATTCGATTAATCAAAATGATTGTCGTTCCAATCGTTGTTGCTAGTCTTATTGTTGGTGTTGCAGGCGTTGGTGATATGAAGTCACTGGGTAAACTTGGTGGAAAAACCCTATTATATTTTGAAATCATTACAACTATTGCTATCTTTGTAGGACTACTTGCAGCAAACGTGTTTCAACCTGGAGCTGGTGTGGATCGAACACACTTAACGAAAACAGATATTAACTCCTATGTGGATACAGCTGCACAAACCGAATCACATTCTATGGCTGATACGTTTATTAATATCGTACCTACCAATATCATACAGTCATTAGCAAATGGCGATATGTTAGCAATTATCTTCTTTTCTGTCATGTTTGGACTTGGTGTAGCAGCGATTGGTGAAAAAGGTCAACCGATTATTAATTTCTTTAGAGGTACGGCGGATGCCATGTTCTATGTAACCAATCAAATCATGAAATTGGCCCCACTTGGGGTATTTGCTCTAATCGGTGTAACGGTATCAAAATTTGGAATTACGTCATTAATCCCATTAGGTAAATTAGTTTTAGTCGTTTACGGATCAATGATTTTCTTCATTTTAGTCGTTCTTGGATTAACTGCAAAGATTGCAGGGGTTAATATCTTTAATTTATTAAGATATTTGAAAGATGAATTAATTCTAGGTTATACAACGGCAAGTTCTGAAACGGTTCTTCCGAAGTTAATGGAAAAAATGGAGAAAATCGGTTGTCCGAAGGCTATTACTTCATTTGTTATACCAACAGGATATTCATTTAACCTTGATGGATCGACCTTGTATCAAGCGATTGCAGCGTTGTTCATCGCACAAATGTATGGAATCCATATGAGTATTACACATCAAATTACCTTAGTTCTTGTATTGATGCTGACTTCTAAAGGGATTGCTGGAGTTCCAGGCGTATCGTTTGTCGTGTTACTTGCGACTCTAGGAAGTGTAGGTATCCCAGTTGAAGGACTTGCATTTATCGCTGGTATTGACCGTATTCTAGATATGGCGCGTACATGTGTAAATATTGTTGGTAACTCTTTAGCTGCCATTGTCATTACTAAGTGGGAAGGCCACAAGCTTGATGAGGATGCAGTAGAAAAAGCAGCTTAAATTATCTGAATATAGATCAAAAAAGGCATCGACTAAGCTCGATGTCTTTTTTTAATAATTATTGGATATTACCAGGCCCGTCGCCGCCGCCAGTAATAAAAATATACTCGCTCATAGCTAAATTTGTGTCTGCACGATATTTTTCAATGTCTACTTTGGGGTCACTTGCCCCTTTTTTTGAGTCGAAATACATTGCTATGGGAGCTAGTATAATGATTGGAGACAGAATAAATAACCAAATCATATAAATACCCTCCTTTTAAGAAAATCTATATTTATTAAACTATGTTTAATGGGAGAGAAAGGTTCAAGAAATACATAAAAAGCCCCATCACACAATTTTAAGAAGGATGTTAAGTAAATTTGGCGAATTTATCTAGGATACTTTTATCAATGAGATTAGGAGGCTCGATGTATGTTTATTAGACTTGAAACAAATGATGAGTTACTGGGTGATGGAGGTTCTTTTCTCTCTGATGAAGTACAATATAACCTGATTCATCGAATCAGTGAGGTTAGTGATGCTTTAAGCATAAAGACGACAGATAATAGGATGGTCTTTGCACAAACGCAGGGACAAAAGGCATGGTTGTGGGTATCCAAGGAGACACCATTAGAGGAACAGAAGGAAATACTTCAAAATCTAGTAAGCTATTTAAACAGTAATCAGCTTCCTGGAGTATCAGGGGATCCGCAGACTGCAGAAATGTTTGCGGAGGTTTTTTCGAAAAAGAGGGGAATTGGCTATGAAACGGTAATGACCATGGAATCTTATCATTGTCCAAAGGTAATAAAGCCAGTAAATGTACCAGGGGAGATTCGAAAAGCCGCTTTAGAAGACATAGATACTGTGGCTGCGTATCTTGCAGGTTTTGTAGAGGATGCATTTGGTACATCAGTGGAAGCTAATACTCAACTTTCTAAAGCAAAAATGATGATTGAGGCTGGAAACTTGTACCTTTGGCTTGTGGATGAAAAACCGGTGTCCATGGCGAATATTTCACATCGTTCACCTAGACATGCCCGGATTAATGCGGTTTATACTCCTGTCATGCATCGGAAGAATGGCTATGCAAGTGCGCTAGTAGCGGAATTATGTGTAATTATTCATTCGGAGGGACTAGAACCAATGTTGTATGCGGATATCAGTAACCCCGATTCCAATAAGGTGTATCAGAATATCGGTTTTATCGAAAGTGGTAAAATAGCTGAAATCAAATTTGTAGGATAGATACTTAATCTTTTTACAATAGGAGGAAGTCCCTAAATGAATTCAGCAGAAAACAAAGCAAATTTCAGACAAATGCATTGGATTGGCCTGGACGATCCGTGCATCAACCAAATTAAATTAGATTCATTTCATCACATGGTCTTAGGGCGTTATGGTGGAAATCAACAAGCAGGAGCTAATAAAAATGAAGATGGGGCCCTGGTTATGGCGGGGCTGGACTGGGAATTTTCCATGGTATTGGATGGACACAACAGTGCAGAAAGTGTGGAATTAGTTATCGATACTATTTTACAAGAATCGGAAAAGCTAGGTTCCATTTTAGGAGAGTCTTTGGAAACGGTCTTCGTATCTTTGGAAAAGCATATTCTAACCATTTTCCAATCCGAGCATTTTCTAGAAGCTTGTAAACAAGTCCAGGGTGAAACCGCATGCCTGTTGTGTGTAAGAAAAGATAAATATATATGGTGGTTTTCTGTCGGAGATTGTGTCCTCTATCTCCTGCATGAGGACTTCCATAGGTTAGGGCAATATGCACTTAATCAACGACAATTTTATGAATGGATAGGCCAAGTAAATACCTTTGCCCAACCTATTCCGTGCTATTCTTCCGGGGTCAGGGAACTCAGAACAGGCTATAATCGAATGCTCTTGGTGACAGATGGAGTGTTAGAATGTGGTAATCGATACTATGAAACTTCTAAGTATCTTTACCAAGATTTCTATGGACAGCCCTCTCCTCCTAATATAGAGAACAGTGTAAAACATGTTTTAGAACTTGTTAATGAAAGTCATGGACGGGATAGTGCGACCATTATTTGCTGGGATTACCATCATGTTCTTCCCACCACCTATCCTAGTAATCAACCAAAGAGGTGAATGAAATGTACCAATTTTTCGAAGATGAAGTAGTTAGAAATGAATATTCTACGGTACCGTATACATGGATACGTAGTGAAAAGCGAAATAAAAGTATTTGTATTATGTTCCCAGGACTTGGTTATACCACTCAGCGGCCGTTGTTTCATTATGCGACGGGCGTGTGTTTGAATAACAACATTGATGTTCTTCATATCAATTATAACTTTGTGAAAAATGAACAGTTTAGAAAGCTTACTAAGGCGGAACAAGAACAGTGGATGTATGAAGATGTAAAAGCGGTGGTGGAGGCAGTTCTTAAAGATACATATTATGAACAATGCATTTTATTAAGTAAGTCCATTGGGACCATTCCGATGGCAATGGAATGGACTGGGGGAACCTTCCTTCTAAATTCAGTAGGAATCTGGTTAACCCCACTTCTAAAAGAAGATAGGGTGTACCAAGCCCTATTGGAAACTGAATTGCCTTCTCTTTGCGTCATTGGAGATGAAGACCATCATTTCATTGAAGAACGATTAGCATCCTTCGAGAACAATCCGCTTGTTAGTACAGTTGTTATACAAAAAGCGGACCATGGTTTAGAAATTCAAGGAAATACATTAGTATCCATTGAGGCGATGAAAGAAATAATGGAACAGGTTGAAGTGTTTATTAAGAAGAATAAAGTAGAATAGGGCTGCTATTGCTGGCAGTCTTTTTTAACAGTGTTTATATTGGTAATAGGAATAGAAAATACTATTGCTTAAAAGTTTACTCGGTGCATCGATTATCCTTTGGGCTCCACGACATTAAATAGGGATTATATCATTATTAGGGAGAGGGATTTCTATGGTTGTTAGAGAAGTAGAAGAATCCGATGCAGAAAATTTGGTTGCGCTTATAAAGCAGGTTGAAAAAGAATCTGAATTTATGCTGATGGAACCGGGTGAACGACAAATTACACCTGCACAACAACAGCAGAGAATCCACTCGATCCAAAAAAGCGAGAACTCCACCATTTTTGTAGCCGAAAACGAAGAACAATTAGTTGGGTACATATTTGCAATGGGCGGTACGGCAAAAAGAAATCAGCACTCTGTATATGTAGTTATTGGTATTTTAAAAGATTATAGAGGGCAGGGCATTGGAACCACGCTATTTGAGAAATTGGAAGAATGGGCAGTTGAGAGGAAGATCCGCCGCCTCGAACTAACGACCGTCACGCAAAATGTAGCAGGTGTCGCTTTGTATAAAAAAATGGGATTTGAAGTGGAAGGAACCAAAAAGAATTCCCTACTAATAGACGGTGAGTTTGTGGATGAATACTATATGGCGAAGCTTGTATGAAGGGAGATCTAGTATGAACATTAGACTATTAACTCCTGCTGATGCAGAAAAGTATTGGGAATTGAGACTAGAAGCATTAAAGGAAAATCCAGAAGCTTTTTTAACGAGTTATGAAGAGGCCGTCAAAAGGGAGAATCCCGTTGAACAGGTAGCTCGTAATTTCACCGCAGAAGGAAACTATACCTTTGGAGCGTTCGATGGGGAAGAACTTATTGGCGTTGTCACGTTACTTTTGGAAAAAGCAGAAAAGATTCAGCACAGGGCAAATATCTTCGCGATGTATGTCACGCCAAGAAAACAAGGTTCTGGAATCGGGGAGGCCTTGCTTACAGCGGCAGTTAAAAAAGCGAAAACAATCGATGTTATTGAAAAAATAAACTTATCTGTCATTGCGAGTAATGAAAAAGCGAAAAAACTCTATTCCAAATTAGGGTTTCAGACGTTTGGACTAGAGGAGAAAGCTTTGAAAATAAATGGTGTATATTATAACGATGAACATATGGTGCTGCATTTTGATAAGTAGTGAAAGGAGTGAGTAAAACCATGATGAAAAGTGAATCAATTTATATAAGACCGTTTCTTCCAAGTGATGCTGCCGCATTGCTCGAGTTACAGTTTGCTAATCGTGATTTTTTTCAACGATTTTCTATGGAGCGAAGTGAAGACTTCTATACATTAGAAACACAATTTAATAGAATACAGTTCTATCAAGAGGATAGTCAAAACGATCAGTCCTATAATTTTGGCATTTTTACATATGATGATAATTTAATTGGAACAATTAATCTATTCCATGTCATGAGGGGCTCGCTCCAAAGTGCATTTATTGGATATTTTTTAGATAAAAAGCATAATGGCAAAGGGTATACAACTGAAGCGGCTAAGCTAATGGCTGAATATGCTTTCAATGAATTGAATTTACATAGGATTGAAGCAGGCGTTATGCCACACAATATCGGATCCATTCGCGTATTAGAGAAGGCTGGCTTTCATAAGGAAGGTATTGCTGTGAAAAATGTAAGGATCAATGGTAAGTGGGAAGATCATCAGGTGTTGGCAATAATCAACCCGCGTGATTAACATACTTTTCTACACAATTGTTTCATCTCCAATGATTTAGGGTAAACAGAGATTAGTCGACAATTAGGTCGATTAAAAAGGAATCAGGGAGAGGAGCAGAAGGATGAAGGCTAAAGCACTTGTTTCTAAGAATATGCCGTTTACTGACATACATTCAATCATGACAGAGCAAGGTTTTTCAATGATGGGTATAGGTGAATCGGTAAAATATAGAGTAGCATTGCGGGATTCTTCTACTGAATCCATCTATTGGTTAGAGATTCCGGTTGAACGAAATTTAGAAGATCCTGATCAGGCGAAGCTAGGAAAGCCATTCTTGTATGGGGAAGAAAGGATTCCTATTCCAGTTAGAGAGGCCGCAGATAGTAAATTAAATGAGATGGCCGATTACTTAAAAGACAATATAATAAATATAGATGATTACCGCTCTAACCAGCCTCAGCCAAATGGTTCAATGGCAGCTGATGAGGCTGAGGTGAAACAACTTGGGAAGGAAATGGAATCATTAAAAACCAATAAGGAATTATCGGAGGAAGGCGAGGTTCCAGACCCCGTACAATTTGAGTCGGAACAAAATAATCGCTAACCACCACATGCAAACTGAATAGACTCCAAACCGGCAAGCCTATTATGGGCTTGCCGGTTTTTCGCATGTGTGAAGTAACCCCTGGATTTTAATCATTGACCACTTCAAAATGTGATAAATCAATGACAACTCCTGGTAAAAACTATGTCAAATCGTAAGATATCAGATTGAAGAAGAGTAGTTTATGGTAAAATGGGAGCATGCAGGAAACGGGAGGTTGAGCACCAGTGGTTTCTCTATACAAAGTAATTGTGTTCATTCATATTTTTTCAGCTATTTTGGGAATGGGACCTGGGTTTATTTTAACAACTGTTGTTAAATCGGGCAAAAACATGACCGAATTAAGGCATTCATATAAAATCAGGCATAAACTTCATATATTTGTTATGGTGGGAGGCACCCTTCTACTGATTACTGGAATAGCGATGGGACTCTTAAATCCAAGCTTGTTCCAGATGGGTTGGTATGTTATAAGTCTTATTCTCTTCCTAGCAGCTCTTGCGATTGGTCCGCTTGTTTTGTCTCCAAGGTCAAAACCAGTCAAAGCTTTACTCGAATCGCATAAAGGCGAAGAAATTCCTGAAGAATATTGGCGGCTAGCTAAAATTCTTTTCCGCTATGAAGACTTAGAAAATCTAATCTTTTTAATCATTATTGCTTTAATGATTTTAAAACCATTTTAAAAAGAACGGTGTGGCGGATTAAAAGCCATACTGTTCTTTTTTTATCTTTAATAAAATATTTTAACTTATAAGTGTTTTTGTTTATTTCTGTTCACACGAGGATGGGGGGAACATAATGAATCTAGAAGACCCTTCTATTGAATATCTAGACCTGTTTAAGGAAGAGAAGTCATGCAAGGCAAATCCGTTTCAAGTGTTGTTAAGGCTATACCATGGACATTGGGTTAAGCTAATTATTTCTTTGTTGTTTTATATTATTAAAAGCGCGCCTGTCTGGGTTTTCCCAATAGTTACGGCTAATGTCATAAACATTGCAACTAAACCTGATAGCCACAGTGATTCAGAGCTTTGGATGAATTTTATGATCATTTTTATCGTCTACATTCAAAATATACCCATGCATACTTTTCACGTTGCCTTTTTCAGTAAGGCGTTACGCCAAGTGGAGGCAGGACTTCGGAGTACACTAGTAAGGAAGCTTCAGCAGTTGTCGATGGGATATTACGGAAATCTGGGAGCAGGAAGAATTCAAACAAAGGTTCTTCGCGATGTAGAAGCAATCGAAATGTCTTCTAGGCAGCTTATGCTTGGATTAATGCCTGCGATGATTAATCTAACCATTGCTGTTGTTCTAACTGTCATGCATAGCATCACGGTTGCTTTATTCTTTGTATTAACAGTTCCCACTTCGTTGGTAATCATTTATTTATTTCGAAAAAAAATTGCCAAAACCAACAGGGAGTTTCGTACAAGAATAGAGGAAATGTCAGGAAGTGTTTCACAAATGGTAGAAATGATTCCAGTTACTCGTGCACATGGACTAGAAGAATTCGAAATAAAAAAAATGGATAAAAGATTAAAGAACATTAAAGAAAAAGGGTTTCAGCTTGATATCTTAGAAGGATATTTTGCATCCTCCAACTGGGTCACTTTTCAAGTATTTCAAGTTCTTTGTTTATTTTTTACTGCTTACCTAGCCTATAAAGGGGAAATGCCGGTCGGCGATGTGGTAATGTATCAGGGGTTTTTTAACATGATTCTTGGAGCGGTTACCAATATCTTGAATGTGTATCCCATTATTGTAAAAGGATTTGAGTCGATTTACTCGGTTACAGAGATTCTCATGTCAGAGGATACGGAAAATTTAAAAGGACGCAGATTTCCTGAAAGAATTACAGGAAATATTTCTTTCAAGGATGTTTCTTTTCAATATCCAAATTCGGATAAACATGCTTTAAAGTCTTTTTCTTTAGAGGTAAATGCTGGCGAAACGGTTGCCTTTGTGGGGGAATCAGGTTCAGGGAAATCCACAATTTTGAACCTCATCATTGGCTTTTATAAAGCTCAACAAGGTACAATCCTCATTGATGGAATCTCCATCAATGACATATCCATTAGAAAATATCGGAAATATTTAGCCATGGTTTTGCAAAATAATATCTTATTTTCGGGTACAATTCGGGACAATATTACTTATGGTCTGCCTGATGTTCGTGAGGAAATACTAAAAAAAGTGATTAAAATGGCGAATTTACAAGACGTGATTGAAAATCTTTCTGATGGCCTCGATACCCGTGTTGGTGAACATGGCAGCAGGCTTTCAGGTGGGCAACGGCAACGGATCGCAATTGCACGTGCACTGATAAGAGACCCAAAAATAATTATTCTGGATGAAGCAACGTCTGCCCTTGATAATAAATCAGAGCGCTATGTACAGCAGGCAATGGAAAAACTGACGCGTGACCGGACCACGTTTGTTGTTGCTCATCGGCTTTCGACGGTTCGTCATGCTGATAAAATTGTGGTAATGGAAAAAGGTGAGGTTATTGAAATGGGCACATACGAAGAACTTTTGACTAAACGTGGTGCCTTCTATGAACTGCAGCATTGTACGTAATTGAAAAAGAGAGACCATAAGAATCCACCCAGGGATTATAAATAGAAAGACATAAAATTAGTGATGCTAATTTTATGTCTGTTTAATTAAAAAAACTATATATCTGAAAATAAATAAGAAAGGAAATCGGGTACTCTTTTCCTAAAGGCGGAATAATTATGCTGAGCCTCTTCAATCAATTGAAAGTTGAGATTCTCTACCTTATCTTTTAATATCTCATAGACTCGATTCGTTAAATCAAGGAAAACCTGATTCATTTCTTCATCTTCACCTACTTCATTTGTCCCAAAGTCCATATAGAATTTTTCGATGACTGATAAATTTGATTCCCTTAATAAGTTCTCAATTTCCTCCTGGTTTCTGTAAAAACCGGGGGATATGGCAGCTATTCTTTTAAAAATATGTGGATACTTGCAGGCAGCATAAGTGGATAGGATGGCTCCTAACGAAATCCCCGCCATCGAAGTATGGTCTACTAGTGTTCGGTAATTACTGTCTATCAAGGGCTTAAGTTCCTTAACGATGAACTCAAGATAGTCGTCCCCTCTACCGCCAGATGGATCGGCATAACCTAATATTTTTCTGCTTGTTTCACCATTCACCCATGGGCAGTACTCGTTAATCCGTCCTTTTCCTTCGGTATTTAAGTCAATTCCTACAACAATGATTTGTAAACCACTTGCATCTAAATAATCCTTCATTCCTAAGGATACCCCTTTAATGGCATCTTCATCTTCAAAAACATACTGACCATCGTGCATGTATAACACAGGGTACTGTTTAGTTTCTGTTTTATAGTTTTCCGGAAGGTATACTCTAACCATTCTTTCTTGCTGAAACGCTGACATGTAAACAAGGAATTTTTCTAACATGTTTGTCACCTACCATTCCATTAATCTTATAACCTATAATTTACCATAAACTCTTTCCTTGGATTACATTTTATATGATTAATTGTATTTTATAAAACCTCTTTATTTGACAAAATGGACAAAAATACTACAATCATAGGTCAATAAAGCTATATAAAAACGACTATTTATCATATAAAATGAGTGTATAGAAATGAGCATATTTCGAAAAAATTCTCCGTTTTTTGCGGTTTAAGGCTAGACTAATCAACAGGATTAGTTGGGGAGATGAAATCCGATGTCTAAACAATATGAATCACTTGCTGATCTTAAGAGGAGCGTTTATTTGTGGGTGATCCCATGTATTATGATGGCCCTCATATTGAATACTATTATGCAAAATGTCGATGCATCGGACAAACTTAGTTTTATTATCAATAACACAATGACTATATGGTTTGCAGTCAGCTGGGTCTTAGTATATAAAAAAAGGTTTGTGCGATTTAGCGAGTTATCTAATTTAGCGTTAGTAAGTGTTTATCATGTAACAACTTTTTTTGATACCATTTACAATTACATGTTGAAAATTAATGGTTCTTTAGGCGATTTTATTGTCTGGATGCCTATTATTATTATGTTCATTTTTTTAACCCTAGGGATAAAAAGAGGACTGTACTACTCTATAGGGATTTTCCTGATTACCTTATTGGGTGGAGTTGTGGTAATAAACAAACTTTCCGCAGAATCTATTGACTCTTTAATGCAGTTTTATTTTGCTAATTTGGTTTATATAATTGTCCTTTTTTACGCGCAGCATATGTTTAGGGCCTATGCTAAAATGGAATTGTTTAAAAAACATGCCTATTTAGATTCGCTAACAGGAATTGCTAACCGTCATCAAATTGATGAATGGCTGGAGCAAAAGTTGAGTGATTCTAGGGAAATGCACATGAGTTTTTCGATAATTTTCTTTGATATTGACTATTTTAAGAAGGTCAATGATTTGTTTGGTCATAAAATTGGTGACTCTGTTTTAGTTGAGTTAGCTGAACTGATACAAGAAAATCTTTCCCCACGAGACCTTTTGGGCCGCTGGGGAGGAGAAGAATTTATTGTGATCTCCGATGTTTTAGGGCATAACGCTGTTGCTCTTGCAGACTACTTAAGAGAAAGAGTAGAAGAGCACGAGTTTCAAGGGGTCGGCCGGTTAACTGCAAGCTTTGGGGTGGCCGAGTCTGAGCTTGAGGATAACATCGATTCGTTATTAAACAGAGCAGACGAAGGTTTGTATCGATCCAAGAATACTGGAAAAAATAAAGTAAGTATGTGTTAACTATGTGTAGAGGCTTCTATTCGAAAGAGTAGGGGCTTTTCATTTTATTGAGATTTATTGATGTCGAGTCTTTGGTACGGGCTTTTGCCAACTCACTTTTTTTAAAACCCCATATACTATTTATATATTGGTATAGCTTTAGTTGTAAAAACACATGAAGTGTTTTGGGGGTGAGTGTTTTGCAAAATAGAAGAAGTAGTGGTCCATTTTCAATTTGTCTTTTTAGGGAATATAGATGGTGTGGGCCCAGATGTAGTGGACCAGGCGAACCGATTAATGATGTAGATGCGTGTTGTATGCGCCATGATCGCTGCCTTAGTAGTGGAAGAGACCGCTGTCAATGTGATCGGGAATTTATGGAGTGTCTTTATGACAAAAGAAATAGACAGACGGATAAGGGAAGAAAAGCAGCACTTATGTACGACTTTATGAAAGTCAGGAGCTCGTTTACGTGCGGTCCGCAGCGTAGATATTGGATATAATTGCAAAATATAAACAGCTGTCACAGATGGCTGTTTTTTAACATTCATTTTTTGTAGCAAAGCCTGATAGTAAATATATTCATCATAAATTTCCCCTCTATTGTGGATACTAATGGAAAATCATTCTACTCCAAATGAAACTGAGGGTATATAAACATGGAAGATAAAACAAGGATTCGTTTGACTGCTGCGGAAATGTCTGGACTGTGGGCACAATATTTGAACGATACGATTACTATCTGCGTAAATAAATATTTTTTAGAGAAAGTCGAAGATGAAGAGGTCCGCCCAATTATTGAATTTGTCCTGAACTCAGCGCAAGAGAATATTTCTATTATGGAAAGTATCTTTATTAAGGAGTCCTTCCCTATTCCCGTTGGCTTTACAGAGCAAGATGTCGATGTGAAAGCGCCAAGGCTCTTTTCAGATACATTTGTGTTAATGTTTTTAAGGCATATGTCCATCCTTGCTATGGCAGCAAGTAGTGCAGCGCTGGGTGTTGCTACACGTCCGGATATGGTCGAACTGCATAAAAGGGTCCTAAAGATTGGAGTCAAGCTTCAGGACTTTACAAGGGACTTAATGCTAAAACAAGGGACCTATATTAAGCCACCATACATATCGGTCCCCGATAAAGTGGACTTTGTAAAAAAGCAGCATTTTTTGGCAGGATTTTTGGGTCATAAGAGACCCTTAACATCTGTGGAAATTACTCATTTATTTTTAAATGTTCAAACAAATGCTATTGGGAAAACACTAATAACAGGTTATGCACAGATTGCACAAAGAAAAGAAGTGAAGCAATATTTAATGAGAGGAATGGAGGTTGCCCAAAAGCATGTCGACATTTTTAGTGATTTTTTAAGAAAAGAAGATTTGCCGATTCCAATGAGTTGGGATTCTGCCTTAACTGATTCGACTGTTCCGGCTTTTTCGGATAAGCTGATCATGTTTAATGTTGCCGGAATGATTGCTGCTGGGGTAGGAAATTACGGGATGGCAATGGCCGCAAGTCCAAGACGAGATGTAGGCACGAAATATGCCTCCTTAATACCTGAAATAGCTCTATACGCAGAAGACGGGGCAAACATTATGATAAAACATGGCTGGATGGAGGAACCTCCACAGGCAGATGACCGAGGTAAAATAATACAGGGGAAGTAGGCAAGTAAAGATAAACCGTCAAGAAGACGGTTTTTTTTATTTGAGATAAGCGCAGAATACATGTTTCAAACATACTTTGTTATGGGTGGATCATGTTTAGATCGGGGGCTGTCATTTTTGACAGCCCTTTATTAATTGAGGTGCGGGTGACTAGTGCCCGTTGAATTGAATTATCGTTGGTTACGGGACTTAGATACGCGGATAATAAGTGAAACGATACGTATGCCTACCTTAAAGTAAAGGAGTGTAGGACAATGAACAACTCTTCTAATGATCTATCTAAAAATGATCTCCGCCAACGTGAAAATGAGGCCAAGCAGGTTTTACTAGATGAAAGAGACCCTTTTAATGATGCAATCAAACATGGCGATATTGTCCAAGGTTTCCAATCTCCTAAACAAATCACACAATTGCCAAAATGGTACCGGAAGCCTAGGAGAATCTTTGCATCCATCTCTGTGCTTGTTATCATCGGGCTGTTAATCTACCAGATTATCCAATTTATTCTTAATTTTGTAGACCAGTAACTCCCTTTTTTCAGGGCCTTTCCGCCTATTTTTAACGAAGTGAATAATAGACTTCAAAAATATAAACATAATTTTTCCCAACGCCATAAATGAAACAGGTGTTGGGATTTTTACTGTAAAGATGTAGTTAACTATTGGTGCCTGACACCGAAGCCGCCGCTTTTTTCCCAATTATGCATTCGTTTTCTCCGTGATATGATAATTTTGAAAATTCTACACAAATAAAATTATTAGGAGGCTGGGAGATTATGAAGAAACGCACGTCACTTGTTTTGGCATTGGGATTAACGATGGGGTCTGTGGTACCGATTACTGCTGCGGCGCAGGCGGTTCCGTACAATGTTACAGTTACGAAAGATGCAAGTCAGTTTGGTAAGGATGCAAAGGTAAACTGGAAAAAGGGACAAGCTGTTCCATCCTTCGTTCATGGAAAACTATCAACTAAGGCATATAAAGATAAAACAGCGGTGAAGCAATTTTTAAAAGAAAATAAAAGCCTATATAAATTAGATACCGATAAAGATTTGACATTACTAGATGTTCAGACGGACGAGCTAGGCAGCAAACATTACAATTTTGTTCAGTCCGTTCAGGGAATTCCAGTCGATGGGGCGAAATTCAAGGTGCATACCGATAAAAATGGAATCGTTACTGCCGTGAATGGGGATGTGTTTCCGGAAGCAGCAAACTATTTCAAAGGTGCGTTAAAAGCACAGCTTTCTAAGGGAATGGCTCTCGAGAAGGCTTGGAAATCTATTAATGTAACAAAAGAGGAAACGTTAACAAATGCAGAAGCGGGACCATCGGGTGAAAAGTTTGAAGATACGGTTGAAAAGGCGGAATTAGTGGTTTATAAAAAAGCGAACGATTTTTACCTTGCCTATAAAACAAATCTTCAATTCATTCAGCCATATCCGGCAAACTGGGTCGTTTACGTGGATGCTGTAAATGGTAATGTACTAAATTCCTATAATGCTGTAGCAGATGGTGCAACAACAGGATATGGATATGGTGTGTTAGGAGACTATAAAACGCTTAATACTTATTATTCAAACAGCACTTATTATTTATATGATGTAACAAAACCTATGTCAGGTGTAATTGAAACAAGAACAGCAAACTATCGGACTTCCTTACCAGGCAGTTACTCTGTTGATAGTGATAATAAGTTCTATGCCACTTCACAAGGCGCTGATGTAGATGCTAACTACTATGCTGGAAGGGTGTATGATTACTACAAGAATACCTTTAACCGGAATAGTTTTGATAATAATGGATCAACCATCCGCTCTACGGTTCATTATAGCAGCGGTTACAACAACGCATTTTGGAATGGTTCACAAATGGTATATGGAGATGGAGATGGAACAACTTTTAGACCTTTGTCAGGTGCCCTTGATGTCGTAGCGCATGAATTAACACATGCTGTAACAGAGAGAACGGCTGGCTTAGAATATCAATACCAATCAGGAGCACTGAATGAATCCATTTCTGATACGTTTGGAGTATTTTTAGACAAAGGTGATTACTTAGTTGGAGAAGATGTATACACACCAAATAAAGCAGGGGATGCACTTCGCAGCCTATCAAACCCTAGTCTTTATGGACAGCCAGAAAATATGAGCGGTTATGTTAACACTACATCAGATAACGGCGGCGTTCACACAAACAGTGGTATTCCAAACAAGGCCGCTTACTTCACCATTTCAAGCTTAGGTACGTCTGTTGCAGAAAAAATTTACTACCGTGCTCTTACTGTTTACCTTGCTCCACAGAGTGACTTTAGCGATGCCCGTGCATCACTTCTTGCTGCAGCGGCCGATCTGTATGGTACAGGCAGCTCACAATATAATGCAGTTGCCTCTGCTTGGTCACAAGTAGGCGTCTACTAAAAAAATAAATCTTGGAATATGAGGCTGACTCAAAAACAAAGGTGTCAGACCCCATATGAGTCAGCCTCATATTTTTTTGCAAAAAAAATAGATTGGTGTCAGGCACCAATCCAAAATGGGAAGTTTTAAGAAATGAGTTCCTCGAACTTATTTCCTAATTAAGTTACTTTTATCATAAAGAAAACTTGTGAAGAACTTAGGGGGAAGTTGTGTGGAAGTTGTGGAGATTTCTAAAGTAGGGATAGGAATTTCTACCTAATATATCCAAGTTTAAGAATAGACTGTTTAATTCCTAGAATGCATGATTTATAATTTATTTGTTAACTTTATTAAAATTTGGTTAACAAATAAAAGAGGGGTGATTACATGAATTGGTCAAAGCTTGCTGCAAACGTAATTGACGGTTATGTCCCAACAAAAGATGAAGCTATGGAAATTTTATTAGCAAAAGATGAAGAAATCTTATCACTTGTAAATGCAGCCTATGAAATCCGTAGACATTATTACGGAAAGAAAGTAAAACTAAACTTAATCATCAATGCGAAAAGTGGATTGTGTCCAGAAGACTGTGGCTATTGTGGACAATCTATTAAAGCAAAAACTGAAATTGATCGATATGCACTCATTAGTAAACAGACAATTGTTGAGGGTGCCAGGGAAGCAAATAAGAACAAAATAGGTACATATTGTATTGTAATGAGTGGACGGAAACCGACAAATAATGAAGTAGATACAGTGATTAACGCTGTACAGGAAATTAAACATGAGGTTGCTCAAATGAAAATATGTGCTTGTATGGGATTAGTGAGCGAGGAGCAGGCACATCGATTAAAGGCCGCTGGAGTTGACCGTTTTAACCATAATATTAATACAAGTGCGAATCATCATGAGAACATCACAACTACTCATGATTATCAGGACCGTGTCGACACGATTGAAAATATAAAAAAAGCGGGGATTTCCCCTTGTTCCGGTGTGATTTGCGGGATGGGGGAAACAGATGAAGATATTATTGACATGGCTTTTGCCTTAAAGGATTTGGATGCCGATTCTATTCCGGTTAATTTCCTTCATCCTATCCAGGGAACGAAGCTTGAGGACTTAAACGAATTAACACCACTTCGCTGTCTGAAGATTTTATCATTATTCCGGTTTATCAATCCGACAAAGGAGATTCGAATCTCTGGAGGACGTGAATTCAATTTGCGCTCGCTGCAGAATCTTGGTTTATTTATTGCTAATTCCATTTTTGTTGGTGATTACCTAACCACCCAAGGACAATGTGCAAGCGATGATTATCAGTTGATTCAAGACCTTGGATTTGAAATTGAAGAGAACCCATTTGAGACAGAGAGCCAATCCTTTGCTAAAACAACAATAAGCTAAACATTTAACCCTTGCTGAACAACAGCGAGGGTTTTTTGCAAAAAAAATAGATTGGTGTCAGGCACCAATCAAATTATGGGAAGTTTTAAGAAATGAGCTCTTCGAACCATTTCCTAATTAAGTTACTCTTATCATATAGAAAACTTGTGTAGAACTTATAGTAAAGTTGTGTGGAAGTTATGAAGTTGTCAGGAAGGGATTCTACCATTCAAAACAACTTCTGCCATAAAGGGTGAGTAGGTCTTCAAGATTTGTACTGATTCTTCTGCGGACACCCCACCAAGGTAATTATGTAATCGTTTCTTAATATAGGTATTAGAATCTACAAAATGGGCCATATCCATATATTTGTCCTCTACTGCAAAAACAACGTTACGGATATTTGCAAGGGCTATAGTGGATAAACACATGATGCAAGGCTCCACGGTTGTATATAAAATACATTCACGGGCATGTTTCCGTAAGTAGGAAGCACATGCGTTCATCGCATTAATTTCTGCATGCTCAAGTTCACTATCCTTAGTATTTATTCTGTTAGATCCTCTCGAAATGATGGTGCCATTGTGAACAATAACGGCGCCAATGGGCCGATCTCCACGTTTCCCTGCTTCTTCTGCTTCCTTTAGGGCTTCCTGCATAAAAAAGTGATGGTCGTATTCATGGAAATTAGTAATCAATGAGCTCCCCTGCCTTATCTTATTTCTATAGTACTAAAATACCAAATATTGAGAAAAAAGTAGAGGGAATTTGAAGGATGTATATAAATTGGATGATTGTGGAACCTAAGTAGAATATATCGTCTAAGTCTGGAGGTATAGCACGTGGATGACAAGCAGCAATGGGAGCAAATTGTTGAAAAAAAAGTAGAGTTACACTCAGCGTATTCTTCTTATTGGAATCAATATTCCGACTTTGGAAACTGGCAGTTCTGGCTAGTCCTTGCTTTACTTCTGCTTCCCTTACTCCTGCTGGTATTTACGGTTGATAGGAAGAGGATATTTGAAGTGTTTTTCTTTGGATACACCGTACATATCCTATGGGAGTATGCGGATATTGCACTTGGACATAGTGGGTTCTTTGTTCATAGATATTTTTTACTTCCGGTCATACCAAATGCGACAAATGTGACTGCATCAGTATTACCTGTTGGCTTCTTGTTACTATATCAGTATTGTACCAATCATAAGAAAAACTTCTTTCTGTATACAATTTTATTAAGTGCGGTGTTTGCTTTTGGCTTTGCATCTTTTGAGAGATATCTTTGGTTAGTGCAATTTAAAAAGGGAATGAACCAATTTTATCTATTCCTCATAGACATTGTGATCGTGTTTATTGCTTATGGGTTTACAAAGCTGTTGTTAAAAGTAAGGGACAGGGCTAGATTGTAAGAGAACAGGGTACATGGGGGCTTATGGTTTGGCTTTTTCTGAATTATAGGCAAAATTAATAAAGATAAAAAGGGCAGGCATCTACGCCTCTTTGTCATTGTAGACATACTATATTCCAATGAAAAGCAAGGAGGCGATTATAAATGGAAAGACAATATCCACAACAGGGCTACCATCATGGCCAAGGCGGTTATAATCCAGGACAAGGCTATCATCATGGCCATGGCACCTATTATCCAGGACAGGGTTATCACCATGGGCATGGTGGTTACTATCCAGGACATGGCTATCACCATGGGCACGGTGGCTACTATCCAGGACATGGCTATCACCATGGGCACGGCACTTACATTCCAGGGCATGGTTATCACCATGGGCATGGCGGATACTATCCTGGCCACAGAAAATCTTAGACCAAGAAATCTAAACATCAATTGCGGCTCGCCATTTGGCGAGTTTTTTTATGAATTCTTAGTGGATTGGAAGGGGATTTCCAAATTTTGTAGAATTACCTCCTGCATTTGTAGAATAAGTTGAAATTTTGTAGAATTCCACCTCGATTTTGTAGAATTAATTAAAATTTTGTAGAATTCCTTCCCATTTTTGTAGAGTTCCACTCTCATTGCACTTTTTTTACTGGAGGGTGTTCTATTAGGACTTGGTTTAAACCTTGCATTTGCTACACATTGAAACTTTTTTTCATTTTTTACGTTTAACACTAGAGAGGTGGTTGCTAATGAACGCAGTAATATTTGATTTTGATGGATTGATTGTTGATACGGAAACAGTTTGGTACAAGTCTTTTAAAGAGGTTTTAAATAACCATGGGTTAGAATTATCGGTTGAACAATTTGCAAGAGTGATAGGAACCGATGATGCAGACTTATATTCTTATATTGAAAAAAACCTTCCTTCACCAGTTGAATCGGTTGTCATAAAAGATGAGGCCCATAAGCTATTTGCTGTAAAAATGGGGGAGCCTGCTTTAAGGGACGGAGTAAAGGATTATTTAATTGAAGCCAAGGAATTAGGTTTGAAAATTGGCTTAGCATCAAGCTCGAGCCGTGAGTGGGTTGAGAGTTATTTAAAAAAGCTTACTATTTTTCCGTATTTTGATGTGATTAGAACCCGGGATAATGTGTCTAGGGTTAAACCGGATCCTGAATTATATGTTAAAGCAGTTGAGGCATTGGGAGTGGCTGTGACGGATGCGTTTGCATTTGAAGATTCCTTAAATGGACTAAAAGCTGCTAGAGCTGCTGGACTAAACTGTGTAGTGGTTCCTAATTCTGTTACAGCCCATTTAGAGTTCACAGGTTATTGCCTAAAATTATCTTCAATGGGCGACATACGCTTAAGGCATGTATTGAATCTGATTAAACAAAAAGAAGTAGAACAGGGGGATGCACTTGAACGAATATCAAATTAGACCTGGAGTAAAAGAAGACGAAGAATTCCTTTGGGAAATGTTATACCTAGCTATTTTCATTCCCGAAGGAGAACCTCGACCTTCGAGAGATATTTTGAAGGAACCACATATCGCTCAATCCATGGAAGGTTGGGGACGTGAGGGGGACACCGCCTTGATTGCGACGGATGCCGACCATACTCCCATTGGTGCAGTATGGGTTCGCTTATTTAATGACACGAATAAGACCTATGGCTATGTGGATGAAAAAACTCTTTTATTAGGAATGGCCCTTCTTCCTGAGCACAGAGGAAAAGGAATCGGCAAAGCGCTTCTCGGAGAGATGCTAAAAGTAACCAAGGAATTAGGATTTAGCGCAGTTTCTTTAAGCGTAGACCCCAACAATCCGGCTCTTCATCTCTATCATAAGTTTGGCTTTAAACAGATAGGTGTAGACGGAACCTCATGGGATATGGTAGTAAAGTTTTAAAATATTTGGTGTCAGGCAATATGTGAAATTTTCACATGGTGCCTGACACCTTTTTATTTTTTATTAGGCTTTTGAATGTTAGGGAAATGCAATATAATGGGAGTAAGGATGTTCACGAAAATGTCAAAAATACATAGTTGTTTGTATTTCAATAGAGGAAAGTTAATTTTAAGGAGGAAACAAATGTGATTAGAGCGGCTGTAGCGGGAGTAGTTGGTTTTGTTTTAATTTTTATCGAGTCGATGATCGTGATGAAGTTTAAAGGGTATGAAACCATTGAATTTGGCGGCTTAGCCCCTTTCATCAACGTTTGGGCAATGAATTTCTTTTTTGTCTTTGCTATCCTAACACAAGTAACACATTGGTATGAGAATAAAGTAAATGTTGAAAGTGAAGAACAGCAGTATTAATACAAAAAGCGTCTCATTCACGGTGGAATTTCGTGAACGAGGCGCTTTTGTTTTTGTGCATCTTTTATTAAAATGAAAATAAAGAATTTTCAGTAAGGGGTGGTTTTATGAAGCAGAGTGATGGTTTGGAATCATTCCCATATCCATTTAAAGAAGATGTTTATCGCTATTCTAATAACTCAATACCAATGAATCACCCGATTAGTATTGAGATTACCCCAAGTTATCTGGAGGAAATCGAGCTTAAGCGTGAGCTTCTTACAGCCCATCCTGAACGATGTTTTCAATCCCTGCCGCATACGATAAAAGGCCAGTGGGAAATTCTTGAATTAGTGATGGAGCACCTAGGAACCTATTATCCTGACAAATTTGCATTAGATAAAAAAGGTGATAACTGGACGTTTTCCAATCATCTTTTACAAGAAAAGCAAAGTTTCATTTTTGGAGATGAATCCACTTTACCATGTGAGCCGCTAAACTATATTGGTAGACATGTCCAAGAGGACCTGATCTTTATGATGCAGCGAGATGGCGATTTATTTCTAGATGCTGGCCAGCTCTGTTTTCCGGCCAATTGGTCTTTGGCCTTTGATTTAGGGATGAACTTTAAGGAGATTCATCAGCCGATTCCTGGCTTTAAAGACGAGGGACTCGATGAACGAATTCTTCAGTTTCTACTTAAGCTGGAACCAGGAAATCCATGGTGGCGTAAGAACTGGTCCTTAATGGCTGGGAACCGACTAGATACTTCCCTTGAAACCTTTGATGTTTGGGGAAAGGGGAGAAAACAAGTCACGAAGGAAAATGCCGGTGCGTCTGTTCATCTCCGTGTGGAGGTTCAGAAATTATTCCGTTTGCCTCGAACAGGGGGGATTCTTTTTACCATCCATACCCACCTACTTCCTTTGGGAAAATTAGCAGCTAAACCAGAATGGCTTAAGCAGTTTTATCAGATCCTTAAGGAGTTGCCTCCTTATATAGTCGAATATAAAGGGCTTTCCCTATTCCGGAGCGCTGTCCTAGAGTATTTACAGGAACAAGTGGAAAGCAGGGAAGTTTTATGAGCGAGAATATAATACTTGTACCTGGAAAGCCCCGCTATTTATTTTGTGGGGATGAAGAGGGAATAAAGCTGTTACAGTTATTGATAGATGTTGTTAAAGATAGAAATATAAGCTACGAGATTCAGATAGTTAAAGATAATTGGAACAACACCCTTTTTTCGGAATGGCTCAGCATGCAGAAAATGGGGAGCATCCTTTATGCCGCAGCAGAATGGACAACCTTGAAAACTTTGAAACAGTTGGCGGAGGATGCGGGATTTTCGGAAGAGGAAGCCCAGTATATAGGCTATGGAAAAGAGCAGATAAAGGTTTTTTGCTGCAGGTGTCATGGGATCTCTGTTTTGGAAAAGGGCCAGCCTGAACGAAACTGTGATCATTGTGGGTTATTACTGGAGGTTTCTGATCATTACTCAAAACTTCGCGATGCCTTTCTTGGGTATGTCGCGAAACTATGAAAGAAGGGGCTGTTATGCTTAAAGAAAAAACAATTCCTGTCTATGTGAAATCCATCATTCAAGAAACCCCACAGGTGAAACGTTTTATACTGGCCCCAGTGGAAGAGACTTCGTTACCAGCCTTTAGTGCAGGTTCACATATAACTACATATATCGATGGAAAGGAAAGAAATTATTCGTTAACGAATCATCCAGATACAAAGGACAGCTATCAGATTGCCATCCGATTAAGTGAATCATCCACGGGGGGCTCACTTTATTGGCATCAGGAGGTAAAAGTGGGGGATAAGCTAAAGATCAGTTATCCTAGAAACCATTTTCCATTAAGCTTTAAGGCAAAGCATCATGTGTTTTATGCAGCAGGAATTGGTGTAACGCCCTTTATTTCTATGATGCTGGAGCTAAAGGATCAAGGGTCTTCGTTTGAACTGCACTATGCAGCAAGATCAAAAGAGCTTGGCGCCTTCTACGATTTTTTACGGGCAAATTTCCCACATGAATCTCATTTTTATTTTTCAAAAGGAAATGAGGCGAAGCGACTGCGGGAAACCACACTTTTGGAGCATCGAATTGGAACGCATGTCTATTTCTGTGGGCCGGATTCATTTATGACAGACTTTACGGAAGCTGCGATTCGATTTGGTTACCCTCGTTCGAGCATCCACCTTGAACGGTTTGCACCACCCCGGCCTAAGAATGCCGCATCCTTTCAAGCTCAACTCACTCGTGGAGCAGTTATTCATGTTGAAAAAGATCAGTCACTACTGGATGCCTTGCTAGAAGCAGGAGTTCAAGCACCTTATTCTTGTCGGGTGGGACGCTGCGGAACCTGTGAGCTGAGAGTCGTTGATGGTGGAGTCGATCATTATGATTCTTTTTTAAGTGAACAACAACAGAATGCCCAGAATGTGATTTTGACTTGTGTGTCGAGAGCTAAATCGGGGAAATTAGTGATAGATTTTTAAATAAAATACAAGAAAACCCTAGAAGGACACTCTCGTTAATAGTGTCATTCTAGGGTTTTAAACGTGTTATACCGTTGCTTTTACGGTTTTATTACCTTTAAAAACAGTTCTGCGGATAAATGGAATGACCCAGCGGTCAAGACCGATGCGGCCTGCATTGTAACCAGAGAATAAGATAATGGCTCCAATGAAGAGGTCTGTTGGAATATGAGATACAGTTCCAGCTAAGAAGAAAGAGAAATTCATCACAAGACCAAAGAACATAGCAGCTGTTGTTAAGCATCCAAGAAGAAGTCCAAGACCTATTAAAAATTCACCAAGTGGAACAATTGTATTAAAGATATCAACGTTTGGAAGAGCAAAATGTTTTAAGAAGTCCACATACCATCCATAAACCAAAGCGCCATCTGGTCCTTTTACCGGATTAGCAATCGCTCCTTTTAAATAACCAGAAGCATCAAAACCGTCGGCCAACTTGTGGAAACCGGCTGTTATCCAAGAATAACCGATATATAAGCGAAGAACTGTCAAAATTCCTGCAGCAACTTTGTTTTCTCTTAACCAATTTACTACCATGTGAAACACTCCTTGTTAATAAGTTTTATATATTAAGTACATTGTTAATATATCATATTTGTTTTGAATTAAGAATAGTTTGTTCAGTATTTCACATATCTGTAATAAAGTTTTGAACAAATTTCAAACGAATTCCCAGATACGTATGAAAATAAAAAAAGCGTATCACCTGCCAGTTTCGAACCGACAATGGATACGCTTTTTGCATAATTTAAATATTTTTTAATGGGTTCCAATAATTTGCTACCCAACCTGCCTCAAGATGATCTCTCTCAGCTTCAGGAAAACCGATATGGTCAAAAACCAAAAGGGTTTTGGAATCCTGTTCTTTTAATTCAAACCTAGCAATAGAGTATACACCTTCTGGCCAGTTAGCAACACGCCAGGCTTGGACGATTCTTACGCCTGGAACTAATTCAATGTTTCTCCCCAAAATCATGCCGCCAAAACAGGAGAAAGTACCACCAGCCTCTGGATTAATTTCTGTTGGTGCGCCGCCTGTCATTTCGCTGAATTGCTTGGAATCTGTAAGTGCTTCAAAAATACGTCCAGGACTTGCATTAAATACAACTTCTTGATGAATGGTTTTAGTCATTTTTTTACCTCTCCCTAAAATTATATTTATTTATAAATTAGTGCATAGCTACAACGGACCAAGGATCTACACCAGGGTCGTTACCTTCCGCAAAATCTTTGATACGAGGCATGTAATGAGACCAGCCTTGATTGTGTGAAGGGATTTCTTCGGCTGGCAAATCATAATGAGTTAATACCAATTGCGTTCCGTTTTCCATAGGAGTCAATTGGAATTCAACCTTGCTCGAGCCTGGAGGGACAAGCTTTGATTTCTCCCATCCCCATGTCATGACGATTTTTTCAAAAGGAACAATTTCTACATATTCACCCATGGCAATATCGCTTCCATTAACATCGATCCGGTATTTACCGCCGATTTTTGGCTCGAGCAGTATATGTCTTCCCATCCAACGGACCATTTTGTCAGCATCGGTAAAGAAGGAAAATAAAGTTTCCGGACGTGCTTCAATAAAAATTTCTTTTGTTATTATTTCACTATTTGTCTGATTCATTTTGGATTCTCCTTTCTTCCTCTTCGGCAGCTTCTTTCAGGCGAAGTAAACTATCATCCCAAAAACGGTCAATATATTGCTTTAATTCTGCAAATCCATCCCTTCTAATTCCGTAATACCGTTTTGTTCCGTCTCTCCGAACAACAACTAGTCCAGATTGTTCGAGAACCTTGAGATGCTGAGAAACTGCTGGAGCTGAAATGTCAAAATGTGAAGCAATCGCGCTGGAGGTAAGCTCTCCATCACGAACGAGATATAAAATATCTCTACGTCTAGGTTCTGCTAATGCATGAAGGACTTTTTCAATCATGGTATTATTTTAGTCTACACTTAATTAAGTGTCAACTTAATTAAACCATTTCATTTTGAAATCTTATTAGTATCTTTTGGAAAAAATAAAAATATATAAATTATTAAAGAAAAAACTTGATTTAACTAATATCATTAGTTAAAATAAAACTAACGATATTAGTTAAAAGGGGATGGCGAAATGAGGATTATTAAAAATGGATACTTGTATCAAGTTACGTTTATGGCCAATTTTTTTCCAGTCAATTGCTACTTAGTGGAGGAAGAGGAAGGATTAACGTTGATTGATGCGGCACTTGGTTTCTGTGCAAAGGGGATTATTCAGGCTGCTGAGAAGATCGGGAAACCCATTAAAAAGATTATATTGACGCATGCACATGAGGACCATGTTGGAGCATTGGATGCAATCAAAGAAAGGCTGCCCGATGTACCGGTTTATATCTCTACACGCGATCATCGATTAATGAATGGCGACCGCTCGCTTGATACGCATGAAGACAACACACCAATTAAGGGTGGGGTTCCGAAAAAATTGAAGACAAGAGCAAATGTATTATTGAAGGAAGGTGACTTGATTGGGTCACTTACAGCAATCGAAACTCCAGGCCATACACCGGGATCTTTATCTTTTTTAGACTTACGGACTAAGGCAGTAATTGCGGGGGATGCTTTCCAAACAAGAGGTGGCGTGGCAGTGGCAGGAGATGTAAAACCATTGTTCCCATTCCCGGCCTTTGGTACATGGAGTAAGCGGACGGCACTAGCCAGTGCAAAGAAATTAGTGAGTTACGAACCGAAGCTCCTTGCCGTTGGACACGGAGAAATGATAGAAAATCCTGTACCAATCATGGAACGGGCAATTCAACATCTAGAACAGAAAATCGGATAGGAGAACAGATGAGATGTCACCAAGACCAAAAGTAGCACTAGACTTGGCAACGATACTAGAAACAGCAGGAGAACTGGCGGATCAAAAGGGAATGCAAGAGGTAACACTTGCAAACCTGGCTAAAAAGCTAAATATCCGCCCTCCTTCTTTATATAATCACTTTGAGGGTTTACCTGGCCTTAGGAAGCAATTAGCTATTTATGGCATTGACCGGCTGTATGCGGAAATGGCTGATGCGGCGATTGGAGTGTCAGGCACCGAAGCGGTTCTAGCTATGAGCCAGGCATATGTAAATTTTGCGCGGATGCATCCTGGCGTGTATGAGGCAACCCTACTCGCGCCAGATCCAGAGGATGTGGAGGTGCAACAGGCAGGAGCAAAAATTGTGGAGCTTTCTGTGAGGGTATTAAGTGCCTATCGTTTAGAGGGAGATCAGGCTTTGCATGCAGTAAGAGGATTGCGCAGTATTTTACATGGTTTTTCTTCCTTAGAGCAACGGGGTGGATTTAAACTATCCTTAGATTTGGATGAAAGCTTGTTAATGATTATTCAAGCATTTCTTGCCGGAATGGAAAAAGGTTCCTAACTGGATAGTGATAGGACTGCCTAGTAACCTCTGTTATAATAGGATTAACATTAGAATGTAAAAAGGATGATCATTTTGCAGAGTTTAGAAAAATTTGGGTTGCTTGTGGACGTTGAAACAACAGGTTTAGGTCCTACCAAGGATGAGGTTATTGAATTAGCCCTGAAGCTATTTTCGTATCGGACAGATTCAGGAGAAATTGTCGATATTATTGAAGAGGATTCCTTCTTACGCGAGCCGCTCTCTCGTACGGCAAGGAATAATTATGATACAGCCTATCGTGTTCACGGAATTCCTTACGACTTAGTAAAAGGAAAAACCTTTCTCGATGGGAAAATAAAAACCTATTTTCATCGTGCAGATTCTGTATTTGCCCATAATGCTTCCTTTGACCGAAGCTTTCTTTTTCACATGTATCCAGAGGTTAATGATTTGAAGTGGTATTGTACGATGAGAGGGGTACCATGGAAAAATTACGGTTTTCCAAACGGTAAACTTCTCACTCTATTACAAGCACACGATATTACCAATTACCAAACACATAGGGCGCTAGACGATATTACATACTTGATGGATTTGCTTAAGAAAACAAGTCCGAAAGGGAACCTCTATCTTCAAGAAGTGCTTGAAAAGGGACCGATGAAAAAATATCAGCCAGCAGCTACACGAACAAAATTAGGCTAAAAAAACTAATCAAACGTTTGATTAGTTTTTTGTGCAGAATGACAGGTGCCTAACACCTGTCATTCTTTTATCACTCCAATATAGTTTGCTTGTGGACGATAGATGGTGTTGTTTTCGGCCTGTTCGAGGATATGAGCGGTCCAGCCGACCATTCTGCTAGCAGTAAAGGTAGGTGTGAACAATTCTGCTTCCATATTAATGGCTTTCATGATGGCGGCAGCGTAAAATTCCACGTTTGTATAAAGGGAACGGCCCGGTTTGATTTCAGCTAATACCTTTACCGCGGTATCTTCTACCTTCATCGCTAGGTCCAACCATTCATCCTTACCAACAAGCTCTAAGAGTTTACTCTTTAAGGAAATAGCTCGCGGATCATGAGTTTTATAAACTCTGTGTCCGAACCCCATCAATTTTTCTCCTTTAGTTAACTTCTCCTTTATCACGCTTTCAGGATCACCCACTAAAGCTATTTCATTTAGAAGCTCAATGACTCCTGACGGTGCACCGCCATGAAGTGGTCCCTTCATCGTGCCGATGGCAGACGTGACGGCTGATACGATATCAGATTCTGTTGAAGCGGTCACTCTAGCGGAAAAGGTTGAAGCGTTCATACCATGTTCAAGAGTTAAAAGCATATAGGTCTCTAGAGCTTCCACATGTGCCGCTAATGGCAGGTTTCCATCAAGCATATAAAGATAATTTTCCACATGATCTAAATCCATTCGAGGAGGGACAACCGTGTTACCCTCCAGCTTTCGTTTCCGATAGGCAATAATCGTCGGAACGAGAGAAGTTAATCTGATAGCCTGTTGTAGGGTGGGCTTCCAGGTATAATCAGAATTACTGCCTTCTGCTGAAATGGCCGTTCGAATGACACTCATCATATCCATGGAAGGTGGCAGCAGGTCAATTATTTGCCTAATATTTTCTTGTAGAACCCGTTCATTTCTCATCTTATCTTTCAGGATGCCTAGCTGTTCGGCATTGGGTAATTCCCCGTACCAAAGGAGGTAGGCTGTTTCCTCGAAAGAATATTTTTGTGTAAGACTCCTAATTTCATATCCCCTATAAATGAGTTGACCCTTCTCCCCATCAATATGACTAATGGCTGTATCCGCCGCAACAATTCCTTTCAAACCTTTGTTCATCATCCAATCACTCCTTCCCTTTGATTACTATATTCTATAAAATAAACATAATTAAGAATATTGAATAATTTTAAAGTAATTGATTAATATTTTTCATAAGGAGTAGTGGGTATGGAGTTTCAGTGGCTTAATACATTTGTTACTGCAGCAGATTGTGGGAATTTCAGAAGAACAGCAGAATTATTATTCATTTCACAGCCTTCTGTAACGGTTCATATAAAACAGCTGGAAAAAGAGCTGGGTATTCTTTTATTTCATCGAGAGGGAAGAAAAATTAAACTGACTGAGGAAGGAAAACGATATTTGATTCACGCGAAGAAATTGCTGGAGGTTTATCAACAGGGGCTCGAGGATTTGAATACCTTTAGTCAAGGATACACAAGGAAGTTAACACTTGGTATATCCCCTCTAATCGCTGATACGATTTTACCTTACGTATTAAAAAGCTATACAAAGCAGTATCCGGAAGTGGAGATTTCTGTCAAAATTATTGAATCTGTTGAAATTGAACAGGCTGTCTTAAGGGAAGAAGTAGATTTGGGGCTGTCTTGTTTGAACAGTACAAATCAGAGTTTGATTTGTAAGCTTTTAGCTAAAGATAACGTAATATTAGTTGCCCCACACGATGGGAGAGATTCAGAATCAGCACCTCCCTTAGATGAAGAAGAAGTGTTAACAACCAATTATCTGTTAACTCACAATCATCCAGGTTATTGGGATCTTCTTTCAAGAGTGGTAAAAAGTAAGTATCCAAGTGTCCGAATGATGAAGGTGTCACAGGTGCACATTACCAAAAGGTTTATTATTGAGGGGTTAGGAGTATCCTTCCTGCCAACCTCTACTGTGAGAAGAGAGTTATTAGAAGGCAGATTGATTGAAGTACATTGTGAGTCTATCAATTTGCCTGAAGCTAACACCCACGCGATTATGAAATATGAACATTCAAAACAAATAGAGTTTCTCAAGTTTATTTCCAACTTTAGATGGTAGTGATACAATATTTTAAAAAAACATCGAGGTAATACATAAATGAGACTTTTAACTTTAAATTGCCATTCATGGCATGAGGAAAATCAAATAGAAAAGATAAAATACTTGGCACAAACCATTAAGGAAAAATCATATGATGTCATTGCATTGCAAGAGGTAAGTCAAGCACTTGAAGCAGAGTATGTGGACGGGAAAGTTAAGAAAAACAATTATGTATATGTTTTGTTACAAGAGTTAGAAAAGCTGGGTGTAGCTGAATATTTCTTAGTGTGGGATGTATCCCACTATATTACAAATGGCACCTATGAGGAAGGCGTTGCCATTCTAACGAAGCACCCAATCGTTGAGGAACACTCATTCTTCGTTTCTGACAGTGTAGATTACGCTACTAACTGGAAAACACGTAGAATTGTCGGAGCAACCATTTCCTACAATAACAAATTACTAACCTTTTATTCCTGTCATATGGGGTGGTGGCACGATGAAGAGGAACCTTTTAAGGGGCAAGCGGACAAGCTGCTGCAGCATATAAATTTGGATCAAACCGTTTATCTCATGGGTGATTTTAACAACGATGCTTCTCTTAAGGGAGAGGGATATGAGTATTTGATCAACCATGGTCTTTATGATACTTACCAAATGACGGATGAAAAAGATGAAGGAATTACCGTGAAAGGGAAAATCTCAGGTTGGAGCAACAACAAGCAAGACCTAAGAATTGATTTAATTTTAACGAATAAGCCTGTTCAGGTAGACTATTCAAAGGTAATCTTTAATAATGTCAATCGAATGGTTGTTTCCGACCATTTTGGAGTAGAAGTTAACTTGTCTGAAGAATTTTAATCAAAACATATGAAAAAATAAAAAAGACTCCACTGTATCTAATCGATGCAAGAGGAGTCTTATTTTGTTACAGTTCCATCCAAAAATTATTCCTGCTGCCTATACGCACCGGGAGCTATGCTATACTTTTTTTGAAATACTCTATGAAAATAAGGGTAGGATCCGAAACCGCAATCCTCGGCAATTTGCTCAAGTGTCATCGTGGTGTATTTCATTCGCTCCATCGCAGCAGACAAACGGACTTCGAGGGCGTACTCAATCATTGTTTTTCCAACACTGCTTTTAAACAAATGAACTGAGCGAGAAACGCTAAGCCCAGCGTGCTTCGCCACTTCTTCTACTTTAAAGGAGGTTGTTGCATGCTCTTCAATAAAGCGCATCATACGTGTAACTGTAAAGGGCCTATTAAAGGAGGGAGCCGTTTCATTAACTGCCCGTTCTAAGGATAAACAAAGTGCTCTTAGTAGGTATTCAGAAAGCTCTTTATTTTCCTCAGATGAAGGCCGGCGTTCCTCCACACTTAAATGACGCCAGAGAGCCATTGTTTTTTCGTCCAAATCTATTTTAGAGATCGTAGGCTTTGCCGAACGTTCCCACCATACATCCACCCAGTCCCCTTTGCATGATAAATGGTAATCCGCGCTGCTTTGGCCGGCCTCAACTAATAACTCATAATAATCACCTGGTTGAATAATCAAAAGGTCACCCTTTTCAAGAGTCCTTCGTTTTCCTTTTACGACTACTTCACAGAAACCTTCCGTTTGTAGTCGAAAAAGGTATCCAGGAAATCCGGATTTATGCTGAGAATAATACCCTTGTGTATGGTAGGAATATCCGCAGAAATAGATCTTCAAGCTCATAGTTCCACTCCTTAAAAAAACAAATAGCAAAATAGTAGATGTTTTCATTATATCGTTTATGTTTATTTTAAGGTACATCATATATGATGGTATCAAATAAGTAATATAAATAGCTAGCAGAAATGAGGGATGAGATTGACAACAACTATACCAATTGCTGTCCAAATGTACACCTTAAGGGAAGAATCTGAAGTGGATTTTGTTGGTACTTTAAGGAAAGTGGCAGAGCTTGGATTCAACGGGGTGGAATTTGCTGGGTACGGTGGATTACCAGTACTAGAAGTAAAAAAGGTCTTGGATGAATTGGGGCTTCAAGCTGCAGCAAGCCATGTGCCGCTTGAGGACTTAGAATCGAATTTGGAACAAGTAATAGAAGACCAAAAACTACTAGGTAGCAAATATGTTGTCTGTCCTTACCTCCTACCCGAACGTCGGACAGAACAAGATTATCAAGCATTAATTCTTCTTTTAGAGCAAGCGGGTCAAAAATGTCGTCAAGAAGGCATTACTCTTTGCTATCATAATCACGATTTTGAATTAGAACGACTCTCTGACGGAAGGACAGCGTTAGAATCCATATTTGAAGATACTAATGCCGAAAACGTTAAGGCAGAACTAGATGTTTATTGGCTGACCAAAGCTGGTGAAAAGCCAGTGGAGTGGATGAACCGATACAGAAATCGTACACCGCTCATCCATTTAAAAGATATGACAACAGATGAGGAACAATATTTTGCTGAACTTGGAACAGGTGGCGTTGATATTGAAAGCGTACTCAATTTAGGAGTGGACGCTGGTGTAGACTGGTGGATCGTGGAGCAGGATTTCAGCCGCCGGACCCCATTTGAAAGTATTGAAATAAGTATTAATTTCTTAAAAGAGAAGCTGACGTCTAAATAATAAATTTTTATAAAAGTAAAAAGGAGTCGTTATAGATGTTAAACGTAACAGTATGGAATGAAAACCGACATGAACAGAAAAACCCTGTGGTTAGAGATATTTACCCAAATGGAATTCACGGGGCCATTGCAGCATTTCTTGAAGCGGAAGGTTTCGACACTAGAACCGCTACATTAGATGAACCTGAGCATGGCTTAACAGATGAAGTATTGGCAAATACAGATGTGTTAGTTTGGTGGGGGCATCTCGCACATGGTGAAGTAAAAGATGAAATTGTGCAAAAGGTCCAACAGCGTGTCCTTGATGGCATGGGGCTCATTGTTCTTCACTCTGGCCATTTTTCAAAAATCTTTAAAACATTAATGGGAACAAGCTGCGATTTGAAATGGCGGGAAGCAGATGAAAAGGAACGCCTCTGGGTTGTTAGCCCAAGTCATCCTATTACAGAAGGAATCTCGGAATATATTGAACTAGAAAAAGAAGAAATGTACGGAGAGCACTTTGATATCCCGCAGCCAGATGAGCTGATTTTTACCAGTTGGTTTGAAGGTGGAGAAGTATTCCGCAGCGGCTGTACGTATAAGCGCGGTAACGGTAAGGTTTTCTACTTCCGCCCAGGACATGAAACCTATCCGACTTATCATAACAAAGAAATTCAGCGTGTCATTAGTAACGCGGTTAAATGGGCTAATCCAGTGAAACGCGAACGTCCAGTTTACGGAAACGCCAAACCATTAGAAGTGATTAAAGGAGGAAAATAATCATGGGAAAATTACGCGTAGCTGTCATAGGATGCGGCAGTATTGCCCAGCATCGTCATTTACCTGAATATAAAGCAAATAAACATGTAGAACTTGTTGCGGTTTGTGATATCAATGAAGAGCGTGCGAAAGAAGTGGCGGAGAAATTTGGAGCTAAAGCCTATACAAGTTATGAAGAGCTATTGAATGCTGGCGGAGTAGACGCGGTTAGTGTTTGTACACCAAACTACCTTCATGCGCCAATCTCCATTGCTGCTTTACAGGCCGGGGTTCATGTCCTCTGTGAAAAACCAATGGCTACTTCAAAACAAGAAGCAGAAGCTATGATTGCAGCTGCCAAGGAATGTGGCAAAAAGCTGATGATTGCTCATAATCAACGCTTTGTACCGTCTCATCAAAAAGCACGTAAGCTCATTGAAAGTGGAGAAATCGGGAAAATTTATAGTTTTCGTACAGCATTTGGACACGGTGGTCCAGAAGGCTGGAGTGTGGATGGAAAAGAAAGCTGGTTTTTCCAAAAGGAAAAAGCATTTGTTGGAGCGATGGGCGATCTAGGTGTCCACAAAACAGATTTACTGCGTTATCTACTTGGGGAAGAGATTGTTGAAGTGGGTTCTTTCGTAGAAACAAGTGCGAAGGAATTTGCGGATGTGGATGACAATGCGGTTTGTATTTTAAAAACGGAAAGTGGAATCATTGGAACGCTTGCTGCCAGTTGGGCCTATGTAAGCAAAGAAGATAATTCGACGATTATTTATGGTGAAAAAGCGATTCTTCGTTTAGAGGATGACCCGGTTAACTCGCTAGTTTTTCAATATAAGAATGGTGAGGTGGTCAATTACCAGTTGGGTAGGATCCAGTCAAATGAAGATGGCGGTCAAAACAATTCGCGTGTAATTGATCTATTTGTTAATGCTGTTGTGACCAATCAAGAGCCTCCTGTACCCGGTGAGGAAGGCATGAAGTCTTTAAATGTCATTTTGGCTGCGCTCGAATCAAATGAAACAAAACAGATTGTAAGAGTGAGAGAACGATGAAAAAACTACGAATTGGCATTATAGGGGTTGGCGGTATAGCGCAGGGCCGTCATATCCCTGCTTTTTTACAGCTTAGTGACGTATGTAAAATAACAGCTCTCAGTGATGTGAATGTGGACCGTGCCAAAGAAACCGCTGAAAAACATCAGATTCCACACGTGTTTGAGAACTATCAGGACCTTTTTTCAGAAGTAGATGCCGTTTGTATTTGTACACCAAATAAATTTCATGCGGAGATTTCCATTGCTGCATTCGAAGCAGGTGTTCATGTTCTCTGTGAAAAGCCGATGGCACTAAGTGCGGAGGAATGTGAAGCAATGATTGCTGCTTCAAAAAAAGCGGATAAGGTTCTAGCGATCGCTTATCATTATCGTTTCATGAAGGAAGCACAGGCAGCAAAGAAGGCCATGCTAGAGGTAGGAACACCACTTGTAGTCAGAGTTCAGGCTTTAAGACGCAGGAAAGTGCCGGGCTGGGGTGTGTTTACGAATAAAGATCTTCAAGGAGGCGGAAGTCTGATTGACTATGGCTGTCACCTTCTCGATCTCGCTTTATGGCTAATGGGAAATCCCAAACAAACGATGGTGTCAGGCACCACCTATAACACGTTAAGTAAAATGCCGAATCAAGTGAACCAATGGGGCGAGTTTGATCATGAAACGTTTAATGTCGATGATCATGTCACAGCGTATGCTCAGTTTGAAAATGGTGCTACGATGCTGTTTGAAACTTCGTGGGCGGCAAATATCAAGGACGACAAGGAACATCTGAGCATTTCTGGAGTGGATGGCGGTTTAAGTGTGTTCCCATTTGAGCTTTATACCACTAAAAATGGCATGCTGCTAAATAGCCAAGCCGCTTGGATTCCAGGTGAAGAGAATCCTGGACTGCCACAGGCAAAAAACTTTATCCAAGCATGTCTGGGTTTGGAAGAATTGGTTGTAAAGCCAGAGGAGGCTCTTCAAGTTTCTCAAATTATTGATCGAATCTATGAAAGTAATGAATCTTTTAGAGAGGGGATTTCCCGATGAAACTAGGTGTATTTACCGTATTATTTGCTGAAAAATCGTTCGAGGATATGCTCGATACCGTAAAAAAGGCAGGCCTTCATGCCGTTGAAATCGGCACTGGTTGTTACCCAGGGAACAGCCATTGCGATTTAGATGCGTTATTGGAAAGTGAAGAAGCACGGAAGGCATATATCGGAAAAGTCGAAGAGCGAGGGCTAACGATCAGTGCCTTTAGCTGTCACGGAAATCCTATCTCTCCTGAGAAAGAATTCGCAAAGCAGTCACATGAGACACTTTTAAAAACGATTAGACTTGCGTCCTTGTTAGGAGTTCCGGTGGTAAACTGTTTCTCTGGTACTGCAGGTGACCATGATGGCGCCAAATACCCTAACTGGCCGGTGACTCCTTGGCCTAACGAATATGGAGACGTGTTAAAGTGGCAATGGGAAGAAAAGCTGATTCCATACTGGAAGGAAGTAGGCCAGTATGCGAAGGAGCATCAGGTGAAAATTGGCCTTGAGCTACATGGCGGCTTTTTAGTCCATACACCTTATACACTATTGAAGTTGCGTGAAGAAACCTGCGATGCGATTGGAGCCAACTTGGATCCAAGTCATTTATGGTGGCAGGGAATCGATCCTGTGGCTGCGATTAAAATTTTAGCAAAAGAAAATGCCATCCATCATTTCCATGCGAAAGATACGTATATTGACCAAGAAAATGTAAATATGTATGGTTTAACAGATATGCAGCCATACGGGGAAGTGCGTTCACGTGCGTGGACCTTCCGTTCAGTGGGCTGCGGCCACAGTTTGAAAGAATGGTCTGACATGATGAGTGCACTCCGCACCTATGGCTACGATTATGTGGTCAGCATCGAACATGAGGATCCTATCATGTCGATTGAAGAAGGATTTAAGCGAGCAGTTGTGAATTTAAAATCTGTTCTAATTGAAGAGCCTGTGTCGCAAATGTGGTGGGTGTAAATATGCAGGGGTTTATACCTGTATTCGGATATGTAGCGGCTGTTTTAACCACTCTATCCTTCCTGCCGCAGGCGATTAAAACCATCAAGGAGAAAAATACTGAGGGAATTTCACTTGTCATGTACAGCTTGTTTACTATTGGGGTGCTTTTATGGCTTATGTATGGCTTGTTGTTGAAGGATATTCCCATCATAGCGGCAAACGGGATCACATTTATCCTATCGGCAACCATACTAACTTTGAAAGTAAAGTATAGTGCAAGAGAAGTTGCGAAATAAATAGAGAATCTGAGATAGGTGGTTCAAGTAGGGGCTTCTACGAGCCCGAAATAGTCATGAGTCAGAGGGAATGGTCGCGTAGGAACTATCTACGCGACCGAAATGGCCATGGTGAAGAGGAATCGGTCGCAAAGGGCTGTCTAGGGTATTCTTCATTATGACGATCTGGATTCCTTGTTTGGCTATAGCTGGTTTAATTAAACTTCTTACAAGAACATTTATCCCAGCACGTAAGAAATAATATCTTTATTCGTACTATACAGTGAGCCCTGCATAAATTACCTACCTATTTTTTCACAGATAAGTATCTCTCGTTAATAATCTTTTTGTGATGGATGGCGTGACCTGCAATTATGTAGCCGATGGCGCGGGTAGTCACTTCCGTATTGTTGGCGTTGCCTTTGTTGCCCCAGGCCTCAGCAGGCATGTTTTTAATTAAAGTAATCGTAGCCTTGCGTGTTGCTATAAAATCCTCAAGTATATCTTTCATTGATTGCTTGTTAATTTGTGAGCCTTCTACAAACTCATTTTCATTAAACCCAGCTAAGGCCGTTTGGTCACCACGGCCAATACGAAGCAGGCGATAACTCATAATTCTTTCGGTATCTGTCATATGACCGAGAACTTCTTTGATACTCCATTTAGTTGGGGCATAACGAAAATGTCCCTCTTCATTCGAAATTCCGTCAAAAAGTTCAATCGTACTTTTTAGATCCTCACTTAAAATCGCTAATAGGTCTCCTTCGGGAACCAGGTTCACATACGGTACATAATATTCAGGATACTCACTAGTTAAAGGACGTTGTAACATTTTTACCTCTCCCTCCAAATTGAAATCATCTATTACTACTTTATTCTTTTTTACAAAGAAATACCAAATAAAATGTCTGATAAAAACCAAAAGAGTCACTGCCTCGGCAGCAACTCTTTTTTTGTTTAGACGATTTTATCAAAACGAACACGTTGGTTTATTACATACAGTACCGGCATACCAATAGCCATGACCACAAACTCACCAACTGCGGTAGTTAACCAGGTGAACATGAATGGTAAATTAAATGCCAAGTGAAGTTCAAGAGCAATGAAGAACATGGTCAACGTGAAGACGAGTGTATTCACAATCATACGTGCCCATAAGCCTTTGATATATTTTGCAGAAGCAATCGTGATTAACAAGGCAATCACAGATTGGCCGACACCAAAAATAAGATCATAGGCCTTCATTGGTGAAAAAAATAAATTGGTTAAAAATACACCAAGAACAATTCCATAGATATATTTTTTGTTAAAAACAACTAGATGATTGAACATCTCGGATACGCGAAACTGAACTTGGGTAAACCCAAACGGCTGGATTAAAGCAGAGACTGCAATGTACAATGCTGCTACAATACCGTTTACGACAATTGTATTAACTTTCATATATAATTAGCTCCTTAGTTTTTTTGTGTGGGAGGTTCGCGAACCACATAACTTACAGGCAAATTAATATATTAATATAAATAGAAATACTCGTCAATTCCACGTGAAGTCCAAGGCTACTCTGTACATAAATTTAAAGGCCCCTTTTTTGTGCCACGCTATTCAAAAATAATTACAGGAAATTTTTACATAAATAATATAAATCCGTGCATGATAAAAAGAAAAAAAGGAATGGCGTATTATTATGAAACAAAATAAAATGTTTTTACTTGCAATGATGCTAATACCCTGGTTATCACTGCCACTCCTAGGAAAGCGGTCCTTCAAGAGATTTTACCCGGGTGCTTTGTTTATCTTCGTTTGGGTCATTTTTGAGAGTTATTTTTCGAAAAAGCGGCTATGGTGGAGATTTTATGAAAAACTCATACCAAAAACAATGGGCGAACTTCCCTTTATGATAGGGCCATTTTTTGTGGGATCATTATGGATATTAAAATTCACATTCGGAAACTTTTTCCGATACTTACTATTGAACCTTATTCTTGACACCCTTTTTGCCTTTCCGGGGATGATTGCGTTAAGAAGAATGGGGATTGTTTCACTTGTGAGTATGAAGCACTATCAAATGGGGCTTTTATTTTTCATTAAATCAGTCATTATGTATGGATTCCAAAGTATGATTGAAAAAATGAGAAAAAAACCAAAATCGCTTATTCAGAAAATATTCACTAAATAGTAACAATAAAAATTAAAAAGCCGACTTAAAAAGCTATCGCCTTTTGAGCTGGCTTTTTTGCAGTACGCAAATAAACGGTTATCTATCGCAAATAAAAGCCTAATTTTCGCAAATAAACCTCGTGTTATCGCAAATAAACTCATCAAAACCGCAAATAAAAAATGATAAAATAATAGAATAAATGTTTTTCTACAGTACGAGGCCCTAAAATATCAGAAAAATAAAGGGGGAAAACATCATTCTGCACCATTTAGAGATCTATGTTTCGAATCTAGCAAAAACAACCGAATTTTGGGGATGGTTTTTAAAAGAATTAGGATATGAACCATATCAAAAGTGGGATTTAGGTATTAGTTGGAAGCAAAAGGACACCTATCTCGTATTTGTCCAAGTAGAAGAGCGGTTTATGGATATTCCTTACCACCGTTCAAGGGTTGGTTTAAATCATCTAGCATTTCATGCAGAATCCAAAGAGCAGGTAGACTGGATGACAGATCAATTGAAGGAAAAAGGTATACCTATTTTGTATCAGGACCGACACCCGTTTGCTGGGGGAGATTCACATTATGCGGTATTCTTTGAAGATCCTGATCGAATAAAAGCGGAATTAGTTGCGCCAAAAGTTGACAAAGACTCTTCTGGAAATTGATGTAATTTTATCTATTCCGTGATGTAAATCACAAAACACCATTCAAGGAAGCTTTATAATTATTTGAAACAGGGGAAAAATAAAGGATGGATGGTGAAGGAATTGGAATCTAATTTTAAATCTCTATATAGTGAAATTGGTGGACAAGAGACCATTGACAAGCTAGTTGATGCCTTTTATCCGCGTGTATATGCTGATTCGGAATTAAGACCTTTATTTGAAGGGGAAATGGAAGAAATCAAGCGGAAGCAGAGAATGTTTCTTCCACAATTTTTGGGAGGTCCTGCTCTATACAGCCAAGAATTTGGACCGCCTGCCATGAGAGCACGGCACTTACCATTTGAAGTAACCCCAAGAAGAGCAGCCTGCTGGCTACGCTGTATGAGAGAAGCCTTTCAGGAAATTGGACTCGATCAAAACCCAGCAGGACTAGCCTTTTATGATCGTTTAACGCAGGTTGCTGGCATAATGGTAAACAGTCCTGACCGCGACTAATTAATTTGCGAATTAACAAAAATCCTTACCTGTACTTAACCAGGGTGAGGATTTTTTATATCCAATAAAATTAACCCCTTTCATTTTTTATGGTATAGTGTGGTTGTTTATAGTGAGGAGGATTCCAATTGAAAACAAATGACCAATGGTGGAAGAAAAGCGTTGTTTATCAAATATACCCAAGAAGCTTTATGGATTCGAATGGAGATGGAATCGGCGACATCCAAGGGATTATTCAAAAACTGGATTACTTGAAATTGCTTGGTGTGGATGTCATCTGGTTAAGCCCTGTGTACGATTCACCGAATGATGATAATGGCTATGATATCCGTGATTATCAAAAAATCATGGAAGAGTTCGGCACCATGGCCGATTTTGACCAGATGCTTGAAGAAGTACATAAACGTGACATGAAATTAGTCATTGACCTCGTTGTTAATCACACCTCGGATGAGCATGAATGGTTTGTTCAATCGAAACAATCGAAAGACAATCCATACCGCGACTATTATATCTGGCGTGAGGGTAAAGAAGGGAAAGAGCCGAACAATTGGGGATCATTTTTCAGCGGTCCTGCATGGGATTATGACGAAGTCACCAAGGAATATTACTTGCATTTATTTGCGAAAAAACAACCAGATTTGAACTGGGAACATCCAGCTTTACGTGAAGAAGTTTACCGCATGATGAGATTTTGGCTTGATAAAGGAATCGATGGCTTCCGAATGGACGTAATCAATATGATTTCAAAACAGCCAGGCTTACCTGATGGTGTGCAAGGGGAAGGTCAATTATATGGTGATGGCAGCCCCTTTTACATGAATGGCCCTAGAATTCATGAATTTCTAAAGGAAATGAATCAGGAAGTTTTAGCGCATTATCCGATTATGACGGTGGGGGAAATGCCTGGAACCACACCAGAAGATGCGATTCTTTATACTAATCCTGAACGAAATGAAGTTAATATGATCTTTACTTTTGAGCATATGGATTTAGATAGTGCCCCTGGTGGTAAGTGGAACTTAAAACCGCTCAATCTCGTGGACTTAAAGGAAAACTTAGCAAAGTGGCAAGTGGGACTTCACAACAAAGGATGGAACAGTCTCTATTGGAATAACCATGACCAGCCAAGGATTGTTTCCCGTTTTGGTAATGACCAGGAATACCGCGTGGAATCAGCCAAAATGTTAGCGGCCTGTCTTCATTTTATGCAGGGGACCCCATATATTTATCAAGGGGAAGAAATCGGCATGACCAACGTGAAGTTCGACTCTTTAGAGGATTATCGTGATATTGAAACACTTAATATGTACAAGGAGCGTTCAGCATTAGGCTATACTCATGAAGAAATCATGACGTCCATATACGCAAAGGGAAGAGACAATGCAAGAACACCTGTACAATGGGATGCATCAGAGCATGGAGGGTTTACAACAGGAACTCCATGGATTCAGGCCAATCCAAGGTACAAAGAAATCAATGTGAAAAGTACGTTAGAAGATCCACAGTCTATTTTCTATTTTTATCAAAAGCTCATTTCTCTTCGTAAAGAAATGAATATTATCGTTGAAGGTGATTTCCAATTGTTACTAAAAAATCACCCATCGATCTTTGCTTATGAAAGAAACTGGAAGGAAGAACGCCTCTTAGTTTTATGTAATTTTAGCGGGGAAGAGGTAGAGATTAACGAAGAAAAGCTAGTTAATAGCATAACAAATTCCCAAATGCTTCTCTCCAACTATGAAGCGGGAACATCAGCTACACTTCGTCCATATGAGGTAAGAGTTTTAACAAAATAAAGGGACAGTCCCCCGCTGCTTTAAAGCGGCGGGGGACTGTCCCCAAAAAAAATAAAAAAATGATTGCGCATACATTTTAAAAGTGCTACTATGAATCTATCGATTAGTGCAAACGTTTTCGCTAACGATACATAAAAAGTATAGGGGGTATTAGTAGATATTAACTGTAAAGTAAGTAGATTTTTTATTGAGGAATAACGATTTTTTACAGTTTTTCTGCTATTTTGTGCAAACGTTTTCTTAGATAACAAGGTTTTACTCCATTTCGATTGCTATTTTAGACACTTAAACCAACATACTAAAATAGTTTTTTATTTAAAAGTAAGTGCAAACGATTGCACTCTTTAACGATTACTAGTATGATATCTACTATATTTAAGTAGTCTAGAATAAAACATTCGAAATAGAACAAAATACATTCATCTATGTTTTCTTACTTTGCACAAAAACAACACGCTTTACAAAATTTTTCAGTATGGGGGTAAATCATGAATAAGAAAAAATTATTTTCTGGAATTGGAGCTGGGCTTCTTTCATTAAGTCTCCTTTTAACAGGCTGTGGTAACGCTGATAAAGGTGGCGGAGCTAAAGAAGAGTCAAAAGGTGGAAATGTAACACTTGATGTATTCCAATTCAAAGTAGAATTCAAAAAGCAATTTGAAGATGCTGCAAAGAAATATGAAGCAGCGCACAAAGGTGTAAATATCAACATCACAACTGTTGGTGGCGGTGAAGATTACGGTGCGGCTTTAAAATCTAAGTTTGCATCAGGTAAAGAGCCAGCAATCTACAACATCGGTGGACCACAAGACGTGGAAGATTGGCAAAAGAAATTAGCTGACCTTTCTGATACAGAAGCTTCTAAAAAGGCATTAAAAGGAACACTTGATGGTGTAACTAAAGATGGTAAAGTTTTAGGTTTACCATACAACCAAGAAGGTTACGGTTTCATCTATAATAAAGCTGTATTCGAAAAAGCTGGCATTGATCCAAAATCAATCAAGAGCTATGCAGACCTTGAAAATGCAGTTAAAACTTTAGATTCAAAGAAGAAAGATCTTGGTCTTAAAGCAGTATTTGCCCTTCCTGGTAAAGAAACTTGGGTAACAGGCCTACACTTATCCAATGCTTTCATTGCTCCTGAATTTGATAACAACGTTCTAAATGCATTCAGTGCAAAGAAAGTTGACTTCAAATATGGTGATGCGTTCAAGAAGGTCCTTGATCTTCAAAACAACTACTCTGTTCAACCAACTGTAAGCCTTGACTATGCTCAACAAGTTGAAGAATTATTCTCACTTCAAAAAGTAGCGATGATTCAACAAGGTAACTGGGCATATGGTTCAATCGCTGGTATCGACAAAGATTTCGCTGATAAGAGCATTGGTTTATTACCAATCCCTGTTGAAGGTTATAAAGAAGATGCCATTCCAGTTGGTATCCCAATGTACTGGGGCGTAAACAGCAACAAAGACAAAGCTACACAAGCTGAAGCTAAGAAATTCTTAGACTGGTTATATACTTCTGACGAAGGTAAAGAAATCGTTATCAACGACTTCAAATTTATCCCTGCTTATGATGGCTTTGATGCATCAAAAATCAGTGATCCACTTTCAAAAGAAATTTATCAATATGCTCAAGATGGCAAGACAATCGGCTGGACATTCATGGGCTACCCAACTGGCTGGGGACAAGATCAACTTGGTGTTCAAATCCAAAAATATTTGAGCAAAGAAGCTAAGTGGGAAGATGTAATAAAAACTACAAAAGAAGCTTGGGAAAAATCAAGAAATAAATAATCCCTTATGAACAAAGATAATGGGTCCTACTTGATAAAAGCAGGACCCATTATAAATTAGCAGAGAGAGGCAAGCGGCTAGTTCATAAGGGGCACTTAAGTGGTTAGGCTTTTATTATGAATCAGCCCCTTTTCTTTCAATCATTACTAACTTAGAAAAAATACAAAACACATTGGAGGTCTTTTTACCATGATGCGTACGCGGGAATTATCATATTGGTTATTTTTAGCCCCAGTTCTATTAGCATTATCTATGGTTGTTATCATTCCATTGCTCTTTGGAGTCTACTATTCATTTACAGACTGGAATGGTATTGAAGTGGGCGGCTTTATAGGCTTCGAGAATTATATTAATGTCTTTAAAGACAAGGAATTCTTAGATTCATTATGGTTTACAGTAAAGTTTACTGTCGTTTCCATTATTTTAATTAACTTCTTTGGTTTAGCCTTAGCACTTATCGTGACATCAAAAATTAAAACAAGTAAGTTCCTACGTACAATCTTCTTCATGCCAAACCTAATTGGTGGTTTGATTCTAGGCTTTATCTGGCAGTTTATTTTTATTAAGGTATTTGCCGGTGTTGGAGAATTGTTTGGAATCGAAAACTTACAAGGATGGCTTTCTACTACAAACACTGGTTTTTGGGGCTTAGTGATCCTAATGAGCTGGCAGATGGCCGGATACATCATGGTAATCTATATTTCTTACTTAGAAGGTGTACCAACAGAGCTGATTGAAGCTGCTGAAATAGATGGCGCTAGTTCATTCCAGCGTCTACGATTTATCGTATTCCCATTAGTTGCTCCTGCGTTTACAGTTAGTTTGTTCTTAACATTATCGAATACTTTCAAGCTTTACGACCAAAACTTATCATTAACAGGCGGTGGGCCTTACAATTCCACGCAAATGGTCGCAATGGAGATATTTAAAACGGCATTTGGTGAAAGTGAAATGGCTTATGCTCAGGCAAAAGCAGTTATCTTCTTTATCATCGTTGCTGCTATTTCCTTAACACAAGTGTACATCAACAAGAAAAGGGAGGTAGAAATGTAATGGGAAGAAAATATAAATTGCCGCTCGAAATCCTTGGTTTGTTATTAGGTCTGTTATGGCTTTCTCCTTTTTACTTAATGATTGTCAACTCCTTTAAAACAAAGAGGGAGATCTTCTCAGACACATTAAAATTACCAGAAGTATTTACTTTTGATAACTATGTTGAAGCATTTAATGAACTTACCTTCTTAAAAACATTTATGAATTCACTGATTATTACGGTAGTTAGTGTAGGTATCATCATTATTTTCTCGTCTATGGCTGCCTACGCTCTTTCAAGAAATAAAAGCAAAATAAGTACCATTATATTCTTCATGTTTGTTGCAGCGATGTTAATTCCGTTCCAATCCGTTATGATTCCATTAGTGACGATCTTCGGAAAAATAGAACTGCTTAATCGTTCCGGAATTATCTTTATGTATTTAGGCTTTGGTGCGAGTCTTTCCATCTTCCTGTACCATGGTACATTGAGCGGGATCCCAAAATCCTTGGATGAAGCTGCAACCATTGATGGGGCTAATCGTTTCCAAATTTTTTGGCACATTATTTTCCCTATGTTAAAGCCAATTACTGTTACAGTTGCCATATTGAATACCATTTGGATTTGGAATGACTACTTACTTCCATCTCTTGTTATTAACCAAGAAGGAATGGAAACTATTCCATTGAAAATGTTCTTCTTCTTCGGTGAGTATACAAAGCAATGGCACTTAGCACTTGCTGGATTAACGATTGCCATTATTCCAGTAATTATTGCGTACTTCTTTGCACAAAGGGAAATTATTAAAGGTATTTCTGAGGGTGCGGTAAAATAATTTCAACCTTATAATATAGTAGAAAAACGAGCAATTTATTGGTATTAGGGGGAAGTAATGGTGGTTACAATTAAGGATGTGGCAAGGGAAGCAAATGTGGCGCCTTCGACGGTTTCAAGGGTCATTGCTAATAACCCTCGAATAAGTGAACAAACAAAGAGACGTGTGAAAGAAGTGATGGAACAATTAGGGTACTATCCTAATTTGCAAGCACGTAGCTTGGTTGCAAAAAGCACTCAAACCATTGGAGTGATCATGCCGAATTCAGCCTACCATGCCTTTCGAAACCCATTCTTCCCTGAAGTATTAAGAGGAATCAGTATGCATGCTCATGAAAGTAAATACGGTATTTATCTTTCAACTGGGTCAACCGAGGAAGAAATTCACGAGGAAGTCTTGTCCATGGTTAATGGCAGACGTGTCGATGGAATCCTTCTGTTATACTCACGTGTCAATGACCGGACCATGAACTACCTGGAGGAAATCGGCTTTCCTTTTGCTGTAGTGGGTCGTCCAAGCGTGAATGAAGAGAGAATTACGTATGTTGATAATGACAATATTTTTATAAGCAAACAGGTAACCAACTACTTAATTGAACACGGTCATACGAATATTGCTTACGTTGGAATAAATCCAGATTTTGTGGTTACTATTGACCGGATTAATGGATATAAGTTGGCTCTTAAGGAAGCTGGACTTACAGTAAATGAGGCTTATCTCGTTAATGAAGAGTTAGTCAATGAACAAGGGATTGATGCCATTTGTTCTTTGATGAAGCTTGATGCCCCTCCTACAGCATTGGTAACTCAGGATGATTTAATGGCCTATGAAATCATCAGTCATTTAGAAAAATTAAACATCAGAGTGCCTGAAGATATTTCAATTGTTGGCTTTAACAATCTCTCGCTTTCTGAACATTCAAAGCCTCCACTAACTTCTGTGGATATTGGCACATTTCAATTAGGTCATCTGGCTACAGAATGTTTAATAGAGAAAATCGAGAATCCTGAAACGTTGCCAAAGAGAATCACGATTCCAACAAAGCTAATTGAACGTAAGTCGTGCGCGGTGAAAAAATAGCTTTGGATTGAATGTGAAATGATAAACATAAAAAGAGTCAGTGAGGATTTTACATGAATAAATTATGGTGGAAAGAAGCTGTTGCCTATCAGATTTATCCTCGAAGCTTCATGGATTCCAATGGAGACGGGATTGGGGATATCAAGGGCATCATTTCTAAATTAGATTATTTAAAAGAACTAGGGATTGATGTCATTTGGGTAAGTCCGATGTATCAATCACCTAATGACGATAACGGCTACGATATCAGTGATTACCAAGAGATTATGGAAGAGTTCGGAACGATGGCTGATTTTAATCTTCTTTTAGAGGAAACACATCGCCGTGGGATGAAACTTATCCTTGATCTAGTCATTAACCATACGAGTGATGAACATCCTTGGTTTATCGAATCCCGTGCGTCTAAAGAAAATCCAAAACGTGATTGGTATATCTGGCGTGATGGAAAAGGCGGGAAAGAACCGAATAACTGGGAAAGCATTTTTGGTGGTTCAGCCTGGAAATATGATGAACAAACCGATCAGTATTTCATGCATATTTTTTCAAAAAAGCAGCCAGACCTTAACTGGGAAAATGAAGAGGTCCGGAAGGCGCTGTATGAAATGGTAAACTGGTGGCTTGATAAGGGAATCGATGGTTTCCGTGTCGATGCAATCAGCCACATTAAAAAGGAAGATGGCCTAGAGGATATGCCAAATCCTGAAGGGCTCCAATATGTCTCTTGCTTCGATAAAATGATGAATGTGGACGGAATTCATACGTTTTTGCAGGAGTTAAAGGAAGAGACGTTTGCTAAATATGATATTATGACTGTCGGTGAGGCGAACGGAGTAACTGTTGATGACGTGGAAGATGTGGAGCGTTGGGTTGGTGAAAAGACAGGGAAGTTCAATATGGTCTTTCAATTTGAGCATCTAGCACTATGGGATGCCGAAGCGAAAAAAGAGTTGGATATTGTGGAGCTTAAGGATGTATTGTCTCGATGGCAAAAAGGCTTGGAAAATAAGGGCTGGAACGCTTTGTTCATCGAGAACCACGACAAGCCACGTGTAGTATCCACTTGGGGGAATGACAAGGAATATTGGCGTGAGAGTGCAACAGCGTTCGGAGCAATGTATTTTCTCATGCAGGGTACTCCGTTCATCTATCAGGGGCAAGAAATCGGCATGACAAATGTCCAATTTGATTCCATAGAGGATTACGACGATGTATCTGCAAAGAATATGTACCGTATCAAGCGGGCCGATGGTGTTCCGCATGAAGAGATCATGGAGATTATTTGGGCATCAGGCCGTGATAACTCGCGAACTCCGATGCAATGGTCAACGGAGGAGAATGCTGGTTTCAGCACAGGGAATCCTTGGTTGAAGGTTAATCCGAATTTTAAAGACATCAATGTCTTGTCGCAACAAAACGACGAACATTCTGTTTTAAACTTCTATAAGAAGATGATTGATCTAAAGAAAGCAAACGAAGTATTTACTTATGGTACGTATGAATTGCTTTTGAAGGATGATCCTCAAATTTTTGCCTATACAAGGACGTTAAATGAGGAAAAGATTATAGTAATAACTAATCTTTCTACACAGCTTGTAGAGATGGAAGGGGTTTCCCTCGACTATCATAACTTGCTGCTAAACAATTATGAAGTATCACCACATGAACCACTTCAAAAATTGACATTAAAGCCTTATGAGGCAAGAGTGTATCGAATGAAATAAAACGACATAAAAAAGACGATTCGATTTTCGAATCGTCTTTTTTATCAGTTAAACTGTAGCTTTAGATTTTTTAGTACTAGCTGTTTTATTGCTCATTTTTCTGAAGAAAGGTACAACCCAACGGTCTAAACCGATTTTACCAGCGTTGTAGCCAGCAGTTAAGATGATGAAGCCAAGGAAGATGTCTCTAGGGTTGTGAGATACAGTGCCAGCTAGGAAGAAGCTGAAGTTCATGACGAGACCAAAGAACATAGCGGCAGTTGTTAAGCATCCCAGGATTAAACCTAAACCGATTAAGGTTTCGCCCCAAGGAACAAGAACGTTAAAGACATCGACGTTTGGAAGAGCAAAGTGCTTCAAGAAGTCAACGTACCAGCCAAAAACGACTGCGCCATCTGGACCTTTTACCGGGTTAGCAATGGCTCCTTTTAAGAATCCAGCAGCGTCAAATCCGCCAGTTAATTTATGAAATCCTGCAGTAAACCAAGAGTAGCCGAGGTATAAACGTAAGACTGTTAAGATAACAGATGCAATCTTATTTTCTCTTAAAAATTTGTTAAACATAAATGATTCCTTCTTTCATTTTTTGTTTTGTTCTTTATATTTACAATATATTACTTTTTCGCTTAAATAACATGGCTATAGTGATAAGTTCACAGTTTGTTAGAAATGTTATGACAGACTGTTGAACACCATAATCAGCATGATCTGGAAGGAAGTCTTTCCATGGAACTATTTTTAGTATACAAATAATGTAATCGCTTCCATTTTTATTTATTACTTCATTGTTAATTAAGTCGATTTTTGTTATTTTATAGATAAAGACTAAATTTATTGTCATGTGGCTCCGATCCATCGCATGGTATAAGGGAGAGAACAAACTTGGGAACCAAGAAATTAAATGATCCAACTTATTGGAAACTCATTTTTAGTTTGATCGTTTTTTCAGAGCTGCTTGACATTGCAGTTTCTGTTTTCTATCCATCTATTAAATTCCTAAAGATTATTTCTATTATTATCCTCATCGGAGCACTGCCGATTTTTCTCCTTTCATTAAAAGGAATAGAGAAAAAGGACGAAGAGCTTCGACAAAATAAACTTAAATTAAAAAATATCTTTGATACACTTGATGTTGCTATTTGGTCGCATGATTTAAAATCGGACACGCTACTAATCACCCCAGGTATTGAAAAATTGTATGGGTATTCATATATTGATTTTTACAAAGATTTAAATCTGTGGAAAAAGGTCATTTATCCCGAAGATTTAGAGGTAATTGAAGACAGAGGAAAGAAACTGGCCTTAGGGGAAACCGTTACAAGTGTCTATCGGATTATACGCCCAGATGGAGAAGTCCGCTGGATTCAGGACAGAGGGTTCCCCACATTGGATAGTAAGGGTGAGTTTGTTGACTTTACGAGTGTTTTATTTGATATAACGGATCGAAAAGAAAGTGAAGACCGTTATCGAAGTTTAGTTGAAATGTCTCCAGATATTATTGCTGTCGTTAACTATGAAAAAATTGAATATATTAATGAAGCGGGTTGGAAGTTAGTGGGTGCCCAGCATCCTGAGGATTTGATTGGCCATTCCCCATTAAAGTTTGTCCCGTCACAAATTGTGGAAGCTTTTAAAGTAAGAGGCAATCCACACGAACAGCAAAAGGTCAGACTCGAGTTTAAAGTAAAAAAACTGAATGGAGAGACCATTGATGTAGAAATGGCGTCGACTCCGATTTCCTATGAAGGAAGGTTTGCTGTTCAAGTAGTTGGCAGAGATATTACGGAGCGTAAGAGAGCAGAGGCAACGATCCAAAATATGGCCTTTTATGATACGCTAACAGGGCTGCCAAATCGAAATAGGTTTAGACATCATCTTAACGATGCATTAAACAAGCAGGAAGAAAATAAGATGCTAGCCGTTTTGTTTTTAGATTTAGATCGATTTAAAATTATTAATGACACAAAGGGACATAACACCGGAGATATTGTGCTGCAAAGAGTAGCTGACCGGTTAGAGATGACGGTTAAACAAGAAGGAATGGTCTCTAGACAAGGCGGAGATGAATTTATTATCCTACTTGAAGATATAGATAAAGAGCGGGCTGCACTGGTGGCGCAACGGATTCTTTATGAGTTTTCTAAGCCTATCGAAGTGAATAATCAGGAGTTTTTTGTAACCCCAAGCATCGGTATTAGCTTGTATCCTTTTGATGGTGTAGATGAGGAAACATTAATTAAAAATGCAGATACAGCCATGTATCAAGCAAAAGAACGTGGGAAAAATAATTTCCGTTTCTATTCTTCCAATTTGAATGGTAATTCCATTCGGAAGATGGAGTTAGAAAATGGGCTACGAAAAGCTTTGGAAAAGAACCAACTAACGCTGCATTATCAGCCGCAAGTGTCTTTAGCAACAGGGGAAATTGTAGGGATTGAAGCATTATTGCGTTGGAATCATCCGGAGCATGGATTTATTGCACCTTCAGAATTTATTCCATTAGCAGAGGAAACGGGATTGATTGTTCCGATAGGCAAGTGGGTATTGTGGGAAGCTTGCAAACAAAGGAAAGCCTGGAAAAATGCCGGTTTTAAGGATTTCCCTATTGCGGTGAATGTTTCCGTTCGACAGTTTGAGGATGACCATTTTATTGAATATATCTCAACGATTCTAGAGGAAGTGGGACTTCAAGCGAACCATTTAGAATTAGAAATCACCGAAAGTATCATGCAAAATTTAGAGAACTCAACGAATATTTTAAATCAATTAAAAGAGCTAGGGGTTCTTTTATCGATGGATGACTTTGGAACAGGTTATTCGTCACTAAGTTATTTAAAGCATCTTCCAATCGATAAGATTAAAATCGATAAATCGTTTGTCGATGACATCATTTATCATTCCAATCAAGGAATGATGGTAAAAACCATTATTGATATGGGAATGAATTTAAATTTTATCGTCATTGCTGAAGGGATTGAAACGGAAGAACAGCTTTCGTTTTTAAAGAACAATGCATGTGCAATTGGACAAGGATATTTATTTAGCAGGCCAGTACCAGCTGACAATTTGGAGCAGTATTTAATCATAGGTAATAAAAAGAGTGGCATCACGATTTAAAAATCGGATGCCACTTTTTTAGCTTTGAACGGGAACTCTGCTCTTTAGCCTATGCTCCCACGGTTTCATGAGCCATCTCCTTAAAGCAAAACAACCGCGCAGCCATTCGTCTGTACCTTGAGCAAGCCATATTCCTAACAGACCTAACCCATAATGAACTCCAAACAGATAGCTAAGTGAAACGGCAATTCCCCACATAGAAAGCATTCCGATGATGACAGGGAATCGGACATCCCCAGCAGATTTTAATGAACTCATCAAGACTATATTCATGGCTCTTCCTGGTTCAACAAACACAATGGCCCATAAAACAGGCAGACCCACAGCTATGATGCTCGAATCTTTTGTAAAAGTCTCTAATATGGGGGATCCGATTAAGGCGATTACTAATGATGTAACGAGTGAGGCGACCATGGCAATTTTTAATGTCCGGATGCCGCGCTGAAGTGCACGGTTGAACTGCTTACCGCCAATATAGCGTGCTACTAGAAGCTGTGTGCCTTGAGCAATCGCTAACGTAAATAAAAAACAAACCATATTAATATTTAAAATATATACACGTGCGGCCAAAGAGGAAGTTCCCATTGAGACTACAAAACTCGTAATTATCAGCTGGGATAATTGATAGGACAAGTTCTCACCAGCTGAGGGAATACCAATGGATAGAAGTCCTTTTATGTCCTCTTTTTTTGCATGAAAAATATCTCGTATTTCTAGCTTTAAAGAAAGTCGGTTATAGACAAGATAAATCAGTGCACAAACAGCATAAAATCTTGCTGCAACGATGGCCCATGACACACCGGTTACACCAGTGATTGGTAAACCGAAAATCCCCGAAAGGGCCAAAATATTCCCTCCGATACTTATCAGATCCATGGCGACAGTGACAAACATGGATTCTTTTGTATAGCCGTGACTACGTAAAACGGCACTTAATGCGAGTGAAATAGATTCAAAAAAGAGGGAGATCCCGCAAATCCGAACAAAAGTAAGCCCATAATCGAAAACTTTCCCATGAATATCGAATAAGAGTAAAAGATGTTCTCCAAACAGAAAGACGATGATGGAAATGGTGATCCCGAACCAAAAATTGAGTCCAAATACAGAACGAGATAATTGTCTTGCATTCTTAAGCCGACCTGCGCCAAGGTTCTGACTAATTAAGACGGTAGCTCCAATGGAGGTCACGGTGAAGACTAAGATAAAGATGTTTAATAGCTGGTTCGCTACTCCCACCCCTGCCGCTGCTGTATCAGAAAAGTGACTTAACATAAATGTTGCAATGATTCCCATACCCATATGAAGAGCCAGCTCAATAAAAAGTGGCCACGATATACTAAACAGTGATTGTTCTTGAAACTTATTTGTGTGTTCTTTCAAGGGTGCTATACTCCTTTATCCTATTAACTTAATAAAATATAATCTCCATTGTACACCTATTTGAGATTGAAGCCTAGGATAAATTCCATCTTATGTAATTTTGGGTGAAATTAGAATACCCACCGTCTCTTTTAACGGGTTCACTTTTAAGGTTCAAAAAGGGAAATCGCGAAAATAAACGCATTAATCTAAATAAAAAATGTGTTCATGCGGGTTATGAAGAAGAACAAAACTTGGTTGTGCAACAAGATAAATGTCTTTCATCCGGGATATGAAGGACAAAAATCGGTTGAATAACATGAAAAATGTCCTTCATCTGGGGTATGAAGGACAAAAATCAGTCGGATACCATGAAAAATGTCCTTCATCCGGGGTATGAAGGACAAAAATCGGTTGAATAACATGAAAAATGTCCTTCATCTGGGGTATGAAGGACAAAAATCGGTCGGATACCATGAAAAATGTCCTTCATCCGGGATATGAAGGACAAAAATCGGTTGGATAACAAGGAAAATGTCCTTCATCTAGGTTATAAAGGACAAATCCTAATGCGGTTTTTCCTATGAATGAAATGACGGGAAATGTGAGAATGAATCAGAGATTGGACCTACTTTTTTCAGTTTTGCACCCCGTAAGTAAACCCATTATGAATATTTGCGGTAGGTATTTTTATAGTGGCTTGTATTATTAAACTTTTAGAGACACTACAAGCCCCATTTCATAGCTACCGATAGTGTACAGCAGCTCATTGGGTGAGTTTGATCTGCCTGGGTAGTGAGAATGAAGTTAATTCCTGATGGGGTAAACTTCGTGATGACAGGGACTTTTAAGCCGATAGACTTAATCATCGCGTCCACTTCACTATGTTTCCCTTGCTGAGCGGCACTCATTATTTTGTAGTCAAAGCCTGGATCGCTCAATCTATCTAGTAAAATACTTCCTTGTTCCATTAGTAAACGGAACGATTTGACGGACTTGACAAATATTTTTGTATCTACAGGCGGATAGCTCCGAGGATATGAAGGGTTCACTGTATAGGTGTAATAAGCAGGAATGGGAGGATAAACAGGATAATGAAAAGGGTTGTAATACATCTTAATCTCCTTCCATGAGTAAAAAACACAAGGCAATAGTACCCTATGAAAACTTCTTGGATTTGGTTACCAACTATTTTTAAGCTTTCGTGATACAAATCACCGAAAGGCTTGTTTAATTCTGTTAAGTTATTAATTGATTCGAAATATTCATAAAATATCAAGGGGGTTGAATGGTGAGGAGTAAACACTTGGCACTTGTTGGAGTATTACTGACCTATTTTTTAATTGTTTTTGGGGGATATGTAGCCTCCTCTAATTCTGGTATGGGGTGTGGACCTGAATGGCCATTGTGTAACGGTGAAGTTATTCCAGCGTTAAAGGGGGCTACATTAATTGAATATTTGCATCGAGTGATTGGAGCAACCCTTGGTTTACTCTCTGCCCTGTTATTTTTTACTCTTATGAGGAGAAATGGGCGTAGAGTATATCAGGTGTCATTTGCCATGTTAGGTCTCCTGGTAATTCAAGTTCTTCTTGGGGCGGTTGTTGTTGTCCTTGATTTGCCTTCAATTGTGATTTCCGTCCATTTAATCATCGCCATGCTCTTTCTTTTCTGTTTGATTTGGATTTGGAGACATCTGGAGGTTGAGGAGCGAGAGTACAAAGCATATTTAATGAAAGGGAATCAAAGGTCGGTCATTCGCCATTTAAATATGGTACTCATTCTCCTCTTGTGTACAATGGCTTTTGGTGCATATATTAAGCATCAGACCTATGGATTGGCTTGTGGATGGTTAGGGTGTAGACAAACCTTCTATCCAACGACTATTCCAGAACTTCTCCAAACCATTCATCGTGGACTTGCCGTTTTTTCTACTCTGTATATTTTCTTACTTACGCTCTGGTCTTTTACAAAAGGATGGGGTAGGCGCATTCAAAAGAGACTTGTACTATGTACGTTGGCCGTTCTTTTTCAATTAGTTATTGGGGCCGTGGTAGTCATGACATTCCTGAATCTTACATCGGCGGTTTTTCACCTGGCTATCGGAACCGGACTATTCGCTTTGGTTAGCGAGACAAGAGTATATGCGGGGAATGCCTTGATGAAATCTAGTAAGAGTGTCGCTCCAAGCCGAAGCTGGCATAATGGTCGAAGAAGTCTGGAGGAATAAACAAATAAAAGCGGCTGTCTAATCAAATGACAGCCGCTTTTTGCTTTAATGAATTCTTAAATTTCCACTAGAGACATCAAGGTTGATAGGGAATTTCCCTGACCCATGTTTCCCTTGGATACTGTGTTTATTCTGGTCTTTGGAAGTCAAAGGGAAGGTACTAGAAATATTCCCGCTGCTTACATCACCATCAATCGTAAAATCAGCATCATCCGGTAAATCAAGGCTGACATCACCAGAACTAACATCGATGATAATCGCATCTAACAGTTGATCCACTTGAATGCTGAGTCTTCCGGATGATACATCTGCCTCGATTGGTCCTGTATAGTGCTTGATTTCCAGGTTACCAGAACTAATATCAAAGGAACCTGTTTCCGCCTTTAGTGAATCTATACTCACGTTCCCAGAAGAAACGTCCTGGACAAAATGTTTGACTACCAGATTAGTAAGGTTCAGGTTTCCAGAGCCAATATCAACGGTTAATTCATCTAATTTCAAAGGCTTATTTTTGGAAGGGCCGGAGAAGTGTAAATTACCTGAACCTAAATCGATACTCATCTTATGGTCATAATTTTCTGGTATATAGAGTTTCAGTTCCTTCTTTTTGGAGAAAGGTGCCCAGTTAAACCAATCAAACCATTTGTTTTTAATCGAAACTTCAACCTTATCTCCAGAGTCGTTCACCGTTAGTTTTTCTTTTCCATTATAAACGGCTTTTAAATCGTCCCGATCTTCCGGAATAATAGTGGTACTTACACTAGAAACATTGATTTCAATTAAGTCTGTATCACCTGTTATGGCGGCTTGAGTATTCTTGGTTTCTGCTTGAGACCAATCCATGTGTAAGCCTTGATTGAAGACAATATATAATCCAGTAATAACTAATAGTAGAATTAAAATTCTTTTCATTTTTTTCCATCCCCTTTTTTACTTTCTTCTATATATAGAATAAGAAATCCTCTCGTCATCCTCAATGAACCTGAGATTTATTTCTTTCTACGACTTAAGACGTAATTCACTTTTTTCGATTGCCGAAGGATTTTTTTCTCATGGAAAAGAATTTATGGTATTCTTTGTAAAGGGGGTGCACACAATGACAATCAAAAAATTGACACCAAAAGAACTGCATGAAAAGTTGCTTGGAGATGACAAAGCAGTCGTTCTCGATGTGCGTGCAGAAGAAAAATACAATGAATTTCATATAGAAGAAAGCCTGAATATCCCAAAGACGATTATTTTTGAAATGGAAGAAAAGAAAGGAAATCCTCCATTATCTTTACCACGAGACAGAGAAGTCATCGTAACCTGTACCACGGGGAATTCCGCAGCTAAATGTGCGAAGATTCTCGATGCTCACAATTACAACGTAACAGTTTTAGATGGTGGTCTTACAGCCTGGAAGGCCTATTTGCATTCGTTGGAAGACAAATAGGAGAGCGTTATGCTGCATAAATTAAATAGACAACTAGAAAAAATCATGCCCTTAATTACTCCTGTGGGCGTTGTAACTGGGGTGATTTTTAGTGTCCATCTAACGGACTTTTCCTACCTGATTCCTTGGATCTTTGCCTTTATGACCTTCGCAGGGAGTTTAAGCTCTAATTTTCGTTCATTAAAAGAGGTAATGGCTCATCCATTTCCCATTTTTATGGCGATGTTGATATTACATGTTCTTATGCCAGCTTGGGCATGGGGAGTAGGTCATATCGCCTTTTCTGGTGATGTTTACACCATTACTGGTCTCATTTTAGGTATGGTCATTCCAACCGGAGTGACGAGTTTTATTTGGGTTTCTATCTACAAAGGGAACATTCCCTTGGTTTTATCTCTTATTTTAATAGATACCTTGCTTTCCCCCATTATTGTTCCGCTTTCACTTTCCTTATTTATCGGTCAAAAAAGTGGAAATGGACTTCTTGAACATAATGAAAGGGCTCCTAGGGATGGTTGTCATTCCTTCCTTAATCGGAATGTTCCTGAATCAAGTAACAAGGGGGAAAATTAAAGAACAATTGGGTTCACGTCTTGCTCCTTTTTCAAAAATATGCATCGGTATTGTGGTGATGCTAAACGGGGCAATTGTTGCTCCTTATTTAAAAGACATTAATTTGAAGCTTGTAGGTATCACAGTGACTGTCTTTTGCATAGCCTTCTCTGGATATTTATTTTCCTTCTTTTTGGGCAGGGTGATGAAGAGGGACAGGGATACTGTAGTTACTCTCACATTTACCGGTGGAATGAGGAATATTAGTGCTGGCGCGGTATTAGCTGTTTCCTTTTTCCCAGCTGCTGTGGCAGTGCCTGTCGTTGTGGGGATGCTTTTTCAACAAGTTCTAGCTTCAACCAATGGTTATTTTCTCGACAGGTATTATACTAGGAAGGTCGATAAACAAGAGTCATTAGTTTTATAAAATGAGTAGGTGTTTCTAAAAGATGAACGACATAATGAAAAAAGAAAGCAGCCTTTTGTCGGGGGTGCAAGGCATCCAGTGGGCTGTCTTTATGCTAACGAATATCATTGCAGTTCCTGTTGTAGTGGGTGCAGCCTTTCACATGTCCCCTGCAGAAATCTCCACTTTCATGCAACGGATGCTATTGGTTTCGGGAGCAGCAACATTGATCCAAGTGTTTATTGGGCACCGCCTTCCTGTAGTTGAAGGAGCTGCTGGAATGTGGTGGGCAATCTTTATTTTGCTGGGGACCATGAGTGCACCTGGTGGACAGGGGCTTTTACTACAGCAACTTGAAATGGGTCTTATTATTGCTGGTTTATTTTTAGCAATCGTAAGCTTCTTGCCTATTATTGAAAAAGTACGGTTATTATTCACCCCAATAGTCACAGGGGTTTATTTAATCCTTCTTGTAAGCCAGTTGAGTGGTTCGTTTTTTAAAAGTATCCTTGGAATGACAGCGACCGATCAACTTAATGGAAAAATCACACTGATTTGTTTAATTGAAATTATCATTATCTTACTGTTTTCATTAAGAGCAAAAGGGATTTGGAAAAGCATGGGGCCGCTCGTTGGGATTGTGGTCGGTTGGAGCCTCTTTCATTTATTTGGTTTACTCCATACCGGTCAAGTCTATGAACCGAGTAGTTGGTTTGCTTTGCCGCAAGTATTCAGCTGGGGAACTCCAAAGTTTGATGTAGGGATTGTCCTAACCTCCGTGATTACTTCGATTGTGTTAATCTCGAATGTGATTGCCAGTATTTTAGTAGTGGGAATTGCCCTTGAAAAAGAGATCCAGCCTAAGCAGTATCAAAAGGGGATTTTCGGCAATGGAGTGAACTTGCTTGTTTCGGGGATATTTTCAGTTGTTGGGGTGGTACCTTTGTCTGTTTCAGCGGGGTTTATTACTACAACAGGGATTAAAGCAAAGCGCCCGCTGGTGATTGGGGCATTAGTTATTATGGGTATTGGATTTTTCCCCTATATTGGCGAATTTTTATCTACTCTACCGTTAGAGGTTGCTTACGCTTCTTTGTTCATTCCATTCTCTCAGATGATGGGGTTTGGAATCCGTGACTTAATGGGTCAAGAGCCATCTTCACGAAATTTATTAGTGATTGGACTTTCATTGATGGTCGGAATTGGGATGATGTTCATGCCGCCTGCTGCCTTCGAAAGTGTCGCACCATGGCTTCGAAACATCATTGCGAATGGTTTGCTCGTTGGATTGATGTTTTGTTTATTGCTTGAACATGTAGTATTTCGGGAGAAGAAGGTAGTACAGATTAGCAAAACAGAATAAATAAAAGAGGCTAACTCAAAAGCAAAGAGGTCAGACCCCACGATTCAATATCTAGTTAAAACTTAGAGTAATCTAGTCTAGATATTGTTTTTTAGTGGGGTCAGACCCCTTATGAGTCAGCCTCTTTTACATGGATGCATCGATGGGAATGTGCTTAAAAGTAGAACCCTGAAACAACCCTTGGTCTGTCATTTTGAGTTCAGGTATGACGGGAAGAGCCAGGAAAGATAGAGTCAAAAATGGATTAAATTCACCGCTTGCCCCTAATTTTTTAAGCGCAAGATTGATCTCATTTAGTTTAGAATAAACCTCCTGATAGGGACGATCAGACATTAACCCAGCGATCGGAAGCTCCAAAGAGGCAAGAACTTCACCCTGATTAACAACAATCATTCCGCCTTGCATTTCCTTAAGAGTGTTAGCTGCTAAAACCATATCCTGATCGTTGGTACCTGCAATTATAAGATTATGAGAATCATGAGCAATGGTGGTAGCTATTGCCCCGTTTTTTAAGCCTAATCCTTTCACGATACCTAAGCCAATCTCTTTAGTCAGATGATGACGTTCAATCACAGCAATTTTTAAGTGGTCATTAGGAATAGAAGTTTGGAAAGTGCCTCGTTCACAGGTTTCCACTTCCTCAATCACATGTCGTGTGACGAGACTATTGGGGATAATCTCTATAACATTGGCTTTTTTGCTTAATAAAGAGATTTCAAAACTTTTTTCAGTAATTTCATGAAAATGGACTGAATTCCTTAGCAGCTCCGTTCCTGTTACACTCTTATTTTCTGCCATATTTAAAAATCCCCCATTTTCAATGACTGGATTCCCATCCTTATATACATCTACAATCTTAACCCTTTCAAGGTCTTCAACAAGGATAAAATCCGCTTTGTATCCGGGGGCAATGGCTCCTTTTTCAGCTAGCCCAAAGCACTCTGCCGCATTAATTGTTGCCATTTGAATGGCGGTGATGGGGGAGAGACCTGAGGAAATGGCAAGACGCACATTGTGATCAATACTGCCTTCAAAAATCAAGTCATCCAAATGCTTATCATCTGTCACAAACAAACAGCGACGTGCATTCCGTTCATTCACAATGGGAATCAACTGTTGTAAATCCTTCGCCACGGTGCCTTCACGAATCATTAGGTACATTCCTCTTGTAAGACGCTCTTTTGCTTCCGCCGCGGTAGTGCTCTCGTGATCTGTACGTATGCCAGCAGACATATACACATTCAGGTCATTAGCCGTTAATCCAGCAGCATGACCATCGATATTTTTCCCGGACTGCTTACTATCACAGATTTTTGAAAGCATGTCAGGTTCTGCATGTAATACGGCGGGGAAATTCATTACTTCTGCTAAACCGAGCACACGTGGATGATGATAAAAAGGTTTTAAATCGTCCGCTTTTAAAATGGCACCTGCATGCTCGAATGCGGTGGCTGGTACACAGGAAGGCAGCATAAAGTAAAAGTCAAACGGGAGGTTTTCGGAGGAATCTAGCATATATTTTATCCCTGCTGTACCGCACACATTGGCGATTTCATGAGGATCGGCAATTACGGTGGTTACCCCGTGCTGAAGGAGAACCTTGGAAAATTCACTGGCAGTTACCATAGATGACTCTATATGAACATGTCCATCGATGAAAGCAGGTGAAACATAACAGCCTTTTGCATCGATTGTATGGTTCCCCTCGTATTGTCCAATCCCTGCAAAATAGCCATCTACAATGGCGATATCTGCTTCAATAATTTCACCATTGAACACATCTATTATTTTCCCATTTTTAATGACTGTATCTGCAGGCTCTTTCCCAGATGCAACAGAGATTCTTCTTCCTAACTGATTTCTCTCCATCATCAACATCCTTTTTCTGTTTAAATTAGTATTCTAGGCTAGGAATGGAACTTTTCCTAGCTAACTTGAATTACATTATTCTATAACAATCACATAAATTCTCTGTTGTTGTGAGGTTATCTGACAGACTTTTTTGAAATTAGGTTTTTGTATGAAGTATAATAGGAATAATGAACGATTATGCCTATTTTGAGGAGGATTCTTATGAGCAAGCTTTTCGTCGATAAAACGATTGAAATAACTGCCCCTGCAGCAAAGGTGTGGGAAGTCCTAACGATCAGAGATAAAAATGCCGAGTGGGCGAAAGAATTCTCAAGTGGTGGCCCAGAGTTTCATCTTGAATCGACTTGGGAACTTGGTAGTCCAGTCCTATGGAAAGGTCAAGACGGGACTGTTATCGTGGAAGGTAATATAACAGCAGTGGAGTCAAACAAGCTGCTTCGCTTTACGGTATTTGACGTTCGAAGTCCAGAGCGACCGGCAGTGACCGAGGAAGACGGAATTACTTTCCGATTAGTTGAGAAAAATGGAAAGACAACCCTACATATTTTACAAGGGGATTTCTCTGTGATGACGGATGGGGAAAAATATCGAGATTTAAGTGCAGATATTTGGGACAAGGTACTGCCAAAGGTAAAAGAGATGGCGGAGCAAACTAACTAAGCTCCTATGAAAAACAAAATAGTAATTGAGCTAGGACATTCTATACCTAGCTCTTTTTGTTATGATAAAATTTTATAAAAGACACGCGCGAGGAGACTATTCTAAATGAATATTATAGATTTACACTGTGACGCATTACTGAAACTTCAAGAAGCCAAAGGGGCCCTTCGTTTTGCAGATGCACCGGAATTACAAACCAATAAAACCCGATTACAACAGGGGCAAATCAAGGTTCAGTGCTTTGCGATTTTTATTGAACCTGATATAAAGGGCGACCAAAAATTTCAAGTTGTCCTTGAACAAATTGATTATTTTTACAAGGAAGTGCTTGGGAGAAACCCGGATATGGTTCACATCAAAGAATGGTCTGATTTTGACCGACTAAAAATTGGCCAAATTGGGGCAATGCTGACGCTTGAAGGCGTAGATGCTATTGGCAACGATTTAGCAAAACTACATATTCTTTACCGTTTAGGTGTTCGTTCGGTGGGATTGACCTGGAACCAAGCTAATCTTGCTGCAGATGGCGCAGGTGAACCACGCGGGGCAGGCCTGACTCTTTTTGGAAAAGAGATTGTTGAGTTTAATAACGAGCATCAGATCCTGACAGATGTTTCCCATTTAAGTGATAAGGGGATTTGGGAGATTATTGAGTTAGCCAAGTATCCTATTGCGAGCCATTCCAATGCAAGAGCACTTTGTCACCACCCACGTAACCTAACAGATGATCAGGCGAAAGCGATGTTTGCTAAGGGTGGACTGATTCATGTGGTGTACCATCCACCGTTTGTAAAAGAATCTGGAGAGGTAAAAATTACTGACTTGGTGAAGCATATTGATCATTTTTGCTCGTTGGGTGGGGTAAGGCAAATTGGCTTAGGCTCCGATTTTGATGGAATCTCTACGTTTATTACCAACCTAGAAGATGCCTCTAAGAGCCAAAATCTGATTAATGAACTATTAAAGTATTTTACAGAGGACGAAGTGAAAGGCTTTGCTTATGAAAACTTCCTTAACCACCGCCCAGGGATTAAGCGATGAAGGTAAGGGAGGCTAGCATTAATGTTGGGAAACTGCCAACGGGTGTAAAAAACTGCATTACTGATGTAGAAGGAGTCCTAGTTGGTCATGTAACGTTGGATTACCCGCTTGACGAGAGTGGAGCCGAATATGCCTGTACGGGAGTAACAGCTATTTTACCGCATAACGGAAATTTGTTTAAGGAAAAGGTAACGGCAGCTAGTTATGTCATTAATGGTTTTGGGAAAACGACTGGACTTGTTCAGGTGAATGAATTAGGCGTTCTCGAATCGCCCATCATGTTAACGAATACCTTTGCAGTACCTGCTGTAACGCAGGGGGTGCTGGAGTACATGCTTAGAGAGAATCCTGAAATTGGCGACACCACAGGGACCATAAACATTGTGGTTGGTGAATGCAATGATAGCTACCTGAATTCTATAAGGCGTTTTCCAGTGAAACCGGAGCATGCAATTGAAGCAATCAATAATGCGACTTCCACCCAGTCAGTAGAAGGAGCCGTTGGGGCAGGAAAGGGTATGCTGTGCTTTGGCTATAAAGGTGGGATTGGTTCATCCTCTCGTATCGTTGAGGAATACACGGTCGGATGCCTTGTTTTAAGCAATTTTGGAAAAAAAGAGGAGTTGCAAAGGTATCGCTATGCCGGGGGAGAAGGGTTATCTGAAACTTCGGACGGGTCCATTATCATTGTATTGGCCACAGATGCTCCGCTAAGTGACCGGCAAATACAACGGCTAGCCAAACGCTGCGGGATCGGTCTTGGTCGGACTGGCAGTCATTTTAGTCATGGCAGTGGTGATATTGTCATTGCGTTTTCAACGGCTCAAAAAATAGCTCACTTTTCAGAGGATGTTCTTGAAACCCGAGTCCAGCTTCGTGAGGATCATCCAATTATGAATCAACTATTTACGGCTGCTGCCGAAGCGGCAGAGGAAGCCATCCTAAATTCACTGTCTCAAGCTGTCACTACAAAAGGGAGATTGGGACGAGTGGTCAATCAGATAAATTTTCAATAGAGGAGTAGTAAATTTGTATCTTACTATAAAGGAAACAGCAGAATATCTAGAGATGCCAGAGGCAACCGTTAAAGGTCTCATTCAACAAAAGAAAATACGCGCCGTTTTTGATGGCGAGCAGTATCTGGTCAACAAAGACCAATTCAGCACCCATCTAAAACAACTGGAAAAATACAAGGAGCTAATCGAAGAAATCCTAAACGAACCCATCCCAGAAAGTATCGACGTTAAAGACGAGGATTAGGTGTCAGGCACCAGCCGTGGACACTATCCATCCTGAGAAGACACTTATATCATGGGGATTATGGTGAGGTGATATGATGAATAATATTTTTCTTAAGAGGGTTTATGAACCGTATGATGATATGGATGGCTGTCGGATATTAATTGACCGGTTGTGGCCTAGGGGGATATCTAAAGAGAGTGCGAGATTGTCATTTTGGTTTAAGGATATCGCTCCAAGCAATGAGCTGCGGAAATGGTTTTGTCATAAGCCAGAATTGTTTAATGGGTTTCGAAAGCAATACCTTAATGAACTTCAGTCTGATGAACAAAAGCGACAGATGATTGAGCAAATCATTGATTTGAGTACGAAAGATAGGGTTACACTTCTGTATGGTGCAAAGGATCCTGTTTATAATCATGGAGTAGTTTTGTTCGAAGAATTAAAGGGGATTGTAAATCACTAGAAAAGAAAAAATTGAAAGCATTAGTGAAATGGGGCTGACACATTAAATGTCAGCCTCTTTATTCTTTTTTCATTATATGACGTACAAAAACACAGATAAGAAATGTGCCAGGCTTCCTAGTAAGATGAAAATATGAAAAATTTCATGAAATCCTAGATATTTTGTTTCTAAGAACTTCGGTTTTGCCCCGTATATGACCCCGCCAATTGTATAAAAAATCCCCCCGAGTATTAGTAATACTAAGCCCATTGGATTTAAGCTACCTGTTAGTGGAGAAAAAACAAAAACAATCATCCAGCCCATGGCAATATACAATGCAGTAGATATCCAGCGTGGGCAAGTAAACCACACCATTTTAAAAACAACCCCACTAATTGCAACACTAGAGATGATAGAAAATAAAATGGCCCCTGTTTTTCCATTCAAACTGATAAAACAGAAAGGCGTATACGTTCCAGCAATCAGTACAAATATCATTGAGTGGTCGAGCCGTCTCAAAAAAGCAATTACTTTGTCCTGAGCAATAACCATATGATAGGTGGCCGAAGCGGAATAAAGCAGGATCATGCTAACCCCGAAGATGATGACTGCTGTAATAGCCAGTGGGGAGGGATCCGTCATTGCGGTTTTGATGACCATTGCGAGGAGTCCAACAAAGGCTAAAATTGCTCCAGCTAAGTGAGTCAGTCCATTAATGGGTTCACGAATATAATTGTTCATTTTAATTCCTCCTACACATCATGTAGTTTCGATAACTACTTATAATGATACTCGTGTAATCATACCTAGTCAACAACTATTTCTTTATGTATAATGAAAATATAATGAAGATGAGCGGGGTTTACGGAATGGAACATATTAACCAAATTATTAACCAACTTGGCTTGGAGACGAACTTAACTTTGGATGATATTCCAAAGATTGATTTATATATGGACCAGGTCATTCAATTATTTGAAAGCAAATTTAAGGAAACAAAACGGAATGAGGACGAAAAGGTTCTCACCAAAACAATGATCAATAATTATGCAAAAGGGAAGTTAATTTTTCCAATTCAAAATAAGAAATATTCCAAAGAGCATCTGATTCTAATTAGTCTGATTTACCAGTTAAAAGGGGCGCTTTCCATCAATGATATTAAGGTAACCCTTGACGGGATTAATAAGATGATTGTAAAAGAAGAGTTGGATGTTGAATCTTTTTATACAAGCTATCTTCATTTAACCAGCCAGAACGCGGTTGATTTTAAAGAGGACATCGAGCAAAGAGTGATGGAAGTAAAAGGAGAAATTACGTCGTTACAGAGCGAGGATTCTGCTTATCTTGAACAAGTGTTGATGATTTCTTCGCTTGTTCATATGAGTAATTTATACCGAAGAGTGGCAGAAAAGCTTGTCGATGAATTAGAGGTTGAAAAAAGGCATAAGAAATGACGTGTGTATTGGCACACGTCATTTTATTTATTAAATCTCTTTCACTCATAAATAAATTAATCCTTGTTGTTGGTCGTAGTATCTTCACCAGTAACTGGGTGCGGCTGGCCGTAGCCTTCAACATTACCCGCATGCTCTCTGTGATATTCTGATCCGGAGCCTTGACGATTATTTTTACCTTGTTGCTTTTCATTTCCATTTGCTTGATATGACAAAAAATCTCACCTCCTAAACACATCTTAGAATGCTTATTATTTGTTTAATTATTCAAGGGCTGAAAAACTTTGATATTTCTAAGCTTGATAGAATCTGCACGATTGTTGCCACCATAAACTTTTATATTTGCTCCAGCATGAGTAAAATCTTTAAACGAGATGTTGTTTAGAAGCACATTTCGAGCACGGTATTGAACAGCAATTACCGGATTTCCTTGATAGTCGTAATTAGCTTCTCCGATTAAAGTAAAATGATTAATCACCACATTTTTATAAGCTGAAATCACCATGCCGCGGGGAGTGGAATCTTCATATAACGTTGAAAAAACAGGTCCGATGGCAGCCAAATTCACTGCCAAAATGTTAAAAGCAGTCAATGATTCAGCATCGGAAGCTTTATGGTGACCGATATGTCGGAAGTTAAAGGAACGGTTATCGTTGACAGAGATATGACCCACGATTATCACATTTGAAGCTGCGGAGGAATTTTGATGGGCTTTAATTTCTACCCCGCCAAAGCATCTAGCAGATGAATTATTCACCAACAGCACATTTCTGGATCCGTCATCCACTTCAATTCCGTTTGAATTGGAATGGCCTTTTTGGTGGGCTCGTCCACTAGGGTCGCACATATGCGAATGAGAAATCCAAATATAATCACTATGGTGAGTGGTGATTCCGTCATCACCAAATCCATAGCCGGTAACATTGTCCAGCCAAACGTACTTACTGCTACCACGTGCACGGTATCCATCACCTGCGTAATTGTACAAGGTGGAGGAGATATCAAAGCAATGAAGCCCAGGATTGATTCCTTCCACATCCTTAACCCAACCATACGTCACATTTGCGTATGTTAAGCAGCTCGAATGGTTCCCCCATGTACTTGTTTTTGTTACATCGCCTAGCCTTTCAACATTCCAGTCTAAACTTAATCCCTTAATGAAAAGATGATGGTTGCCCCGCCAATGGTTTGCGTTGGTTACTAGTCTTGTACCTTTTGAAGCCTGTTGATTGAGCTTAATCGTAGTAACTCCTTTACCGGAACCCTCAAGCCATGTCCATGAGGGCAGTTTGATCCCTTTTGTCAGAAAAACTCCAGGTGGGACAATGACTTTTACACGTCCATTACCAATGGCCTTTTTAAAAGCGGCACTGCAATCTGTGATACCATCTCCAACCGCACCAAAATCCATGACATTTACTTCACGGGTTATCTGCTTTTTCAATCGGATGTATTCTGTATCAAGCGTATCCTTCCAATCTGGGAATACCATTCCTTCATCATCAACTAGGATTCTCGTTGGTTTCAAAAGACGTGAAGGTTTTGCGAGTAGACGAAATAAGCCTTCCGTTACTTTTTTTAAAAAAGGTGACGGTTGGGAAGGTTTCTTACTAGCTGTAGGGACAACCGCTTCGTTTAAACATTGATCAAATAACTTTTCTGCCTCGATTACCGCTTGCCGAATATCCAGTTGTATTCCTGTGATTTGTGAAAGCATCTCTGCATTATTTAGAGGGTCGTGCGATTTATCTAGGGAAATCATTCCTCTCACTCCTAAAAATATCCTTATTTACTAGTATACCCTCTGAGCAAGGGGAATCACGCTAATAGGTTTAGGTTGGGGCTTGAAGAGAATTATTTTCTCAAGGAGAGAAATTTGAAAGCCCTTCCATTTTTGGTTATGGAGGGCTTTTGTTTTTGAAATTATGATGGGTGGATTTTTTGTTCAATCATTCACAAAATAATTTACTTCAGATGATCAGTCCAGCGACTAATAGAGAAATCGGAAACAAACTGACGAATACGATCCGTGCGAAACTTACTTTGCCGTATAAAACGACTGTACCTATCTGATTGTCCCATGTGGACCTTCCATTTTTTTTAAGATCGGAATAGGAAAAATAAAAGCAAATGAAATTTATTAAGGGGATTCCAAATCCCATTCCGGCTGCTGTTACAAAGATACTTCGCTTAAGGGCCGTAAAAAAATCTATATGTTCGCCATTGACCATTCGCAGCCTTGCATTAAGTATGGTCTTACCTAAAGTATTTCCAAAAATAGAGAGAATGGAGGCCTCTACTAAAATATAAAGAACGAGACTGAACATGAAAATGGCGATGCCTGATGATTCAACGATAAATCTTGGAGAGAAGACGGATACCAATGTAATGAGAAACAATGAAAACAAGGAAAGATCAAAAAATCGTGCCAGGTAACGGACAACGGGCCTTCCATTTGGATAGGTCTCTTTTTTGATTTCCTCCCATTCACTTGCTAAGTTAATCGGAGATTCATCCTTCTCTCCGGACTTCAAGATAGTGTCAGGAAGTAGGTTAAGGCTTTTCACCCTTTGCCAGCCTTCTAGTTCCTTTGTCCATATAAACGTTTCAGCTGTTAAAATACCTTGTTCCAACAATTTTTTTAATTCAAATATACCTACAGGTCCTTGTTGTTGATGATCTCGAATGTAAAACCATGCATTTCCTTCTGACGGTTCCATTTTATCACCCCCAATCAGGTAAATTATACCACGTGAGGTTTGAGGTGAAATTTATTAGGGGAATACAAGTATGAACAGTTTTTGACAATTTCAGGACGAGGGATAATTTTTCATAAAGGAAAAATACTAACAAATGTTCGGAGGTGGAATCAATGGAACAACAGGATTTTGAAAAAATCTACGAAGAATATAAGCAGCAAAGTGAACAAGAAGCCATGCTTCAGGCAAATCAGAGTAATTCTGCTGGTAAAGAAGCGTTAGTTGCCGTTAGAAAAAATGAGGATGGAGATATTATTGCTTTTAAAACAAACACTGGACGAGAATTGGATTATGTAACAGCCTTGGATGAAGCGAAGGCTGGAAAAGTAGCGCACGTTGATGTCTTTCATAAATATGGTAGAGATATTATCCGAAGTGAACCTGATGGTATCAAGGAAAACAATCTCGACCAGTTACCTGAATTTTAGAGTAAGCGAAAGTATGAAAGGGGAATCCCATGCATTGGTATGAAAAGTTGAATCAATATTTTCCTGTTGAAGAGATGAAATCACGAGAGCACATGGAAACCTTGCTGAAAGAGCGCTCAGAAATCTATCATAAAGATGAAGGCCCTAATCATGTCTTGATGTATGTTGAATTAGATAATTTTATTTTTATCGATTATTTATTTGTATCCAAAAATGCCCGAGGTGAGGGACTAGGGCATAAACTAGTTGGAAAAGTTGAAACAGAAAGGAAAGCCAATCATCCTTGAAGTGGAACCAGTTAATTATGAGGATAGCGATACTGAAAAAAGGCTCCATTTTTATAAGCGGGAAAAGTTTGAGCATGCAACTTCGATTGGTTATGAGAGAAGGTCTTTGGCAACGAATGAAATTAACAGGATGGAAATCCTGTACTGGGCACCAAATGATGAATCAGAAGAAATGATTTTTGAAGCGATGAAAAAAACATACGACATGATCCACACCTATAAGGATAAGCATTTCTATGGTGAGTCGTACCAGCCGGTGGAGGATGTACTTTCCTTTGATGAGGAATCGGACAATAAAAATATATTAGATCCTATCTAAAAATGAGCCTGGAATCCCAGGCTCATTCAAATTAACGTGCTAATTCATATTGCTTAATTTTATCCTGATAGGTTAAAGTAACCCCAATCTCATCCCAACCGTTTAGAAGCATTTGTTTAGGATACGGAGCGATATCAAAAGTCATCTCGAATCCCGAGTTGTCAAACACTCTTTGCTCCTCAAGATTGACTGTTAGCTTGTAGCCCTCGGCTTCAGCGTTTTTCATAATGGTTTGTACCTGTGATTCACTTGCTTGAACGGCTAGAATTCCATTTTTCACACAGTTATTTTTAAAAATATCGGCGTAGCTAGGTGCGATGATTACCTTAAAGCCAAAATCCTGCACCGCCCACGGTGCATGTTCACGGGATGAGCCGCAACCAAAGTTCTCACCGGCAACCAAGATGGAGGCACCTTGATATTTTGGCAGATTCAAAGGGAAATCAGGCCGTAGATTGCCAGCATCATCAAAGCGCCAATGATAAAAGAGGTATTGACCAAAGCCACTGCGTTCAATTCGCTTCAAAAATTGCTTCGGAATAATTTGATCCGTATCTACATTTGGCCTGTTTAATGGACATACAAGGCCTTGGTGAATGCGTAGTGGTTCCATATGCTAGATAACCTCCTGAGCAGTAAATTGACGGACATCAACAAAATGACCTGCAACTGCAGCAGCTGCAGCCATTTCTGGACTGACCAAATGGGTCCGTGCGCCATTTCCTTGACGCCCTTCAAAGTTTCGGTTAGAAGTGGAAGCACAGCGCTCGCCTGCAGGAACGATATCATCATTCATCGCTAAACACATACTGCAGCCGGCCTCTCGCCATTCAAAGCCTGCCTCTTTAAAGATGACATCCAAGCCTTCCTTCTCAGCAGCCAGTTTTACACTAAACGAACCGGGCACCACGATAGCGGTAACAGAAGGGCTAACCTTTCTGCCGCGCACGACTTCAGCTGCTTTTCGTAAGTCGCTTAACCTGGAGTTTGTACACGAACCAATGAAAACATGGTCAATTTTAACGTTGGAGATAGGTTCTCCAGCCGTAAGTCCCATATATTCAAGAGCCCGGTTAATTTCGTCTCGCTCGCTTGGTCTATCAACATCATCTGGACTTGGAACATTAGCTGTAACAGGAATGCACATGCCAGGGTTTGTTCCCCACGTCACCTGTGGCTCGACTTCCGCTGCATCAATTTCAACCACAGCATCATAAGCTGCGCCTTCGTCTGTCGCAAGTGATTGCCACTTAGCAACAGCTTCTTCAAATGCTTCTCCTTGTGGTACATGGCGGCGTCCGCGTAAATACTCAAACGTAGTTTCATCAGGAGTGATCAGACCCGCTCTCGCACCAGCCTCAATCGACATATTGCAGACAGTCATTCGCTCTTCCATGGACAAGGCTCGAATCGCTTCACCTGTGTATTCCATCACATAACCCGTTCCGAATTGAACGCCGAACTTGCCGATGATGGCTAGAATGAGGTCCTTGGCTGTTACACCAACCCCAAGTTTGCCGTTTACTTTTACATTAAGAGTTTTTGGCGGTGCTTGCCAAAGCGTTTGAGTGGCAAGTACATGTTCCACTTCACTTGTGCCGATTCCAAAGGCAAGGGCTCCGAATGCACCATGTGTAGAGGTGTGACTATCCCCGCAAACGATCGTTTTTCCAGGTTGGGTGAGGCCAAGCTCAGGACCAATGACATGGACAATACCATTATCGGGATGATGAATGTCAGCAAGTGTAATACCAAATTCCTGACAGTTTTCCTGTAAGGTGTCGATTTGTTTTTTCGAGATTGGGTCATTAATGACAAGACGTTGACGGGTAGGAACATTATGATCCATCGTTGCGTAAGTAAGGTCTGGCCGGCGGACTTTTCGTCCATTTATACGTAAGCCCTCAAATGCTTGAGGAGAGGTCACTTCATGTACGAGGTGTAAATCGATATATAATAAATCCGGTTTTCCTTCTTCTTGATGGACCACATGCTGTTCCCAAATTTTTTGGATAATATTTTTTGGTGTTTGCATAGCTTCCTTCCTCACGTTCAAAGATTTTTGCTGCTGAAAAATTTGCAGGAAATCCGCTAGGCAATCGTTAAAGAACAAGCCTGACGGATTCTGCTTCACCTATTAAAAATAACAGCTGGCGATACACTTGGATGCGTTTTGCGATTTAATGTAATCTACAATCAGTTTTGTCATTTCTACTGTTCCTACAAGGCGCCCATCTGTCACTTGGAGATCCCCCGTATGGAAGCCGGCATCGAGTACAGACTGGACGGATTCTTCAATAACCTTCGCTTCATCATCCAATTGGAAGGAATAACGTAGCATGAGAGCAGCCGATAAAATCATCGCCACTGGATTAGCAACTCCTTTTCCAGCGATATCAGGAGCGGAGCCATGAACAGGTTCATAAAGACCAACACCATCTTCACGTAAGCTGGCAGATGGAAGCATGCCGAGTGAACCGGTTAGGACGGATGCCTCATCACTTAAGATGTCTCCGAATAGATTCTCGGTAACGATGACGTCAAAGTGAGTTGGGTTCGTAATCAATTTCATTGCCGCTGCATCAACTAACACATGTTCAACTGCAACATCCGGATATTGAGCTTTTTTCTCCTCGACCACTTCGCGCCATAACTTACTCGATTCAAGGACATTTGCCTTGTCAACAGAAGTTAAGTGACCGCGCCGCTGCTGGGCAGCTTGGAAGCCTTTATCTACAATTCTTTCAATCTCATTACGTGTGTAAGCAAGTGTGTCTACTACTGCGTTTCCGTTGTCACGGCGTTCACTTGGTGTCCCGAAGTAAAGGCCGCCAGTTAATTCACGTACAATAAGGAGGTCGCTGCCAGATACCACTTCTTCCTTTAATGGTGATGCATGGAGGAGATTTTTAAATCCCTTGATAGGTCTTAAGTTTGCATATAAATCAAGGGCCTTACGAATGCCAAGCAAGCCACGTTCTGGTCGTAGATGGGAAGGATTCTGATCCCATTTAGGCCCACCTACTGCACCAAGCAGTACAGCATCTGCCTGTTTACAGGCATCAACGGTTGCTTCTGGAAGGGGAGTGCCGTATTGATCAATGGCTGCTCCTCCGATTTCATGGGTCTCGAAGCTGAATGAATGATTATATTCTTCTGCTACGGCGCTTAATACTTCTCTTGCTGAATGAATGACTTCCTTACCGATTCCATCACCAGGAAGTAAGACAATATGTTTTTTCATTAGAGCAACCTCCTCAATTTTTGTAAGATAATGGCGCTGTAAAAGCCCCAACATTTAAGAAATAGCTGTTTCTTTCACTAATGCTTTGTGGGTATAGAAAACACGGTTGACTGCGTTTAAGAATGACTTGGCTGATGCTTCTAAGACGTCCTGTGCTGAGCCGCGGCCGCTGACTTTGGTACCGTTAACGGTCATTTTCACGTGAACTTCTGCTAGGGCATCGCGGCCTTGGCCAACTGAACTCAATCTAAAATCCGTTAGATGAATTTCTTCTTTAATGAGGGCTTCTAATGTGTTCATTAGCGCCTCAACACTTCCTGACCCTGTACGCGCGGTTTCTACACGAATTCCTTCCGGAGTAGTTAACGCTACCGTCGCAGTAGGGAGATTGGCTGAACCGTATTGTACTTGGAAAGCAACAAGCTCGTATTTTTTCACATCTACTGATGTTGTTTGGATATCAGTTAAAATTGTAAATAAATCCTCGTCCGTTACTTCTTTTTTCCGGTCGGTTAATTGTTTAAAAGCAGTGAAGGCTTCACCTAGTTTTTCAGGAGAAAGGGTATAGCCCATTTGCTCAATTTTGTCTTTAAAGGCATGTCTGCCGGAGTGTTTTCCAAGGACTAAATCATTGGATTTAACCCCAACTAATTCAGGTGTAATAATTTCATAGGTTAAGGTGTTTTTTAACACGCCATCCTGGTGAATACCTGACTCATGGGCGAAGGCATTTTTTCCAACAACCGCTTTGTTAGGAGGAACCAACATGCCTGTAAAACGGCTGACAAGATCGCTCGTACGTTTGATTTCTTTTAATACTAGATTCGTTGTGTAAGGATATTTATCTTTTCGGATGTTTAAGGCTACAGCAATCTCCTCTAGAGAAGCGTTACCGGCCCGTTCACCAATTCCGTTAATCGTGCCCTCTACTTGTGTCACTCCATTCTCTATGGCAGCAAGGCTATTTGCTACCGCCATACCTAGGTCATCGTGACAGTGACAGGATAGGGCTACTTTATGAATATTAGGTACGTTTTCTCTAATGTAGCGGAACATGCGACCATATTCTTCCGGTGTGGTATAACCAACTGTATCTGGAAGGTTGATGACGGTTGCTCCTGCATCGATAACCTTTGTAATAATCTGAACGAGAAAATCAAGGTCAGAGCGGGAAGCATCCTCTGCAGACCATTCTATCTGCGGGAATCTTTGGCGCGCATATGCGACCATATCGACCGCCGTTTGTGTCACTTGTTCCGGTGTTTTCATTAATTTATATTTCATATGGATAGGGGAGGTAGCAAGAAACACATGCAATCTTGGCTCAGCTGCATCTTTTAAGGCATCCCACGCAATGTCAATGTCTGATTTTGTCGCGCGTGCCAAGCCTGTGACGGATGCGTTTTTAATTGTTTGGGCAATCGCTCGTACTGCTTCAAAATCTCCTTGTGAGGAAGCCGGGAAGCCGGCCTCCATAATATCTACACCAAATCGTTCAAGCTGTCTCGCAATTTCTAACTTTTCGAGCTGGTTTAAATTCACACCTGGGGACTGCTCACCATCGCGTAAGGTTGTATCAAAGATGTTAACGTGAACCATTTACCACCACTTCTTTCTTTGCATTTACTGGTTTTTTAATGAAAGGCATTAATGCACGAAGCTCTCTGCCAACAGTCTCGATTTGGTGATTGTTTTCAGCGCGGTTGATGGCGTTGAATTGTGGGCGATTTGCTTGGTTTTCAAGGATCCAGCCTTTTGCAAACACACCAGTTTGGATATCTTTTAATACTTCCTTCATACGGGCTTTTGTATCTTCATTTACTACGCGTGGTCCTGAAACGAAATCTCCCCATTGTGCTGTGTCAGAGATCGAGTAACGCATGTTTTCGAATCCACCTTCGTATAAAAGGTCCACGATTAATTTCAATTCATGTAAACACTCGAAGTACGCAACTTCAGGCTGGTATCCAGCTTCTACTAGAGTTTCAAAGCCTGCTTTAATTAGGGCAGTTGTACCACCGCAAAGGACAGCCTGTTCTCCGAATAAATCTGTTTCTGTTTCTTCTTGGAAAGTCGTTTCTAACACGCCTGCACGAGCAGAACCAATTCCTTTGGCGTAAGCAAGAGCTACTTCACGCGCTTGACCAGTGTAGTCTTGGTAAACCGCATAAAGGGCAGGAACACCAGCGCCTTCTGTGTATGTGCGTCGTACTAAATGTCCTGGTCCTTTAGGTGCTACTAGGAATACATCCACATCTGCTGGAGGAACGATTTGGCTAAAGTGAACGTTAAAGCCGTGGGCAAAAACAAGAGCGTTTCCTGCTTCTAGATTTGGTTTGATACTTTCTTCGTACACTTTAGGCTGCATTTCGTCTGGAAGAAGAACCATGACCACATCTGCAACAGCTGTTGCTTCTGCAACTGAACGAACATCAACTCCATCTTCAACTGCCTTATCCCATGATTTACCGCCTCTTAGACCAACCACTACATCAAAGCCGCTTTCTTTTAAGTTCAGGGCATGTGCATGACCTTGTGAACCATATCCGATTACTGCAATCTTTTTCCCTTGTAAAACTGCCTCTTGAATATCTCCGTTATAAAGTACTTTTACCATTATGAATCATCCTTTCAGGAATAGTTTTTATTTTAATAGTGAGTAAGTAGCTAGTTCGTTTACTTGCGGCTGATGACCTCGTTGGAGGGCAGTCAGTCCAGTTCTGGCAATTTCTTTAATGCCGTATGGACGGAGTAGCTCTATCAAGGCATCGATTTTATCAGGACGTCCGGTGATTTGGACGGCTAGACTATCTTTGCTGACATCGATAATTAAGGCACGGAACGGATCAATAATTCCGTTGATTTCACTGCGGAGCTGACTGCTGCTGGCTACCTTGATGAGGGCGAGCTCTCTTGCAACAATCGCTTTATCCGTAATATCAGAGACTTTTAATACATCAATTTGCTTGTTTAATTGTTTCGTCACTTGTTCAAGACGCTGGTCGTCTTCGACCTCGACAACTAAGGTCATTTTGGAGACGCCTTCTGTTTCAGTCGGCCCAACAGAGATGCTTGAAATATTGAATTGACGTCTTTGAAGGAGGCCAGTGACCCGGTTTAGTACACCGCTTCGGTCTTGAACAGTGGCTGTTATGATCCGTTTCATGGTTTCACCCCGATCATTTCATGGATTCCTTTGCCTGGTGCAATCATTGGAAACACTTTTTCCTGTTGAAGCACGCGGCAATCAACAAGAACTGGGCCATTGTGTGCAAAAACTTCTGGTAAGACAGTAATGAGTTCTTCCTGAGTGTTCACCTTAACACCGCGAATCGAGTAGCTTTCAGCCAGCTTGACGAAATCAGGCTGGGTATGAAGAATAGATTCAGAAATACGGTTTCCATGCAGTAGTTCCTGCCACTGGCGAACCATTCCGAGTGCCCCGTTATTAACGATGATGATTTTAACAGGAAGGTTTCTTTCATAAATGACCGATAATTCCTGAAGGGTCATTTGGAAACCGCCGTCTCCTACAATTGCAACAACTGTACTTTCTGGTGAGGCAATTTGTGCCCCAATGGCTGCAGGGAAGCCAAAGCCCATAGTTCCAAGTCCACCTGATGTAATCCAGCGATGCGGTTGCTTAAAGGTGTAATACTGTGCAGCCCACATTTGATGCTGACCTACGTCGGTTGCAACAATGGCATTTCCATTTGTTACCTTATGCACGGCTTCAATGACCCACTGTGGACACATTCCGTTTGGATCATGTTTATACCAAAGCGGATATTCCTGTTTATACTGTTGGAGGGTTGCAAGCCATGATTGGTGTTCCGGTTGTTCGACTTCATGCTGTGCTAATTCCATTAACGCCTCGCGTGTATCAGAAACAATTGGAATTTGAGTTGGTATGTTTTTTCCAATCTCGGCAGGATCAATGTCGATATGAGCTACCTTTGCATGTGGTGCAAAGTGTTTCAGATTCCCTGTTAAGCGGTCATCGAAGCGTGCACCAAAATTGATAAGTAAATCACAATCATGCAAAGCCATGTTTGCCGCATACGTTCCGTGCATTCCACCCATTCCTAAAGAGAGAGGGCTGTCAGCAGGGAAGGCGCCTAATCCTAATAGCGTGGTGACTACTGGTAGGTCGTATTTTTCAGCAAGTGCAGTTAGTTCAGCTGAAGCCTTTCCGTGAAGAACTCCTGCTCCTGCAAGTACAACAGGTTTCTTTGCTTTAGAAATAGAGTCTGCTAGTTTTTTAATCTGCAAAGGATTTGGTTTAGTAGTTGGCTGGTAGCCTGGTAAATGAATACTCGCTTCTTTTGGTTCTTCTGTTAATACTCCTGCTGAGATATCTTTTGGAATATCGACTAAGACTGGACCTGGTCGGCCGGTAGAAGCAATATGGAAAGCTTCCTTCACGATTCTTGGCAAATCGGCTATGGATTGCACTTGGTAGTTATGTTTGGTGATTGGTGTTGTAATAGCCATCACATCAGCTTCCTGGAAGGCATCTGTTCCGATGACACTTCGTGCAACCTGCCCGGTAAATACCACGAGTGGCAGGGAATCCATCATAGCATCTGTAATTCCAGTAACCAGGTTAGTAGCTCCTGGTCCTGAAGTGGCAATGACTACTCCAGGTCTTCCAGTAATCCGGGCATATCCTTCAGCAGCATGAATCATACCTTGTTCGTGGCGGAAAAGGATGTGGTTGATGGTTCCTTTTGCCCGATAGATGGCATCATAGATCGGAAGGACTGCACCTCCCGGATACCCAAATAACGTATCAACACCTTCCTGCTTCAATAAATCGATTAGAAGGTCGGCACCAGTTTTGGGTTCAGTACTGGTTTGGAATTCCAGCTTTTTTGCTTCTACTTTCACGTCGTAATCCCTCCTTGTGGATATTTGAATATTTGAAAAACTCAGCGTATGGCTGTGGTTTATAAAACAATCTTCCTAAAATAGTAAAAAAGGCCCTATTTTCCCCGAATAGACTGCAGTGAAGTTCATCAATAGCAGAATAATCGGGGAGAAAAGGCCTTTCTTTTTCTCGGTACCACCCGGTTTTTACAGCATTCTTACGAATACCGCCTTATGAAGCGACAACAAATAGAATAACGCTTCTTTTGGTAACAGGTGTTAAGAAACAACACCTGATTGAGCCTACTAAGTGTAACCGTTCAGCCCAATACTCAGGGATGATGTCGGAATAAGGTGCATTACTGGGCTTCCAGCAACCCCAGCTCTCTGAAAATGCATATTCTTATTCCTTTTTTCCCGTCATCGATTTATCGTATTTGGTTGTCAAGGATGGAACGAATGGTTTAGTACCTTTACTTCTCTGTGGAAGGGGAGGGGTACTAGAGAATCCCTTTGTCTATCAAACTTTTCGAAATCTTATATTTTCATAACCCCGCCCGTATTAGCGGATGTAACAAGCTTTGCATATTTTGCTAGATAGCCAGATTTAATTTTTGGTTCTGGCTTCACCCATGCTTTACGTCTTTCAGCTAACACTTCATCATCAACAAGAAGTTCAATGGAACGACCTTCAAGATCAATGAGGATTTTGTCACCATTTTCAACAAGAGCGATAGGACCACCTTCAGCTGCTTCTGGTGAAATATGGCCGATAGAAATTCCTCGACTGGCGCCTGAGAAACGCCCATCTGTAATGAGGGCAACTTCCTTGGCTAAACCGCGGCCAGCGATTGCGGAAGTAGGTGCAAGCATCTCTGGCATGCCCGGTCCGCCTTTTGGACCTTCGTAACGAATAACGACAACATGACCTGATTTTACTGTTCCGTTATTAATGTTTTCCTGTGCCTCATCTTGTGACTCAAACACAATTGCTTCACCCAGAAAGGTCTTAATGGACGGATCCACCGCGCCAACCTTGATAACACCACCATCTGGAGCAATATTTCCATAGAGGATGGAGAGGCCGCCAACAGGGCTATATGGATTATCTTTCGTACGGATGACCATTTCATTAGTGATTGTTGCATCTTTCACATTTTCTTCAAGCGTTTTTCCGGTAATGGTTAAGCAGTCTTTATGTAGCGCACCTTCGAGTTTATAAAGCTCGTTGATTATCGCGCTAACCCCGCCGGCCCGGTGAACATCATCCATTGAATAATCAGATGCTGGCATAATCTTTGCCAGATAAGGCACTTTTTCCGCGATTTTGTTAATATCACGCAAATCATATTCAATACCGGCTTCATGAGCAATGGCTAATGTGTGTAAAACGGTATTCGTTGAACCACCCATTGCCATATCCAAAGCGAAGGCATTATCAATTGCTTCTCTTGTAATAATGTCACGTGGACGAATATCCTTTTTTACCAAGTCAACTAAATGTCTAGCTGCCTGGCGAATGAGTTCGTGTCTTTCTTCAGAAGTAGCAACGATTGTTCCGTTGCCAGGAACCGTCATTCCTAACACTTCCATGAGGCAGTTCATGGAGTTGGCTGTAAACATTCCAGAACAAGAACCGCATGTAGGGCAGGCTTCAGTTTCAATTTCAAGAAGCTGCTGCTGACTAATGGTGCCGTTATGGTAAGCACCCACACCCTCAAATACAGAAGTGAGGGAGAGGTTTTTCCCTGTGGAAGGAGATACACCTGCTTCCATTGGACCACCTGAAACAAAAACAGAGGGGACATTTGTTCTTGCGGCAGCCATCAGCATTCCAGGTGTGATTTTGTCACAGTTTGGAATGTAAAACACACCATCGAACCAATGGGCATTAATAACTGTTTCGGCACTGTCGGCAATAATCTCACGGCTTGGGAGGGAATAGCGCATGCCGATATGTCCCATCGCTATTCCGTCATCAACGCCAATTGTATTAAATTCAAAAGGAATTCCACCAGCTTCACGGATGGCCTCTTTTACAATCTCACCGAAATGATTAAGGTGTTTATGTCCGGGAATAATTTCAATGAACGAGTTGCACACTCCGATAAACGGTTTTTCTAAATCACTCGTTTTTACCCCAGTGGCATATAAAAGGCTGCGGTGGGGGGCACGGTCGATTCCCTTTTTAATCATATCGCTTCGCATGTATCTATCTCCTAACTGACAATGGCATGGTTTGCACCTTCAGGGTAACAAGCCACTCCGTCTGTTGTGACAATTCGTCTAAATTCTTTTAATAGTTCGGTCGTAACTTCACCAGGTTTCCCATTTTTGATGACCCGTTGATCGACTTCAATAACGGCAATGACTTCAACGGCTGTTCCTGTTAAGAACACCTCATCAGCCACATAGACATCATGTCTAGTAAACGGTGATTCTCTCACCTCGTAACCTTTGGCTCTTGCCACATCAATGATGGCGTTCCGAGTAATTCCTTCTAAAGCTCCTAAGTAAACAGGAGGGGTGTAAATGACACCATTCTTTACAATGAAGATATTGTCAGCAGATCCTTCAGTTACATAACCTTGGTCATTCAACATAAGGGCTTCCTGAACCCCTACTTGATTGGCTTCTAATTTAACAAGGATATTATTTAAGTAATTAAGCGATTTAATTTGTGGACTTAGAACATCTGGGCGATTCCTTCTGCTCGCTACGGAGGCTATTTTAATTCCATTTTCGTAAAATTCCTTTGGATACATGGTTAGTTCCTCAGCAATAATGATTACGTTTGGATTGGAGCAGGATGAAGGGTCCAGGCCTAAATTTCCTCTACCACGTGAAACAACGACACGAATATAGGCGCTGTCCAGCTGATTTTTTCTAATGGTCTCAACAACTAATTGCGTCATTTCCTCCTGTGTATATGGAATATTCAGCATAATGGATTGAGCTGATTCGTACAGTCTTTTCAGGTGAGCGTCGAGTCTAAAGACGTTTCCGCTGTATACACGAATGCCTTCAAATACTCCATCTCCATATAAAAAACCGTGATCATATACTGAAATAACAGCATCCTCTTTCTTGACGAACTCGCCGCCAAGGAATATCCATTGACTTCCCAACCTAACCACTCCTCTTTAGTGATAAACCGCTTTAAATGATTAAATATTTTTTTAAAAAGAATTCCCTTGCCCATCGTTGAAAACGTGATGTGCAAAGGCTGTGTAAATGTTTAGATGATTATTTTCGATAATCATACAACCAAAAGATAACATGGTCAACATTAAAATCTGACAATTCAAAACAGTCAAAAAAATTGGTAGCGTTTTCATTCTTGTTCTTATAGGAAAAAGGAGGGGAAAAATTTTTAAAAAAATTTTTTAAATAGAGAGGTTGGGGGGGAAATATAAGAGGTTCGCGATTGAAATGATTAAAAATATTAATGATAATGATAGAAGAAAACACTTTTAGGATAGTGTTTTCTATTAACCTATTTTAGCGAGGTATTCATACACCTCCTGTAAATTACGAAATCCTTTTATTTGGGCCTGCTGCAAAAAATAGCCCCAAATTTGTGCCGTCATCGTGGCATCCCCGAGGGCGTGATGCCGATTTTTTATTTCAATTTCACATTGAGTACAAACCTCTTCAAGGGGTAAGGATTTGAAAGAAGGGTTAAAAAGTCGAATTAAGAACGACGTATCTATAATTCGGTGATTAAATTTTGTTCGTAAAAGGTCCCAAGTCATTTTTTGCATAAAGGATTGTTCATGATTTGCATGGTGTGCGATCAAAATATCACTATTAATAAACTTTATAAATTGGATTAAGACATCCGATGCAGGCGGTGCCGCTCGCAACTCCGATTCTTGAATATTAGTAAGTGTAGAAACTTCTTCCGAAAGTGGAAGGTCCGATTGAACCAAAGAATAGAATGTTTCTGACTCTTTGATTTGGCAGCCCACCATCTTCACAGCTCCAATGGAAATCACTTGATCCCCTTTGTCTGGATAAAATCCAGTCGTTTCTAAGTCAAACACGACTACTTTCAATTCATTAAGAGGGGAGTCTAAGGTACTTTTTTGTTTCATTTCTCTTTGTAACTGTCTAAGAAAAGCGATTTGCTGTGGAGTCGTTTGCCCTTGTACCCCTGCATAAATAGTAGGACTCAGCTTACCCGATATTTGTTTGAAAAATTGGATCATCTCATTCATCCCCATAATAATCTTCCTTCTCTAGTAACTTTCTAACGGTATGATAGAGGGTGGCTCCACTCTTTATGATTTCTTTTATCTCTTTCGTTTGATCCTTCGATAAACGGTTGATGGGCAAGTAGTGACCGGAATCATAATCGCTTGAATGACAAAATAAAAGCCGGTAGTTAAGCAACCGTGAAAATTGATCGATATAGAACTCTCTTTCTTTAGCAGACAGCCATGTCGCATGTATTTTTTCTAATCGCGATAGAGTAGATGTTTCCAACACATTCTCTTTAATAGCTGCCAACCGTACGGCATTCACATAGGGTAAAAAGCCGAGTTCTTTCAGGTTTAATGAACCTGTATGGGGGCCGTGTGTCTCTACTAAAAGCTGACCTAACACGTTTATTCCTTTTTTCAGATGCAATGTATTATTGAGTAATTTTGTATGAAGATGTTTTTTGTTAACCGTTTGATAGATTTGTTGTTTTAACACACTCACATACTCATCTTCACCATAAATTGACCGAGCATCAAGAAAAATCAGCAGATACCTGATGGACTCCCAGGACGCTTCCATTGTCCACTTCGCAAGCTGTTCCTGCCACTCGGTTATGGATTTACACCAAAAAGGATTACCTGCCATGATTCCCCCGTCACAATAAGGATATCCAGCTTGATAAAGTCCTTTTGAGATTTCTTTTCCAAGTGCCAAAAAATAAGGCTTTCCCTCTTCACTTAGATCCTGATAAACGATCCCATGATCCTGGTCGCTCCAAATCGATTGCTCTTGGCGGCCAGCACTGCCCATGACAAAGAAGGAGAAGGGAGAGGGCGGGGGACCGAAGCGAGCGGAAATCTGATTGATAGCTGCTTCTAAAACTTTAGTCAAAATTTGATGATGTAGTTTGTTTAATTGAAAATGATCATGTGAGACTTGTAGTATATGAGACTTTCTATAATTTCCTATGTTTTTGTATGTTGTAGAATCCATCCTTACCACCTCCTATCGAAAATGAAAAAGGCAGAGGCTGACCCGCATGAATGGGAGTCAGTCTCGCCGGATTCACTTTATTATTGTGCCTTTCTTTGCTCAGTTGTAAGCAATTCTGGGTATCCATAGCTACCATGCTCGCTCATATCGAGGCCGATGATTTCCTCTTCCTCTGTTACACGCAGTCCATTCATAAACTTTTTCATTAGGGCGAGTAAGATAAACGAAACAATGAAGGCGAAGGCTGCACAAGTGAATACGCCAAGTGCTTGAACGCCCAGCTGGTGGAATCCTCCTCCGTAAAATAACCCAGGCTTTCCAACAGTGGCTAATTCTTTTGTTGCAAAGAACCCAGTGGATAGGGTCCCCCATACACCAGCCGTTCCATGCACAGACAAGGCTGCTATCGGATCATCAATTCCTCTGCTTTCAAAGAACCGAATGCTATAAAAAACGAGGATGCCGGAAATAAAGCCTATTAGAACAGCAGCCCATGTATCAACAAATGCACAAGAGGCTGTAATAGCAACTAAACCAGCTAACGCGCCGTTTAACATCATAGGTACATCAGCTTTACCCAATACTATCCAAGAAATAATCATTGCAGCAACCGTTCCAGCTGCAGCCGCTAGATTCGTATTAATGGCTACGAATCCGAAAAATCCTTTGTCAACGGATAGGGTACTACCTGCATTAAATCCAAACCAGCCAACCCATAAAAGTAATACGCTTAACGCAGTGAAGACTTGGTTATGACCGGAAAGGTTATTGGCTGAACCATCTTTATTAAACTTCCCAATCCGAGGTTTTAAGAGAATAGTAGCCGCAAGAGCTGCCATTGCTCCTGTTAAGTGAACAACCGTTGAACCTGCAAAATCCTGTTTTCCATGTTCAGCTAACCAGCCACCTCCCCAAATCCAGTGAGCGATTGGAGGATAGACGATGACTGAGAAAAGTACGGCAAAGACAAGGTAGGCACTCAATTTAGCACGTTCGGCAAATCCGCCAAATGCGATGGTTAATGAAATTCCTGCAAAAGCTAATTGGAATAAAAAGAATACCGAACCAGATAATGATAAGCCTTTGATATCATACCCGGAATATAAGAAGTCGGAAAAACCAATGATAGGATTTCCTTTCCCAAAGATCAATCCATACCCTATTGCCCAAAACACGATGGAGCTTATTCCAAAGGTAAGGATGGTTTTCCCCGCAATATGTCCTGCATTCTTCATTCTTGTTGATCCGGTTTCAAGAAGGATGAACCCTCCGATCATTAAAATAACGAGTACAGCACTAACCATTACCCATAAACTGTTCATTAAAAATAAAGTATCCATTTTTCTCCCCCTTTAGAATAATGTTAATTTTTTTAACATTTGGTGTAGTTGTATTTTTACATGAATAAGTGGCTGAATCTATAAATATGTAAGGTTATCTAACATGGTTTTTAATGGATGAGGTATTTTGTGAGGTTGAAGGGGAGGTTTAAGCATAAAAAAACCCTGCTCCTAACAGGGAGTCAAGGCGATAGATAGGACTTAATTTTTCCGAATGCCAAATTGAGCATTCAACTGTCCTTGAATCATCTTCCGGCGAATAGCATCCTGGTTGATCTTCTTTTGCTCGCGAAGCATTTCTTTTCTTATTTCGTGTGTTTGGATACCGTCTTCGATTTTATTGGCGATTTCCATCAGTAATTCCACATCGGAAAAAGAGAATTTTCGGCTGCCGCCCGCTGATCTTTCAGGAAAAATAAGTTTCCGCTCTTCGTAATATCTTATTTGTCTTTCAGAAAGACCGGTTAGATCTCTAACGATTCCAATTGTGATTACCTTCTTATCTTTATATGATAAATCTTTTCCCATTTAAACTCTCACCACACCCGTTCGTGTTTTAGTTGGAAAATTCGCAATATACATTACATTATACGTTAGATTTTCTCACATTGGACTGGATTTTGGTACTATAATGCATAATTTATTTTGAAAAGGTTATATGAATAGAAGTGATATTACTTATTAGCGGGGTATGTTTTTTTATAAAGATTTGCGAGTTCTCTGATGGTAAGGGAATGAAGCTCGCTGGCTGATGTACCACCGCTTTGTTGTTCCGATTCCATTAATTTTTTTATATAAAATTGTTTTAGCCGTTCGAGACCTTTACGTAAATGAGTGGCCAAATTTTCCCCTCCTCATAATTCTAATAATTTTGTAGTTTTCTTAAAAGGTCGTTTGCTTGGGATCCCATGACCTTCATTAGTTCTTCGTACAATTCATCTCGTAACCTATCTAACTGAAGAATCTTTTCAGCTAATTGAATCTCTTGTCTTTGATACATATTGATCTTCCTCTCTGTGTTTATATTGAAAAACTTATCTGAATTTGTACCCTTTGTCAGTAACTGTGTAAGAAAAGGTAACAGGATTTTTCCAGATGGCGAAATTCAATGGGAGAATCGCTTATAACTATGTAAGATTTATATTGAAAAAGAACCAAGCAGCACCGCGCCTGGTTCTTATTAAATGGCTTAATACTCTCCATCAAATGGAGTGAATTGAATGTTAAATCTTCTTTCGAGAACGCGAACACGTTGATTCACTCGTTGTAGACGGCGTTGAAGCTGATTAACATCTCGTTGAAGCTGGTTGATTTCTCTTTCCTGACGCTCATTTTGTCTTTCTAGCTGATTGACTCGACGCTCTAGCTGTTGAGGCTGGCGATTTGGGTCATATTGAATTTGTGTTGCATATGGGTCGTGGGTTGCATAAAGGTCTTGTGTTACATAAGGATCGTGTGTTACATAAGAATTCATTTGCTCAGCTGGAACATAGCTATGATATTCAATAGGCATTTGTGGAAGTTGATAATAACCATAAGGGTTCATTGGGCATCTCTCCTAACATGATATATACCCTATAAATTATGCCGGTACTTTCGGGCTGTAACGGCGAATGCCTATATATCTTTTGTAACGTATTCTTTAAAGAAGCTCTTTTCGTAAGTTTTGTTGCTCAATGTACTTTTTTGTTCTGGATTCTAAAGCAACTCGGGACAGTGTTGGCAGAAAAAAGGGAAACACTGTCAGAAGGCTAGGCAACTTCGGACAGTGTTGGTTGAAAAAAGCGAAACACTGTCAGAAGGCAGGGCAACTTTGGACAGAGGGGGTTGAAAAAAGCGAAACACTGTCAAAAGGCAGGGTAACTTTGGACAGAGTTGTCAGAAAAAAGCGAAACACTGTCAGAAGGCAGGGCAACTTTGGACAGAGTTGTCAGAAAACAGGGAAACACTGTCAGAAGGCAGGGCAACTTTGGACAGGCTTGACTTGAAAAAAGCGAAACACTGTCAGAAGGCAAGGCAACTTTGGACAGAGTTGACTGAAAAAAGCGAAACACTGTCAAAAGGCAGGGCAACTTTGGACAGAGTTGTCAGAAAAAAACGAAACACTGTCAGAAGGCCAGGAAACTTCGGACAGAGTTGGTTGAAAAAAGCGAGACACTGTCAGAAGACAAAACAACTTTGGACAGAGTTGGCAGAAAAAAACGAAACACTGTCAAAAGGCAGGGCAACTTTGGACAGAGTGTATATTCCATTTTGTATATAGTACTGTTCCATCAGTAGATACGACTCTGTCTGGTATAGGTGGCATTGTCTGATAGAGTCTTCCTTCATAGTATTCAAGTATTAATAATTCATAATTAGTATTTATTCTGAAATATAATTTCTTTTAATAAAGTTTCAGCTAAAGATCCAGTGCCCAAATACGTTAGTCTATTAACGTTTTACTATAGTAAGAAAATTATAACGATTGAATATATACACAAAAAAAGTTATAATCATTTATATTCAAAATATTATTATTATTTGGTAAAATTGTTTTTATAAAAAAATAATGGAGGTCTAGAAATGAAGAAATTAAAATTAGTTTCAACAGTTTTCATGGTGGCATTTCTCTTAATTCTATCAGCCTGTGGGACAAGTAAAACAGGAGGCGACGGTGAAAAAACATTAAGAGTGGTTACCGATGCAGCTTATGCACCTTTTGAATACCAGGATAAAGATAAAATCGTGGGTTTCGATGTTGACTTTGTTAATGCAGTAGCAAAAGAAGCAGGTTATGATGTAAAGATTGAGCATGTTGGCTGGGATCCAATCTTTGTTGAAATTGAAAAGAAGACAGCGGATTTTGCTGTTTCCGCGATTACAATTACACCAGAACGACAAGAATCCTATGACTTTACAGTTCCTTACTTCTTATCAAAGAATGAGATTCTTGTACCGAAAGGAAGCCCTATCAAGAGTGCAAAGGATTTAGAGGGTAAAAAGATAGCTGTACAAAATGGAACAACAGGACAGGAAGTTGTGGAAAATCTTTTTGGTAAAAATAATTCTAATCTAAAAAAGTTTGAAAACAACAATCTAGCAATCCTTGAGCTGAAAAATGGTGGAGTAGACGCAGTTGTTGCCGATAATTCAGTTGTAGAAACATACGTAAAAAATAATCCAAAGGATAATTTTGAATTCATTGAAGACGATGGGGCATTTGAAAATGAATTCTATGGTTTGCTATTACCAAAGGGTAGTAAGCTAAAAGGCGATTTAGATAAGGCAGTTAAAAAAGTAATTGATAATGGAACCTATGCAAAAATCTATAAGAAGTGGTTTGATGTGGAACCTGATACCAACGTTTTAAAGGATCAACAATAGTTAATTCTTCAAATCTTCTATTATTGCGTAACTTCTAATCATAGGCAGTTACGCAATTTTTGGTTAGATTACAAATTTCTCTACTTAGAAAAATGCACAATAGGCAGGGGGATCTTTAATGGATTTTAGGTGGGATATAATTGTTGAATATGCACCCTTACTTTTAAAGGGAACATTATTAACCATAGGCTTTTCAGTCGCCAGTATTTTGATTGGTACATTCCTTGGCTTATTTATAGGTTTAGGAAAAATGTCGCAAAAAAGGCTTTATGCACTGCCTTTTAGCTGGTACATTAACTTTTTCCGTGGTACCCCGTTAATGGTGCAAATTTTATTAATCCATTTTGCGGTTGTCCCTGCATTTATAGGTACAACCAATGCAATTGTAGCAGCGATATTAGCTCTTTCATTAAATTCAGCTGCATATGTGGCTGAAATATTCCGTGCTGGAATTCAATCCATTGATAAAGGTCAGATGGAGGCGGCTCGTTCACTTGGGATGACACATGGACAAGCTATGCGATTTGTTATTTTACCCCAAGCCTTCAAGAGAATGATTCCTCCGCTTGGGAATGAGTTTATCGTATTAATTAAAGATTCTTCGCTTGCAGCATTAATTGCTGCTCCTGAGTTGATGTACTGGGGTCGGGCAATGCAAGGCCAATACATGCGTCCATGGGAGCCGTACCTATCTGCAGCAGTAATTTATCTAGTGCTAACCTTAACTTTAAACTATCTATTAAATCGTCTTGAAAGGAGGTTTGCAACAGAATGATACAGGTAAAAAAGTTAAAAAAATCCTTTGGATCGAATGAGGTGCTAAAAGATATCAATGTGACCGTCAAGCCGCAAGAGGTAGTAGTTGTCATCGGTCCATCTGGTTCAGGAAAATCCACTTTCCTTCGTTGTCTAAATATGCTTGAGACCATCACGGGCGGCCATGTATGTATTGAAGGTGTTGACTTAACGGACAAGCAAACGGATATTAATAAAGTCCGAACCGAAGTGGGAATGGTGTTTCAGCAATTCAATCTTTTTCCGCATAAAAAGGTGATTGAAAATATTATGCTTGCCCCTATGAAGGTAAGGAATGTGCCAGCAGAAAAGGCAAGGGAAAAAGGATTAGAGCTTTTACGGAAAGTAGGATTAGAAGACAAGGCCGAGGCCTATCCTGATTCTTTATCCGGCGGGCAAAAGCAACGGGTTGCGATAGCAAGGGCACTCGCAATGGAGCCGAAAATCATGCTGTTTGATGAACCAACTTCTGCCCTCGATCCAGAAATGGTCGGTGAGGTACTAGAGGTAATGAAGCAGCTGGCTAAAGAAGGGATGACAATGGTCGTGGTCACCCATGAAATGGGCTTTGCTAAAGAAGTGGGCGATCGCGTGATCTTCATGGACGGCGGCTTAATTGTTGAAGAAAATGTCCCAATTGAATTATTCGAACATCCAAAGGAAGAACGGACAAAAGCATTTTTAAGTAAGGTTTTATAATAAGTTACTAGAAAGGGAGGCTCCAGGGCCTCCCTTTTCCTAATTTTCAAAGTCAAAAGTGTCAACAATCTTGTCGGCTTTAATCCGGTTTTGACAGAGCTTAAACAATTGGTTGAAAAAGTCATCCACCTCATGCGGAGAGGAAGGGAGTTTGATTTGAATCGTTGTCGATCCAAACATTTGTTTGAAAAAGGCTTTTCTTTGGTCGTTTTTTCCGTCTCGTTTAAACGGCTTATACATCCAAACAAAATGTGGTACTCCATCAATCTCTTGAATTTGCCGAATTTCGGCACAGGTGGTGGACTTGTCATGTGCATAAATCACTAAATAGTAGTTTTCATTTCGATGCCAATCAATGAATAAAAAGTAATAGCCTGTATCACTATCTAACCGTTTTACTTCGTATCCAGCTAATGTATTTTTTCCATTTGTCCATTGATGGAATCTCGGTAAAACTCCACCAACTGTTTCAAGCTTCTTTATTTCAAAAATAAAGTGATTTGCATTTTCAATACAATGGGATAAAACGATCGCTTGTTCCTTGTCCAAAGTGAACTTCTCCTTCTATTCTTTGGTTTTATTATACTTCGCCCAGGGTATAAAAGGGAAGAAGGTCCCATCTGTCTTATTAATCAATTCTTCTCATGTTCAGTTACATTTGACTCCAAATTGACATACAACTGACATCTTTTTAAAAAATACCTCTGATAGAATCTTAATAATTGGGACTTATATTCTGAACTTAGGTCGAATACTATATGGAATAATTGTGCCTCTTTTCCATATGAATGACATAGAGTGGTTGCAATTGGAGGGAAATATAATGACGTTAGAAAAGCAATTAAAAGAAAAGACCTATTTTACAATGTTCATTAATGAACATGAGGATATTCACCCCATTCAGGTGCTGGGTGAAGCATTTCAAGAGGAAGCGCAAAAGGATGTTCCTGATTTATCATCGATTCGCTTTGCCCAGGGTGAAGTGTATTTTCATCATAAAGATTACGAAGCAGCTATTTTTAAATGGGAAAATATCACCGATGAACTTGAACCATGGGCTAAGAAAAATACAGCAGATGCATACAATGAGCTTGGTCTAGTATCTACAGCAGAAGATATTTATACAGCCATAAAATCCGATAATCTTACTTTAAATACAGAGGTCGCTTTACATTTATTTTCACTCTATATCGAACGAGGTAAATTAGAGGCAGCAGTGTCTACCATTAAAAAGACGGTTAATGCCAATCCTGATTATCCAAATGTGACCGAAATCGCCCGCGCCTTTTTTGAGGAACAGCAGGATTGGACCAATGCGATTGAATTAGCAGTAAATGAAGCTAAGCGTACGGAAACGTTACAATGGTTTGATGTCATCCATTCGTATATTGAAAAGGGCGTAGCGAAGAACCATCAACCAAGTTATTTCTCACAGGTGTTAATTCTCTTGTTTAACCTCGATCAGAAAAGGTTTGAACAGCTCATTGCTTCACTTTGGGAGAGTTACCTGAATGAAGAATCCTATTTTACATGGATTACAGAAATCAATCACTTGTTATTAAATCTCGGTATTGATCGAGGCAGTAACTGGTCTGTCCTTTCTCAACTTCATAAGGAAACCTATTTAAGCTTAATTGAGGGAAGATACTTCATTAAAATGCTACAAGGTTTTATTCCAGATCTATTAACGAATTGGCTCAGACTTGCTGACCCATCAACTGTAGTTATTTCATCCGCTGCAGTTCTTTCGTGGAATGAACTGTTTCCGGAAAGTATCAGTAGGTCGATTGTGAGTGAGGCAGAAAATTTAATAAGTACAACCGAATTACATTTTGATGAGCAAGATGAGTGTCTATCACTACTTAACAGCATCTTGAGTTGGGCTGAGGCACATGATATGGGTAAAAATAATCGAGTGAAATGGATCGTTGATCAGTTAAGTGATTTTGATACTCAGCATATATTCATTGCAGGATTAAGTGGGAGCGGGAAATCGGCTTTTATTAACATGGTGTTAGGAGAAGAGTTACAGGATGGTCCAACATCCTCTATGGTTATGTTTACTGATGCAGAGGAAGAAGAAATTCTGGAAATTACCGATAATGCGTTCACCATCTTACCTGGTTTTACAGATTTCCAAGAACGTATGGATCGACGCCGTAATGCCTTAGAATCTATTATTGAATTTAGACACCCTAATCAATTTTTACAGGAAAATAGAATTGCATTCATTGATACCCCTGGATTAAAAGGGAACCAGTATGAACAGTTCGAGGTATTAAGAAATCTTCATGTAGCAGACAGAATTCTATTTGTACTTGATGCTAATTCTCCGTTTTCGGAGAAGGAACGAAAGGTACTTAGTCAAATACAAGAGTTAGCACCTGACATTCCGGTTCATTTTGTGTTAAGTAAGATGGATACGATCGACAATGAGCAAGAAGCTATTCAAATTTTTGATGAAACTAGGTCGTTGATTCATTCATATCTACCGGATGCAAACGTTTTTGCTTTTTCATCTCAATATGATCGAAAACAACAGCTACTGGATTTAACGAAATTTATTCAGTCTATTAAATATACTAGAAATATAGAAGATAAGCGTTTAGCGAAGCTGTTGTATTTTATTCGGACAACGATTTCAAGTCTTTTACAAAAACGGATTGAAGTTGAGAATCAACTAGTAGAATCCATCCGCTGGAATGAAGAAATGTTAATAAAGTTGAATGGGGCCGTAAATCAGCTGAGGGATACTGAAGTTCAGAAAACAAAGGCTATTGTGAGCTCCTATCGTGCGATAAAGGAAACCATTCAGCAGGATATTTCAGCAACTGTTCCGAAGATGCTTCAGGAATGTTCTTCTTTGATTAAGGAAGATAGTAATTTTAGTAAAATTCACCTTGAGCTTAATGAAGAAATGAATCGACGGATTCAAGAGTATTTAGAACAAACGGTGATGCCGAATTTCTACCTCTCCTTCCAAAAGTGGATTGAGACCTGCCATGAGGAGTTCAATCAAAGTCAGGAATATTTAAATGAGATGGGTGAAGGGTTTAATCAAATGTATGGGGAAGAGCGACTCAAGTTGGAGTGTGATTTTAAGGTACTGGATGATTGGCGTCGCGATACGGATCGTATGACAAGTCGATTCCAGTTGGAAACCGTCAATATTCTCCTCCGTCGGACTCCGTCGCAATTTCTGTTGAAAAGTGCTGGAAAGCTACTAGGAGCCATCTCCCACAATAAAGCATTGCTCTATAATAAGTATAAATCGTTTGTAGAAAATGAGGATTATTCAGAAGCAATCACGGCGATTAATCAGCAGTTCTTCCAATCCTTTGAGTTGTTTGAAAAATCCTTGGAACGGGATGTCACGTTATTCTTCAAAAGTCCGGCCATCGTCTTAAATGGTTCTGTTGATGAAACACGTAAGGAGATTCAGACAAATCAGGAAATGCTGAACAAATTAAATACCAATCCCGAAATGTTCCGCGATCCTTTGACGTTATTCGAAGCAAGACTACGTCAATTCGAATGGATGACAGTGGCTGGAAAAGGGATGCAAACGATTTATTAATCATTCAAGGAGATGTCTAAGGACATCTCCTTTTTAGCTGTTTGTTCATATATTTATCTATTTTGGAGATATTATTCCTTAATGGATAAATGTAGGAGGGTATTCGATGAGCGCAAATCACGATCATATTAAGTTAACGGCAGCAGAATTGTCCTATTTGTGGACTTCGTATCTTGCGGATAGTATGTCCATCTGCATGATCAAGTATTTTTTACAACACATAGATGACGAGGATATTAAAAAAGTTGCCGTGCACTCTTTGGATTTGTCGCAACAACATGTAGAGCATATTCGGGACATTTTTACAAAGGAGGATATAAAAGTTCCACAAGGATTTACTGACCAAGATGTAAACTTAAAGGCCAAGCGGTTATTTTCAGATATATTTTACTTAAAATATATTAGAAATATGGTTAAAGGCGGTCTGATTACATATGGAAGGATATTACAGAATGTCTATCGCCATGATATTCGTTCATTCTATGCCAAGTGCTTAACATCAACCCTTGAGCTAGACACCGAAACCGTAAGAATCCTACTAGAAAAAGGGTTAGTTGTTCGTCCACCAACGATACCCTATCCCCAAAAAGTAGAGTTTGTTCATAAACAATCCTTTATTTTAGAAGGGCTCGGCAGACGGGAACCGCTGACTGGAACAGAGGTAACCAATCTATACGCGAATATCCAGTCTAACCATATTGGTATGAGTATCACTACTGGCTTTAGTCAGGTGGCGGAATCGAAAAAAGTCCGTAATTATTTTCTAAGAGGAAAAGAGATTGCCATGAAGCACATTAAAGTGTTTACCAGTTATTTGGAGATGGATTCCCTTCCTGCCCCTATGTCTTATGACCAGGAGGTAACGGAATCTACTGAATCACCTTTCTCCGATAAATTAATGATGTTTCATTTTAGCCTGATGATTTATACAGGTATAGGAAACTATGGAGTCGCTATTGCTGAAAGTCAGAGAAGTGATATGGTCATTGATTATTCACGTTTGAATGCCGAGATTTTAAAGTATTCGGAGGATGGAGCAAATATTATGATCGCAAATGGATGGTTAGAGCAACCGCCACTAGCTGCCAATCGAAGAGAGTTGGCAAAGGATAAAAGGAAATAGAAAAGGTTTATGGAATATATAAGAGAGAATAGGGAGGAATTTTTAGGAGGATACAAGGTGGAGTATATTTTTGAAGCGGTAAAAGATAACATATATGTACTAGCAGTTTGGGATGAGAGCTGGGGCTCGTATAATAACTGTTATTTTATAGTAGAAGAACAATCGGTTACGTTGATTGATTCGGGGAAACAACAGCACGCTGTGTTCATAGAGCAGGCATTACACAGTATTGAAAAGTCAGTCGATGATGTGATTCTTTGCTTGGCTACACACGGGCATGAGGATCATGTACAAGCAGCCTCAATTTTTAAACATGCAAAAAAGGTGATTCATCCAAATGAGAGAGACATGATTGAAAGTCCTGAGCCTGAACAATTTTTATATGATTTGCCAAGCGATGGTCATTTTGGAGAGTTTGATTGTCAGCTGGTAGGCTATCATACCCCAGGCTCAGTTGTTTTTTATCATAAACCGTCTAAGATTTTGTTTACGGGAGATTTTTTATGCTTTTTCGGAGACCCCTTATCACCGGATGGTTTGGTCTCGGTGGGAACGGAGCTTCGCGAGGAATGGTTGAAGTATTTACGAAATGGCGGAGTGTCAGACAAACATCTTCCTCCGTTTCTTAGTGGGTTAGAAATCCTGTCTACCTTTGACCCTGAGGCAATGTGTTCTGGTCATGGTGGAGTCCTGACAGGTGAGATAAACGAGTTTATTCTAGCGTTATTGAAAACGGGAGAAAAATTATTGGAGACTGCTCAATTAACTGAATAAACAAGAGGAAAAGGTTCACTCTAAGTACATAAACGATCGACAAAAAGGAGCTTACTGTGAAGCCATTTGAAATTAGTAATATGATTATTGATGATGACTTTTATAATGAAGAATTTGTAACAGCGGACTTTTCCTATCAAAATCATGACTACAGTATTACGTTTAAAAAGGCAGACCTGGAAGCAGTGAATGCTTGGGTATTTAAAGAAGGTACGTCACTTCCGGCCAACCTACCAGAGAATATTATTGAATCAATAAGAAAAGATGTTGAAAAACGGATCTAGTCTCAGACTAGATCTATTTTTTTATTTTTCATATGAAGGAATTTCGACACAAATTATGGAAATGTACCATATAGGAAAAAACAGGGTGGAGGACAAAATGAAACACAAAATATTGTTAGTTGAAGACGATAGGGCCATCAGTGATATGGTAAAGGGCCAATTTACAAAAGAAGGCTATGAGGTGGTACCTGCTTTTGACGGGGAAGAAGCCCTTGAGGTATTTTCACGCAACACATTTGATTTGATTATGCTGGACTTAATGCTGCCTAAGCTTGATGGAATGGAATTTTTGAAAATCATAAGGGAGAAGAGCATGATCCCTGTGTTAATCATGTCGGCAAAGGATGGGGATTTAGACAAAGCGTTAGGATTGGGCTTTGGAGCGGATGATTATATCGCTAAGCCGTTTTCAATGATTGAGCTGACGGCAAGGGTGAAGGCGGCGATCAGAAGAGCGACACACTATTCGCGTACCGAACAAGAGCAACAGAAAAAGGTACTGACGGCTGGCGATTTAACGCTTGATTTAGAAAATTTCTCCTTACATAAGAACAGCACAGAAATCAAGCTGACATCAAAGGAATTTCATATTCTGAAACTATTTATCTCACACCCTAGCCGTGTGTACACAAAAGCACAAATCTATAGCTTAGTTTGGGAAGATGAGTACTACGGGGATGAAAATGTAATCAACGTCCATATGAGAAGATTACGAGAAAAGATTGAGGATGATCCTTCTTCACCTAATTACATCAAAACCTTATGGGGAATTGGTTACAAGCTCGGGGAGTTTTAAATAATGGTCATATTTTTAATCATTATCATAATAGGATTAGCTTCCCTAAACTTTTTACAATATCGGTCGAAAAAAAATGACCAATCTAATTTAACGTATCTCCACAAAAAGCTGCAGCGAATCATCCATGAACAAACGGATGAAAAATTGCTACTACATACCGATAGTGAAGATATGAAACAGTTATTAATCCAAATTAATCGTCTCTTGGAACATAATCAGAAAATCATGGCCAGCCACAATAAGACGGAAATATCCATGCGGAAAATGCTTTCTAATATCTCACATGATTTAAAAACACCACTGACCGTAGTGCTTGGTTACATTGAGATTATGTTAAATGACCAAAATAGAAGCAAGGAAGAAACGGATGAACTTTTGCAAAAAGTCCATGGTAAGACGGTGGAAGTTTTAGAACTTATTAAGAAGTTCTTTGATTTGGCTAAGCTTGAATCTGGGGATAAAGACATCCCACTAACAAGAGTGAACATGAATGAGATTTGCCGGAAAAATATATTAAACTTTTATGAGGTTCTCACCTCAAAGGGCTTTGATGTAGCAATTGATGTCCCAGAAGAAATTCTGTATGCTCTTGGAAACGAAGAGGAGTTAGACCGTATCTTGAATAATTTGATTTCTAATGCCATTCAATATGGTAGTGAGGGGAAAGTGCTTGGTCTGACACTTAGAAATGATGAAAAATCTGTGTATGTAGATGTATGGGATAAAGGAAAGGGCATTAGTGCACTCCATAAGGATTTGGTGTTTGAAAGAATGTACACCCTTGAAGATTCACGAAACAAATCGTATCAAGGAAGCGGACTTGGTTTAACAATTACAAAAAGATTAGTAGAGAAAATGGACGGACAAATTTTTCTCAACAGTAAGCCTTACGAAAAGACTACCTTTACTGTAAAACTCAATCGAATCATGTACTAAACCTCAAAGGGTGCCTCGAATTCCGGGACATCCTTTTCTTTCTTAAGAATTTCGTAAGATTTGATTAATAAAAAAGAAAACTCTGCTGATTAGAATAAAAGTAGTTAAAGACGAAGAGGAGCTGATAGAAATGAGCTACATCATCAATACGAATCAACTAACAAAAACATATAAAGGCAAGGACGTTGTATCAAATGTCAATATGAAGGTGAAAAAAGGAGAAATCTATGGGTTTCTCGGACCAAACGGTGCCGGTAAAACCACGATCATGAAAATGCTCACCAACCTAGTGAAGCCGACCAGCGGCGAAATCGAAATCTTTGGTGAAAAACTAACGAACACTTCCTATGAAGTCCTTAAGCGGATGGGCAGCATTATTGAATATCCTGTTTTTTATGACCGACTAACAGCAAGGGAAAACCTGGAGCTCCACTGCGAGTATATGGGGTACTATGACAAAAAGGCAATTGATAAAGCGTTGGACTTAGTGAAATTAGCAAATATTGAGGATAAGCCCGTTAAAGACTTCTCACTTGGCATGAAGCAGCGTCTCGGAATCGCTCGTGCCATTATTACCAAACCGGAATTGTTAATACTAGATGAACCGATTAATGGAATGGATCCTGTTGGCATTAAAGAACTGCGTAATCTTTTTCAAATGCTCTGCCGTGAATATGGTATGACTCTATTGATCTCTTCCCATATCCTCGGTGAAATTGAACAGATTGCCGATACCATCGGGGTAATTAGTGAGGGGAAGTTAATAAAAGAGGTTCCAATGACCGAAATTCAAGAGCAAAATACAGAATATCTTGAGCTAGCCGTTCATGATGTAAAAAAAGCCCTTTATGTATTGGAGGAAGTCCTTAAGTTTACTAATTTTAAAGTAGTAGAAGAGGGACGTTTCCGCATCTATGAAACAGGAATCTCTCAAGCAGAAATTTCTAAAACGCTTATTTTAAATGGAGTTATGATTGAAGAACTTAGTAAGAAGAACCATTCACTAGAAGATTATTTCTTAACAATTATTAATGGAGGCGGTATTAGTGCGTAAATTAATCAGTCTTGAAATAAAAAAGTTTAAGTTGATTTCATATATTAAAAATGTGTTGATTGCCAATGTGGTAGTTATAGGCGTACTTTGTATGTTGTACTTTGCTGAAAAAAGTGATGGGAATATCGCATTTCCTAGCTATGACATGGCTTTCGGGGCATTTGGTAGTATTATTAGAAGCATCTTTATTATTTTTGCAGCCGTGCTGATTTCTAGACTCATTATTGATGAATATAAGAGTAATTCTATTTCCTTGATGTTTATGTATCCGATTAATCGAAAGAAAATCATCATTTCTAAGTTAATTATTGTTGCGTGCTTTACATTTCTAACGATCTTCTTGTCAAACATCTTTGTTGGTAGCATGTTTTATTTAGCCGATTCCTATTTTCATTTTGTACCTAAGGCATTAACAACAGATGTCTTAGTGAATGGATTTCTTAGCATGACTCTTGGCGCGGTTGCCTCAGCAGGAATGGCCTTAATTCCATTGTATTTTGGAATGAAGAAAAAGTCAGTTCCAGCCACGATAGTATCAGCAATCGTTTTGGTTTCAATCTCGAGCTCTTCTGCTGATAATGTAAATCTTTTTTCGTTCATTGTCGTGCCAATCGCCCTTGCTCTTGCCGGCTGTGTGATCGCTTATTTATCCTTTAGAAATATTGAAAAGGTGGATATCAATTAAACTATAAAAGGGCTGCCCATAGTGGTGCAGCCCTTAACCTTATTTTTCAGCAACTAATTGTAAAAGTAAGTCCGGTCGATTGGTTAAGATTCCATCTGCACCTGCATCTAAGAGTTTCTTCATTTCTATTGGATCGTCAATGGTCCAATAGCTTATGTCTTGTCCACGTCGGTGTGCCCCGTTAATTAACTTCTGATCGGTCAAATCAAAGCCGCTATCTGCGGTGGGGATTTGAAAGGAATCAGTCTCTGGCTGATAAAGGTTCCGTAGGAAGAACTTATGGAAGACAACGAATTTCGTTACCTCTTGTTTTCCGCCGCAAGTGGCTACCCGGTCCTTCGCATGCTTGTTAAAAGTATCTAGAATATCTTGGTCAAAAGAAGCCACCAGAATTTTATCCTCCATGTGATATTTCTCGATAAGTGCCCATAGTTTAGCGGCCATTTCTTCGATTCGTTCAGGCGGATTGTCGTCCTTAATCTCCATTTCAATTCTCATATCACCAAACGTCTGAAACATTTCTTCGGCAGTGGGAATGTAGACTCCTTTTCCTCGGTAACTAAAGTTTCCATTAAGGTCTTTAAAATGGTAACCCGCATCAAGCTTTTGGATTTCCTCCAATGTCATGTCTGCCACCGATCCATGTCCATTCGTTGTTCGATCAACTGTCGGATCGTGGATAGCAACCAAATACCCATCTTTTGTAATATGGAGATCAGTCTCAATTACATCCACACCCATATTTGCTGCGTTCGTAAACGCCGCCATTGTATTAGATGGGGCAAGTAGCTCACCGCCTTGATGCGCAATGACTAATGGCCGGTTATTTTTGAAAAAGCTTTTTTGGCTCATTTGCTTAACCGGTATGAAATTAACGGCTAGCAGGAAAATAAGGATGGCAGTAACAATATATATTAAAGCTTTTACAAGGCGCTTTTTCTTTTTTGGTATTTTTTCAATTACAACTTGCTGCATGCTGTTGCTCCTTTGTTAATATCCTTTTGTAAAATCAACGCGGTTAATTGACGGGATGTTTCCTGCTAGATATTCCTTTAAGTTCGGGATAAGGATATTTTCAATGACCCGCTTATTATAATGCTCAGTAGAACCGGAAGTGTGCGGGGTAATGATGACGTTCTCCATTTCCCATAATGGGCTCTCTGTTGTGAGCGGTTCTTTTTCAAATACATCTAATCCGGCACCGGCTATGGTTCCATCCTTCAATGCCTGTATAAGCTCTTCTTCCACCACAATTTCACCTCGACCAATATTAATGAAAAAGGCAGAAGACTTCATTTGCTTAAATTGTTCAGCACCAAATAATCGATGAGTTTCGTTTGTAAGAGGTAACGTCACCACCACATAATCACACTTAGGGAGCAATACATTTAATTGGTCTGGTCTATACATTTCATCAACATAGTCTGCTGGCTGACCTGAGTGCCTGACACCAAGGACGTTCATTCCAAATGCATTGGCAATCTTCGCTGTTTCTTTTCCAATCTCACCAACGCCAATAATCCCCACTGTTTTTTCATGCATTTCTAGTCCCATGTGTGCGTGGTGCCAGGTTTTTGATTGCTGGTTTTTGACATATGTATGCAGCTTACGTGTTAGGCCTAGCATCAAGGCGAAAATCGTTTCGGAAATAGGATACGCATGAACACCATTGGCACTGGTAACTGTTATGTTTCTATTGTTTAATTCATCTAGTGGTAAGTTATTCACACCAGCACTCCAGGTTTGCAGCCATTTAAGCTTGGATTGCGGGGCAAGAATCTCTTCTTCCAATCCTTTTTTCCAGCCAGCGATAATTTCGGCCTCTTGCAAATGTTCCTGCCAAACTTCTTTGTCCTTACCGATGAGTAACTCCCAGTCAGGTAAGATATTTTCCAGTAGATTGATATGGTCTAGATCTAAATTATGGGTGATGACTAGCTTTCTTTTTTGCATATGAATCCTCCGTTCGTATGATGTTTATCTGATTTAATGATAACGTAAATAGGCAGAAATATTAACTTGTTTCGAATAATCTTTCTGTTTTCCTTTTTCCAGCTTCTGTGCTATTATTTAGTGATACGAAATAAAATAAATGAATGAGAATCTTCTCGGAGAAGGTTCTTTTTTGATGGAAGGAAGTGGTAGGATGAAGGAGCGTTTGTGGACGAAGTCATTTATTATGCTCATGGTAGGGAACTTATTTGTGTTTATGTCATTCCAAATGCTTATTCCGACTCTACCGCCATATATAAAGTCAATTGGAGCATCTGGATTAGAGATTGGGTTAGTAACGGCATTATTTTCGATAGGTGCTGTCATTAGCCGGCCTTTTATCGGCTTTATGCTTGAATATAAACCGAGAAAAGCACTGGTAATATCCGGCGCAATTATGCTCTTACTCATTACCATTCTTTATCCGATTTCACAAGTAGTTCTGATTTTTCTATTGTTCCGCTTGGTCCATGGATTAGCTTGGGGTTGGTCAACAACGGTTAACGGGACGGCAGCAGTTGATGTTATTCCTAATTCACGGCTTGGTGAAGGGATGGGCTATTTCGGCCTGTCGATTACGATTGGGATGATTATTGCGCCAAGTCTAGGAATCTTTCTATATAAAATTACTACATTTACTAATCTCATCTATATTTCAGCTTTTTTAGGGGTTATTGCAATTGTGTTGCTTTTGATTGTACGTTATCAAACTCCTGAAGCTGTCCTACATACGAAAAAAGAAGACTTAAAGTTTTCCTATGTAGGGTCGTTAGTTGAAAAATCAAGCTGGTTTCCTGCGTTTATAACGATTATTATCAATCTTGGCTACGGATCAATCGTGACGTTTATTGTCATCTTTGGTCAAGAAAGAGGCATCGATCAAATCTTTTTATTTTATATTTTTAATGCGTTGATGGCTACGGTAGCAAGGCCGATTGCGGGAAAATGGTTTGATGAAAAAGGCCCAATCGGACTGGTTCTTTTCTGCACCATCCTTACTTTTATCGGCATGTGGGTACTCTCCTATGCTCATTCAAGCCTCTTAATTGCTGTTGCAGGCGTACTTTTTGGCTTGGGCTTTGGCTGTTTAATCCCTACTCTTCAGTCTTGGGCATTATTAATGACACCAACGAATCGTCGTGGTGTAGCTAATGGAATGATTTTTTCCTCCATTGATTTGGGGATCGGGCTGAGCGGCGTTATTTTTGGCGCCCTTGCACAGTTTGTAGATACGGCGTCGATTTTCCGAATTGCGAGTCTTTTTCTACTAGTTGCTATTGCCTTAGTTATTATTATGGAAAAAAAGAAACGGGCTACGTCACAGGAAAATATCGTTTCTAAGAAAAAGGTCAGAGCCTCCTATTAATGGGGCCTGACCTTTTTTTGAGACTGTACAAATTTCGGTCATATTCTTGTGAAAACTGTCCAAACGATATACATATAAAAAATGAATATAAGACAACTGCTTTACCAACCTTAAAATATCCAACTGGCACAATTCTTGCAATTTAACAAAATAGAATTCTTTTAAGGGGGTTAATAGGATGGATATGCAAGCTTGTCGTGCCATCGTTACAGGCGGGGCTTCAGGACTTGGAGAAGCGACTGTGCGTAACATTGTAGGCAAAGGCGGAAAAGCGGTTATTTTTGACCAGTCTGAAGAAAATGGGAAGCGGCTCGAATCTGAGTTAGGGGAAGCAGTTTTATTTTTGAAGGCAGATGTCACGAAGGAAGAGGACATCCAGGAAGCGGTTAATAAAGCGTCTGACTTTTTAGGTGAAGTTAATACGGTTGTAAACTGTGCGGGAATTGGGATTGCTGAAAAAGTCATTGGCAGAAATGGAGCTCATAACCTAGCTCTTTTTTCAAAGGTCATCAATGTCAATTTGATTGGGACCTTCAATGTGATTCGGATTGCAGCTGAGAAAATGTCGAGCAACGAATTAAATGAACAAAACGAGAGAGGTGTAATCATTAATACTGCCTCTGTGGCTGCTTTTGACGGTCAAATCGGCCAGGCAGCATACAGTGCTTCAAAAGGTGGAATTGTCGGCATGACCTTACCGATTGCAAGAGAGCTTGCACGATACGGAATCCGGGTGATGACGATCGCACCGGGACTTTTCCACACACCAATGTTTGATACTCTTCCACAGGAAGCTAGGGATTCACTTGGGAAAATGGTGCCGTTCCCACCAAGGCTTGGTTATCCAACTGAATATGCTCAGCTCGTCCAAAGTATCATTGAAAACCCAATGCTAAACGGTGAAACCATCAGACTAGATGGAGCCATCAGAATGCAGCCGAAATAATAAAGTGATGTAGGGGAGAACAATAACTATCTTCTCATTAATAATATAAAGAAAAATGACTATCAACTTTAAATTGCTTGATAGTCATTTTTTATTTATATTTAGAGATTAGCAAGATTAAAAAAAGAATTATAGGTTTAAGTTAAAATGATGATAGTTCTCCAATCGATTTCCACGGCCTATACAAGGATAGGGAAATTGACCAGGAGATAGGGAATTCAACGCTCTTGCAAGAAGAGAAACATTCCTACCGATACCGTCATATGGATAGGCAATTGTTTTGGTAAACCAATATTGTAGCAACTCGTGCAACGGCTTTACCATTTCTTCGTCTCCCGTTGATTTAACTAGGTCAATTAATTCGTGTGTGATTTTTCCTTCCTTCGTCCATACACTAAGGGTGCCAGTTTTATCTTCTTTTACGCCTTTCGCCCTTTCCTCTTTTGGCAAAGAAGCGAAATCATGGTTTAATTCCTCACATTTCCCGTACGTCTGAAGTAATGATATCAATTTGGGTGAAATGTCTTTCCCAAAATTTTTAATGATATTTTCAACATCATACTTATTCCGTCGGCACGCCTTTAAATAGTTGACTTCCTCACCCTCTGTCTCGGTTACAAAGTCCTCATATGCCGCTATCCAATAACTCATTTGTTCCTCCTTGCTCATTTGGTGAAGGTTGACCTGCAGCTGTTCGAACCTCGCGATTTCCGGAAAGGCAGCATACAATTTTTCCAACGGAACTGTTTCTTTTATAAGGTTAATCTGTTCATCATAATCCATATCGTGAATGATGTTAAAAGCAATAAAATCCTCCGTCAGGTTCATTAAGTTGAAATGTTCATCCAATTGATTGCATACATTGATAGCACATTTGATTAGTGGGTCCCATCCTTCGAACTCATCCGATTCTTGAGTTGCAATGCGGGATGCGAATTCTTCTATATCTTTGGAGAACTTAAAAGGGATTCCAAAGTCATTAATGCTATATTTTAGATTTCTAAGCCCGTAGAATGGATCTTCAATAGTGTAATAGGTGCCACTACTTCTTTTTTTATTAAAAGAATCCAATGTGTTGATAAATAGGACAATATTACCGTGGTCTAATTGTGTGTAAATACAGAAGGCATAGACGTCTCTGTTGTGTTCAGTGCTTGAAAATTCTTCAATAATTCTACAGGAATCTTGAAACAGTAATTCTTCAAATCTCTTGTATTCCAATTTCTTCATAATTGGTCCCCCATTTGAGCCTTACGTGTCCATTGCAGATTGAATCTATGGAAGGCTCCTAGTTGTCTATAATATATAAATTTCTAGTATTTAAGATATAACACCTATTTATCTAAAAATTCGACAATAGTTTAGGTATTCCTTGCTTTCCCGGTAATGAAAAAGGATTTTTAGGGATTTCTTCATTTTTTGGTTACCCTGTATAAAATTGAAAGAATGTCTGTTGTAAAAATAGTCAAAAAAATCACTCTTTTTTTGATACAATAAAACTATGTAAAGAGGGTGGTGACGAAATGCCTGAATTTAAAGATATCATTACGCCAGTGGACTGTAGGGTAACAGAAGTAACGACACTTAAAGAAGCCCTTGATCTCATGCAAGAAAAGAAGTGGAACCTGCTTCCAGTAACGGATTCAGACAGAAAGCTGCTAGGTGTTTTTACTAGAAGCAGCTTATACCAAATGGTCAGAGCAGAATGTCCCCTTATCACTCCCATCAAAGAATACATAAAAAAACAGGTTGAAACATTAAAAATCAACACTCCGTACGAACAGATTGAGAGGATTGTAAAAACCAGTCAGGTTGGAACAGGTGTGATTATCGATGAACAAGACCGAGTGGTTGGAATTTTAACAAAGACAGATATGGTCATGTCACTTTTACAAACCTCACAGGAATTACAAACGATTAAAACATTGAAAAGAACATTGGAAACAGCAATTGACCATGCATTTGACGGGATTGTCATGACGGATGAAAAGAAAAAGATTCAGATGGTCAGTCCTCCTCTTTTAGAATTATTTAATCTTCAAATCGAAGCTGTGCTACACGAACCAGCTGAGAAAGCACTGCCACAGCTTCACTTAGAAAAGGTTTATGAATCCGAAACCGCTGAAGTAAGCGGGTTTTTAGAGATTAATGGCATTAAATATATCGTTCATCGCATCCCCATTGTAGAGGACGGAAGGGTGATTGGTGCAATAGGTAAGGTGGTGTTCCGGCAATTAATCGAGGTAAGCGAGCTATTTAAAAAGCTGCAGAAGGCAGAGAATAAGGCAAGCTTTTATCATCAGCAATTTCAGAAGTCGGAATCAGCGAGGTTCACATGGGACCATCTTTTAACCGTCGACCCCTATATGGAAAAATTGAAGAAAAGTGCGGTAAAAGCAGCAAAAGGCCGTTCTACCATTCTGATTCGCGGAGAAAGTGGTACGGGCAAAGAACTATTTGCACACGCCATTCATAAAAGTAGTGCTAGAAGTACGGGAAAGTTCATTGTTGTCAATTGCGCAGCCATTCCTGAGGATTTGCTAGAATCGGAGTTTTTTGGCTATGAAGAAGGAGCTTTTACAGGAGCGAGACAAAAAGGGAAGCTAGGTAAGTTCGATTTGGCCAATGGAGGGACTCTTTTTCTCGATGAGATTGGAGATATGTCGTTAGCGCTCCAGGCAAAGCTATTGCGTGTCCTTCAAGAGAGAGAATTTTATCGGGTGGGTGGAACGGTAAGAATTCAGGTGGATGTCAGAATTATCGCCGCTACTAACCGTAACCTTGAAGAAATGGTCAAAGAAGGAACGTTTAGAGAGGATTTATACTACCGCCTCAATGTGATTTCATTAAACGTTCCTCCTCTAAGGGAACGCCTTTATGATGTCGACCATTTAATAGGACAATTCATGATTGAACTTAATCAAATATTGGGCACAAGCATAATGGGGATAGAGGAAAGGGCAAGAGAAACATTGCTAGGTTACGATTGGCCTGGGAATGTCCGTGAGCTAAGAAACGTGATGGAACGGGCCATGACCTTTGCTGAAAGTGGAAAAATTAAATATGAGGACCTACCTGATTATGTAACAAAGAAGGTGACCATTTTCGAACCATTGGGGAATGTTTCCTTAGTTGAAAATGCTGAGCTTGAAGCGATTAAAAAGGCACTTGTCCAAGTTCAAGGAAATAAAGTAAAGGCCGCTAGATTACTAGGAATCAGCCGGTCTGGATTATATGAAAAAATAAAAAAATATAAATTGCCGACCTAGGAACAACGGGTGGTGAGGGGAGACGTGAATACATCACTTCGTCTCCCTCGTTTCATAGTGTCCAATTTTTGGACATTAGTTTGTCGTCTGTGTATGGTTGAAATACAACTAAAAGTTTGAAGAATCCTGTGTTGGCTTCTACTTTTATTTTTCTGAATATTGGCACAAAAATTGCAAGAATAACGGTTGAGTCTTTTATTAAAGGAGGATCCCAATTATGAATATTGGCAGCCTATTAACACAAAATGCGAACAAATATCCTGAATTGTTAGCTATCGAATGTGAAGGCAGACGCTATACGTACCTTCAATTTAATGAGGAAGTCAATCAACTGGCACACGGTTTAATGAATCAGGGAGTTAAAAAAGGTGATAAGCTTGCATTAATGATGAAAAATTCGGATCACTTTGTGTTTACTTTTTTTGCGGCTGCCAAAATTGGTGCGGTTGCTGTTCCAGTTAACTTCCGACTGACGGCTTCAGAGGTTCAATATATTTTACAGCAGTCTGACGCTGCGGTTGTCGTTTGTGACAAGGAATTTGAGTCAATCATTGCAGAAGCGAAGCAAGGTGCGGGTGTTCGGTTGGTGATTACCGTTGGTGGTGAACCAGAAACAACAGGCTACTATTCGTATGAAACAATTCTATCCGCTAACAAAGAGGAACCAAATGTAGAGGTATCTCAGCAGGACGACTTAGAAATCCTCTATACCTCAGGGACAACGGGGCGGCCAAAGGGAGCATTATTTACACATGACCAAATTTTTAAAGTTGGCATTTCTGTTGTCATCAATATGGGAATCCGGCCACATGAGCATATTCTGCATTTAGCACCACTGTTCCACTCAGCACAGCTGAACCTATTCCTTATTTCCGGTGTGGCACTTGGTGCTACCCATATTATCCATCGAGATTTCCATCCAGTAAAAACACTTCAAGCCATTCAAGAGCATAAAATTACCCATCTTTTCGCCGTTCCAGCTATGTATAACTTCCTTCTCCAAGTACCAAATGCAGCAGATTATGATCTATCTTCCATAAAGAGAGTTGGGTATGGAGCCGCACCAATGGCACCTGAGTTGGTCAAAAAAAGCATGCAGCTATTTAAAACAGACCAGTTTTACAACCTGTGCGGTTTAACGGAAGCAGGACCTGGAGGCATTCTTCTCGATCCCGAGGGACATAAGAATCATCTTGGAAAAGGTGGGAAGCCCATTTTCTTAACGGAAACACGGGTGGTGAATGAAGAAGGAATTGATGTGTTGCCCGGCGTGATTGGGGAATTTATTGTTCGCAGTCCGATGGTGATGAAGGAATATTATAAAAAGCCGGAGGAGACGAAGAGCACGCTGAAGGATGGCTGGCTTTATACAGGAGATTTAGCCACGATTGACGAGGAAGGCTATATTACGCTTGTGGACCGGAAGAAAGATATGATCATCTCCGGCGGGGAGAATGTGTATTCGGTGGAAGTTGAAAGTGTTCTCTTTGAGCATCCTGGTATTCTTGATGCCGCGATTATCGGGTTGCCGGATGAAGTTTGGGGTGAGGCAGTCTGTGCTATCGTTGTACCGAGAGAGGGGGCTGTGATTGACGAGCAGGAACTGCGAAGCTTCTGTCGTCAAAAGCTTGCAGGTTATAAGGTGCCACGACGGATTTTTATCGAGGAGCAGCTGCCGAGAAATGCCTCTGGAAAAGTATTAAAATATCAGCTGCGACAGAAGATGCGGACTGAGAGTAATGTGAAGTAAATTTGTGCATAAAATCGTAAGCGTTCTCATAATGAAAGAGAGGTTTTTGAAATGAAACATCCATATTTAACTGATGACCATGAAATATTTCGCCAATCATTAAGAAAGTTTTTAGAAAAAGAAGCATATCCCTTTTATGAGCAGTGGGAAGAAGACCGGATGATTCCTCGCTCTTTTTGGAAGAAGATGGGGGATCAGGGCTTCCTATGTCCAGATATTGATGAGAAATATGGCGGCAGTGAGGTGGATTGGGGCTTTGCGGTTGTTATTAATGAAGAATTGGAACGTGTAGGCTCCGGTTTAATTGGAATTGGCCTTCACAATGATATTGTCGTTCCCTACATCACAGCTTACGGAACAGAGGAGCAAAAGCAGCGCTGGCTACCTAAATGTGTCACCGGTGAAATCATTACCGCTATTGCGATGACAGAGCCAGGTACGGGTTCAGACCTAGCCAATATTAAAACAACTGCCAAGCTGGATGGTGACCACTATATTGTGAATGGTCAAAAGACGTTTATCACAAATGGTATCCAATCAGACCTTGTCGTTGTTGCTGTGAAGACTGATACACAAGCCGTTCCTAAGCATAAAGGAGTCAGCCTGCTTGTCATCGAACGAGATACTCCTGGTTTTTCAAGAGGAAGAAAGTTAAACAAAGTCGGACTCCATTGCCAGGATACTGCGGAATTAATCTTTGAGGATTGTCGTGTACCAAAGGAAAACCTGCTTGGTGAGGAAGGCAAAGGCTTTCTTTATTTAATGGAAAAGCTTCAGCAGGAACGACTTCTTGTAGCGATTGGGGCGCAAACAGCATCGGAAGTAATGCTGAAAATGACTATGGATTATGTGAAAAGTAGAGAAGCGTTCGGCAGACCCGTCAGCCAGTTTCAAAATACGCAGTTTAAAATTGTCGAGATGGCCACGGAAATTGAAATGGGCAGAGCTTTCCTTGATCAGTTAATTGCTGAGCATATTGAAGGGAAAAACGTAGTGACAAAGGTGTCGATGGCAAAATGGAAGTTAACCGATATTGCTAAACGGATTGCGGCGGAATGTATGCAGCTCCACGGTGGCTATGGGTATATGGAAGAATACGAGATTGCGAGACGATTCCGTGATATCCCGGTCTCTAGCATTTATGCCGGTACGAATGAGATTATGAAAACGATTATTGCGAAAAACTTAGGATTATAGAAAGAGGGGACGAGAACGATGCGTGAAGTAGTTATAGTTGAAGGTGTGCGTACTCCGGTTGGAAGAAGAAATGGGTTGTTAAAGGATATTCGTCCAGACGACCTAGCGGGTTTAACATTGAAAGAGCTTGTGAACCGGGCAGGAATCGACCCTGCGATTATTGATGATGTGATTTTAGGCTGTGTCACTCAAGCGGGGGAACAGGCGGGAGATATTGCTAGAGTTGCGGCATTAATTGCTGGCTTCCCAATCGAAGTTCCTGGAACAACGATTGACCGTCAATGCGGTTCGAGTCAGCAAGCTGTCCACTTTGCAGCACAGGCGATTCTCGCTGGTGATATGAATGTGGTGATTGCTGGTGGAGTGGAAAGCATGTCGCGTGTTCCGATGGGCTCCAACTATAAAGGGGCGGAGGAACCTTTTAGTCCTACTTTAAAATCTAAATACGAAATGATTCATCAAGGATTGTCTGCAGAAAGGATTGCCGAAAACTATGGCTTTACTCGTGAGGAGCTCGACCAATTCTCGCTTGAGAGCCATCAGAAAGCATTAAAGGCACAAGAGGAAGGGTATTTCGCAAGAGAAATTTTCCAACTTGAAGTGACACTTCCAGATGGCACAACTACGGTGGTTAAGGATGATTCTGGTCCTCGAAAAGGAACTTCATTGGAGGCTTTAGCTGGATTGCGGACTTCATTTAAGGAAGATGGAGTCATTCATGCGGGGAATTCGAGCCAAATTAGTGATGGGGCAGCTGCCTTATTGTTGATGTCTCGTGAAAAAGCAGAAGAGTTGGGGTTAAAGCCACGCTTCCGTGTTCATACACGTGTGGTTGTAGGCTCAGATCCAACATTAATGCTGACAGGGCCGATTCCAGCAACACAGAAAGCCTTGGAAAAATCGGGCTTATCGATTGATGATATCGATGTATTTGAAGTCAATGAAGCGTTCGCTCCAGTTCCACTCGCTTGGTTGCGAGAGACGGGTGCAGATCCAGCTAAGCTCAACCCAAATGGTGGTGCGATTGCACTTGGCCATCCACTAGGCGGCAGCGGTGCTCGTCTGATGGTGACGATGATGCACGAATTGGAGCGGAGCGGAGGCCGTTATGGTTTGCAAACCATGTGCGAAGGTCATGGCATGGCTAATGCAACGATTATTGAGAGATTGGATTAAGTTTTAGGTTGGGAATCTTGGATTCGCTCATAAACTAGTGAAATTCGCTCATATAACTTTAGGATTCGCTCATATTAACTTGAAATACGCTCATATAATCATCAGGGAACTAGATTCGCGAATAAATGGGCTATATTCGCGAATAAAAACCAAAAATTCGCGAATAAAAACTCAAAATTCGAGAATAAAAGCCTAAGATTCGCGAATAAGCAGCAATCAGAGATAAAAATTCCTGCAAAAAACACAAAAAAGGCAATCGGCCAACACCGATTGCCTACCAAACTATTAAACGGAGGCGGTTAAATGAGTACAACCATCGGAAAAATCTTTGATTTGACGGTAAAAAAGTTCCCAAATAAGGAAGCCCTATATGATGTCAGGAAAAATACCCGTTATACCTACAAAGAGTGGAATGAACAGGTCAACCGACTAGCACATGCACTAATAGACGAAGGGGTACAAAAAGGCGACCGGGTTTCCACCTTCCTCTTTAATACAGAAGAACTCGCAACCACGTTTATCGCCTGTGCCAAAATTGGTGCAGTATTCAATCCGATTAATTTCCGTTTAATGCCGGAGGAAGTCGCATATATTTTATCTGATGCGAGCCCAAAAGTAGTTCTTTTTGAACAAGCACTAGAGCCTGTCATTGCTGCTATTGAAAACCGATTCCCTCAAAGTGCCTTCTGGTTTATTGATAAAGACACACCTGCCTATGCAACCAACTACCAAGAAAAACTGACCACTAGCTCAACTCAAGAGATCCATGCAGAAGTAAATGAAAATGACCTATATGCCATTATGTATACAAGTGGGACAACCGGTCGGCCAAAGGGAGTCCTCCACCGCCACCGGAACATGGTCGAACAAAGCTTACTAGTCATCGGGGCGACTAAATACGAAGCGACAGATGTTGGACTTGTAACCGCACCCATGTTCCATTGTGCAGAACTCCATTGTGCCATCTTGCCGAGGATTCATGTGGGGGCACGAAATGTGGTCCTTCACCAATTCAATCCTAAAAAAGTATTAGAGCTAATCGGTCAGGAGAAGATTACAAAGTTTTTCGCTGCACCGACCATGTGGAACATGCTTTTACAAGAAGACCTCAATCAATACGATATTTCAAGTTTAAAGCTAGGTTTATATGGTGCTGCACCAATGGCGCCGTCCCTTGTTCATGCCTGCCATGATCGCTTAGGCATTGCTCTTGTCCAAGCTTATGGAATGACGGAAATGGGCCCAGCTATTACTTTTCTATCAGAAACAGATCAGCTAACAAAAGCAGGCTCTGCCGGCCAGGCATGCCTAAATCATGATATCCGAATTGTCCGTACCAAAGAGGATGGCCCATCCGATCCGGACGATGTGGTTCCTGCAGGTGAAACGGGAGAAATCATTGTCCAAGGCCCATGTATGATGTCAGGGTATTTCAATCGCGAGGAAGCAACAGAGAAAGCCCTGTATAAAGGCTGGTACCATTCTGGAGATATCGGCTATTTAGATGAGGATGGCTATCTATGGGTGAATGATCGTGTAGACGATATGATTATTAGCGGTGGGGAGAATATCTATCCACGGGAAGTAGAGGACCTTCTGCATGCCCATGCCGGTGTCCTTGATGTGGCGATTGTTGGCCAGCCCGATGACCGTTGGGGTGAAACGGTTACAGCGTTCGTTGTAAAAAAGGACCCTAATGTGACAGAACAAGAGCTGGATGAATACTGCAAGAACAGTGACAAACTCGCGAATTATAAGAGGCCTCGAAAATACGTTTTTTGTGAAGCACTCCCACGAAATGCAAGTGGGAAAATCCAAAAATTTGTGCTTCGAAAGCAGCTGGAGGAGCTATTTGCCCCAGGCTCGAAAAATTCGTAAAAGGAAAGGGTCCTAATCATGCTGGAAGGAATAAAAGTAATAGATTTCACCAACTACTTGCCAGGACCGTATGCGACCTTGCGATTAGCTGATCTTGGTGCGGAAATCATCAAGGTAGAGCCGCCTGAAGGAGACCCTGCGCGAAATACAGGAATATCGAAACAGGGTTCAGGGCTTGTTTTTCTAGCGAATAACCGGCAAAAGAAAAGTATCACCTTGAATTTGAAGGAGAAGGACGGAGTAGAGACAGCACTAAAATTAATTGCCCATGCGGATGTCCTTATTGAGAGTTTTAGACCTGGTGTGATGGAGAAACTTGGGCTTGGGTTTAAGGCGGTTCAAAAAGTGAAGCCTGATATTGTGTATTGCTCCATTTCGGGCTATGGACAAAACGGTCTGCTGAGTAAGCTTGGAAACCACGATCTCAATTATATGGCGTTAAGCGGTGTATTGGCTCAATTGAAGGATAAACAGGGTAAGCCTGTTCACCCATCGATTACAATTGCTGATTATCTAGGTGGATTTGCAGCAAATGAACGAATCCTTGCAGGACTTGTCTCACGATTTATAACGGGAAAAGGGAGTTATCATTCTATTTCCATTACGGATCAGCTTGTATCCTTGCTGGGAAACCATGTGATGGTTGAAAAAGAAACGGGCGAAGCGGGAGGAATCAGTGTCTTGAACGGAAGCATTATTTCGTATGCCTTATACGAAACGCAGGACGGAAGGTATATGAGTATCGGTGCATTGGAGCCAAAGTTTTGGCAGAATTTTTGTCGAGCCCATGGACGGGAAGAGTGGATCACGGCACACTTTTCTAAAACGGAAGACGCTAACCCGATTTTTCAAGAAATCACCACCCTTTTTAAAAGGAAAACCTTCTATGAGTGGATTGAGTTTGCTCAAAAGGTAGATTGCTGTATGGCGCCTGTGTTGGAAGTGGGTGAACTAAACGATCATCCATATTTTAAAGAAAAAGAATTGATTTTCACTTCCTCATGGGGGGATTGTCAGGTGAAGATGCATAGTGATTTAAAACAGGAAGTAATCTCGCCGCCTCCTAAAAAAGGCGAGCACAAAGACCAAATCTTAACTAATCTATTTGTATAAAAAGATCTAGACTGTCGAGATGTAATCGGCAGTTTTTTTAATTAAGAAAAAAATTCCAAATTAATGTTGACTTAGAGCTAACTCTAAGTTGTAGCATGTGTATAGGAGGTGTTTGTGTTATGTATAGTATTTCAGAAGTAGCAGAGCAGACAGGGTTTTCGGCACATACTTTACGATACTATGAAAAAATTGGCCTTTTATCGTCACCGACAAGACAAGGTGGAAAAAGGCTGTATACCGCAGGGGAAATACGGTTGCTGCAATTCATGAAGGTTCTTAAAAATACCGGAATGTCTTTAGAAGATATTCAAGAGTTCTTGGTAGATGGATGTCTTCTAGAAAATAAGGATGCTGAGCAAGACAGAAGTAAGAAAGTACAAAAACGGAAGAATATTTTAGAAAAGCATTTGCTGACATTGGAGCAACAAAAAAGAGAATTGGAAATGGTCATTCAGCTAACGGAAGAGAAGCTAGCAACTTATCAAGACATGCTGGAGGAGGACCGGAATGAAAAACGGTAAAGTGGTTGGAATGCTAATTGGTTTTGTGTTAGTGACTGGTGCCACCTTCAACCTCGCCAAGTACGCCGTTCAATATTTCTCCGCAGCAAGTGCAGCAGGATGGAGATTTGGGATTGCGGCACTGGTTATGTTTGCCCTTCTAATTATTCAAAAGAAAGTAAAATGGGGAACCATTCGCAGGCACGGAATCACTTATACCATACTTGGGATAGTAGGGATTTTTGGATTTAATGCCTTTTTCTTTTTCGGAATGAACCATACTTCGCCATTAAATGGAGCCTTAATTATGGGAACGAATCCACTAGTGACTACTATATTGGCTTATTTTATTTTAAAGGCACCAATCAACAAAAAACAAACCGTAGGAATTATTTTTGCCTTAGTAGGAGTAACCCTCGTATTGACTAAAGGATCTTGGGAATTGATTCAAACTCTTTCTTTTTCAAAGGGTGACTTGCTCATCTTAGCGGGGAATGTGTGCTGGGCCTTGTATGGGGTATTAGGGAGAAAGTACTTAAAAACGAGTTCTTCCTTAGAAACTACTACTTACACGATGATCGTCGGTGCTTTGTGCCTTATCGGATTAGCTGCCTTTTCATCAAGTGCGAATCCAGTCACCACCAATGTACCAATAGCAGCCTGGGGAGCCATTATATTTATGGCCATATTCACCAGTGTCTTAGGCTATCTGTGGTGGAACAAAGCAATGGAGATGATCGGACCGGCTAATACGGCCGTATTCTTTAATTTTGTGCCAGTTGTTACCATGCTTATCTCAATCGCAACAGGAACCCCCGTTACCATGGTTCAAATAATAGGAACCATCATGGTGATTTCAGGCGTTCTATTATCCTCCGGTTTTTTAAACTTTGGAAAAGTGTATAAAGTGTTAGCGAGGTCTCTTGAATAAGAGATCTTTTTTGCATGGACAACCGGGAAAGTTCACAAATTTTTTTTCAAAAAGCAGTATAATAGAATCATGATTATTTTCAGCTAAGAGACACAATCCAAATTGAGAGGAGGAACTCCTTTGTTTGAAAAAGCATTGCCATTACTAGAAACGCATTTTGGTTACAGCTCCTTCCGTACGGGACAAGAGCAGGCCATTCAATCCGTGTTAAACGGACAAAATACCATTTGCGTCATGCCCACGGGCGGTGGTAAATCGATTTGCTATCAAATCCCTGCGCTTGTCCTACCAGGAACCACGCTTGTCATTTCCCCATTAATCTCTTTAATGAAGGACCAGGTAGATGCCCTCATTCAGGTCGGAATTTCAGCCACATTTATTAATAGCTCATTAACCTTTAGCGAGGCAAGTGAACGGATTCTTGAAGCAAAGCAAGGGAAATACAAACTGCTATACATTGCACCAGAAAGATTAGAATCACAAGATTTTATCGAGGACTTAAGAGAAATGGACATCCCTCTTGTAGCCGTGGACGAAGCCCACTGTATTTCACAATGGGGACATGATTTTCGTCCCAGCTACCGCCATATTCAACAAATGCTGAATACCCTACCGCAAAGTCCAAATGTTCTTGCGCTAACAGCGACAGCAACACCAAGAGTGCGTGAGGATATTTGCCGTCTTTTAAGCATTGATGAAAGAAATACGATTATGACAGGATTCGAACGGGAAAATCTGTCCTTCGCCGTTATCAAAGGTCAAGATAGACAAAAGTATCTCTTCGACTATTTGAGAAAGAACGATAAAGAAGCCGGGATTATTTATGCCGCGACACGGAAAAATGTAGATCAACTTTATGAAAGACTTACTAAAGAAAATATCAATGTTGCTCGCTACCATGCAGGGATGGGAGATGTGGAGCGAAACCATGAGCAGGAGCGTTTTTTAGAGGACAAGGCAACGGTTATGGTCGCCACTTCTGCCTTCGGAATGGGGATTGACAAATCCAATATTCGATATGTCGTACATTATCAAATGCCGAAGAATATGGAGAGCTATTACCAGGAAGCAGGCCGTGCCGGACGTGATGGACTAGAAAGTGAATGTATTCTGTTGTATTCGCCACAGGATGTGCAGGTCCAACGATTTCTTATCGATCAATCTAGTGATAGAACCCGCATGACACAAGAGTTGGACAAGCTTCAGCAAATGGTAGACTATTGCCACACGGAAGAATGTCTGCAGGAATTTATTTTAAAATATTTTGGTGAAACGGAGACTGAATCTTGTGGTCGATGTGGGAATTGCCTGGATACAAGAACTAGCATAGATGTAACCAGAGAAGCACAAATGGTCATGTCTTGTGTCATTCGGATGGGGCAGCGCTTCGGAAAAACCATCACAGCCCAGGTTTTAACAGGATCGAAAAATCAAAAGGTGGCGGAAATGGGTTTTAACAGGCTGCCTACTTACGGAATTATGAAGGAGAAGAGTGCAAAAGATGTAAGTGATTTTATTGAATTCTTGATTTCACAAGAGTTAATTGCCATTGAGCAAGGACAATTTCCTACTCTTTTTGTTTCTCCTAAGGGAAAAGATGTTCTATTAGGAAAGCAACAGGTATACCGGAGAGAAACGGTTCAGGTTAAGCAAGTGTCTAAGAATGATCCGTTATTTGAAGTGTTACGTGAGGTACGAAAACAAATTGCTGAATCGGAAAAAGTACCACCATTTGTTATTTTCTCTGATGCTACCTTAAAGGATATGTGTGTCAAACTTCCGATCACGAACGAGGAGTTTTTACAGGTAAGCGGTGTGGGTGAACTTAAGCTTCAAAAATATGGACTTCGGTTTATTGAGGCAATACTCACATTCGTTGAAGACAATCCGGATTATCAGAGTGAGCATGGATCTGTAGAGAAGGTGCCGAAGAAGCAGGCAAAAAGGACCGTCACTGATTCGCATTTGGAAACATTGACATTACATCAAAGTGATTATTCAATAATGGAAATTGCTGAGAAGCGTGATTTAGCGGTTAGTACAGTGGAGAATCACTTAATTCAATGTGCGCAGCAGGGGTTAGAGGTCGATTTTTCAAAACATATCCCTGCCGAATACGTACCGCTTTTAGAAAAAGCAGTGGAAGAAGCGGGGCGTGATCGATTAAAGCCCATTAAGGAACTCCTTCCAGAAGAGGTTAGCTACTTTATGGTTAAAGCCTATGTTTATTTTTTAAGTAAAAATAAATAAAATGTAACGTTATAGTTGTTGGGGAATTTTAAAAATTGTCGATATATCACCGGAATTTGTTGTTATTTCCCCGGGAATTTGTCGATATTCCCTAATAATTGGATAAGATGATAGCATTCGACAATGTTACTACAAAAATGGCTGATTCTAGAAAGGAGTCAGCCTTATTTTTATTCCTGATATTCATCTAAAAACGGTTTATTTACGTAATAATACATCATTGCCATAAATACAGCTCCACCAATCAGATTGCCGATTGTAACAGGAACAAGGTTGTGAATCACGCCACCCCATGAAATCGTTCCTGGGTGATTTAGTACTAAGGCAATAGCGAAGGTACACATATTAGCAATACTGTGCTCATATCCGGAAATAAAGAAACAGAAGACAAACAGCATCATAGCAAACATCTTTGGTCCATCTCCTTTTAACCCCATTGGAAGGAAAAAGGCCATACAAACAAGCCAGTTACAAAGGATTGCCCGGAAAAACAACTCTGTTGTAGGGACTTGCATTTTAATTTCCACGACATGGAGGAGAAATCCATTAACTGACGAGCTAGCATAAAGTCCTGTGGTGAAAATAATAAAAGCAAAGACAGCCGCACCTAAGATATTTCCTGCATAACTGCAAACCCATAGCTTTAGTACTTCTATCCAAGTCATTTTCTTACGGAGTGCAGCATAGGTGTAATAAAACGTATTTCCAGTAAAAAGATCACCACCACCATAGGCGATTAATATAATCGCTGCTCCGAAAGTAAGAGCGGCCATTGGGTAGGCAAACGGTGAGTCTACTACATAGAAGAAATTGCCAGTCTTGAACGCAACAATGACCCCAAAACCAATAAACATACTGGCAAGCATCGAGCGTAAAATATATCGGAGGATGCTTTGGCGAAATATCTTAATCTTTTTTAAGGCTAATTTTTCTGCTTCATGCAAAGGCTGCATTTCCATTTCTACTACCACCATTCACAATTCGTTTACTATCCCTTTATTTTTCAATAATCATGGAACAAATATGTATTATACGGGAATCACTTCATTTACCCAACGGAAAATAGGAAATTGCCATAGAATATTCTCAATTTATGTTCATATGCTTTTGTAACTAATATAAATAGCAACATGGCTATAAGATGCGCTATAATAAGGTTTTTCTTACTACAAAAATAAAGGAGTTTGTATGAAAACATTAAATAAAATTACCCCCCAGTTCGATCCTTGGGAAGCTTATTTAGATGTAACACAATACGGAAAACCTCTGCTTACCAATATCGAATTTACGACTACCACTCTATGTAATATGCGCTGCGAGCATTGTGCTGTAGGATACACCCTCCAAACAAAGGACCCGTTAGCACTTCCAATTGAGCTTATTTTACAAAGGTTAGAGGAAATTCCGCATCTGCGTTCGTTAAGTATTACAGGGGGAGAACCAATGCTTTCCCATAGCTCTATTAGTAATTATGTAGTACCTATTTTAAAGTATGCCCATGAGCGCGGAGTTCGAACACAGATGAATTCGAACCTAACCCTTGATTTAAATCGGTATGAAGAAGTAATTCCGTATTTGGATGTATTACATATTTCACATAATTGGGGAACAGTGGACGATTTTGTAGAAGCCGGCTTTGCAAGAATGGAGCGGAAGCCTGATTATAGCCAGCGAGAAAAGTATTTTACGAGAATGATAGAAAATAGCAGGGAACTGGTAAAAGCAGGAGTAATGGTTTCGGCTGAAACCATGTTAAATAAGCGGACACTGCCTCATTTGGAAAAGATTCACCGGCAAATCGTAGATGAAATGCTTTGTCAACGCCATGAAGTGCATCCTATGTATCCGAGTGATTTCGCCAGTAATCTTGAATCATTATCATTAAATGAAATTAGGGATGCAATTCATCATTTATTAGATATAAGGGATGAAAATGTATGGATGCTCTTTGGAACACTGCCATTTTATGCTTGCAGTAGTAAACAGGAGGATTTAGAGCTTTTAAAAAGGTTATATCAAAGTAAAAATGTAACCGTCCGGAATGATCCAGATGGTCGTTCCCGCTTGAATGTGAATATATTTAACGGTGATATCATTGTAACGGATTTTGGAGATACGCCTCCTTTAGGAAATATCCAAACAACCACACTTGAAGAGGCCTATCAAGCTTGGCAAAACACAAGCATTGCAAAGGAATTAAGCTGTCATTGCCCAGCTGTTTCATGCTTAGGTCCAAATATCTTGGTCAAGAATAGCTATTATCAGGATCTTGATTTTACCAAGTTGCAAGCCAATATTGCAAAAAAATAAGCTCTGTTAAATTGGGATGTTGATGTCCTTTTAAGGCGCTTCGCCTTCCGCGGGCGGTAAAACATGAGTGGCTAAAAGGACGGTCTTTATTGTCTTCTTGCAAATACCTAAGTGAAATGTTATACTAAGGAAGAATTATTTTTGTTCGGTGTAAAGGATAGTATAAGATTAACTTTTCGTCTTGATGATCACTGAGTGCAAGGATAGTACCATAATGTGTGCAAAAGCACACAGCAGGAGGAAACACACATGGAACAAGGTAAAGTAAAATGGTTTAACGCAGAAAAAGGTTTTGGATTCATCGAACGCGAAGCTGGAGACGATGTATTCGTTCACTTCTCAGCAATCCAAAGCGAAGGTTTCAAATCATTAGACGAAGGTCAAGCAGTTACTTTTGAAGTAGAACAAGGTCAACGTGGACCACAAGCTACTAACGTTCGTAAAGCTTAATAACGATGTCGGATAAGACAGGCTCTATTTTATAGAGTCTGTTTTTTTTATTTTAAAAAAAACAAACAAAAACCCCACTCATGAATGAGTAGGGCACACAAATGAAACAGTAATTCAAATGGTAGAATTATTGTATCATATATTTTCGATATAACCTAATGTATTTCAATAAAGTTTTTGGTAACTTTTGTTATTAAATAAGTTATTAAGCTGTATGTTTAACAAGGTTAGGATGTCGAAGCAATGATACGAGCAAAATCAGTCCGCTCATAATCAATAAAGCACTGGTGCTGATGAAAACAGCGGAAAAGCCAAAGTATCCAGAAAGAAAGCCCCCCAACATGGGCCCAATGATGTTACCGAGAAATCTTAGACTATTGTTATAGCCGAGGACCTCACCTTGCATGGTAATCGGCGCTTCCTGGCGGATATAAGCAATCCGGACAGGAATGATACCTCCGATGGTTACACCTAAGGCAATTCGGATGATGACAAGCTGCCAAAGACTTGTCACGATCGCTCCTGGTAAGTACACTATCCCTGCTGAAAATAGAAGTATGACTAATATTTTGATATACCCATATTTATCTGCAATCTTTCCCCAGTTCCGTGACATGAGTAAGTTTCCAATTCCCGCTGCGGAAAAAGCAATCCCTGAATAAAAAGCAACATTGTTTGGCCCGTGCAAATCACTTACAAATAACGACAGGATTGGTTGAATGCTGAAATGGGCTATTTGTACAAGAGATGAAATAAGCAATACGGTTAATAAAACAGGATTTCGTACGATGTGTTTGATAACCTCTTTACTAGAATAATGTGATTTAGTACCCTTCGTTGGTTCCACGAGAAATTCCTTCGTAATGATGACAAGCATGGCAGAGATGAATATGGAAATCGAAGTCCATTTAAAGGTGGTTGCATAACCGAGTGTATCGGCTAAAATTCCTCCGAGCATGGGTCCTAACAACGAACCCGTAATACTTCCTGTTTGTAATGTCCCAAGGACACGACCAGCAATCTCTTTTGGTGTTTGTGTGGAGATGAATGCCTGTGACATCGGGATAAACCCTGAGAAAAAGCCCATAAAAAACCGAAGCAAGAACAGCTGCCAGACTGAATGAACAAATCCCATTAAAAAGATAGATACAGCCATCCCTAATCCACAAATGATAAGTATCTTTTTCCTACCATAGCGATCTCCAATCTTCCCCCAAACTGGTGAAAAAAGAAAGGCAGAAACAAAGGTAATCCCAAAAGTAATACCCGACCAATGTTGGACATATTTCTCTGAAAAGTCCCCAAACGTTTCAATATACAGCGAAATAAACGGCATGACCATCGTCATACTACCGGCAACGAAGAAGTTTGCAAACCACATAATTAATAAATTACGCTTTGCACTTTCCTGCTTATTCATGGATGGTAACACTTCTTTCTACAATTTATTTCGGTTTCCTAAATATAATCATACCGAAATTTCTTAGGAGAATAAAGCAATAACTGGGTTTAGTTTTTAATATAGTTTTCCCAATTCCGTAAAATGTGATTAAAAAGGAGTTATTACTTTATTAAAAATATTAAAAATACTATTGACAACTTGTTAATGTGAGTTTAAATTTAGTTTAATACTTTAAATCAATAATACGTTCTCTTATCAAGAGTGGCAGAGGGACTGGCCCGATGACGCCCAGCAACCGTTCCATAAAAGGAATTGGTGCTAAATCCTGCAAAACATTTAATGTTTTGAGAGATGAGAGAGGAGTAGTCCAACATTTGTGATGAAACCTCTCTTTTCTGGAGAGGTTTTTTATTTTTACATAAAAAAACTTCTCCAATGGGAATAGTTTATTTTGGTAAGAAAGACAAAAAGGGGGAGCTTTATCATGAAAAAAAATATTTTCAAAAGTGTGCTTGTATCGACGTTGGCTGCAAGCCTGCTACTCACGGGGTGTGCTTCAGGGGGAGAAACGAAGAAAGCAAGCGGAAATAAAAATGTATCACTTGAAGGCGTACCGGAAAAATTTAAAGGCGACCAATTAAAAATTAAGGTGATTCGTAAAATTGGCGGTGACGACCACACAGCTCAATTCTTAGCAGGTGCAAAAGAAGAGGGAGAAGCTTTGGGATTGCAAGTGGATGTATTTACTGCAAACGGTGATACTGCAAAATTCCATGATGCGATAAATCAGGCTTTAGATCAGGACTATGATGGATTCATCATTTCACACGGTGATGATGATGCGACGGTGAACGATGTAAAGAAGATCGTCGAAAAAGGAAAAAGTTTGGTTACATTTGACTCTAATCCAAAGTTGGCTGAAGTGGAGGGAGTAACACTTACATCACAGGATGACGAGGCATTGGCAACTTTAGCACTGGATCAGCTGGTAAAGGAAACGAAGGGCAAAGCCAATATTGCGTACCTTTGGGTTGACGGTTTTCCGCCAATGGTTAGACGAAATAAAGTGTACCAAGATGTACTTTCAAAAAATCCAGGAATTAAAGAAGTGGAACGTTTTGGTGTAGCCGCTGCAGATACTAGTGTTCAAACACAAAACGCCGTAGCTGCCATGTTAAATAAATATCCAAAAGGAAAGTTGGATGCCATCTTTGCTACTTGGGATGCCTTTGCTATTGGTGCGGCACGAGCCCTAAAAGAGGCGGGCCGTGAAGAAGTAAAAATCTATGGTATTGATGTTTCGAATGCGGACCTTCAAGAGATTCAAAGAAAAGGTAGTGCTTGGAAATACACAGCTGCCGTCGATCCTAAACTAATTGGTGCGGTGGATTTAAGATTGCTTGCTAAAAAACTTGCAGGTGAAGAAACACCACAAACCTATGATTTGCAGGCTTCTCTAGTTTCACAAGACAATCTTCAAAAGTCTAAAGATCCTGTTAACATGGTTAATCTATCAAAAATTATTTCAGGATGGGGCCAATCAGATGCATTCGAGGAAGATTGGATGAAAACATTAAAAAAATATTATAAATAATTAATTGTTACAATAAGCACTCTCTTTTTCACTTGATTAAGAGAGTGTTTGCTTGATAGGGGGGACAATTTCATGCAGTCAACATTGGAAATGAAAAATATAACTATTGAATTTCCAGGGGTGAAAGCTTTAAATCAGGTTCATTTTTCAACAAAGACGGGAAAGATCCAGGCATTGATTGGAGCAAATGGTGCAGGGAAATCAACTCTAATGAAGGTCCTCTCAGGGGCTTATAATCATTATACCGGTGAGATTGTGCTGGACGGGGAATCTTTGAACATCCGATCACCAAAAGATGCCCAGGATGCGGGCATACAGATTGTCTATCAAGAAGTCGATACGGCACTTATTCCTAATTTAACGATTGCGGAAAATATTATGTTGATGGACACGGTTCATCATATGGGAAAAAAGCAGTGGATGAACTGGAAGACTCTTCATCAAAAAGCAGCACAAATCCTGGCTGATATGAATATTACACTTTCTACGAAAAAGCTTGTGAGTGAGCTTTCTCTAGCAGAAAAGCAAATGATTCTCATTGCTAGAGCTGTCTCGAATCGGTGTAAGTATCTGATTCTAGATGAACCCACTGCACCCTTAAGTCATACAGAAACGACCGAGCTTTTTCGAATTGCCCACGAATTAAAGAGACAAAATGTCGGGATTATCTTTATTTCTCACCGCCTGCCAGAGATTTTTGAAATCTGTGATGAAATTACAGTAATGAGAAACGGAGAATTTGTTGTAAAAGAGAACATCTCAGAGACAACACACAGAATCAAGTGGTGGAGCACATGCTTGGCCAAAAGCTGGAGGAACAGTTTCCGAAAAAGAATACGAGAATTGGAAACACAGTTCTTGAAGTGAAGGGACTTTCAGATAGAAGTAAAATTAAAGATTTCCATTTACATGTGAAATCTGGAGAAATCGTTGGAGTGGCTGGGCTAGTCGGTGCTGGGAAAACCGAGCTTTGCAAGGCGCTTTTTGGTTCTGAAAAGTTAACTGGAGGAGAAGTCCTTCTTAATGGGGTTAAACTAACTTTGAATAGCCCGTATGATGCGGTGAAAAATGGAATGGCATTAGTGCCTGAAGAACGCAGGAAGGAAGGAATTCTTGTCCTTGAATCAGTGGAATCCAATTTGACAGCGGCTAATTTGGGCAGTTTTACAAACGTATTTAGCTTTTTAAATAGAAAGAAAGAAAAGGAAACAGCCAAGCAGTTGATTAGCCGGCTTGGAATTAAAACACCTTCTGAAGAAACAAAGGTTCAAAATCTATCTGGAGGAAATCAGCAGAAGGTCGCAATAGGAAAGTGGCTGGTAGCTGATGCTGATGTCTATATTTTTGATGAACCAACCAAAGGCGTGGATGTTGGTGCCAAAAAAGACATATTTGAACTAATCACGGAATTGGCAAGCAGAGGGAAATCGATTATTTACGCTTCTTCCGAACTATCAGAGATTATGGGAATTACGGATCGAGTCTACATTCTATATGATGGAGAATCAATAAAAGAGTTAGAAACGAACCGAACAAACGAGGAAGAACTTTTATTTTATTCCACAGGGGGCAGGTAAAATGGAGACAAATATTACAGCAAAGAATCAGACCCCAACAAAAAAAGCATTTGAGTTGTTTCAATTTTTATATAAATACGGGACCATTATCACGATTCTTGCACTTATTCTTATTTTTTCAGCGGCTAATCCAAGCTTTATTCAGGGCAGTAATATCGTCAATATCCTCCGCTCGATTTCGATTGTGACGATAATTGCTATAGGGATTACCATTTCATTATCTGTAGATGGATTCGATTTATCAGTAGGCTCGGTTGCTTCGTTATCGAATGCCATCGTCATTTCTATGTTTGTTTGGTTTTCTCAAAATACCGTTATCGCGATTATCGCTGCGATTGGTGCCTCTTTAATTGTAGGTGCTTTGAACTCGTTCATGATCGTAAAGTTACGAATCCCAGACATGCTAATGACTTTAGCGACAATGTTTATCATTCAAGGGACCGCACTTACCTATACAAAAGGCGCGACTGTTTCTCAAAATATGGTGATGCCTGATGGATCCATGGCAACGGGATTAATCAGTCCATTTTTTTCGAAAATTGGTGAGGTGCCATGGATTATTATCATCATGGCTATTACCGTCATTCTTGTACATATCTTTCTGACCTATACTAAACATGGGCGTTATATGTATGTGATTGGAGGGAACAAAGAGGCTGCAAGACTTTCAGGGATCCCTGTTAATAAATATAAAGTGGCAGCTTATTTACTCTCTGCTTTGTTTGCATCAATCGGTGGAATTGTCCTTGCATCAAGGGTTATGACTTCAGAAATTAACTCGGGTGCACCCTACCTCATGGATTCGGTTGCTGCAGCCTTTATCGGATTTTCAGTTCTGGGAGCCGGTAAACCAAATGCATTTGGTACCTTTATCGGGGCGGTATTAATTGGTATTCTGCAAAATGGCCTTGTCATGATGTCTGTACCGTATTATGCCATGGATATTGTAAAAGGAACCGTTCTAGCGTTTGCTTTAGCGATTACTTATTATAAACAGAAATAAAATAATAGACACCTATTCACATTGTGGATAGGTTGTTTTTTTATGATCAAGGATATCAACAAATAATGTAGTTTTTATTAACATATCCACTAGAAATCACTTATTCACAGGCAGGTAATTATTTAATGGAAGCGAATACATCTTAAGTGAGGAAAAATAATGTGATGGAGGGAAGAGTATGACCAGCAAATATCCAATATTAGAAGGTGCAGAACCGTTTTATTTTGAGGGAAGCAATGTTGGAATTTTAGTATCACATGGATTTACAGGTAGCACCCAAAGTATGCGGCCACTAGGAGAGGCATACGCGAAAGCGGGCTACACGGTATGTGGACCGCGACTCATAGGTCATGGAACACACTATGAAGAAATGGAACAAACCACCTATCAGGATTGGGTTTCTTCTATTGAAGAAGGATTCCTATGGTTAAAAGAACGCTGCGATACGATTTTTGTCACTGGTCTTTCGATGGGGGGCACATTGACTCTTTATATGGCTGAAAAGTATCCTGAGATTCGAGCGATTATCCCAATTAACGCCGCTGTGGATATTCCAGAAATGGCTCCTGTCCGACAGTTAGAAGGGGTAAGGTTTTTAGATGCAATTGGGTCTGATATTAAAAAAGCAGATGTGAAGGAATTAGCGTATGAAAAGACCCCTGTTCAATCGATTAAGGAAATCCTCACTTTTATGGAACAGGTAAAAGCAGACCTTCATAAAATTACCTGTCCGGCATTGATTTTTGTATCGGAAGAGGATCATGTCGTGCCACCTAATAATTCACAAATCATTTATGAAGCTATTAGTTCTTCGGTAAAAGAGCTTCATCTTATGAAGGAGAGTTATCATGTGGCAACGCTTGATAATGACCAACAAGTAATCATTGAGAAAACATTACATTTCATTGAAAAATTCAGTGAAAAGTAGACGTAGGGGCCTTCTACATGGACTTTCTCGCCTGTTTTTTGTGAAAAGTAGACGTAGGGGCCTTCTACATGGACTTTCTTGCTTATTTTTAAGAGAAAAGTAGACGTAGGAGTCTTCTACATGGACTTTCTCGCTTTATTTTAAGAGAAAAGTAGACGTAGGAGCCTTCTACATGGACTTTCTCGCCTTCTTTTAAGAGAAAAGTAGACGTAGGAGTCTTCTACATGGACTTTCTTGCTTATTTTTAAGTGAAAAGTAGACGTAGGGGCCTTCTACATGGACTTTCTTGCTTATTTTTAAGAGAAAAGTAGACGTAGGAGCCTTCTACATCGACTTTCTTGCTTGCTTTTTAGAGAAAAGTAGACGTAGCTTATACTACATCGATATAATTGTCGAAATACAGAAAATTATATTATTTTTCTGTAAAATATGGCATTTTTTGTGGTAATATATAATTTCAGCAATTATAATGACTGTGAGTACAATTTCCTATAATGAACTTATAAAGTGGAGGTAAACTCATGTTAAAAAAAGTATTCGCCATGTTGATTTCTATTCTTTTATTGGTAGCATTTGGAACAAGCGCATTTGCAGCAGAAACCAAAAGTACTGATTATGACAAGGTAATTGCTTCCATTGAAAAAACGAATTATGAAATTGAAGAAAAAATTGCAAAAGCAGTAAGTGATGCCGATAAATTAGAAGCAAAGTACATAAGTGATATCCAAAAACTTGATGAAGGCGACACAAAATATAATGAAAGAACAGAACAATTTACTAACGATCTCGATAAATTAATAACGGATTTATATAATACAACATTGAAAATGTCTACTGATGCAATCAATAAGGCAGCAGAAAAGGGCATCCAAGCAGAAGCGTACTGGACACTTGTGGAAATAGGGGGCAGGTTGGTTTGGATTGACCCGATTCGAGTTTGTCATTAAGAAGCTGGGGGTTTTTTAATGAAGGGTCTTTACCTTGGAACGAACGAGAAATTTTTAGAAAAAGTTATTGATTCAACTTCAGAATTTAGTTTGATTGCCAAAGGTGATGGATCGGAGGTAATACTACAAACTATTAGTGTAGGAAAAACTTTTTATGTCTTTCCAGGTGATGAACCTGAAACAATGGAATTTTTTTTTATAGTTGATGGAGAATGTGTTTATGAAGAAAAAGATACTGAAATTCACTTAAAAACAGGGGACTATTTTTATATACATCATCTTGAGGAAGCATCTTATTTTAAAGCTTTGACTAATATGAAGCTTATTTGGTTTACCACTAAGCCAGCCTTTCATTTTATAAGCAGAAGTATTGATGAACTAACAAAAATCGTTAAACAAATAGAAGATAAAGACAAATATACCTACCAACATAGTGCAAGGGTTCAAACATATTCAATTAGACTTGCTAAACAATTACAACTTTCTAAAGAAAAATTGGAAAATCTATACTTTGCTTCCTTGTTTCACGATATAGGAAAAATTAATGTCCCAGAAGAAATTCTAAACAAACCTAGAAGACTCACGACTGAAGAATATGAAATCTTAAAAAAGCATTCAGCGGACGGCTGTGAAATGGTTAAATCCACCTATTATTCTCATATAGGAGAAATTATTTTACAGCATCATGAACGGCTGGATGGTTCGGGATACCCAAATGGACTTAAAGGTGACCAAATACTTCTTGAAGCGCAAATCATTGGAATTACTGATACATATGATGCGATGACATCGGATAGGATTTATAGAAAAGGAATGGACCCAGCTCTAGCGATTAGAAAATTAAAAAGATTGTCAGGTCGTTATTACGAAGCATCTATTGTTGAAGCATTTGAAAAAGTATTAATTATGGACGGGAAATTCCAAGAAGAAGACTTAAAACAAGTTCCAAGCTAATAAGGAACTTGTTTTTTTGGGCTTATAATTGATTCATAACCTAATTTTGATTAAACTAAGTAACAAATGTAAAGATAATGTGGTGAGTATTAATGGAGAATCAAGTGGAAGGAACCTATGATATTATGGAGGTCTGCTTACTCGCTGGAAAAATCATGCTTCAAAGCGGTGGAGAGACGTATCGAGTGGAAGATACTATGATGCGCATAGCTGCAGCCTTTGGAATTCAAACGACACACAGCTATGTGACCCCAACCGGAATCATATTTTCAGCTGAAGGTACAGAACCAACTAAAACGAAGCTCATACGAATTTCAGAGCGGTCTACGGATTTAAAAAAGGTGGCTATGGTAAATAGCATTTCTAGAAGTATCAGCAGTGGTGAAATGAATATAAATGAAGCATTAAAGCAATTAAAAGAAATTGACTCCTTAGATGTGACCTTTCCCTTTAAGTATCAGGTGTCAGCTGCTTCATTAGCCAGCGGCTGCTTTATGATTATGTTTAATGGCGGGTGGAATGATTTTCTCCCATCAATGGTCACAGGAGGGTTAGGCTATCTAAGCTTTGTTTACTTTCATCGTTTTGTTCCAATTAAGTTTTTCTCGGAATTTCTAGCCTCGTTTGTAATTGGCTTACTATCTGTATTGTTTGTTAAACTGGGTTTAGGAAATCAATTAGATAAAATTATTATTGGCTCTGTTATGACGTTGGTGCCGGGGCTTTTAGTAACCAATGCAATTAGAGATTTAATGGCAGGGCATTTAGTATCGGGTTTATCCAAAGGGGCAGAAGCATTTCTAACAGCATTTGCCATTGGAGCGGGCATTGCCGTTGTGTTATCGTTTTTATAAAGGTGGCTTGAATGAACTTGGAAATTCTAGGTCAATTAATAACAAGTTTTTTAGCAACAGGAGCCTTTGGCATCCTTTTTAATGCACCAAAAGAGACTTTGGTTAAATGTGGATTGATTGGAATGGGTGGTTGGTTAATTTACTATCTTCTCGAGAGATATTCCAATGATGCCATTTTTGCCACGTTAGCAGCCACGATTTTTATTGCGGTTCTGAGTCAGGAATTAGCTAAGTTTTACAAAACTCCAGTCATTATCTTTAGTGTGGCAGGGATTATCCCATTAGTACCAGGTGGGTTAGCCTATGATGCGATGCGGAACTTTGTGGAGAATAATTACAATGCAGCACTAGGCTCTGCAGCAAAAGTATTGATGCTTGCAGGAGCTATTGCCTTCGGCTTAGTTTTTTCTGAAGTAATTAATCAAGTCATTCGAAAAATTAATCAAAGCAGGATATGAATATTCTTATTTTCCCCCTTGGTCTAAAAACTGAGGGGATTTTCTTAAGGATAAGTTAAGGTATAAGGATTATGATAATTTTGGAAAAGTTTTTCCTTTATCCATTTAGTAATGTTTGGTATTGTTATATAGTAGTATTTTACTAGATTGCTAGTTGTTAACAAAGTCTATCATAAGGAATGGTATATTCGTCTATGAAAAAATTGTTATTCATCATTATTATTCTAATCATATCTTTTATAGGAGCAAATACAATTTTTGCAGGTAAATTTAACTGGCAAGATGTCGTTCAATTGAAAGAAGTGGTGAAAACAAAGTCTACGAATGTTGAACCGCAAAAGGAGACTGAGTCACTAACAGCAAATAAAGAAGTCCTACAAGAAGAAGCAGAGCCAGTAAATGAAGTGAAATTAACAAATACAGAGTCAAGTATTCCGGACAATATCATCCTGGATGTACCATTGTTAAATCAAATGGACGCACCCAAGCTTTATAATGGCTGTGAGGTTACAAGTTTAGCGATGATTCTTAACTATCATGGGGTTAAAGTGACAAAAAATGAGTTAGCTGAAAATATTAAAACAGTTCCGTTAACTTATAATAATGGGAAAAAGGGAAATCCAAATGCCGGCTTCGTTGGAAATATGGCGAAGGGTCCTGGACTGGGTGTTTACAATGGGCCCATGTTAGAATTGGCTCAAAAATATGTCGGTGATCGTGCTGTGAATTTAACCAATCACCCATTTGAGGATGTATTAAAAAAGGTCGGGCAAGGGCTACCAGTGTGGATTATTACTACTTCAAACTTTGCGCCAGTCACTGTTTTCCAAACGTGGGATACGCCACAAGGAAAAATTGATATTACGTTCAGTGAACATAGTGTTGCCATCACAGGCTATGATGAAACTCATATTTATGTAAATGATCCTTATGGAGTCAAAAATAGAAAGCTCAACCGCGAAAGTTTTATTAAAGCTTGGGAGCAAATGGGCAAGCAGGCGATTGTTATAGAAAAATAAGAAATCTTAAGATTTGTTTTTATATTTTGTTTAAAAGATTCTCCTGCCACAGTACTAATGCTGTGGTTTTTTTGCTTTTTATAGAGGGAGCTCATCTATTGTATAAGACTTTTAGAAAAATCTAATTTTTTCTTTACCAAATCAAAAAATCCAATTATAGTAAAATTAAGATAAAAAATTACAATAGTAAAAATTAACCTTTTGCTCGACAATTTATGATTCAAAGTAACACTTTTTTCATTATTCGTTTTACTTTTTAAATGTCCACATAAGGAACCGCAATATGACCTGTTATAAAAAAGGGGAGCTTATAACATGGAGTTAAAAAAGGGTATGGTATTAAAAGAGGATATTTATTCTTTAACGGGTGTATTGCTTTTAAAGAAGGGAACTGTATTAAAAGATGACCACATGCATTATTTGAGTCGACATAAGATTCAAATACAGGAGCACGACCAAGCAAAGGATTTAATAGGAAAAAAATTTGGAGAACTAAATGAAGTAGTTTATAGAAGTGTTTATTCATCCGTCCAAGAGTTACAAAGAAGTATTAGTGGAAAATCAAAACTCAATGATAATGAGATTCAAGAAATGGTTGATACATTTCAAGAATTACATGAGGAGTTCGCCTTAAAGGACGTTGGTATTTTAGAGCTAATGGAAAGATTCTCTAAGGATGAGTATTTATTTAAACATTCCATTAATGTTGGTTTGATAGCTAGTAAAATAGGAAGAATACTAAAATTATCGGAAAAGCATCAACAATTTTTAGCTAGTATGGGTCTGTTTCATGATGTCGGGAAGTTTAAAATTGATCCAATGATTTTAAATAAGCCCTCTAGGTTAACAGATGAAGAATTTAATCTGCTCAAACAACATCCAAAGCTCGGATACGATTTACTGTCGAAAACTTCTTTACATCCGCTCATCTTAGAAGGGGTTTTAAAGCACCATGAACGATTAAATGGTACTGGATATCCCAATCGTTTAAATGGAGACAGTATTCCTTTCTTTATCAGGATACTTTCTGTAGCAGATACCTTTGATGCTATTTGTTCAAATCGGGTGTATAGGAGTTCTATGTCGATTTTTTACGCTGTAGATGAATTAATTAAGGAAGTTAAACAGAATCGTCTTGATGAAGCGATTGTTTTACCATTTACTAATTCTTTAATGGAATTGGCCAAAGGAAAGAAAATTACCCTTCGAAATGGAAAAGTTGGTGAGATTCTACATATAGACTTTAAATATCCAAACCAGCCAATATTAAAAATAGAAGGTTTCAAGCCTTTAAATCTTCAAAAAGAAAACTTAACATTGAACCAAGTTGCCAATATGTAAAAGTGGTAAAAATTGGGCGAAGGCAGAGGAAATAAAATTCCTCTGCCTTCTTAGCTCTGATTCATTTAGAATCCATATTGTAACTTGTGAATGCTAGTCTTATTAAAGACAGTAAATAACTGTCTAGCTACCCGCGCTCTCAGGCGCTTCGCTTTTCTGTTCGCAAGTAAAAACTTATATATAATCATTGTTTGTTATAAACAAATTTGCCGCGGTTATTCTTCCACCTGATGGTTTTGTACCTAAACGACGTAAGCCCTACCTCTCTTACATCCTAACGGCTCCGAAGCCGATCCAGTGTGAATAAGTTTTTATATTAAAACATAAGCAGAATGCCAGAAATAAATTCTTACATTGCGTAATCTTATAATTCCAAGTTACCTATGTGCGAAGCACAATTACTAATATTACAGGAATTAATATTGTTTGTCAACACCTATATTAGAGTAGTGTTTGCTTAACCGTACGAATAAGGAATCTTTTTATTAGAAAACGATTAGTAATAATTGATAAAGGAATATAGCAACTATTAGTAGAAGTAATAGTAAAAAACCTATGAACGGGGATGAGTTGGATGGAGGGTTTTGATTATAAAAGTTTTGATGGGTTAGGAATTGCTGACTTGATTAAAAAGAAGGAAATTCAACCAAAAGAAGTGTTAACTGAAGCCATTCATACGATAGAAAAACATAATCCCCAATTAAATGCCGTTATTAATAGGTTTTATGAAAAGGCTGAAAAAGAAGCCGAGAACGTGGATATAAACGGTACATTTGCGGGAGTACCGATGCTTCTTAAAGATATTGCTCAAGAAGTGCAGGGTGAAAAAATAACCTCAGGTTCAAGGGCTTTGCAAAGCTATCGAGCTAGAGTAGATTCAGAATATGTTAAACAACTAAGAAAAACAGGCGCGTTGTTTGTGGGGCAAACCAATGTACCAGAATTTGCTTTGATGGGGATTACTGAGCCCGAATATTACGGTCCCACTCGGAATCCGTGGAATTTGAATCATACACCAGGTGGCTCTAGTGGAGGTTCGGCAGCAGCTGTGGCAAGTGGAATGGTCCCCATTGCAGGGGCTAATGATGGTGGTGGATCCATTCGTATACCAGGAGCCTATTGTGGATTGTTTGGAATAAAACCCACACGGGGGAGAACCCCGGTTGGTCCTACTTATGCAAGGCATTGGCAGGGGGCATCGGTAGACCATATTCTCTCAAGAACGGTGAGGGATAGCGCGGCAATCCTTGATGAGATTCGGATCCATGAGAAATATGCTGCTTTTTATGCTCCCCCATTTGAAGGTAACTATCTGCAACTGGTACAAGAAGCGCCAAGTAGTAAATGGACCATCGCCTTTTCTGTAAAATCACCCCTTGGAAATGTGATTGACAATGATTGTAAAGAAGCAGTGCTGAAAACAGCCAAGCTTTTAGAGTCGATGGGACATCAGGTGGTCGAAGTCGACGTACCGGTTGATGGTAGAAAAATAGCAAAGAGCTATTTGACCATGTACTTTGGAGAAATGGCCGCGGGGCTAGCAACCCTTGAAGACGTTCTTGGCAGGAAAGCTAAAATGACGGATGTAGAATCGACAACATGGATGCTTGGATTAGTGGGAAAAGCGACATCAGCGGAGGAATTTGTTTTAAGTATTAGAGAATGGGATAAGGCTACTATTCAAATGGAACATTTTCATGAGACATATGATTTGCTACTCACACCGACAACGGCATCGCCACCTGCAAAGATTGGTGAACTTGAACCAAGTAAATCGGAAAAGGCGGCACTTCAGTTTGCAGGAAAGCTTTCCTTAGGAAGGTTGATGAAAAAAGCAGGCATTGTTGAACAAGTGGCAGAAAAAAATTTAGAAAGAACACCTTTTACACAACTTGCTAATTTAACCGGCCAGCCTGCTATGACCGTGCCCATTCATCTGACATCTGATGGACTACCGGTTGGGGTGCAATTCATGGCGGCCAAAGGTAGAGAGGATCTCCTTTTTTCACTGGCAGGTCAGTTGGAACTTACGGATGATTGGGTGCCTGTGCAAAGAAATCCATTTTATATGAAAAAAGAGTAGGGGATCACTATGCTATTTTTTAGAAAGCTGTTTATAACAGCGACCAAGTATCGGTACCGAACGTTAATTTTGGTTACTACATTTTATATTTTAATAAATGCAGCGGTTATGAGAATGCTCGAACCCAAAACATTTGAAAACACCTTTCACGCAGTTTGGTGGATTCTGACGACAATGACGACTGTTGGCTACGGAGATGTTTATCCAACGACACAGCTCGGAAGAATATGGGCGATGGTAATCGTATATACGGCTGGAATCGGGCTCTTTGGTGTATTGATTGGAGTGATTGTTGATGCTGTCTCCCAGTACAAACGGATGAAGGAGGAAGGAAGAATGACATTTAAAGGAACGAACCATTATGTTATTATTGGCTGGACGGCTAAGAGTAAAAATACCATTAATGAACTTTTTCTCGGCGATTCCAAAACGGAAATCGTTCTCATTGATGAATTAGAAAAAACACCGTATGAACATGAGCGGTTTCTTTATATCCAGGGAAGTCCAACCGATGAAGAAACGCTAAGAAGAGCAAGGATTGAGAAGTCGAAGGCTGTATTATTGTTTGCAGCTGATGGGATTGATAACCCAGACCTAGCAGATGGAAAAACACTTTTAGTGGCTTCTTCTATTGAGCGTTATGACGAAGGCACAGAAAGTAATATCTATACGATTGCTGAAATATTAAACGAAAAGCATGTAGGCAATTTTAAACATGTGAAAATCGATGAGTTCATTCTTTCTCATGAATCCGTATCTAATCTGATGGCAAAATCAGCACAAACTAAAGGCGCAAGCCACCTGTTTACCCAACTTTTAAGTCGCAAGGACGGGGACGGGGGAAGTGATTTATGGGAAGTGAAAGTAAGACCGGAATGGTCTACCTACGGAATGGCTTATGATTTTCTAAAAGATAATGGGGCACAGTTGATAGCCGACCGTGATGATTTACAAATACTCAAAAAGTGGAATGAACCGATTTCAAAGGATGCAAGGTTATTTGTGATCTGTGATAAGGAAACCTATCAAAAATTATAAAAAAACGCATCCTCGGATGCGTTTTTTTAATAGGTCAAACATCCTGCGATAACCACGCCGATGGAGACTGACAAAAACATAAGGAACAGGCCAACTGCCTGGTTATCTTCTTCGATGCTTTGCATAACGTTGAACCGTGGCGTGAGCCATTCTGCCAAGTAAAAAACAATAATTTGGGCAACAATTCCAATCGCTCCCCATATTGCCATATCCCCTAAAGAGATAGAATTAGCAGCAGTGGAATACAAAACAATGGCTAATCCAAGTAGTCTGCCTCCAAGGACATAACTCGCTGCTTTATTTCCTTTTGCCATCAAGGAAAATTCCTTTACCTTTGTTGTTACTTCCATCAGCACAAGTCCTACTAATAAGAGACCAAGTGAAACTATTAAGTATAATAAAAAATTCTCCATACTCATTCCCCTTTATTTTTTGATTCCAACTGGCAAGAAATACGACTCGTTCCCTGTGATTTTCCCTCCAGCACGGACCCCTATGCTACTTGCCTTTCCAGCAATAAGGAATGCACCAAAAACGTAAGATAATTCTTCCACTCCCTTTTCCGTTTCCAATGTTACAGTGGGAAGAGGCACATACGCTTGATAGACTGGCAGTTCTTCCTTAAATGTTTGATAATCATTCTGGATCGTCAACTGGGATTGTTCATCCCAAATCGTAACGGTGTCTCCTTCTCTGCCAAGGGATGGTTTTTTTACAAAGGGACTTCTTCCTTCAAAAAAGTCTGCTTCAAGATACGTTGGGAGCATATATTCCTTAATCCACTTCTGCTCCTCGTCTGTATAAAAGGCACCGTTCTCAGCTAATCCCCAAATCAAACTCTGAATGGATTTGGGTTGAAGAAGGAAGGATGAAACAGGATTCAGAATAGAAAGCTTTCCATCTTTCACGAACTGCAGTAATTCGATTCCAATTAAATCTCCGGTTTCAGTATCCCGGTCCTCCACTAAGTGTTCAAGTGGGTAGGTTTGTCGGTATAAAACATCAATAGGCATACCGTCGGGGTCAAGTAAAGCATCGTCAGTAATCTGAAGAGCGGACAAGGGAACCATCTTATTTTCAACCTGACAGAGTGCGCTTAAATAGCTTGTGGTCTGCCAATCCTCTATGTGGTCAACATGAGCGGTAAACACAATATTAGGTGAACTTTTTCCCTGTGACGCTTCCATCACGGCTTTGGTAATACCGGATGACAGGAGCCGTTCTTCCTTTTCATTTGGATTAATAAGGCCGAATTCACTGCATGCTTTTCCATTCACATGAAAACATTCAACGATAAAGGTGGGTGTATCACTGTTAAATTCAAGCAATTTGAGTCCATGATCCGTAACGGCAAAGTCAAAGCGGGAGATCACCGATTCTGGAAAAAGATTTTTTAATCTAAGAAACGGAAGACTTGATCTAGGGTAACCCAGTTGAAGTAGTTGCTCGTCTGAAAGGCTCCGAAGCAGGCGTGCAGTTTTGAAAAAGACGGCCCCCATACGTTCTGTTGCCTCTTTTAAGAGACAGGCAGTTTGTTCACGAATGGGTAATACATGATAAAGGCTGTATTCACTTCCATATAGATTGGACCAGAAGGATGGGATTTGTGAATAAAAGGCTTTCCGTTTTTCTGCATAAGATGCCATGGTTATCCTCCAAACCCACCCTTGGAGCCACTGCCAAATCCACCTTTAAAGCTCGAAGAGGATCGATAGGATTTATAGGATGATGATTTTAAGAGAGAAGATTTGTTGCTAAAAAAACCTCCTCCGTAATAGTAATGATGATAATGACTAGAGTGGGTATCATCACATTGCCAAACCCCTTGGTCATCATCCCATTCCCAATCTTGACAGCTGGGATCATCGGGCTGTGGTGGAAGATCGTCTGAACAACCTGAAAGTGTTCCGGCAATAAGTGAGGAGAGAACTCCAGTTACCAACCATTGGGTTTTCTTCACCTTCTCACGCTCCTTTATTTGTATATAATATTATTATAGAAGGTAATGTCAGGAAAACAATGCAAAAATTTGAAAGTGAAAGAAAGAGGGCTGGATAGATGAGGTTAGAGTATAGACTTGATGACAATTATAAAAAATACCCTGCATTATGGAATTATCTGCATTTGACGACGGCTGAAGCCGTAGCAAGAATGACCTGCGAATTTTTTGTTAAGGAAGGAGAAACCTATGCCGTCACGGCAACTGCTATGGATCCGGACGGTACACTAGTGCTATATGTTCAAAAAGAACAGTTTCCAAAGGACGCGGCTGAACCCGTTTATTCTCACATTGGCCTAGAAATTAGAGAAATCACATTAGTTGGTTCAACCCTGATTGAGAAAAGAGACATTTGGGAGCATGAAGAGGTTTTGCCAACCCTTCATTCGGATGCAATATATATCCAAAGGAATGGAAAATTTATGGAGTTGGCTTTGGATTCAAGAGAGATAGATGAAGATCGTAAGTGCTATGTGTATTACGGAAAATTTTCGGGGGAAAGCAGATAACTTTTATAGTAAAATTTTCATAGAAAAAAAGGAAAGTGACGATTTTTGTCGTATTGTTTACTTAAATAGAAGGTTATCCATGGAGGAATGACAATGCTGGCAGAAAAGCTCCTTTTGAATGTTTTAATTACGATCGCACCAGTCCTACTATCCAGTACTCTAATGGAAAATAATCGAAAACTTAAATCTCCCTATTTATGTGGTTTCTTACAAAGTATTGCCGCCATAACCTGTATGCTTTTCTCGTATGCAAACTATGGGTTTCATTGGGACCTTCGCTATGTTCCTCTGGTATTAGCAATCCTCTATGGGGGCCCTGTGGCGGGAGGAATCGTTTTAACTACCATTATTGGAACTCGCTTGATTTTGGGCGGCGGTACCATGATTTTCGGACTTACCAATTCGGTATTAACGGCGCTAATTCCATTTCTCTTTTATAAACATTTTTGGAGATACTCTCCAAATAAGAGAGTGGTACTTACGATGCTTGTGGGTTTCTGGTCATTGACCCTTTGTTTTCTTTCTCTTAGTATATTTCGCTATTTAGAGGGTAATTTTTTTAAACTGGATTTTAATATTCCTGATATTCTGCTCGTTGGACTCATTCAAACATTAGCACTTGGTCTCGCAGCTAAACTGAACGAGGGAATAATCGAAAGGAATAAGATGAAAAAAGAGATTCAGCGTGCCGAAAAGTTAAATACGCTAGGTGAACTGGCAGCTTCCATTGCACACGAGGTTCGGAACCCTTTAACGGTTGTGAAAGGATTTTTACAATTGATGCAGCAAGAAGAATCGGGGAAAAATTATCAGTATCTTTCTCTCGTCTTAAATGAGTTAGCACGCGCAGAGTTGATTATTAGTGATTATTTGAATTTTGCAAAGCCTCAATTTGAGAAAATAGAAAAGTTTTCGTTAAAAGAATTGCTAGCAGAAGTGGTGATACTCATGGAGCCACTTGCTGCTAAGCAAGGAGTGCAGCTTGAAAGTGAATTGGAGTCCATCACCCTCACTCTTGTGACCGATCGAAATCAATTTAAGCAAGCACTGGTTAATCTAATAAAGAACGGGATTGAAGCGACTCCAGAAGGTGGAAAAGTAACGGTCCATTCTAAATCAGACAATCACCATGCAACGGTAAAGATTGCTGATACAGGTAAAGGAATGACGGAAGAGCAGCTCGCGAGGATCGGGACCCTGTTTTATACTACAAAGGACAAGGGGACCGGACTTGGTACTTCCGTTTCTTTAAAAATAATTGAAACGATGCACGGAAAAGTCTCCTATCACAGTGTACTAGGAGTAGGTACAGAGGTAACGATGTTGCTGCCTATTGGTAAAAAACAACAGTTATTATATAATGAAAACGCTAGCTAGTCTTAAAGACAGCTAGCTTATTTTTTTGGTATAGTAATAGAGTAGTCAATTACCGTTTTCACTTATTGGAAAAGATGAAGGGTGAGATCCTATGGTTGAATTATTACCTCTCATGCTGGAACGTGTAGGGATTTTAATTATTGTTGCTTTCGTCCTTTCGAGGATGAAGTCATTTCGTCAAATAATTCATAATGAGCATGACCTTTCTGCAAAGGTAGTTATGATTATTATATTTGGAACTTTTGGGGTTATTAGTAACTATACGGGTGTAAGAATTGGACATGGGACCATTACATCCCAAGAATGGCTCACTAATATGGATAGTGAAAGTGCCATTGCGAATACCAGAATCATGGGAGTCACGATTGGCGGCTTATTAGGTGGTCCTATCGTTGGCATTGGAGTGGGCTTGATTGCCGGCTTGCATCGGTTAACTTTAGGTGGCTTTACTGCTACCGCCTGTGCTATTTCTACTATTTCTGCTGGAATTGTAACCGGGTTTTTAAGTAAACGCTTTAATGTTCAAGAAGGATTATCACCATGGAAAGCAGTTATGATTGGAATAACCATGGAATTTGCTCAAATGGGGGTCATTCTTTTACTGGCAAAGCCATATGAGGAAGCACTCCATCTTGTGGAGGTCATCGCTTTTCCTATGATTGCTATTAATGGTTTTGGAACACTTCTGTTTGTGTTAATTATTCAGGAGATCCTTCAAGAACAGGAGCGTACACGCGCGCTACAAACACATAAGGCATTATACATTGCCAATCAGACGCTTCCGTTTTTTCGGCAAGGTTTAAATGTAGATTCCTGTACTAAAGCGGCAGAAATTATCTTAAATTGGACAAACGCTGATGCCATTTCCATTACGGATCAGTCTCATGTTCTTGCCCATGTAGGGGCTGCTTCCGATCACCATATCCCATTAGGAAACATGGCGACAGAATTAACAAAAAAGGTACTTGAACAAGGACACATAACGATTGCAAAAACAGCAAAGGAAATTCAATGTTTTAATCATAGCTGTCCATTAGAAGCGGCTATTGTATTACCCCTTCAGGTCCATACGAAAACAGTAGGGACGTTGAAACTGTATTTCACTGATTCGAGGAAACTTGATCGGGTTGAGCAAGAGCTTGCAGAAGGTCTAGGGAAACTTTTCTCGGTTCAATTAGAAATGGCAGAATTAGAAGTACAAAGAAGATTATTAAAGGATGCAGAGATAAAAGCTTTACAAGCACAGGTTCATCCTCATTTCCTGTTTAACGCAATCAATACGATTTCTAGTCTTATTCGAACGGACACAGATAAAGCTAGAAGTCTATTAATTAAACTGAGTACCTTTTTCCGCAGCAATCTTCAAGGAGCTCGGCAGATGTTAATCCCACTTGAAAAAGAATTGGAACATGTGGAGGCCTATTTAACCATTGAGCAGGCTCGTTTTCCCGATCGCTACAAAGTCGATTTGGATATTGACTCAGCTCTACAGAAGGTCCTTATTCCTCCTTTTACCCTGCAGCCGCTTGTTGAAAACGCCATACGTTATGCGTTCCCAAAAGCAAAACATGGTACAGTAAAGGTTAGGGCTTTTCAAGAAGGTGACTTGATGGTTCTCTTAACTGAGGATAATGGAAAGGGAATTCCACCTGAACGGCTTGGGACACTTGGTAACCAAACGATTGAATCTGCGCAAGGCACAGGAACCGCACTGTGGAATATAAAAAAAAGAATAGAAGAAATTTATGGGCATTCAGCTTCTTTTCATATTGAAAGTAAACTAGAGGTTGGGACAAAGGTATGGATTAAGCTGCCATTAACGCAGCAGAAGTGGGGTGAGGATGTTGTTACGAGCGTTTATCGTTGATGATGAACCATTGGCCAGGGATGAGCTTGCCTATCTTTTAAAACGAAGTAAACAGGTGGAATTAGCTGGTGAAGCGAGCGGAGTGGAAGAAGCGTTAGATAAATTAGAAAACCTCGATATTGACGTGGTTTTTCTAGATATTCAGCTTGCTGATGAAAGCGGAATGGAGATTGCCAGCCGTATCAATAAACTGGAATACCCTCCACTGATTGTATTTGCCACTGCATATGATGAGTATGCTTTAAAGGCATTTGAATTAAATGCGGCTGATTATATATTAAAACCTTTTGATGAAAAAAGGGTGCAGCAAACTATTGAAAAGCTGTTGAAGCTTTTGGGGAGCAAAGAGCCAAATATTCCAATTCCATCAAAGGCGAGCTTATTTTCAAACACGGAAAAACTGGCTCTAACAGTTGATGAGAAAATTATATTAGTAAACGTTAATGACATCCTGTATATCAGCACAAATGAGGGCAAAACAATCATCGCAACTAGAAAACAAAAGTACGTAGTGAATGAACCTTTAGTTACATTTGAGAGGAAACTACAAAACTCTCAAATTATTCGTGTCCATCGGTCGTATTTAGTCAGCATTAACTCAATTATAGAGATTGAGCCCTGGTTTAATTCTACCTATAATCTGATCATGTCAGACGGGGAGAAGATTCCGGTCAGCAGAACGTATACAAAAGAATTGAAACAGCTGCTTGGTTTTTAAGCAGCTGTTTTTTGCATTTCAAGTCTATATTTCTACCTTTCATCCTGAAAACTCTATGTTAGCGTTTTCTTAAAGTATGATAATAGCAGAAAGAAACAAATAGGGAGGCTGAAGAAATGAATGCGGTTTCAATTGTAATCGGTTCCATTTGTATTTTAATGATTGCTTATCGCTTATATGGTACTTTCATGACAGCTAAGGTTTTAAAGTTAGATGATTCAAAACCTACACCTGCACATGAGTTAAATGATGGAAAGGACTACGTTCCAACAAATAAATGGGTCACATTCGGTCACCACTTTGCGGCAATTGCGGCAGCTGGGCCACTGGTAGGACCTATTCTCGCTGCTCAGTTCGGATATTTACCAGGTTTACTCTGGCTATTAATTGGTGCGGTTATTGGGGGTGCAGTCCATGATGCGGTTGTACTTTTTGCATCCATGCAGAAAAAAGGAAAATCTTTATCAGAGGTAGCAAAAGAAGAACTCGGACCAGTTGCTGGTTTTTGTACAGGACTTGCCATGTTGTTTATTATCACGATCACAATGGCTGGACTTTCGATGGTTGTCCTTCATGCCCTTGAAAATAATCCATGGGGTACGTTCTCTGTGGGAATCACGATTCCAATTGCGATGTTCGTTGGGATTGCATATAAGAAAACTGGTAATTTAAAATTAACATCAACAATCGGTTTTATCCTTGTTATGGTTGGCGTTTTTGTGGGCCCATCTATCCAAGAAACGGCTTTAGGTGATTGGTTGACATTAGATACAAAGACATTAGCTATTATTCTACCAATCTATGCTTTCTTTGCAGCCGCATTGCCAGTATGGCTCTTGCTTGCACCACGCGATTATTTAAGCAGTTTTATGAAAATTGGGGTATTTATTGCTCTAATCATTGGTGTTTTCATTATTAATCCAAGTATTGAAATGCCTGCATTTACGAAATTCACTTCAGGCGGCGGACCTGTTCTAGGTGGACCCGTTTGGCCATTCATCTCTATCACTATTGCTTGTGGAGCGATTTCAGGATTCCACGCATTTGTTGGCTCAGGAACTACTCCGAAAATGCTAGATCGTTGGTCAGATATTAAGGTTGTAGGTTTTGGAGCGATGTTAGTTGAGTGTGTGGTAGGAATTATGGCTTTAATCGCTGCAACTGCTCTTCAACCAGCTGATTATTTTGCTATTAACTCAACACCAGAAGTATTCAAAACACTTGGAATGAATGTTGTAGAGTTACCGAAGTTAGCGGATGAAATTGGGATTAACCTTGAAGGAAGAACAGGTGGTGCGGTTACATTAGCAGTTGGTATGACATATGTTTTCACAGGTATTCCTTGGTTTGCGAAACTATCATCTTACTTTTTCCAATTTGTCATAATGTTTGAAGCCGTATTTATCTTAACTGCTATTGACTCGGGTACTCGTGTAGCACGTTATTTAATTCAGGACTTTTTCGGAGAGTTTTATAAGCCGTTAAAGAAAACAGACTGGCTTCCAGGTTCCATCTTTGCTAGTGCGTTAGCATGTTTCATGTGGGGATACTTACTATTCTCAGGTGACATCGGATCTGTTTGGGCACTGTTTGGAGTTTCCAATCAGTTGATGGCATCAATCGGTCTTATTGTGGGGGCAACCGTAATTCTGAGAATAGCAGATAAACGACGTTATATGCTTACCTGCCTCATCCCGCTTTCCTATTTATTTGTTACGGTAAATTATGCTGGATATTGGATGGTCAAAAATGTCTACCTTAATTCAGCAGCAGCGGGCTATAGTGTATTAAATGGAATCCTATCCATTATTATGCTGGCGCTTGGAGTCATAATAATGGTGACAGCTATTAAGAAATGGATTAATATGTGGAACTCTCCACGGGTTCAACTTGAAACAAAAGTAGCTTAATAGATTCGTACAAAAAGGATGATATGGAGGGGAATTTCCCTTTGTATCATCTTTTTTTGCTTGGATAGAGTTAATTTAACTTTATTGATATAGTGTAAATATTTTGGGAAATAGTTAATAATTTGTTTGCTGATAAATAAATGGGACCATTGTAAGTGATTTACAAGGAATTATTTTCAAATTATTTTATTTTTCAAAATATACTGCTTTTTGTGTAAAATAAATATATTATTTCGATATATATTTTTTAAGTATTTTTTTCAGAAAATTTAATTAGTTGTTTCCAGGGGGATTACCTATGAATTTATTTAGAAAGAAGTCGATTCAGGCTCTTATTCAAGAAGCCGGTCAGAAAGATGTGACCTTAAAAAAGGAACTTGGAGCCTTTGATTTATCTATGCTCGGTATTGGAGCAATTATTGGTACGGGAATCTTTGTTCTAACAGGAGTCGCGGCTGCTGAACATGCGGGGCCTGCATTAATCCTTTCCTTCATATTATCTGGGTTGGCATGTGTATTTGCTGCACTTTGTTATGCGGAATTCGCTTCAACTGTTCCTGTGTCAGGGAGTGCGTATACGTATAGTTATGCTACCTTTGGAGAGCTCATTGCCTGGATCTTAGGTTGGGATTTAATTTTAGAATATGGACTCGCTTCATCTGCAGTTGCGAGCGGCTGGTCTGGTTATTTTCAAGGACTGCTTGCAGGTTTCGGAATTCATTTCCCCAAAGCCTTAACCAGTGCTTACGATCCAGCAAACGGAACATTTATCGATGTTCCAGCTATTATTATTGTTTTTGTTATTACTCTACTATTAACACAAGGTGTAAAAAAATCAGCTCGGTTTAACACGATTATGGTAATTATTAAGTTAGTTGTCGTACTTTTATTTATTGGTGTTGGTGTATGGTATGTGAAGCCAGGAAACTGGACTCCATTTATGCCGTTTGGTTTTTCCGGTGTAACAACTGGTGCGGCAACTGTATTCTTTGCCTATATTGGCTTTGATGCGGTTTCTACTGCAGCCGAGGAAGTAAAAAATCCACAGAAAAATATGCCGATTGGGATTATCGCTTCCTTGCTTGTATGTACTGTTCTATATATCATTGTTTCTGCAATTTTAACGGGAATTGTTCCTTACCAACAGCTTGACGTGAAAAACCCGGTTTCATTTGCACTTAACTATATCCATCAAGATTGGGTGGCAGGCTTTATTTCACTTGGAGCCATTGCGGGGATTACTACTGTATTACTTGTTATGCTTTATGGGCAATCACGTTTATTTTATGCCATCAGCCGTGACGGATTATTGCCAAAGTTTTTCTCAAAAGTAGATAAAAAGAAGCAAGCACCAACTGTTAATTCATGGATTACTTGTTTATTGGTTTCTTTCTTTGCTGGTTTAGTCCCATTAGGAAGACTGGCGGAGCTAGTAAATATGGGTATCTTATTTGCTTTTATGACGGTTTCAATTGGAATCTTATATCTTCGGAAAAATAAACAAGCACCAAAAACAGGCTTCCGTGTCCCGTTTGTTCCATATATTCCGATTCTTGCCTTCGTTTTCTGTGGATATTTAGCTTTACAGCTGCCAGCAGTATCATGGAAAAGCTTTGGCGTTTGGCTTGTAATTGGATTGTTTGTCTACTTTGGATATGGGCGTAAGCACTCAACCTTGAATATTTCTAGTAATCAATTGAGAAAAGTAAGTTAAATATTTTTAATGTGCAGGGCCTGCAATTGTTTGCGGGTCCTTTTGTTACGTTTTATCGAAAAATGTCGAAATTTAGCGTTGTTTTTTGGATTTATTGTCAAATTATTGGAGGAAAGATGATAAAATAGAATTAAGTATGATTGAACTATATTTAGATCTCGAGGGAGTAACAAAATGAAAGAAAGCATCAAGAATCCGCAATTAATAATGGAAGAAAGGAAAGCTGTTAAGTTATTTTTATGGTCGTTTTATATCGTTTATTTTTCTTTTGATATTCTTGTATACTACATATTACCTAAAACTCTAAAAAGTGAAAAAATGGGGAGTCCTGTGGAAGGACTGGGTTATTGGATTTATGTGTTTTTATTCATTCTTTTACCGATAGCGATATGGATTGCTAAAAAAGGAAATCTATATCTAGTAAAATATATTTATATTTATAGCTATTTAGGTATAGATTTTATTAACACTTTACTGATCTACGTAGGTAATCCTAAACATTATACCAGTGGGCATATTATAGAGGTTTTATTTGTTCTCTTTTGCCCGATTTTTGTGAGCAAAAGGTATTTTTGGACAGCTTCTTTAGGGATGATAGGAAAATATATAATCTTAGGATTGATTCTGCATGATCTTCAGGTGTTCATTTCTATAATTATATATTTAATTTTATCAGGAATTGCATATGTTATGCTGATTCGGTTTTACTCGTATATAAAATCCTTAACCAATGTACACGATGAGCTTCGCAAAAAAGAAAAGTTAGCTGTTATTGGACAAATGGCTGCGGCGATTGGTCATGAAATACGGAATCCTCTTGCATCTCTAAAAGGATTTACCCAACTACAGCAAGAGAGATACCCAAATACAAACGATTTCTATCCCATTATGATACAAGAAATTGATCGGATTAACTCTATTGTTAATGATTTAATGTACATTGGCAAACCTAGAGCTATCAAATTCGAAAAAGCTAGTATTGAGGAAATCATCGCTTATACACTATCAATCACTCAGCAACAAGCAGAGAGACAGGGTATTACAGTAGAGACAATTATGGCGGGACCGCTACCTCCGATTGATTGTGATAGTAAACAACTAAAACAAGTATTCTTAAACTTGATTAAAAATGCGATTGAGTCAATGCCTGATGGAGGATGTTTAAAAATAAACGTAAAGGTAATAGAAAAGCTGAAAATGTACATTTCTGTTCAGGATGAAGGATGTGGAATTAAAGAAGAGAACATTCTTAACTTAGGAGAACCATTTTTTACGACAAAAAAAGATGGTACGGGACTAGGCTTAATGGTAACTAATCAAATAGTTAAAGAACACTTAGGAGAACTTAATATCCAAAGTGAACCTGAAAAAGGGACATCCGTGGAAGTGATTTTACCCATTAATCATTATCTATAAGTAAGTAAAGGGATTTGAAGTAAATGGCAATATTATACAAAATTTAATAAAATATTTCTTTTTTATACATAAATCTTGTTGATTTCCTTGTATTTAAATGAATGTAAATGTTTTATAATGTAGGAAAGTGTCAAAAAAGTATCTGTATTTAGTGAGATTTATTTTATTAAACTATGACTACCTTTATGAGAGGTTTACTAATGAAAAAATTGATAGATCCTAACATAAGAAATGAAGAAGCCCAGACGTTAAAATGGTTTTTAGTTTTATTTTATATAATAACTATATCCTTTGATATAGTTTATAATTTCCTCACACCTAAAGATGATACTACAGGGAAAATATTTTACTGGGTATATTTATTTATGTTTGCATTAATCCCAGTAGCGCAATACCTTATTAAAAAGCAAAAATCATACTATGTAAAATATATCTATTTTAGTAGTTATATACTAATCACAATTATAAACGAAATCATTACTTATAGTGGTCACGAAAATGTCTATAAGGGTGGTAGTGCAGGAGAAATTTACTGGCTATTACTATCACCTATTTTTGTAAGTAAGCCATTTATGATAGTTGCTTCAGTTGGATTACTTTTGAAATATGTTTTTATTGGATTAGTTATCAAACCCCCAATTGTATACTTAGCAATTTTACTAGTGAGTACGTTATCAGTATTCTCATTTGTCCTATTAACACGTTTTCAAGCCTATGTAAATGCAATAAAAGCATCGTATGATCAACAGCTTACTGGTATTGTAAAGGGAGTAATAGCTACTCTTGAGCTTAAAGACCCTTATACAAGAGGCCATAGTGAACGTGTGGCGAGCTATGCTCTTGAACTAGCAAGAGTCACTGAGAGATATTCGGAAGAAGAGTTAAAGTCTTTTGAATTTGCTTGTCTACTTCATGATATTGGGAAGATTCATATTCCAGATCAAATCTTGATGAAACCTACGAAGCTTACAACAGAAGAATATGAAATTATTAAATCTCATACAAATGTTGGAGCAGAAGCAGTATCAAAAGTTATTCAATTAAATAGTAGTATCGAAGTTATTCGCTCACACCATGAACGTTGGGATGGAAAGGGCTACCCAGATCAATTAAAAGGGAAGGATATTCCATTTCTTGCCCGTGTTGCAGCGGTAGCCGATGCCTTTGATGCAATGACATCCAATAGATCTTATAGAAACGCATTATCTGTTGATGAAGCTTACAAACGAATAGTAGATGGTAGAGGCACTCAGTTTGATCCTGAATTAGTGGATTTATTTCAACAGACTTATCCAGTATGGAAAAAACTCCATGATAAATCTGTTAAAGAGATAAATAAAGAAAATGCAATTGTTAAGTAAACAACTAATTTAAGGAGGTGATTTCCTTGAAAATCCGAAAATTAAAAAGGATTAAGGTGACGGGTTGTTGGATTTGTTTTTGGGGATAAATTTTTTACAGGATGCTAGCAATAATCATAGCATCCTGTTTTTATTATAGATTACTAGTTAGGAACGGTGTTTAAATGGGAGTGACACTTAGTTCGATTCTTACATTAGTCCCTATTGAGATAAGGGAAGAGAAAAAACACTTTATCGTAGAAAATATTAATTCCGGTGAATATTTTGAAATGCCGAAGATTTGTATTGATGCAATAACTTTAATAAATAACGGTGAATCATTAGGGGATATCGAGCGAGTTCTTAAAGTAAAATATCCAAACGAAGAAGTAGACCTAATCGCTTTTGCAGAACAACTTTTAGATCTCCAACTCATTGCTGAAATTGATGGAGTTAAAGTCACTTTACCAGAAAAGAAAAAAGAACATTTAGGTTTTCAGTGGATTTCACCTAATGTGGGGAAATTCTTTTTTAAAAAGATTGCCCTGCTTATTTACGCAGGATTATTTATCCTAAATATAGCTTTTCTGTTATCCAAACCAAGTCTTTTCCCTCATTACAAGGATATCTTCATCTTTGATTACATGGTATTAAATATCATAACGTGGCTTTTGGTGACATTTTGTACCGTGCTTATCCATGAATTCGGTCATATTCTAGCAATGAGGGCATATAATCTCCCTGCTAGATTAGAGGTAGGCCATCGGTTAATACTAGTCGTTCTTGAGACAGATATGTCTTCCGTTTGGAAACTGCCATCTAAAAGTCGAAATGTTTTATATCTAGCTGGACTTTGTTTTGATATGGTTATACTTTTCTTTGCCTTGGTTAGTCAGGTGATTTTTACAAATGGATCAGGGATTTTCCGAAGTATCATGTCGCTCGTAGTATTAGATACCTTTATTCGTCTCGTATACCAATGCTGTATTTACATGAAAACAGATCTATACTACGTCTTTGAAAATGTAACTGGCTGTTATAACCTGATGGAAAATGCCCAACAGATGATTAAAAGATGGTTTCCTTTTCTTAAATCCCAGAAAACGGAAGAAGTTGTTTTCGAAGGGGAAAGAAGGATGATCTTCACCTACTCCATTTTTTATTTCATTGGCGTAGTTCTAACGCTCAGCTTATATGTTGTTTTTTATGTTCCACAATTATTGTTTGCCGTGAAGAGGGTTATGCCAGGCTACATGGAAGGGCCGACTTCTCTTCCGTTTTGGGATGCAACACTATTCACAGTGCAAATGTTAATTGGCTTGATCTTGTTAATTTATTCTTGGAGGAAAAAATATCTTCTTCGAGAGCGATAATTCTTCTTTGTGACAGACTTTTGTCTAAAATGTTTTTTTTAGGGGTTTTTTCCCCCCATGATAGGGGAGTTCCCCTATATAGATAACACTGCTGTTTTTCTTACAATTAGAGTAAGAAAACGGAAGTGTTATTTTTTTTATAGGAGGAACTCCAAATGCAAGCGAATATCTCAACGACTAAAAATCAAGGACGTTCGGTCAATGATGCTTTTGCATCACATTTTGCTAAATCAATGTTTTTAACGGTTGTCGGACTTTTGATTTTAACCTTTATCGGCACAAGAATGTTTACACATGTCGACTTAAATCTATATGGATATATGATGGGAACGATCGTATTTATCGGCGGTTTCTTCTACCGCTTTATTGCTTGGGGCGAAAGACCACCAACTAAAATTTTTATTAAAAAGGGCTTGAAGCTCATTTTTAGAAAAAGCACACCTAAAACAGCTGTAAGCCACTTAGCGATTTATGATTTCATTCGTAATCGGGGAATTTACCGCTGGGTGCAACATATATTAATAGGCTGGGGCTGTGTGCTTGCTTGCCTTGTCACTTTCCCACTCGTCTTTAGCTGGATGTACTTCACAATGGAAGACAATGGCTACTATACAATTGTGTTATTCGGAATGAATATTATGCAGGTTAAGGCAGATGGAATCATTGCCTGGTTATCCTATAATGCGTTAAATATTGCAGCGATTATGGTTACAGCTGGTGTTTGCATGGCACTTTACCGCCGTATGAGAAATATGCAGGCAAGAGCGGAACAAAAGTTTATGTACGATTTCTTGCCACTGTATCTATTATTGTTTATTTCTATTACTGGACTTTTATTAACAGTCCAAAACGTATTTCTACATGGCTGGATGCAGCCACAGATGTCACTCATTCACCAATTCTCAGTCATCGTTACTTTAATCTACCTGCCGTTTGGAAAGCTTGCTCATATTCCTTTCCGTCCAATGAGCGTGTTTGCAAGAAACTACCGTGAACATTATGGAGAACAACATATGAAAGAATGTAAGGTATGCGGAGAGAAGTTTGTATCAGTTGAACAATCAAACGATGTGATCCAAGTATTGGGAGTCAATGAGATGGAATTCAATATGAAGGATGGCTTCAATCTTGCAGAATTATGTCTTCCATGTCGTAGAAAATATCGTATTTCAAGATTCTCAGGATTCGCAACGCACCAAGTGAAGGTCAAGGAGGCAAATCAGAATGCAAAGGGATAAGTTTTTTAAAGAAATAGAGAATGTACGTCATCCAAATGAAACACTCGTAAAAACACACTGCAGCTACTGTGGAATGCAATGTGGGATGAATTTACGTGTAAATACAAAAACAAACAAGATTATAGGGGTTGAACCACGTTATGATTGGCCGGTAACAGTTGGAAAGATGTGTCCTAAAGGGGTAACGGCTTACCAACAAACAAATCATGATGATCGGATATTAAAACCATTAATTAGAGACGATGCTTCCTTAAAAGGGACAAAAGAAGGCTTCCGGGAAGCAACTTGGGATGAAGCTTATGATTTAATTGCGAAAAAGTTCGGCGAGCTACAAGAAAACTACGGGAAAGATACATTATCTGTTTTTAGTGGTGTATCCATGACCAATGAAAAATGTTATTTAACTGGAAAATTCGCCCGTGTGGCTATGCAAACACGCTACATTGATTACAATGGCCGATTCTGTATGTCTAGTGCGGCAGGTGGCTTCCTACGTTCTTTCGGAGTGGATCGTGGTTCGACTCTACCATGGACAGATATTCACGAAACAGATTGCTTGTTTATTGCTGGTAGTAACACGGCTGAATGCCATCCGACTTCGATGTTCCGTGTATGGAATGTACAGGAAAGAGGCGGGTACATCATTGTGGTCGATCCTCGAGAAACACCAATTGCAAGAAGAGCGGATGTCCACTTAGACCTACGACCAGGAACAGACTTAGCGCTTGCAAACGGAATCTTAAATTTATTGATTAAAAATGGATATGCAGATGAAGAATTTGTTAACAACCATACAAATGGTTTTGAAGAAACAAAAGAATTAGTGAAAGAATTCACTCCTGAATATACAAGTCAGATTACTGGTGTTGCACCGGAGAAAATTATTAAAGCAGCTGAAATTTACGGAAAAGCTCCAAATGCCGTTGTCATGTTTGCTCGTGGAATTGAACAGCAGCATAAGGGTGTGGATAATGTTTCAGCATACACAAACATGGCGCTTGTCACTGGAAAAATTGGCCGTCCGAAATCAGGTGTCGCGACCTTTACTGGTCAGGGAAATGGTCAAGGTGGCCGTGAGCATGGACAGAAGTCAGATTTACTTCCTGGCTATCGCAAACTGACGAATCCAAAACACGTTGAAGAAGTATGCCAGGTTTGGGGTATCACTCCTGAAGAAATGCCACAGCCAGGTGTTTCAGCTTATGAAATGTTTGAATTAATGGAGCAAAAAGCAATTCGCGGTTTGTATCTGCTTTGTTCAAATCCAGCAGTTTCTGCACCGAATCAAAATTTTGTCCGTAAAGCATTAAAAGGATTAGATTTCATGGTGTGTTCAGATTTCTACCTTTCCGAGTCTGCAGAATATGCCGATGTTATTCTCCCAAGCGTTACTTGGTCAGAGGATGAAGGCACGGTAACCAATATTGAAGGTCGTATTATTAAAATTAATAAAGCACAAGAGCCTCTTGGGGAATCGAAGCCAGATTGGCAAATTCAAGCAGAGCTTGCTGAGCGTCTTGGAAGAGGCAAGTATTTCTCTCATTTGAAAACGGCAAGAGATGTCGCCGATGAGTTCCGGTTAGCATCAAAAGGTGGCTATGCCGATTATTACGGAGCAACATGGGATAAGATCGAAAAGCAAGACGGTGTTTTTTGGCCTTGTAAAGATGAAAATGACAAAGGAACACCACATATGTTTTTAGATAAAAAATTCTATCATCCAGATGGAAAGGCGAAAATTTGTGCTCTTCCATACCGCCCACCAGCGGAAGAACCAGATGAAGAATATCCATTGCGTTTAACAACAGGTCGTGTGGTCTACCACTATTTATCTGGGAATCAAACAAGAAGAATTCAGTTCTTACGTGATATGTGCCCAGAGCCATTTGTTGAGGTACATCCGGAAACAGCAGTAAAATACAATATTAATCATGAAGAATATGTTCGTCTCTTTACACGCAGAGGAGAAGCTGAATATAAAGTGAAAGTCACTGAAGCCATTAGAAAAGATACAGTTTTTGTCCCGTATCATTGGGGCCATGATAAATCTATTAATCTGTTAACCATTGCCGCCCTTGACCCAATATCACGGATGCCGGAGTTCAAGGCTTGTGCCGCACAGATTGAAAAACTAGACATAAAGAAGGTGCAGTAAATGAAAAAGAGGCTTTATTTAGAACTTGAAAACTGTATAGGATGCCGCTCTTGTTTGGCGGCGTGTACACAGTGCGGAGGACATGAGGAACGTAACCGTAACTATGTTTACGATGTGAACCCACTTGTTAACCGCCAAACGATGCCTCTTATGTGCCTTCACTGTGTGAATCCAGCATGTGCAAGAAGCTGTCCGGCACAAGCCATTCAAATTCACGAAACAGGTGCCGTACTATCGGCTCTTGTGGAAAAATGTATTGGCTGTCAAAACTGTACAATTGCCTGCCCATACGGTATACCGAAGTTTGATACCGAGCAGAATTTAATGTATAAGTGCGATCTATGTATTGACCGTACAAAGGATGGCATCCCGCCAATGTGTGCGAGTGTGTGTCCATCTAATACTCTTCAATGGTTAACCGATGAAGAGATTGAAGCAAAACAAAAGCAGTTTAATTTGGATAATGGTAAGTGGGTAACAAGCATGCCTTATTTAGAAGGCGAAACAAACGTAAAAGTGAATCTTCCTGGTATTTTACAGGGCGTCACTAAATTGTTTTAGGAGGGATTAACATGACAGATAAGAATAATAAAATCCCGTTCGAAGAAGATAACTATACTCATAATATAAACCGCAATAACGAAAGAAAATTAGACCGTCGTGGATTTATGAAAACACTGGTTGGCGCTGCTGGAGTATTCGCCGTTTCCTCTCTTCCATGGGGAGTATTAGCAGCAAAAGAATTGAATGGGTTAGGAGACAAAAAATATCCAAAGCAGAAAATTGTTGATGTAAAGGCATTACCAATTGGAGATGCGATTGACTTTGCGTTTCCTGGTGAACATGACAGCGCGATTTTAATCAGACTGTCTGACAATAAATACGTTGCCTACCAAAATGCTTGTACACATCTTCGTTGTCCTGTGTTTTGGAAAAAGGATGAAGGCGAAATGCTATGTCCGTGCCACCATGGTAAATTTGACGTAGAAACGGGTGCGCCAATTGCCGGGCCGCCTAGACGACCACTTCCTGAAATTTATGTAAAAGTGGAAAACGGTACTGTTTATGCCGTGGGGGTGAAGCGTTATGAAGCGTAGTTATATCCCTGTGGCATTTCTACTTGCCGTATTGATGCTCAATATTATTTTTACACAATATATGGTTCATCAATATTTCTATGAAAATTATACAAATACGATTATTGCTGCTGTGATTAACGTAATTTTATTTCCAATCGCAATCCTCATTTATAAAAAAGGTGTGAAGGTCAATGACTAGTGAAACATATATAGATTTTTGTTTCGTCCGTCCGGAAGCAGGCAATTTTAGTACAGAAATTGATGAGTTATTGAAGAGTACCTTTGCAAAAAAACGGTTGAATTGGTTTTTGGAAGAAAAAAAGATAGATGGAGCAGAAATGGTTGTGGCTGAAATTAAAGGGATGAGTGATTGGTCATCCGAGGAGGAAACCATTCAGTACATCGAGGAAAATGCTGGCGAGAAATTTTGGGAGTATCTTCAGGGCTATAAGATGTTCATCTATCCTGTATTGAGAGGGTGTAATAGCTGTGGAACTCATTAAGTTAGAGGATGTCGAACGATTTGTGGGTGTACCTGTTGAAATTGCCATTCAAGACTCCGAGGGTGGAGATCAAGCTCCAACGGTCAAAAAAACAGTGAAAAAAGTGCAATATTGTCCAGATGGCACTCATATTCGTTACTATTTTGACGATTTCTATTTTCTCGCAGTTCCGTTAGCAAGTGAGGTAAGTCAGTCCGAGAATCAATGGTCTGCATTTGACCAGGAAAGCGGCTTAACATATACAGTAAAAAAGGTTCAGGTCTTTTAAAAAGAACCTGCCTTTTTTTATAAGGAAAAGTAGGAGGTGCAAAATGGATCAATTGAGATCAAAACAGCAGCAGATCAGCTCATATATTATTCAGTCACAAGAAGAAGAAATTAAACGAATCGCATTGGAGCTGCACGAAGGCGTCGGACAAAATCTGTATAGTATATTTACCGGGTTACAGTATATTGAAACAGGTGCAAACGAACCGTTCCTGAAAAATTATGTCCGCGAAATGTCGCAGTTGATAGAGAAGACAATCCAGGAAATAAGGCTGCTGTCTGTGGAATTGCATCCGCCTACCCTAACCACTCTCGGTTTACTTTCCGCAATGAAGAGCTATATTAAATTATATACTTCCACCTTTGGAATTCTTGTAGACCTAGAATCCACAGGTAAAGAGAAAGACATTCCAGAGAAAACGAGTATTACAGTATTTCGTGTATGCCAAGAGGCGCTTGCGAATATTGCCAAATATGCAGATACCTGCAATGTGAAAATGAATTTTATTTGGTTTGAAGATATGCTAAAAATCACAATTAATGATTATGGCAAAGGATTTCGAACAGAGGAGCATGACGAAAATCATCCATCATCAGGGCTTGAAGCTATGAAAGAAAGAATGCTTCTAACTGGCGGACAGTGTAACATTTCCTCTAAAATAGGAGAAGGAACATGTATAGAACTATCTCTTCCGTTATTAAATAGGGAATAAAGGGGAGCTAAGAGTGATAAGAATCCTGCTGGTTGATGACCATGCTGTAGTTCGAATGGGCTTAAAAATGCTACTAAACACAAATCCAGAAATGGAAGTGATTGGTGAAGCATCGGAAGGTAATGAAGGGATCAAAAAAGCCCTGAAGCTTAATCCAGATGTTGTTGTCATGGATTTGAGTATGCCTCATGGAAAAGATGGGCTCTCGGCAACTACAGAATTAAAAAAGCAAAAGCCTGAGATCAACATTTTAATCTTAACGATGCACGATGATGAAGAATACCTCTTTCGTGCCATTCAAGGTGGAGCATCGGGCTGTATTTTAAAAAGTGCCCCTCACGATGAGCTCATGTCAGCCATTGAATCTGTTGCAAAAGGGGATGCGTATCTTCATCCGTCTGCAACGAAGCGTTTAATGGAAGAATATTTAAGCAGTATGAAACAAGATGGTAATGACACGTATAATCTTTTATCTGAGCGTGAGAAAGAAGTCTTAACCTTGACGGCCAAAGGGTACGCCAATAAAGAAATTGCGGAACAACTTGTCATCAGCGTGAAAACAGTGGAGACCCATAAAGGCAAATTAATGGAAAAACTTCAGATGAAAACGAGACCTGAACTAGTGGAATATGCAGTTAGAAAAGGGTTGTTAGGCTATGGCATATAAGGAGAATTACGTGAGATGAATGAGATAAAAGAAATTCCCGCGGTGATTGAGGTATGTAATCAGCTATTGACTGCGGTTAATTGCGATTTTGTTGCCCTGGCCCTACAAAATGAAGTGGGTCCTGATGTAAGGTGGCATTATGCATCAGGCAATCTAAATGAGAAATACAAAAGAATAACCGTTCGTTTTGGAAAGGGTATCGCTGGAAAAATTATCTCAAGTGGCAGTCCAATGATGATGACTGATTTTCCAAACGGCATCCTTGGAAAAGTGACCGACCATCCCATTATGCTTGCTGAAAAACTTGTATCCGCCTACGCAGTCCCTTTATTTTTTAATTCTGTTCCAAAAGGGGTATTGCTCATCGGAAATAGAGAATCAACCGTTTTTACTGAAGCTGAGCAGCAAAAGGTATATGATTCCGCAATAACCTTGGAAGAGATATTAAAGGACCAGATCCTATTATAGATGCAGGAGGTAGCTATGGAAAAAGAAATAGACCAGCCTGCAGACAAGCTAGCAGACCTTGAGTTAGAATTAAAACGATCCATGCAGGAATTGGTAGATATAAAGTTTGCTCTGGATGAATCTTCAATCGTTGCCATCACGGATTCACGTGGGACTATTACATATGTAAACGATAAATTCTGCCATATCTCTAAATACTCTAGAGAAGAGTTAATGGGCAATGATCATCGAATCCTAAATTCTGGGTATCATTCTAAGGAATTTTTCAGAGAGATGTGGAGGACCATCGGAAACGGAAACGTTTGGAAGGGTGAAATCTATAATAAGGCGAAAAATGGTGAGTATTATTGGGTAGATACGACCATCGTTCCTTTTTTAAACGAGCAGGGGAAGCCTTACCAATATTTAGCTATTCGCTATGAAGTAACGGCAAGGAAAAGGGTAGAACAGGAACTTCAAAAAATGATGACAACGATTATTGATGTGCAGGAGGAGGAGAGAAAGCGGTTCTCTAGAAACTTGCACGATGGCATCGGACAAAACCTTTACAGTCATCTAATTACGATTAATCGTTTAATGGCTGAACTCGATCATCCATTGCTTCAGCAAATGCAAAAAGAAGCGACTCAATTAATTGAAGAGATTCGCGAGATTTCTTGGGAACTTCGGCCATCAGTCCTTGATGACCTAGGATTAGTGCCAGCGATTCGTTCTTTCCTTTCCCGCTTTTCTGACCATTACAATATTGACGTATATTTTGATTGTGTCTTAAATCGCCGACTCAACATTAATATTGAGCTGACGATTTATCGGATTATTCAGGAGGCACTAACAAATATCAGAAAGTATGCTGAGGTTTCTAAGGCAAAGGTGACAATTAGAGAAATGGATGACCATATCAGGGTGATGATTGAAGACCAGGGTGTAGGCTTCGATAGGAATAATCAGTCCTCTGGGGTGGGACATTTCAGTATGGATGAGCGCGCCCGGTCTGTGAACGGTGAACTGACCATCGTTTCATCACCTGGAAAGGGAACGAAGATTATTTTAGAAGTTCCAATTTTAATAAGCAAATAGAAAAGGCTGACTCCTTACATCTTGGAGTCAGCCTTTATATTATATTTTAAATGAACTCTTCAACGAAACAATTCGGTTAAACACAAGCTTATCTACTGTCGTATGTTTCGGATCCACGTTAAAGTACCCATGTCTAAAGAATTGGAACTTATCCTGTGGTCTGCTCTCTTTCATGTTTGGCTCAACAAAGCCTTGTAACACCTCAAGCGAATTTGGATTGACATGATCAAGGAAAGTTTTTCCTTCATCATTTTCATCCTTATCTGCATCCAAGATGAGTGGCTCGTAAAGGCGGAATTCAGCAGGAACAGCATGAGTAGATTCTACCCAATGAATCGTTCCTTTTACCTTTCTTCCAGTAAATCCTGTTCCACTTTTTGTTTCAGGATCGTACGTGCATCGAAGTTCGACTACTTCACCATTCTCATCCTTAATGACTTCCTGACAGGTAATAAAATAAGCATTTTTGAGGCGGACCTCATTGCCAGGGAACAGACGGAAGTATTTCTTTGGAGGCTCCTCCATAAAATCGTCTTTTTCAATATAAATTTCACGAGAGAATGGGATTTTTCGCATACCCATTTCAGGATTCTCAGGGTTAATTTCCGCATCCAGCAATTCAATTTGACCTTCTGGATAATTGGTGATAACTACCTTCAACGGATTAATGACACCCATCGTACGTGGTACCTTTAATTTTAAATCCTCACGAACAAAATGCTCAAGCATTTGCGAATCAACCGCACCGGAACCCTTATGAATGCCAGTTTCACGAACAAACGCACGAATCGATTCAGGTGTGAAACCTTTGCGTCTCATCCCAGAAATAGTTGGCATTCGCGGGTCATCCCAGCCATCAACAAATCCTTCCTCGACTAGTTGCTTCAGTTTACGTTTACTCATAACTGTATTCGTTACATTCAAACGGCCAAACTCAATTTGCTGTGGTGTGCTTTCCATTTCGCATTGTTCAACCACCCAGTTATAAAGAGGGCGTTGATCCTCAAATTCGATCGTACAAATGGAGTGAGTAACCCCTTCAATCGCATCTTCAAGTGGGTGAGCAAATGCGTACATAGGGTAAATACACCACTTATCACCTGTGTTATGATGGGTCGCATGTGCAATACGGTAAATGACCGGGTCACGTAAATTGATATTTGGTGATGACATATCAATTTTCGCACGAAGAACCTTTTGCCCATTATCATATTCACCCGCACGCATCTTTTCAAATAACTCCAGGTTTTCTTCAATAGAACGGGTACGGTAAGGACTGTCTTTCCCTGGCTCTGTCAATGTTCCACGGTATTCACGAATTTCATCTGCAGACAAGTCATCCACATAGGCTAGTCCTTTTTTAATTAAAAGAACGGCACGATTATACATCTCTTCGAAATAATCGGATGCAAATAATATGTTATCCCATTCGAATCCAAGCCATTTCACATCTTCCTTAATGGAGTTTACATATTCGATATCCTCTTTTAACGGATTGGTATCGTCAAAACGTAGATTAGTCAACCCGTTAAACTCATCTGCCAAGCTAAAGTTAATAAATATGGATTTAGCATGCCCAATATGTAAATAACCGTTCGGTTCTGGCGGAAAACGAGTGACGATTTTATTGTGCTTTCCGGATTCTAAATCTTTTATCATAATATCCTTAATAAAATTTGATGTGTGATTGTCCACCCTTTTCAACCTCTTTCATCTTATCTATTATCTATAAATACCATAAATACTGATATTTTTCCATTGTTCCCAACTATTCTTGCACAAAACTAATTGGTAATAAAAAATATTTTCTTAAAATTAGTAAGCAGGTCTTTAATGCGTTAAAATGGTAAGTTGAAAAGTACATAATTGAAAGAGGTAATAAGATGATTAACTTTGCTACAGTTGGTACAGGATGGATCACGGACTCTTTTATCCAAGCCGCACAGCTCAGTGGGAAGTTCCAGTTAGTAGGGGTTCATTCCCGCACAGAAGGGAAAGCGAAGCAGATGGCCGACAAGCATCAGGCTGCTCATTTTTATACAAATCTAGAGGAGATGGCCAATAGTGAAGAAATTCAAGCAGTCTATATTGCCTCTCCTAATTCTCTTCACTTCGAACAAGCGCTAATTTTTTTGAAAAATAAAAAGCATGTTATCTGTGAAAAACCTATTTTTTCAAATACGGCTGAATTGGAATTGGCGTACAAGACGGCAGAGGAAAATGGCGTTTACTTAGTTGAAGCCATCCGTAATATTCATACACCTAATTTCCATATTTTAAAGGAAAAATTAGGAATGGCTGGGGACCTGCGAAGTGCCATGTTACCCTATATCGGTTATTCATCTCGTTATGATTTGGTGTTACAAGGGGAAGAGCCGAATATCTTCTCCGCTGTCTATTCAGGGGGAGCACTTGTTGATTTAGGTGTTTATCCACTTTATTTAGCCGTTTGTTTATTTGGTGAGCCAAGAAAGGTGACTTATCATCCAGTGATATTAAGAACTGGAGTGGATGGCAGCGGCACACTTGTATTAGAGTATGAAGGTTTTGTATGTACCATCCTTTGCTCTAAAATATCCCATTCAGAGCTTCCTTGTGAAATTCATGGCGAAAAGGGAAGTTTCTTACTCGAAGATGCGGCACCGATTTCAGAAATTAAATTTATTGACAGCCATTCGAAAGACAGTCAAATTTTGAGTGTAGATCAAGAAGAGCAAAACATGATCTATGAATGTTTAAGTTTTGCCAATGTCATTGAAACGAAGAATAATGAAGAATATACTCGTTTGAAAAATTGGAGTCAGATCGTCCTTCGTATCACAGAAGAAGCACGTAAACAGAATAATATTATTTTTTCTATAGAAAAGTAAAAAATGCCAGTGGATCTGATATATCCACTGGCATTTTCTTATGCGACTTTCCCTAAATCACGTGCTTCGCTAGGTGATGAAGTGCGACGGAACTTTTCCCAAACCAATCCAACTAAGGCGCCGACAAGGGCAGGGACAACCCAGCTTAAGCCCACAGAAGCAAATGGTAAACTGCTCATAAATGCTTCTAAGAAACTCATCTTTACTCCAAACATTTTTAAACCATCAAATAAACTAACCAATCCTGTAAAAAGCATGGACAGGGCATACACCTTTTGTGAACCGCCGAAGAAGCGATGGAAAAAGGCAAGTGTAACTAGAACAATGGTTAACGGGTAAGCCATAACCAAGAATGGAACAGAAATCGTAATGATTTGGTTTAACCCAAGATTGGCGATTAAAAAGCTTGCTACTGTAACTAATGTAACCACTAAACGGTAACTAAGCTTCGGTGCCACCTTTGAAAAATACTGACCACATGCAATAGTTAAGCCGACGCAGGTTGTAAAGCAGGCAAGTGTAAAAATGACTCCAAGAAGGACTTTTCCGCTATTGCCTAACAAAAGTGTGGATGCGGAGGAAAGAATAGCCGTTCCATTATCAAATGTACCGTAACCAGCCATTTTTGCACCCAATAAACCAATGGCGACATAAACAAGAGCAAGTGCTGTACCGGCAACCAAGCCAGCTTTAACTGTATAAGAAGTTAGTTCTTTTTTGCTAGATACACCTTTTTGTTTAAGTGTAGTTAAAACAACAATCCCAAAGGCAAGGGCGGCTAAGGCGTCCATTGTAGAGTAGCCATCGATAAAGCCTTTGAAAAGGGACGCAGATTGATAATTTTCTACCGGTGCTTGTAATGGTTGATCTAACTTTAGAAAGCCGGTGACACACAGGACAACAATGGATAATAACAGTGTTGGTGTAATAAAGCGGCCCATGTAATCAACGACTTTAGATGGATTTAAGCTTAGTAAGTAGACTAGCAAGAAGAAAACTGCTGTAAAACCTACTAATAGCATGGATTGACTAGCAGATACATGACCGAGAAAAGGTTTGAATCCCATTTCAAAAGCAACATTCGCATTTCTAGGTACACCGAAGAACGGTCCGATTGATAAATAAACGACAACGGTAAAAATAGGACCAAACCACGGGTGAACCCGGCTGCCGAGTGTGTTTACACCGTCTTTCACTAGTGCAATTGCCGTTAGAACTAACAGTGGAAGTCCCACAGCGGTAATAATAAATCCAATGATGGCCGGCCAAAAAGAAGTTCCAGAGCCCATTCCTAAAAAGGGTGGGAAAATTAAGTTCCCCGCTCCAAAAAACATGGAAAATAGCATTAAACCTACAAATAACGTATCCTTCTTCTTCATCTTTCTCTCTCCTTTTTCTGAAACAGATTTTTATCCAAAACAAAAAGCCCGCCCCTATGGATAGGGACGAGCTAGCTCGCGTTACCACCCTACTTCCGCAATAAATAAAAGCAATCGCGGCTCTCGATCAACGTACCATCATACGTGTCCCATGTTAACGGCGGGCAGGTCGGCAAAGGCTTACTAAACAATTTCAGCCTTGCATCTCGGAGATGATTTTCACTTAGTTCCTGACACCGGCTTCCACCAACCGCCGGCTCTCTGAGGTACAAGAAATATAAGCTACTCTTCTCGTCATCGATTTTGATAATTTTAAAAGATTCTAATAAATATGAATAAAGCAATTATATTATTTTTAAATAATTTTGCAACCCTTTTTTTAAAAAAAAATAGGGAAACCGTTTACATAGTGAAAATCATTTTTGACAGAATTAAGTTGCTAATGTGACATCTTTATGAAATGAAACAGTTCGATGATTAATATCACTTACCCTGTTTTTACCCTTCTTTATAGTAAAAGTAATGGAAGAATGGAGGAAATGTGATGAAATCAAAAGCATGGTATAAAAAACAGTTGAAGCGAAAGCCCATTACCATCACAAGATATGTGGTTCAGTCTGTTTTTTTATTGTTTTTACTATATGTAGGTGTGCAGTTCTACCGCTTTTATATGCACTTTGAAACGCTTGGAGAAACTACCTTTGTCGAAAGACCTTCTGCAGTCGAAGGCTTTTTGCCAATCAGTGCACTAGTTGCATTAAAGGTTTGGATTAATAGTGGGGAATTCGATCAGATTCACCCGGCAGGTCTTGTCCTATTTACCTTTTTTGTAGGAGCGGGAATCATCTTCCGTAAATCCTTTTGCAGTTGGTTCTGTCCTGTTGGTACAGTTAGTGAGTGGACAGCAAGACTAGGAAAAAAGATATTTAAAAGGAATTTTGAGATTCCCACGTGGCTGGCATGGCTCTTATCACCTATCAAATATTTATTGCTCTTGTTCTTCTTGAGTATGGTTATACAAATGTCCACCTATAGTGCAAAAGCTTTCCTAGAGTTGGATTATAATAAAGTTTCTGATGTAAAGATGTTGCAATTCTTTTTAACTATTGGCGGAACGGGTTTAACGGTTATTGCAGTGATTTTTATTTTGTCGTTATTCTTTAAAAACTTCTGGTGTCGTTTCCTTTGCCCATATGGTGCATTAATTGGTCTTGGTTCCATATTTAGAATTACAAAGATTCGTAGAAATGAAGAGACCTGCACGAATTGTGAAATGTGTACAAAGGTTTGCCCACAGAGGTTAAAGGTCCATAAGGTGGAAGCAGTTAATTCACTTAACTGCACGGCGTGTATGTCCTGCGTGGAAGCTTGTCCTGTTAAGGATACGTTGAATATGACGGTTGTAAATAAGAAGGTCAACAAATGGTTTATTCCCGTCGCTTTCCTAGTGATGTTTATTTTAGTCGTAGGTATTGCAAAACTAACCGGTCATTGGGATACAATCATTTCTTATGAAGAGTGGAAGCAACTGATTCCAGATGCTAATTATGTTGGACATTAAATCAATAGACTCTTAGATAAACACCCAGTTTACTTTTTTCATATACATATAGAAAAGTAAACTGGGTGTGTTGTTATGTATGAGCGTAAGCGTCAACTAGTGAATTGGATTCATTCCTGCCTTCCCGCGGGTGCAGAATTACAAGAGGTCCTTCGATATGATGATTTGGATGGTGATGGAATAATTGAAGTGTTTGGAATGTACCGTTACCATCATCAACTGTATTTGTTTGTGCTGAAAAACTATGGGGAACATTATTGGTTTTATTATCCGCTATCGAATGAAATAGTGAATAGAGCAATCCGAGCGTTCTCTATTCCTACTGAGGAAAGAGCAATTTATCTGTTTCCTGCACCGATCAAACAAGTAGGCGGAACAAAATGGGGCTATATTGATGCAAAAGGAAAATTTGTCCTTTCTGCCGTTTATGATGAGGCTAGAGACTTTCAAGAGAATGGGCTCGCTATCGTTAGATCGGGGGATCAATCAGGTGTGATTGATCCAAAGAGATATTTTATCGTAAAACCAAAATATGATACGATTCAGCCGTTTTCAGAAGGCCGAGCCATTGTTAATGACCGTCAAGGGACTAAGGTCATTGATGAGAGCGGCAAGGAAATCACCGAAAAAGCCTATTCCGTTATTATCCCAGATTATAAGGAAGGGCGCGTCGCAGCAGCGATAGAGGATGAACATGGCCAGTATGAATATGGTTATTTGAACAAAAGAGGTAAGGAAGTCATTCCCTTAATCTATGTTTCTACAAGTGAATTTAAGGATGGAAAAGCAATTGTAAAAACGAAGGAAGGGACCTTTCAGTTAATCGATTTAACTGGAAATGTGCTGAAATCCTTTCCATATGCATTCGTCGGTCATTATGGCCAAGGGTTACTAGCATTCAAGAAAACGGAAGATGGGAAATTTGGATTTATCGATGAAGAAGGTAGGATCGTCATAGAGCCTCGTTTCACTGATGCAGAACCATTTATAGGAGGGCGCGCCATCGTTGCTGTGTCTGACAATAACCAAGCACGCTACGGATTAATTGATCAAAAAGGGCATTTTGTCATAAAACCAAACTACAATAATCTGATCAATCTAGGGGAAAATCGGTTTGCCGTTGGTAAGGAAAGGCAGCCGGAACAGCCCTGTATCAAGTCTATTTATGCGTTGGGGGATTCTGCAGGTCATATTTTAACCGGTTTTATTTTTAATGAAATTACAACCTTTGAAGAAGGGTTGGCTTCTGTATCTGATGACCAACATACTTTCTTTATTGATAAAAGTGGAAGGCGAGCGAAGCACCTGCCATTGGTTAACGGGAGTGGCACATTGCAAATTGAGAAAACAATGATTAAGAGTGTAGTCGATATGCGATTACAATATTTTAGCCTTAACGGTGATTTAGTATGGAAGCAAAACACTATGATTCCCCTAACCAAGCAGTACTTCATTTTAGAACAAAAATATCGACCCAATAAAGATTATTTAGTTTACTATCCACAACTACGAGGTATTCCAAATGAGGCAGCCGTGAATGCATCCTTAGCAAAGCTTGCTGGTGTAAAGCCAGTACCTTCCCATACACAGCTGGAATCCAACTATGATGGTGATTTTGAGCTTCCTTTTTATCAAAAAGATTTACTAGTAATTGAAATTACCGGGTATGATTATGTATCTTGTGCGGCTCATGGTATGCCCATTTCTAAATATGCTCATATCAATCTTAAAACCGGCACCATGTATCAGTTAAAAGATTTGTTCAAAAAAGGGAGCTCGTTCGTAAAAATTATTAGTGACTACATTGGGAACAAAATCAAAACCGATGATCAATATTCTTACATCACACCTGATGATTATCATGGAATAAAGGAAGACCAGCCCTTTTTTATTAATGAGGCAGGATTGAATATTTACTTTAAGCCTTATGAAATTGCTGCTTTTGCTGCGGGATTCCCAACATTTACGATTCCTTTTGAGGAATTAAAGGACAACATTAATCAGAATGGAAGCTTTTGGAGGTCATTTCATTAATGGGAGGCAGGAGGATATTCCTGCCTTTTTGGTTACTGAAAATTTCAAAATAACAATAGAAAAAGATAAGGGGAATATGAAATAATGTGAATAACTACCAGATGATAATAGAAGGAGTGAATTTCATGAGGATTTACGATATTTCTAGGAAGTTGGAAAATGGGATGCCGGTTTGGCCTGGGGATACTCCCTTTCAATATGAAGTCTCGTGGCCAATGGAGGAAAGCGGTTCCGTTAATGTAGGCAGACTTGAATTAAGTACCCATACAGGTACACATGTCGATGCCCCGTTTCATTTTGATAACAATGGAAAAAGAATCATAGAATTGGATCTTAATTTATACATAGGGCCTGCAAGAGTGGTTGATATGGAAGGGAAAGATAGTATTGGAGCAGCGGATGTAAAAGGCATCAATCTTGATGGAGTCACGAGAATCATATTTAAAACTCTTGCCTGGAAGAATTCCAATCTATTCCCGGAGAAGATTCCCCATATTGAGCCGGATTTGGCTGCATTTTTGGCGGGGAAAGGGATTAGGCTTATCGGTTTGGATGTCCCGTCAGTCGATCCAATCGACAGCAAAGAGCTGCTTGCCCATCATAGCTTAAATAAACACGGAATTCACATCCTGGAATCACTCCTCCTCGATGAGATCGAACCTGGAGATTATGAACTTATCGCTTTGCCATTGCCATTAGTAGAAGGAGATGGAAGTCCAGTCCGTGCAATCCTTCGTAAAAACTGAAAATGAAAAAGAAGAAGCTGACTCGCGCTTCTTCTTTTTCATTTTATGCTTAACATCAATGCTACATAGGCCGTGAAAATAAATAAGACGCTCATCAAAATGGTTAGACTCTTTTGAGATCTTTTTACAAAAATAATGATCGTTAATATGAGAAAAAAGATGGCTACTAGTAACAAGCTTACGGATCCGAGACCAAGTGTTACGTGTAACGGAAAAACAACCTCACTCGAATGAAAAAAGCTAAAAAGCGACGAGACACCCTCTGTTTTGAGTGTAATGAATATATCATGCGGTGGTGATTGCTGTCCTAGTGCCCCAGTAACAGCAAAAAGGAGTAACACAATTACACTCTCAAGCTTGGCCCATGATAGTGGGTTAAAGGTTGGTTCACTGGCCAGCTTTTTCCGAACCAGTACACTGTTTATAAAAGCAAACACGAGTAACGGTACGATCGTTAAATGCTTTACCAATAGGGCTTGTCCGTATGATAATGGCCATGTGTTAGCATAGTCCTTTACATCCATCACAAAGGTCATTAAGGAAATCCCAGTTATGATTGTAATAAGAAAACAAATCGCCGCCAGCGGAGTAAACCAGGTTAAAAACTTCAGCCAATTGTCATGATTTTTGGAGAACCAGCTGACCATCATCAAAACGCTAATCCATGTGCTAACAGCTAAGAAGTGAGCAGTGTGAGTAAAAAAACCAGGCCATTTAGATAGTGAACTGGCGTGACTGGACAAGCCGATGGTTCCAATCAATGCAAGTGTCAGGATTAAACCAGTAATAGATAAGTAAGGTTTCCGCTCCACCTTAATCGGGAGAAGAAATATAAACAATATGATCGAAAGGATTCCTGTTTTAATCCAGGATTTACCTGATTCAAAGTTAGTTAACACTGATTGCAGTGTGCTACCTATTCCCAAACCGCCCTCAGATAAATAAAGAATAATTCGTAAAACAGGCACAAAGGAAAAAAGGGCAATTCCTAGAACTGCCCCCAGGATAACCGCTTTTGAGACCTTTATCTCAGGACGGTAGTTTTCGGGTACAAGATTGATAATAAAACTTCCGAGCAATAAGGAAAAACATAAATAAAGCAAAGCTTCGCTTAGTACATTCAAAATAAACATTTAGGCATGCTTCCTTCTAAAAATTAACCAATAGCTCCCTAAGCCAACAATAATAATGAAGGCAACAGAAAACGGGATGACATATTCCTTGAAAGATGGCTTAGAAGGACTAGCTGTTGTAGGTACAGAAGCAGCCTGTTCTTTCCCATCAGTCGACTTGGATGTGGATGCGGTATCTGTAAGTTTAGCCTCTTCAGTTGATGTTTGCTCATCTTTTTCAGTTGATGAATCCGCACTACTAACTTGGGTTGTTGAGCTACTTGTCTCAGGCAATTGTACAGTAAAAGAAAGGTCTCCTTCAAGTGGATGTCCATCTGTCCCAATAATCTTCCAGTGTATAGAATAAGATCCGTTTGCAAGATCCTCAGGCAAAACACCCACTAACTGGTCGCCTTTAATTTCAACTGGTAGAGCAATAGTTGCACGGTTTGCATCCGCCAATGTAAATGTACTTGTTGGTTCCAAATTTGTTTCAAACGTAAGCGTAATTTCTTTCAATGATTCAGTAAGCACCGCGCCATCTTTAGGAGAGGAATCCTCTAAATGAGAATGGGCAAACACATTCGTTCCTAATAGAAAAAACAACAGAGCAGTTATTAAAGATATCTTATTAAACATCATTTTCAACTCCGTTATATTATTTAACTGTTGTCATTCTATCACCATTTTCATCTTCTTATATCGATTTGCAAGTAAAGTTCACAAACCTGTCGAAATTAAGGCCAATTTTACTTGATTTAAATCAATTTTTTCCAAAAAAAATGGTGATAAACTGAACCTAACTTTTAATAAAAGGGGAGCGGAAAAGTATGTTTCAAATCGTAGATAAAAAAGCAGTCATGGATGTTCGGGAAAGAATTGCAAAGGGAGAGCACCCACGACGAGAAATATTAAATTTTATTAAATCCGCACCTATTGGTACGATCTTTGAAATTCATTTGCCACATCGAGGCGAGCCGTTAATTGGGAGCATTCAATCGTTAGGAATGAATGTGATCGTTAATGAACTTGAACCTATGCATTTCCGGCTCATGGCGGTTAAATTATCTGAACTTTAGTCCATTCCAGCAATCATTTTTAATTGGTCCAACTCTAGAAGCTGTATTTGTCTGCGTCCATTCATGTTTATCCATTTTTTTGACACGAACGCTAAAAGCTTTCTGCTAACAGATTCTGGAGTTGTTCCTATATAGCTGGCTAGGTCCTTTTTTGAAATGGGCAGGGTAAAGGCATCATGACCTGCATTCATTTTTTCATGAAAAAGAATAAGAACCCTTGCGAGCCGTTGCTCTACTTCCATCAAACTTAATAATCCAACCGACTCATCTGCTTGATACAAACGTTCACTTAAAGCTAATAAAAATCGATAGGTTAAGTCAGCGTTCGTCTCCATTGTCTTTAAAAAATCCTTCTTCTTAATTGAGCATATAACCGTGTTTCCTACCGCTTCAGCATTTACATTATGTCTATCTTTTCGGAGTAAGGAAGATAAACCAAAGAAATCTCCAGGAAATAACAACCTGACAATTTGCTCTTTTCCTTCAGCAGACATTTTCGTTAGTTTAATTAACCCTTCATTTATGACAAATAGCGTCTCTGAACTCTCCCCTTCATGAAAGATAAACTCTCCTTTTACAAACTGACGGCTCTTGGTGACTTTTTGTAATAGTAAGAGATCCCCTTCCTTCAATCCCTTAAAAACAGGAACAGTTGTAAGACACGAAGCATCATGTGTGCAGCAATGTTCACAGCCCATCCTTCCTTCAACTCCTATATGACCGTTTTCATTCTATAGGTTCATCATAGCTCCTTTTTAGAGAAGGTGTAGTGATTTGTATCAATCAATTTTACTAGGAACTTCACCCAATTTTTTCAAAACGGCTGTTTCTTGATTTAGGTCAATGTTATTGAGAATTATTATCAATATAATGAAAGAAAAACAAGAGGTGAGTAGGTCATGCAAGCTTGTTTAATGGTTTATGCCAGTATGACAGGGAATACAGAAGAATTAGCGGAATTGATTGCGGAGGGCATTCGAAAGGCCGGAGGGTCAGTAGAAATAAAGGATATTTTAGAGGCAGATGTGACAGATCTTCACAACTACGACGGCATCCTTTTAGGTGCATATACTTGGGGGGATGGGGAGTTACCAGACGAATTTCTCGATTTCTACGATGAAATGGATCAAATAAACATAGCAGGGAAAAAAGCCGCTGCATTTGGCTCCTGTGACTCCTCTTATGAACAACGAGGAGGGGCTGTTGATTTGTTAATTGCAAAGCTAAAGGAGCTCGGCGCAGACGTCGTACAGGACGGATTGAAAATTGATTTAGCTCCAAACGACTCAGAAAAACTACAATGTATTAAGTTTGGTCAGTCGTTTATGGAACAAATTTCACAGATGAGAGGGGCTTAAAAAATGAGCATGATTGAATTAGCTTTAAATGATGTTGCGTGTACAGGGTGTATGGGAAAAATAAAAAGGAGAATCGAAAAAATCACTGGTGTGGAACAAGTGAAGATCCTGTCAGGAACCGGAAAAGTCCAAATAAAATTTAATAAAAATCATATTCAGATAGATGAAATCAACCAGACCATTCATAAATTAACATTACGTTCATTTGATTAAAGGAACTGTTACTTGAAAGCAGTTTCTTTTTTTTATAAAAATTAAATTTTATTAAGAACATAAATGTACGTTATAATATATAATTGAAAGGGAATGACATTTAAAAAAATAGATACTGTAATAATTTTTCCTCTCAGATTAATACTAGGCAAAAAGGGAGGAATACATTTGGAAATCGAAAAAGATAGCAAATTTGAGAAAACGTTTCTTCCGATGTCATCCATTGGCAATGGCGTTGGTATAGCTGTTCTCCCAGATGTTTTTAGTTATACGGACCAAATTGTCAATTTAATCCTGGTGGGAAACCCAAATGAGACAAATGAGTTTGTACTCGTTGATGCTGGCATGCCTAAGTCAGCAGAAGAAATAAAGGAAATGGTCCAAGAAAGATTTGGCGAGCATGCGATTCCCAAAGCGATCATCTTAACACATGGCCATTTTGATCATGTTGGTTCTATTGCTGCTTTATTAGAAGACTGGAATGTCCCTGTTTATGCGCACGAAGAGGAACTTCCGTATTTAACTGGACAGAAGGATTATCCTCCGGGCGATCCAAGTGTGGACAGTGGTTTGGTGGCTAAGTTATCACCTATGTTCCCTAATCATGGGATTAATATCAGTTCGCTCGTAAACGCACTTCCATCGGATGGCTCTGTGCCATTTATGCCTAATTGGCAATGGATACATACACCTGGCCATACACCTGGCCATGTTTCACTATTTCGTGAACAAGATGGGATGCTAATTGCCGGTGATGCATTTGTTACGGTCAAACAGGAGTCACTTTACAAGGTAATGACACAGACAAAAGAAATTAGTGGACCACCCAAATACTATACGACCGATTGGGATGCTGCATATGAATCGGTAAAAAAGCTTGAAGCGCTAAAGCCTCAGGTTGCAGTAACCGGACACGGTTTGCCAATGGGTGGAGAAGAATTGAAAGAAAATCTTGATTACTTGGTTGAACATTTTAGTGAGATCGGCAGGCCTGAAAGTGGACGATATGTCAATTGATTTTTATTCACGAGATGGGGGTTGCTATAGGAAGCAGCCCTATTATTTCGTTTGGTTGTTCGTTAATAAGAACATTTGATTAAGATTGTATCAGCATAAGTATAAGTAGATAAACTGGTTACTAATCTAATTTTGATTTAAAGGGGGAGCCAATGAGATTTTGTATATTCCTGCTGGTCGCTGGGTTGCTAGATGCTGTTTTAACTCATTTTGGGATTGTTTCTGGATTTGTGACGGAAGGAAATCCAGTGATGAAGGTGGTTATTCATAAAAGCTGGTCTTATTTCTATTTGATTAAAATATCTCTTCCACTGCTATTGCTGGGTTTGTTCTATTTACGGCCATTAAAGGGATGGACGAAGACTCTCTTGATATCTACCTGTATTTTATATTTTTCCGTCCTAGTGGTTCATGCTGCATGGATGATCCTCTATATTAATACTTCATTTTAATCTATATCTTTGAATCTAGACACTCCACGGTAATTACGATAGTATCAATAAGATATACAAATACTAATAATAAGAAAAATGATTTTTTATAAAGGAGTACAATATGTTAAATACGTTAAAGCCTTTTTTACAGGAAGCATGGGAAAAATCAGGGTTTCAAACTCCGACTTCGATTCAAGAATCGGCAATCCCACTGATTTTGGAAGGCAAAGATTTAATCGCTGAATCACCAACAGGAACAGGTAAAACACTTGCTTATTTACTTCCACTGTTACATAAAATCGATACCAATGTTCAAGGTCTACAAGCTGTTGTATTAGCCTCTTCACAAGAACTAGTCATGCAGGTATATCAGGAATTTCAAAAATGGTCAGAGGGAAGCGGAGTCAGAGGCACATCCATTATTGGCGGGGCAAACGTGAAACGCCAGCTTGAAAAATTAAAAAAGCGTCCCCAAGTCATTTTTGCTACACCTGGCCGTCTGTTTGAATTAATTAAACAAAAAAAGGTGAAAATGCACGAAGTGAAATTGGTTGTCCTTGACGAAGGCGATCAGCTGCTCATTCCAGAGCATTTAAACACAGTCCAAAACATTGTTAAATCAACGATGAATGACCGTCAAGTGGTTCTATTCTCTGCGACAATGAAAGCAGTAACAGAAAAATTGGCAAAGGAGCTTACAAAGGATCAAGAGGTTCTACGCATTGAAAAGGATGAAATGGCTTCCTCTGGAGAAGTAGAACATATTTATTTTTCATGTGAACCACGAGATAAAATCAAGCTTCTTGAAAAAATTGTCCGCTTGGAAAACAGTAAATCCTTAGCGTTTATTAATGATATTGGCGAGATTCAAGTGTTTAAAGAAAAATTACTTTTTAAAGAGCTTTCCATCGGAATTCTTCATAGTGACATGAAAAAGCTGGAGCGTCAGGCGGCTTTAAAATCGTTCCGTGATGGTAAAATGAAGATGCTTATTGCGACGGATGTAGCAGCAAGAGGACTTGATATTCAAGGAGTAACCCATGTGGTTCAGATTGATTCACCAAAGGACATTGCTCAGTATGTCCATAGAGCAGGTAGAACAGGAAGAATGGGTGCAAATGGAACGGTCATTTCTCTTGTTACAGAACGAGAAGAAAGAGAACTAAAGCGCTATTGTCGTGAGCTAAATGTTCCGCTTCAAAAGAGAGTATTTTATCAAGGGCAAATTTCTGAAGAAAATCAACGAATTCAAAAACAAAAAAGATAAACAAAAAATGGGGACAGTCCCCCACTGCGCTAAAGCGCCGGGGGACTGTCCCCAAAAAAGCGGTGGAGGATTCCACTGCTTTTTTTGCCTCGAAAAAAGGATTTAGACCATTTATCTTGAATTGTAAAAGAATTGGAGGGAAGACAATGGAAAATGTTAAATTAAAACAAATGCATGATGAGTGGCTTGAGGAAGTAACTATCAGTGAAATCCAAGAGAAATTGGATAGCGGTGAGCTTACATCAAAAGAACTGGTTCTCATGTACTTACATAGAGTTTCGCTTTATGATCAAAAGCTGCATTCTATCCTTGAAATTAATCCGGATGCTTTGCATATTGCAGAAGCATTAGATGCGGAGAGAAGGGAAAAAGGCACACGCAGCCAATTGCATGGAATCCCAATTTTAATTAAAGATAATATTGATACTCACGACAAAATGCATACAAGTGCTGGATCTCTAGCCTTAAAGGATTCGATTGCTTTAAAGGATTCTTTCGTCGCAGAGCAGTTACGAAAAGCAGGAGCAGTCATTCTTGGAAAAACCAATATGACAGAGTGGGCTAATTTCATGGCAAATGGAATGACAAGCGGCTATAGTTCTAGAGGCGGTCAGGTGCTCAATCCATATGGACCAGGAACCTTTGATGTCGGAGGCTCTAGTGCTGGTTCAGGAGCTGCAATAGCGGCCAATTTTGCAGCCGCCGCAGTGGGTACGGAGACCTCTGGTTCAATCTTGAACCCATCCTGTCAAAACTCTCTTGTAGGAATCAAGCCAACAGTGGGATTAATTAGCAGAAGAGGGATCATTCCGATTGCGCATACACAGGACACAGCTGGACCGATGGCTAGGACGGTGCAAGATGCAGCCATTCTGCTAAATGCCTTGTGTGGAAAGGATGAACAGGATCCTATTACGAAAACAAATCCGTTTAATCACTTTGACTTTACGGAGTTTCTTTTAAAAGAAGGACTTATAGGTAAGAGAATCGGTATTGCACTCGATGGATTCATGGAGCTTTTAAGTAAAGAGAAGCAAGCGGTTGTGGCTTCAGCTTTAGAAGCGTTGAAAACATCAGGAGCAGACATTGTTGATAATATTGAGATTCCTTCTGCAAAAGCGGAGTGGAAGTATGATGTGTTAACCTATGAATTTAAGCCTGATTTAAATGCCTATTTGAATCAGCTGCACCCTTCTGTTGGTATTCGATCGCTAGCCAATCTGATTGAGTTTAATAAGAAGGATGAGGAAAAAATGCTTAAATATGGGCAAGAGGTATTGCTTGAATCAGAAAGCACGAGTGGAACGCTGACAGAGGCTGCTTATTTCGATGCATTGGAGTTTGATCTTTATCATTCGACGAAGCAAGGGATTGATTTTGCTTTAGAAAAATATGAGCTGGATGTCATTATCTTCCCTAGTGAAAAAGGGTCACATATTAGTGCAAAAGCGGGATACCCATCGATTGCTGTTCCTGCTGGATTTACAGCTGCAGGGGAACCTGTAGGTATTACGTTTGCAGGAACGGCGTATAGTGAGCCACTGTTAATTGAAGTAGCCTATGCTTATGAACAAATGACAAAATGTAGAAAAGCCCCTGTCCTTAAATAAGAATAAGCTGATTTGTTTTCACCCATACTATCATTGTATTTCTTATTTCTCGAAAAGGAGCTGGTAAGTGTGGGTAGACAGAAACTGGGAAATCAGAATGCACAACGTAATAACAATCGCAAAAAGCCAATGGTCATGAGCGAGGAGCTAGTTGAGTTTACAACCGGCGAAGCGATCAAACATAACCGTCCGAATAGTAAATAAAAAGGATTTAATCTTGCACACGTGATTTCATCGTTCGTTAAATCACGTGTGCTTTTTTTTGTTTTACACCCTTAAGGGCTTAGGGGGTAGGGATGAAGGACAAAACGAAGCGCGGGCACCTGGAAAATGTCCTTCATCAAGCTCATGAAGGACAAAACGAAGCAAGGACACGTGGAAAATGTCCTTCATCAGGATCATGAAGGACAAAACCAAGCACGGACACGTGGAAAATGTCCTTCATCAAGGGGATGAAAGACAAAACCAAGCACAGGCAGATGGAAAATGTCTTTCATCCAAACTAATAGCAACACACTCCACTCTGTATTGCAAAAAAATCATCCTTTTTCAATCAGATCCAGTGGTTTTCGTGCTGGGCCTTCAATTACATCGCCCGCATACGAGAAACGTGAACCATGGCATGGGCAATCCCATGATTTTTCAGCATGATTCCATTCACATTCACACCCTAAATGAGTACAAGTGGTATCCACAATATAAAGCTTACCGTTCTTATCCTTATAGGCACCTGATCTTTTTCCTTTATACATAACAACCGCGCCTTCACCATCTTGAAGATCATCCGTAACCTTCTCAACAATTTCAAGCTTACCCTTCAAAAGATGTTTGGCAACATCAGCATTCGTCGTGAGGGCACTCGATAAATCTGGATCCGCCTGAAAGCGGGAAGGGGAGTACAGCTCTTGGTAAGGATTGCCTCGTTGCATGACATAATCAGTTAATAAATGACCGGCAAGAATTCCCGTCGTCATACCCCACTTTTTATAACCGGTAGCTACTAATATATGTTCACGTCCGGATGTGATTTCCCCGATATATGGCAGCTTGTCAAGCGTCACTAAATCCTGAGCAGACCAACGATATTCATACTCCTTAATCCCAAATACCTCTTCAGCGAATGCTTCAAGTGCTTCATAATGCTTTAATGTATCGACGCCCTGCCCTGTTTTGTGGTTTTCTCCACCGATGATTAATAATTTTTCCCCATTATAAGGTGTATACCGAATCGAACGGGTTGGACTGTCTGCACTGATATACATCCCACCTGGATACTCTTTGTCCGTCTTCAGGCCAATGGCATAAGAACGGTCCGCATACATCCTAGCAAAATAAAGCCCAGGCTTATCATAAAAAGGAAAATGAGAGGCGATGATAACTTGTTTACAGCTTACTCTTTGCCCCTCCTTCATTACCACCTTAGGTTCAGAATAATCGTCCTCGATATCCTCAGCCGTTGTGTTCTCGTATACCACGCAGCCTGCCTTTACCGCTTCTTCTAGCAAAGCTTTTAGGAATTTGAGTGGGTGATACTGGGCTTGATTGCTCATCATTAGAGCTGCTGTTGTTTGAATATTAAAGGGAATAGAGTCTTTCAGAGCACCATCAATACCAAGACTTTTATAAGCTTCCCATTCAGTTTTCAGCTTTTCTGAATACTCGTCTGTCACGGCATAAATATAGGCATCTTCCTTACTAAAATCACAATCAATTCCTTTTTCTTTTACCGTACTTTCGACAAATTGAATGGCATCCATCTGTGATTCAAAATAAAGTCTTGCCTTTTCTTTTCCGAAATGATTGATCAATTCATCATAAATCAGCCCATGCTGTGCTGTTAATTTAGCTGTGGTGTGGCCTGTTGTTCCATTTAAGACACTCCCTGCCTCTATAAGGGCGACCTTTACTCCTTCTTTGGATAATAAATAGGCTGCGGTAACACCGGTAATTCCGGCACCGACAATCGCTACATCTACAGAGAGGTCTTCAGTTAATTTAGGATAAGAGGGAAAATCTATTTCCCGCCAAAAGGTTTTCGGAAACTTTGGTATATTTTCAGATGAACTCATATGTATTCCTCCAGCTCGTAATAATCACATGTATAATTTTTCCTAAACTAAAAAAATCATGTAGTAAACGCGAAATTTATTTTTCTAGAACGTAAAAAGAACTCTGAGTTACTCAGAGTTCAAAAGAAAGGATGATTTCAATAAATTAAACAGAAATACTTAAGATTAAAGGGGCTCCTCATCGGAGTTAATTTTATCGATTCGGGTAGAATCTTCTGAGTCGAGCGCTCCTCGTAGGAAATGAAAGAGTGTACCACCTACAAAACCAAGACAAAGGACTAAACCGATGGTTGTGACCCACCAAATAGCCATTGAAAATCCCCCTTTTATTGAGGCTGTCTTACATTCCAGGAAATGTACTCCTTTTAAGCCAGCCACTTTTCTAAAATATATGCTCAGGGGGGATTAATTTTACCATTGTTTTAAAGCTTTTATTTAATCCTTTTCCTTTAAGTGTGAATAGTAATCAACCTTTTTAATATTAACACCGACAAAGGTTTCGATAATAGACTGACCGCCGGCAATGGAAAAGATTAATATAACGACAAAGGCCACTCTTGGAAAAAGCAAATAGGCGCCGCCAAGTAAAATGGCACTCCAAACGCCCGCACACCAATAACATTTCAATAGATAACCAAACATGGAAGTGGGAACTTCCTTTGTTTCCGTACCATCCTGCGTTTCTACCTTCACCTTTTTGACAAACGGTCTGCGAATAAATTCGGTAATCTTATCAAAGACAATTAAATGTGTTAAACGGTAGCTCGCTAAAATTAACATAATATAGGTCATCCATGAAATTTCCCTCAAATCTCCATCCTCCAACAATCAATTTGTAACAGGCAAAAAGATATTTTTTCAGTTCCTTGTATATTTTGAGCCTGAAATCAAAAATATATATTCGGAGGAGGCGAAAAAATGAAAAAATCTTTTTGGATTAGTTTGTTGTTCTTACTATCTCTTTTCTGTATTCCTAGCGTTTCATTTGCTCAGCAATATTACACTGTTCAGCCAGGAGACTCGCTTTGGAAAATCGCTGTTAGGTATCAGGTTGGAATCTCAGAGTTAATTGCGGCTAACCCGCAGTTTAAAAATCCTAACCTAATCTATCCTGGTCAGAAGGTGACCATCCCTAACTTTGATGCGATTAAGAGTATAGAAAATCAAGTCATTCAATTAACCAATCAAGAGCGTGCCAAAAATGGAAAGCCGGCAATGACGGCAGATTGGGAGCTATCAAGGGTTGCTCGCTATAAGGCAAATGATATGCGCGATAAAAACTATTTCAGCCATACGAGCCCAACCTATGGAAGTCCATTTGATATGATGAAGAACTTTGGTATTTCCTATCGTTCGGCTGCTGAAAATATTGCTGCCGGTCAAACCACACCTGCATCAGTGGTACAGTCTTGGATGAACAGTTCTGGACACCGTGCCAATATTCTAAGCTCTAACACTCGTATCGGCGTGGGCTACGCGAAAGGCGGCTCCTACGGTTATTATTGGGTGCAAATGTTTATCTCAAAATAAGTCTTAAAATATCGAAAAAGGGTCAGTTTTTTAAGCATTTTGCTTAAGGGGCTGACCCTTTCTACGTCTTGAGACCGATATAAAAATCAAGCTCAGGCGCAATTATGAGAACAAAAGAAAAAAGGTAAGATGAAATCAAGAAAAGAAAAGGAGTGAAACAAAATGAAGAAATTCGGTTTACTGGTAGCTGGAGGGATAGCAGCTATCATCTTACTTTCAACAATCGGTCCAATGGTGGGGTTACTTGTTAGCTTGGTGCTTCTCTACTTCATATTCAAACAATTTTTAAAGGCTGAATCCACAGGAGGGAAAATTGGGCTGGGAATCATCGGGCTTATCGTCCTAGTGGCTTCACTTCACAACGCACCAGCCATCATTGGAGTAGGCGCAGCCTACGTGCTGTACCTCGTTTATAAAAAATGGAATCAGAACAAGCACAGCATGAAAAAAGAAGAAGCAGATCCATTCGCCAATTTTGAAAAACAGTGGAACGACCTAAAAAATTATTAAAATTTAAAGGAGAGAATTACAATGACAAACTTATTCACAAGAATCAAAAACACAATTACTGCTGATTTACATGAGGCTCTAGACAATAAGGAAAAACACAACCCTATTGCCTTACTGAATCAATACCTTCGCCAATCCGAGCAAGAAACAGAAAAGGTAAGAAAGCTGTTAGAACGCCAAAATACACTTAAGGATGAATTTACAAGAGAGTATCATCAAGCGATGGAATTAGCAGAAAAAAGAAAGCACCAAGCGGAAGTTGCTTCAAAAGCGGGAGAAACGGAGCTATATCAATTTGCTTCTGCAGAACATCAACAATATGCAGAACGGGCCAGCCGTCTAAGTGCGTCACTCGAACAGGTAAAAGGCCAGCTTGGGGAATTAGAAAGAAAATATGAAGAAATGAAGCACAAGCTTAAAGATATGCACCTTCGCAGAATGGAATTAATGGGACGTGAAAACGTCACTCGCGCCAATCTCCGAATCAACAAAGTGCTTGATTCAAATACGTATTCCGATGCGGCTTTTTCAAAATTCAAAGACATCGAAAACTATCTCGATCGTTTAGAGCATCAAGTCAACAGCTCTTACTACCGCAATACCATTGATGCAAGAATTGCTCAACTAGAAAAAGAAATGAAATTAGAAGAAAGCAAGTCCATATAATAACAAATATGGTATTCTAAAGAAGGCGTAGGTTTCTACGCCTTTTATCCAATAAAATTTGCAAGCACTACATACATAGGTGTAAAAAGGGAGGGTAAGCCGATGTTTAAACATAAAAAAAATGATTATTTAGGGTGGCTGGTGTTCATCGGTGTGGTCATTTTGTTGTTGGAGATTTTATTTTTCAACAAAGGGCTTATATTCTCCCTTTTTATCGCCAGCGTGTTTATTTATTTAGGTCGAAGGAAGGCTGGGAGAAAAAAGGGAAAAATCCTTACAATAGCTGGAATTGTCATTTTTGTCATCAGTGTTTTTAATATGATGACCTTTCGATTTTTACTATTAGCCATCTTACTTCACTTTTTTATTCAATACTTACAATCTAAAAAGAATCCAAAGAAAATGTCACTGGATATTCAGACACCTGAAACATCAACGCAGGAAGAGACCGTCATAAAAGTAGAACCACTGTTTGAAAATTTGTTAGTAGGTCAGCAGAAGACACCGACTGGCGTGTATGAATGGAAGGATGTTAACATCCAGACTGGAATAGGGGATACCGTTATTGACCTCAGTTACACGATGCTGCCAAAAGGGGAAACAGTAATTTTCATCCGAAACTTGATCGGTAATATTCACATCCATGTTCCATATGAAATCGAAGTATGCATTAACCACTCCTGTGTGGTGGGTTCAACAACGGTGTTTGGAAACCATGAACCTAAGATATTTAATCAAGTTTTTCAATTAAAAACTCCTGGTTATGAGGAGTCAGAGCAAAAGGTGAAAATCTTTACCTCACTTATTGTTGGGAATTTAGAGGTGAGCAGGATATGAGTACAACTCAGCGCCAGATCGTCTGGAGTGTCGCTTGCTCGTTCCTCATGGCCCTTATTGTTGCAGCAATTTTTACCATTGTGTTTCCATTAAACAGCTGGTCTGAATTGTGGAAACGGCATTTCATGGATATTCCATTTGTTATCTTTATTCCTGCTTTCAGCATTGTGATAGGCATCCTCTTGGGTGGGGTTTCTGGTTTATTTTGGCGAAAGCAGTTTCTTGCTATTGATCATTCCCTTCATCAATTGGAGCAAGGAAGAGCAGTGGAAGTAGAGGGGAAGCCTGCGATTGCCGAAATGCAAACCATTGCCGAGCGAATTGACAAAATTGGTAAACAAATGTCAGAGCAAGTAAAGCTGTCCCAACGGTTAGCTACTGAAAAAGTAGAAGATCAGGAAGCAAGAATTCAAGAAATTATTGAGCAGGAACGGAACCGTCTTGCTCGTGAACTACATGATTCGGTCAGTCAGCAACTTTTTGCCGCATCAATGATGATGTCCGCCATTAATGAAACAAAACAAGAGGCCGAAAATGACCGCGAAGCAAAGCAGTTGAAATTGGTGGAAGAAATGATTCATCAATCCCAGCTTGAAATGCGTGCGCTCCTTCTTCATTTGCGCCCCGTTGCCTTAAAGAATAAAACGCTGCAGGAAGGAATGGAAGAGCTGTTAGTCGAATTATCTCAAAAGGTAACAATGGATATTAATTGGAAAGTAGAAGATTTTCCGTTAGATAAAGGTGTAGAGGACCATCTTTTCAGGATTCTGCAGGAATCAATCTCGAACACCTTGAGACATTCGAAAGCGAGTAGTTTAGAGGTTCTGCTGGTCAAACGAGATGATTTTGCTATTCTTAGGATTGTAGATGATGGAATTGGCTTTGAGGTAAACGAAATGAAGGCTGGTTCTTACGGAATGCAAAATATGCATGAACGGGCGCTTGAAGTAGGCGGTACGCTAAAAGTCATTAGTGTTAAAAATAAAGGGACAAGGCTGGAAGTGAAAATTCCGGTGATGGTAAATGGGGATGGTGCGAATGATTAAAGTTTTGTTTGTTGATGATCATGAAATGGTGAGAATCGGGGTTTCCTCCTATTTATCCGCGCAGCCTGACATTGAAGTGGTAGGTGAAGCGGATGATGGAAAAAAAGGGGTCGAGCTTGCTCTCGAACTACGCCCTGATATCATTTTAATGGATTTGGTTATGAAGGAAATGGACGGGATTGAGGCAACAAGGCAAATCATAGAACAGTGGCCGGAAGCAAAGGTTATTATTGTTACAAGCTTCATAGATGATGAAAAGGTGTACCCAGCACTTGAAGCTGGAGCAACTAGCTATATGCTGAAAACCTCTAAGGCTGGCGAAATTGCCAATGCTGTTCGTGCTACATACCATGGTCAATCCGTACTTGAGCCGGAAGTGACGGGGAAAATGATGGTGAAGATGCGCCAAAAACATACTCATCTGCCACACGAAGATCTGACCAGCCGAGAATTAGAAATCCTGTTGCTTATGGCAGAGGGGAAAGCCAACCAGGATATTGCAGATGAACTGTTCATCGCACTAAAGACCGTTAAAACTCATGTTAGTAATATTCTGAGTAAATTAAATGTACAAGACCGAACCCAAGCAGTGATTTATGCGTTCAAGCATTCTTTAATCAAATAAAACCGAGAAACTATCCATAAAACAGGATAGTTTTTTTTATTTTATTAAAAAAAGTAATTGAAAATTCTTCTCAATTACTGTTATTATATTAATAATGAAAATCATTATCATTTACCGGGAGGATTTTTACATATGAAACTACTAAAAATATCAGGAACGTTATTATTATCTAGCAGTCTTCTATTCGGATGCTCAAATACAGAGAAGACAACAACAACGGAAAAAGTAAAAGAAACAAAAAATCAAACATCAGTTGCTCTTGAAGGTGTATCAAAAGAGTACCGCGAGTACGCAATCGGTGAAATTGAGGAATTTGTTAAGGCAACGGAAGCCTTTACTACTGCAATAAAAAACGGTGATGTGGAGAAAGCGAAACAACTTTATGCACCAGCGCGGATGCACTACGAACGGGCAGAGCCAATTGCAGAGGTATTCGGTGATCTCGATCCTAAAATTGATGCACGTGAAGGGGACGTACCGGAAGCGGAATGGGGCGGCTACCATAAACTTGAAAAAGGTCTATGGATCGACAACACAACAAAAGGGTATGAGCAAATCGCCGATCAACTAATGAAAGACGTTAATCTATTACGTGCGAAGGTAGATACCGTAGAGGTGACACCTGACCTGTTAATTACCGGGGCGGTCGATCTATTAAATGAGGTATCGACTTCAAAAGTAACTGGAGAAGAAGACCGTTACTCTCATACGGATCTTTATGATTTTGCTGCTAACGTAGAGGGTGCAGAAAAAATTTACAAGCTTCTTCAACCAGCCTTAAAGGAAAAAGATGAAGAGGTATCTAAAGAAATTCAGGATCGCTTTGATGATGTGTATGCTTTATTGAACCAGCATAAAAATGGTGAAGGCTATAAACTTTACACAGATTTAACGGAAGCACATGTAAAAGAGCTGAGCCAAGCCATCGATGCGCTTGCAGAACCGCTTTCTCAAATAGGAATGGTAACGGAGGCGTCTTAATTGACAACGAATATTACTAACAGCATAGAGAATTTAAATGAAAAAAAGGTCTCGAGACGCGATATCCTTAAAACAGCAGGTATCGGCGGGGTAGGAGTGATTCTCGGTGCATCTGGCCTTGGCGGAATCCTTTCCATCCAAGATAGCAAGGCAGCTAGTACGGGGACAAATAAGGACGTTGTTCCGTTTTATGGAAAGCATCAAAGTGGAATAACTACAAAAACACAAAACCATGTGTATTTTGTTTCCTTAGATGTGACCACTACGAAAAGAGAAGAGTTAGTTAAAATGTTTAAGGACTGGACAAAAGCGGCGGCTTTGATGACAGAAGGAAAGGCCATCGGCGAACTCACAGGGAATGAATTTCTGCCGCCACAAGATACGGGGGAGGCAGCTGGGTTATCAGCATCAAACTTAACTATTACCTTCGGCGTCGGACCTTCTCTTTTTCAAAAAGAAAATCAAGACCGGTTTGGGTTGAAACATAAGCAGCCGAAAGAATTAGTCGATCTCCCAAAATTTCCGCTAGATGCCTTAGAAGAAGAATGGACTGGCGGGGATTTGTGTATCCAAGCTTGTGCTGATGATTTGCAGGTAGCATTCCATGCGGTAAGAAACCTCATTCGCATTGCGAGAGGAAAAGCAACGTTACGATGGGCACAAACGGGGTTCCAACGGACGAAACAGGCAGATGCTAAAAATGAAACACCGAGGAATTTATTTGGTTTTAAAGATGGTACCATCAATCCTGATGTAAATGATAAGACAATCATGAACGAGCAGTTATGGGTTCAGCCGGGTGATGGCCCTAATTGGCTTGTAGATGGAAGCTACCTAGTTGTCAGAAGAATTCAGATGTTTATCGAGGTTTGGGATCGAACCAACTTAAAGGAACAGGAAAATACATTTGGACGGCATCGTGTGAGTGGCGCCCCATTTGGAAAAAAAGATGAATTCGATAAAGTGGATCTGAAATCCATCCCAGCCGATTCACATGTACGGTTATCGCATGGAGATGGGTCACAGCAAATTCTTCGCAGAGCCTATTCGTATTCTGATGGAATGGATAAGAAAACAGGCAGCTTTGATGCAGGATTGCTGTTTTTAGGTTTTCAGCGCAGGCCAAGTAAGCAATTTATCCCGATTCAAAATAGACTAGCCAAAATGGATAAATTAAACGAATATACATCCCACCGAGGCAGTGCGATTTTTGCCTGTTTGCCAGGGGTCAAAAAGGGAAGTTTCATTGGAGAAACACTATTTAACTAGTGTTTTTCCTTTTAAGGGAGAGAGAGACTTATGCAAAGATTTACTGTTAAGCCTTTAATATTACTTACGGTACTTTTCATCTTATTTCAAACCTTCCAACCTGTATCAGCAGAAGAAAACCATGATGAGCTGTTTGTGCTGATTGGAGACAGTTTAATGAAGGCAAAGGATGGGGAGTTAGCGGTTGTTTCTAGTAATATGGAACAATTTGCAGCTGATTGGAATGGATTGAAGAAAGTAGATAGTAAGCAGGCTAAAAAGGTGGACCAAGAATTGAAAGAGGTTCAAAGCTTACTAGCCAAAGGCAATGTAGAAAATGAGACACTTGCCAAAAGCCTTTCTTCTCTATCAAGTGCCGTTGTTTTGTATGACCAAGAACAAAATCCACAGGATAAAGAAAAAGCAAAAGAACAAGTCAAACAATTACTCCCACTCATTAGCACAATGGAGAGTTCTATTGAAAATGGAGAGACCGTTAGTTTACAAGGTCAATACCAAAAAATATTGAACCAATGGACGGCTTCGGAAAAACTTGTTCATGATGAGAGTATTGCGGCATACGGAAATATCGAAAAATATATGGCTCTCATACGAATCGCGATTACACAAGAGCCTGCCGACCTGGAAAAGGCAAAGAAAAACCTTGAACAGTTAACGAAAGAAGTGGATAACTTTTTAGCTGGAAAGGCTTCAAAACAACTCGAGAGTGACGCTTCGCTTTCAGATGTAGCTGCTTTGTTGGAAAAAGCTGAAAAGGGGATTGCTGAAAAGGACTATAACTCAGCCAGTGAACAACTCAATGAAATCCTTACTGTTTGGCCAATGGTAGAGGGCGACGTTCAGACAAGAGACAGTGGGTTGTATAGTGATATTGAGACGAAGATCCCTACGGCAATCAGTCTGTTAAATTCGGAAAAGGTGAAGGCTCAAAAAGCTTCTGACATTATTAAGGAAATCAGTGATCGCCTTGCCCCTTTATTAAGTAAAACGAATTACACATTATGGGATGCGGCCCTGATTCTTTTACGTGAAGGTTTAGAGGGGTTACTCGTTGTCGCTACGTTAATTGCCTTTTTGAAAAAGATGGGTCAATCTTCAAAACAGAAATGGATTTGGTCTGGGGTTATTGCGGGGATTTTAGCTAGTGCGGTTTTAGCGATTATCATCAACATCGTCTTTTCACAAATTGTTGCTGCATCAAGCAGGGAGTATATTGAGGGATTAACCGGTGTGGTTGCAGTTGTGATGATGCTGACAGTGGGGGCTTGGCTCCACAACAAATCGAGTATTGGAAATTGGAACAAGTACATCAATCAACAAATGCACCAGGCAATAGCGAAGGGTAGTCTTCTCTCGTTTTCCTTTATTAGTTTTCTATCCGTCTTTCGTGAAGGCGCAGAGACGATTATCTTCTATACAGGAATTACTCCTTATATTAGCTTAATTCAGCTTGTAAGTGGGGTCTTGTTAGCAATCGTCATATTAATTATTGTCGGCTTTGTCATCATTAAGTATAGTGTTAAGATTCCTATTCGACTTTTCTTTAAAACGGCCACGATTTTAATATACTTTTTGGCATTTAAAATTCTTGGGATCAGTATTCATGCATTGCAAATATCTAATGTGATTCCAACCAGTACGGTTGAAGGATTCCCATTTGTGGATTGGATTGGACTTTATCCAACTTGGGAAACCACCCTATCTCAAGTGCTTTTACTTATAGTCATTATGTTTATCGTGTTTTTTATGAAAAAAAGAGAAGGAAAACAGATGGTTTCTGCAGAAGTTTAAAAGGGTGCTCATACGCCCTTTTTTTCGTCATTCAAAAAAAATTCCCCTACTAATCTTACAACTTGTCTCATAGGTTATTAAAAGTAAGATTGGGTCAAAGGGGAGTCGATGTATGGCTATTTACTATAGAGGAATCTTATTTTTAGCAGCTTCCGCCTTTTTAGGGGAAGGGATTGAAGTGCTGGTGAATATGATTCTTGCACGAGAGCTGGGATCACACGGATTAGGGCTTTATATGTCCATCCTGCCTTCCATCTTTTTAATCGTTTTACTATCAAGTTTTGAACTTCAGGTATCCATTTCTAAGTTTATTGCTGAAAGAGAAGAGCGCTACCATCGGAATATTTTGCATCATGCGATTACCATAACAGTTGTATTTACCAGTATTCTTTTTTTGTTAACAGCGGCTGTGCTTCCATATATTCCAGTCTTTAATGCCTATCATCCTTATATTCGATGGCTGGTGATGATTCTTATTCCTGTTATTGCGTTTACTAGCGTTGCCAGAGGATATTTTATGGGTAAACAGCAGATGGGGAGAATCGCCATCTCTAACTTTATAAGAAAAATCATCCAACTTGGTGGATTGTTTATCCTCTTCCGTTTGTTTGAGTTTGATTCACAGGAATCACTGTTAATTGCTATTGGTACTTTGATTGGCAGTGAAATTGTGGTCTTTCTTTACCTAGTCTACTTGTTTATTATTCAATTCCAACAATTGAAGCGCCAGCCTTTTTCCAACATCAATCGTAAAGTGGTACGGAAGAATCTAATGGCCGTTTCCGTCCCTACGACAGGCCTTCGCTTGTTTTCTGCTTTCACTGGTGCCATTCAACCATTTATCATCAAGGCCGCATTGGTACACTCAGGAATGTCTAATGTAGTTGCAACCGAACAATTTGGAATGTTAATGGGCGTAGCTGTATCAATCGGATTTTTTCCGGCCTTTATTGCCCATTCTTTAATGATTGTCCTGATTCCAGCCGTTTCAAAAACCCATTCGCAAAAGGATTATCCTACTTTACAAAAAATGCTGCAACAGGTGATGAAGCTTACATTTATCTATGGAGTCGTAGCTGTAACCATTTTTTATTTTTTTGCTCCTGAATTAACATCGCTATTTTTTAAATCAGATACATCAGCTGTATTTTTGCAATTACTGTGGCCGTATTTCTTATTTCACTTTTTTATCATGCCAATGCAGGCCTTTATGATCGGTCTTGATTTGATTAAGGATGCCTTTATACACATCGTTTGGTCAATTGTCATCTCCTTTGGGCTCGTCTTATGGCTTGGTTCCTCGCCGGATTGGCGAATGAACGGAGTGATTATAGGAATGAATACAGGCTCCATTCTACTAGCACTGATGCATTATTTAACCATCTGTAAAAAAATTGGCGTGTCTGTCTTTATGAAGGGTGTGAAAATTGGGGACAGTCCCCCGTTGCGCTAAAGCGCCGAGGGACTGTCCCCCAAAAAGAAGTGTAGGGGTTCGGTCTGCCCATTCCGTCTATTAAGATAGAAAGTTTTTTTGTGTGGAGGGAATGGTAGAAATGAAACAGCAATTAGTGAAATCGTTTGAGGAATTAGTCAATGAATATGGGAAAACCATCTATAAATATATTTATTCGTTAGTCAAACATAAGGAACTTGCGGAGGATCTATATCAGGAGGTATTACTCTCTGCTTATTTAGCATATCCTTCAATTAAGGAGCAAGGTAAATACAAAAGCTGGTTATATACGATTGCCATCAATAAATGCCGAGATTATTGGAGAAAAGAAAATAAATCAAAGCATTTTTGGAAGGAAGAGGTGTATTCGTATTCTGTCTCAGTAGAATCTCCCTACATTCCAGAAGAGGAAGTCCTACATAATTTTTCTGCTCAGCAAATGGCGGAAAAGATAAACTTATTACCCGAAATTTATCGATATCCTATTTATCTTTATTACTATCAAGATCTGTCTCTAGTAGAAATTGCGAAAAAAAGCAATCTTCCTATGTCTACTGTTAAAACAAGAATGAAAAGGGCGAAGGAACGGCTCCGACCAAAAATGCTATCACTCGCTTAAAAGCTCCATATGTAACTATTCTTTGAAAAGGGGAAGTTTAAAATGACTGGAAATGGAACAAAAAATATTCCTGCCAATTTACTGCCGTATATTTCAAAGCAACATTACCACCGTTATACGCCAATTGAGCATGCAGTTTGGCGTTTTGTTATGAAGCAAAATCATTATTTTTTAAAGGAAATTGCCCATCCTGCTTATGTGAATGGATTAAGAGATTCAGGGATCAAGACGGAATCCATTCCAAAAGTCGAAGATATGAATACGAGTCTTTCGAAGGTTGGCTGGGGGGCGGTGACCATCGATGGACTTATTCCAGGCTCTGCTTTTTATGGCTTTTTAGCTAACCGCCTCTTACCGATTGCAACAGAGATTCGAAACGTACAAAATATTGCTTATACGCCGGCACCGGATATGCTTCATGAAGCCGCAGGGCATGCGCCTATCCTTTTAGATGAAGCCTACCGAGAATTTGTAAGGAAAATCGGGGAAATGGGTGCAAAGGCTCTTTCGAGTAAAGAAAAGGCACAGGTATTTATGGCTGTTCGTCATTTAACGATTGTGGCAGAAGACCCCAATTCGACTCCAGAGCAAGTAAAAGAGGCTGAACTGAAGGTAACAGAGGCCCGCAGTAAATTGCAAGGTTTAACAGAAGCAGATAAGGTTTCACGGCTGTTTTGGTGGACGGTCGAGTATGGTTTAATAGGTGAGCTTGATAACCCCAAAATATATGGGGCTGGCTTACTATCATCGGTAGGCGAGAGCCAAAGCTGTTTGAAGGATGACGTCCGAAAAATCCCTTTTTCGGTTGAGGAATGTATCAAAACACCATATGATGTGACGAAACCACAGCCACAGTTATTTGTTTGTAAAAGTTTTGATGACTTAGTCGCTGCTATCGATGACTTTGCCTCGACAATGGCCTTTAGAAAAGGTGGAACGGAGAGTCTCGTTCAAGCGCTGCAGACAGATAATACGGCAACCGTTTGTTTTTCCTCGGGGCTGCAAGTTACAGGAACACTAGCTGATGTCTTAATAAATGAAAAAAAGGAAGCCATATATCTCAAGACGAAGGGTCCAACAGCATTAGCATGCAATAATCAACAATTGGATGGGCATGGGAAGGAAACACACCGGAAAGGTTTTGGCACACCAATTGGACGGTTAGAGGGAAATGTAGTCTTAGAACAATGCTCGATGGCACAATTGAAGGATTTGGGGATTGAGATTGATAAGAAAGTTCAATTAACATTTGAGAGCGGAGTGTTGGTTGCTGGCTTTGTGAAAGATATACTTCTTAGAGATTCCAAACCTGTTATTATTTCCTTTAAAGACTGCCAAGTAACCTATAAGGACCAGGTTCTGTTTGAACCAGCATGGGGGACATTCGATATGGCCGTGGGTGCAAGCATTGATTCGGTCTTTGCTGGTGCTGCCGATCCAAATGCTTATTTTGAATGGACAGAGGCAGAAGAAACAGATGAAGTTGTTGATAAGCCAGAATGGAATGAACTGGAAAATTTATATGAAGAGATTCGCCATATACGTGAAGGTTCGATTTGGGATGAACAAAGTGCGGCCCATGTAGGAGAAGTTTTAGCCATCTTAGATGATCGATATCCAAAAGAGTGGTTACTGCGCTTAGAGATTCTCGAACTTTATAAACTGAATGATGCCAGTCATCAAAATGTAAACGTTGTCATGGATAAACTACAAAATGCTGCTTGGGACTTATCAGTGAAACAAATGATTAACCGGGGATTAACTTTAATCAATAATTAGTTGCAAAAAAGGAGCTTGGAATGTGATCCCAAGCTCCTTTTACTATTAATCTTTACTTGAGAGAATACCCAAGATACGAAGAATGCTAATGAATAGGTTAATAAAATCAAGGTATAAGTTTAAGGCCATCAATGGAACTTCTTCTGCTCTTACACCGTAATGCTTCATTCGGCTGATATCAAAAAGTACATATCCGCTAAATACGACTACACCAATAAAGGAGTAGGCAAGCATTCCTGTTGAACTTAACGGGAAGAAAATATTAAAGATGGAGATGGCTACTAAAGCAAGCAGGGCAGCCAGCAAAAATCCACCTAAAAATGAGAAATTACGTTTTGATTTTGCCGCATAAATAGAAATACCGGTAAAGACAACGGTAGTACTTGCAAAGGCCATAACTACTACGTTTGCTCCTGATGTCGCTAGGTAATGAGCGACGATCGGATAAAGCGTGATCCCTGAAATAAAGGTAAAGACATAAAGGAATGAGTACGAGATAGCTTTTTTTCTTCTAAAAAAGAATGCAGACATAAGCATCACAAATTCTAAAATCATTAATGGGATAAAGAGTCCCGGTGGTACTACAAACGCACCAGCCATTGTGCCTAAGAAAGCAATAGCAAGCGATAGAGCAAATGTCCGTAATACGGATGGCATAAACTCAGTAGATGTTTGAGTATACAAGTTTTTCACCTCTAAATTTATTTGTTACTAGAATATACGTACAAGAGGTCAAGATGTTTCATTTTTTCTTAAAATATCTCGATCTTCTTTTAATAAGTCGCGAATTTCAGCTAAAAGTTCTTCTTGGCGGTCAATTTTTGCCACAACCGCAGCGGGTTCCTCTTTCTTTTTAAAGCGATTAATGAATTTGACAAAAAGGAAAATGGAGAATGAAATGATAAGGAAATCAACAACAGTTTGGATAAATAGTCCGTATTTTAAATCATGATAAGCAAGTTTAGAAAACGAGTCTGTTTTTCCAATCAATAATCCAATTAATGGCATAATGATATCTGTGACCAGAGACGAGACTATTTTTCCAAACGCTCCCCCAATAATAACCCCGACTGCTAGATCAATCACATTGCCCTTCATGGCAAATTGTTTAAATTCGTTCCACATGACATACTTCCCCCTTTATTATACTTAGTATTATTGTACCTTTATACTCTATCCTTCTCAAGGTTTCCAATAAAATGCTGATTGACAGTGAACGCAAAATTATCTATAGTTACTATGAAATTAATTACATGGATACCCGAATACTGGGGAGAGGTTCATAGCAGACACCCTCTATAAAAAACTATGGAAATGGAGAATTCAACCATATCCTTAGGATATGGTTTTTTATTTCTTTCTTATAGTTATAGTAATAACCGGGTTATATAAGGAGGACTAACAATGGCAGAAGGAAGAACAGAGGCTGAATTAGAAGGTGTAACATTACTAGGAAATCAAGGAACAAAGTATTTATTTGAATACACGCCAGAGGTTCTAGAGGCGTTTGATAATAAACACCCGAACCGTGATTACTTCGTAAAATTCAATTTTCCTGAGTTTACAAGTCTTTGTCCAAAAACAGGACAACCCGACTTTGCTACAATTTATATCAGCTATATTCCGGATCAAAAAATGGTGGAAAGCAAATCGCTTAAGCTTTATCTTTTCAGCTTCCGTAATCATGGAGATTTCCATGAAGACTGCATGAATATAATCATGAATGATTTAATTAAGTTAATGGATCCTCGCTATATTGAAGTATGGGGCAAATTCACGCCAAGAGGCGGAATCTCCATTGACCCTTATTGCAACTATGGCAGACCAGGGACAAAATACGAGCAAATGGCTGATCATCGTATGATGAACCATGATTTATACCCAGAAAAAATCGATAACCGCTAAATTTGGGGACAGTCCCCCGGCGCGTTAATGCGTAAAAGGAGCAGCTGCTAGCAGTTGCTCCTTTTTATGATATGAGTTTCATTTTTATGGCCTTTACAGCGGCATCCGTCCGATTTTTAGCTGCCAATTTCTGAATGATAACGGATATATAATCTCGTACAGTATAGCTGCTCAGGTGAAGTTTTTCAGCCGCTTCATTGATAGATGCCCCCCCGGCGATCAGTTGTAATACCTCTTTTTCACGCATGGTTAAGACAGAGTGCGTCCCGCCAAACTGGTGAAGGGCTTCATCCCATATAGAATATAACAATTCCCCGGCATAATGCCCAAATTTAATGAGCGTCGATAAGGTTTGCATGCTGATATCAAAATGCGAATTTTCACCTTGGTCTAATAGAGCAATACCAAGCAGTTTGCTTTTTGTAGGAACGAAGATGGGTAACACCACTAATGAGCGAAGTTGAAATTCATTTACATATTTTTTGGGTAACACATCTAAGGCATTAGAAAAGTAAAGCGGCTGCGAATGGGTTAACGAGTTTAAATATTTTTCTATTAAGGAGAGCCCTAATATTTCTTCTTGGATTTGCTGGACAGAAGGAATGTTGACATTATAGCCCGAAACGCCAATCCCTTTATCTTCGTAATGATTATACAAAAACAAACCACAGCGGCTAAACGGCATATAGTCGACTAACCCCTTTGTAATCGCCTTTACGGCATCATCCACGCTCCGTGCACGTAACAAATGCTGTAAGAAGAGAAGGGAACCATCCTTCCATTCCATCCTGCTCTCAAGCTGTTGGAGCTTTAACTGTCGAAGATACATGCCTCTAATAAAATCACATTGATGTTCTGTTATCGTCGTTCCAGGATCCCGTACACAAACAAGTAACACATCATTCAGACAAGGTATCTGAACAATGTCCGATTCCTCCTCGCCTGTGCCGATTAGTTTATTTATCGCTGAGGAAAGATGGCCGATTTGACTGGCTTTTAAGTTGGAGCACATGTCGATTAAATGGGTGTCTACTGCATAATCGTCTGAACAGACAATACTTTCAATTTGATAGTTCTCCAGTTCCTTTTTAACCACAGCCGCCCACTTCATGGGAATGATATCTGTGACGATCATATTTTTAATCCACTTTTTATTTTGTTCTTCCCAGCTTTGTGTTAACAATGCCTGATCCATCATTCGTGAAAAAAACGATTGTATGGCCTGGTAGTCAAGAAAAGTAGCTTCCGATTTTTCTGATAGAAGCTTATGGAATATATTTTCAATCGTTGAGACAAGAGAAATAGAATCGGATTCATTGTATTCGGTAGAAAATCGATTTTGCCATTCTGTGAGGATCGAATGGATGAAGGTGTCTGGATTTGAAGCTTTTCCGGCTGAAATCTTCTTTAATGCTATTTGAATCATTGTATCTATTTCATCTACTAAATGATCATTTTGAATCTTTAATGTAGGTTGTAGTTTCCTCCATTCCATCAAGAATGGCTCCTTTAGTTCAAGTAAGAGGGTCAGTCCCTTTTGTACAAGCTGTTCGATTTTATGCTTCATTGTCATCCACCTCCGTAACGAATGCTTCTACTTTTTCTAAATAGTACGAAGAAAAAATTTCCAATATGTCCGTAGTGAAAAAACTGTACCCGTCATTTGTCGGGGGGCTCTTTTTTTTACGATATTTTCCGTGATTGTAGGAGGATACCTTAGGTTGTATTGTAAAGGAAAGGTTGTTTATTGAAAATTGGGAAAATAGGAGGGGTTTTATGGAAAGCACGATTCAGCTTGTTGAGGGTACCACAAGTAAAAAGGTTTTTTGGACAGCGTTAGGAACAGGAATCATAGCTCTAGCCCTACTTTTAGTGTCATTCGGAATATCTGGGGTAGCCTATGCGGTACCTATTGCCGGTGTAGGCGACTTTTATGTAGAGTTTGATAAATTAGAAGGAAATGGCTATGTCTTCTACCCGAAAATGGGAGAAACAAGCTCTTCTGATTCAGCCCCACAAGGGACTAATTTAATCGAAACCTTAACGATCGACAATCTACAGCTATACAAGGACTTCCAAGTTGGTGGAGAATGGATTCGAGTTAAAATTACTGCCTCCAAGCCGGTACAGATTACTGGTTTGCAGCATGATGCCGGACTTATTGAAGCCAACGCCAAATTTCAGAACTTAGTACTCCAGGAAAAGCATAGCGATGACTGGCAAAAACAATTCCAGCAAACCTCTTCTAAAATTACCCTAGAGCACGCAAAATTAAAAACTCATTACTTATTTCAAAAGACGATAAATATGAACGGAATGAGATTAACAGTTGAAAAGATTAATAAGAAATAAAGAGGAGGGACTTTGATGGCATTTAAAAAGTGGCGAAAAAAGCGGCCTCTAGGGGGAGCAGTGATTACCATCCTTAGTGGCCTGATGATCTCGTGGGTCCCACTAAACCTTTATCTCAGTACATTTCTTCCTGGCTCCATAGCCATCATCGGTTTATTGTTTGGCGGAGTCATTACTTTGTTAGGTATCGTTGCCCTATTTTTTCCGAATGCATCTAAAATACTAGGAATCTTTACTATTTTTCTATCCATTCTCTCGGTGATTGGGGCATTGGGAGGCTTCCTGTTTGGAACCCTTTTTGGAATTATCGGAGGGGCGTTATTAATGGCATGGCGTCTTGCTCCCGTTCAAGTGAAGGCAGCACCTCCAAACAGAGTTGATGAGACGGTTCATACTGTCTAAAGGGGAGCAAACTATGTGGTGGAAAAGCAAGTACTTCTTTATAAACATTTGTATCCAGCTATTGTTTTTATCATTCTTTCCTTTCGGCTCAGCTGCAAAGGTCGAAAGTACAGCAAATGAAGGCTTTGTTATTGAAGCGGACCGTGTTGTTGGGTCAGGTATGACGGCGTCCATTGTGAAGCGGGAAACGTCTAAGAGTGATCAAAAGCCCATGCTGCGATTCCACTATAAATCTGCAGTCATCTATGGAATGAGATTAACAAAGCAACTAGAATCTTCTAATGGCCCAGTTACGATTACCTTAAAAGCAAAAGGGCCCGTCACTGTAAAAGATATGACAGTGGATACAACGGCCATTTCCTTTAAGGGTGCTTGTGTCAACGCATCAGAGACGATTCCGGAGCTGGGGATGGAAAATGTGGTCATGAATGCGCATTATATGGAATCTGAAAACAGCATAATTAACCAATTAGTCCTCGACACAGTGGCTGGTAAGCAGGGGGCTCCTCATCCAGATCAGAGTAAACTTTTACAAGATTTAAGTAGGTTACCTATCAATCAGATAGATAAAGAGATTGAAAAAATATCAAATGGACATTTGCCGCTAACGTGTGAGGATGGTGGAAAGGGAGAGGAGTCTTCTGGTGGCATCGGAGTTGTCATCGATCCGCTTCCGGATGTGGTTGGTGTAGTGACAAAGCCACTCGAGCCGGTGTTGGAGCCACTGGAGCCAGTATTAGAGCCACTGAAGCCGGTGTTGAAACCGCTTGAACCTGTTTTGAAACCAATCGAACCTGTGCTAAAACCATTGGAGCCGGTGTTAAAACCGTTGGAACCTGTGACAAAGCCACTTGAACCGGTGTTAAAACCTGTTGAGCCAATTGTAACGGGGACAACGGAAAAGGTTGATCAAATAGTACAAACTGCTTGTGTTCAGTTGGAGAATGCCAAGGGAGTGATCACAAAGGAATTGGCATTGGACCTAATTGATGAAGCCATTTCGAAAAAGTTACCTTTAAATTCTATCTGTCAGAATGACTCAACACTAACGAAAGAACTTCAAAGCTGGGAAAAGAGTCTACTAAGCTCACTAGGACTACTAGATTTATTAGGAAAGGTATTAAATGAAGACTCGGTTCAGCAACTTAAGAAAATGCGTGAAAAAATAGCTAAAGAAAAGGACGGAGCGGTTGTGTATTCTCTATAAAAAGGAGGATGACCAATATGGTCATCCTCTCTCTGTGCTATATTAGAAAGCCCAATTTCCTGATCTGAAGATTGGCTCAGTCTTTCCATCGGCTGTGATCCCATCGATATCCATTTCAGGAGATCCAATCATGAAGTCTACGTGAGTAAGACTTTCATTCAGACCATTCTCAGCTAATTCCTCAGATGACATTTTCTTACCACCCTCGATACAAAATGCATAGGCACTTCCGATCGCTAAATGGTTTGAAGCATTCTCATCAAACAAGGTATTAAAGAAAAGAACGTTTGATTGGGAGATTGGTGAATTATAAGGAACCAGCGCTACCTCACCAAGATAATGAGAACCTTCGTCCGTTTCTACAAGACGCTTCAAAATCTCCTCGCCTTGTTCTGCTTGGTATCCAACAATTCGTCCGTTTTCAAATGTAATCGAGAAACGGTCAATGATGTTTCCTGCATAGCTTAACGGCTTAGTGCTTGCAACCGTACCATTGACTCCCGTTCTTAATGGAACAGTGAAAACTTCTTCAGTCGGCATGTTGGCCATGAACTCGAAGCCCTTTTCATTGATGCTTCCGGCACCAACCCAAATATGTTTCTCAGGAAGTTCAATCGTTAAATCTGTACCTGGAGCTGTATAGTGTAGCTTTTGGTAGCGTTTTTCATTTAGGTATTTTACCTTTTCATGAAGCGTTTCGTCATGCTTTTTCCATGCTTCCACTGGATTTTCAACATCCACGCGTGTTGCTTTGAAAATCGCATCCCAAAGCTTGCTTACTTGGTTTTCAGCTGGCTCATCAGGGAAAACCATAGCTGCCCAAGCTGGGGATGGAGCGGCAATAACAGTCCAACTCACCTTATCTGATTGTGCAGCTTTACGATAATTTGCCAAAGCTTTTCCAGCCGCTTTGTTGAAGTTGGAAATACGTTCTGGATTGACGCCACTTAGCAAGTCTGGGCTTTGGGAAACAACTGACATAAATGCAGCACCTTTTTCTGCAAGTTCATCCATTTCCTTTGCACGCCAAACAGGGTACTCAAGAAAAGCCTCATCCGGAGCTAAATCGTATTTTGTTCTTGTAACCGTATCATCGTTCCAGTTCACAATGACATTGTGAGCCCCTGATTCGTAGGCTTTTTTCACAACTAACCGAATAAATTCTGCCGCATCAAGAGTGGCATTGACGACCAAGGTTTGGCTTGGTTGAATATTTACACCGACTTTAACAGCAAGCTCAGCATATTTCTCAAGGTTTTTTTGAAAATCACTCATATGTATGTCTCCTTTTTCAGAATCTTCCTATATTGTATCGTTTTTCTTTGGAAAAAGAAACCGATAACAAAATGTAACTGGAATCTATTTACAACAAAAAAACAGTAGAGACATTTAATCTCTACTGCAGCTTGCTACCGTATACTTTTATATTAAAATAAACACCTGCTGAAAATAGCACTAGAAATGTAATAATTCCTGATACTGAGGTTGGAGACATGAATTGTGATAATTCCATACATTCCACCGTCCTTTTGTTTTAACCGTTTACAAGTTAATTATAATATTAAAAGAGGTGAATGTGAACATTTTAGTACAATTTTTCGAAACTTATTTGAACATAAATAAAAAATGGGACCGTGTTTACGATCCCATAGCGGTAGCCTTTTTTTCAAAATGAATAAACATAATCCAATACAGTACCGCACTTGCGAGGGCAAGAATGCAAAGGACGAAAAAGGTCCAGTCATAGCCAATCCACACGGTCATTGGAATAGCAAGCGGAGCAATGGTCCGGCTGATCGTAAACCGCAAGCTGGCTGCCGCAAAATACTGCCCCCTCATATGCTCAGGTGCTAGCTTTGAAACGAAGCTCTGCTGCAGTCCTGCCCCCATTAATTCAGCAAACGTGAAAATCGCCATTGCCAAGATTAATCCCCATATCCAATGTGTTTGACTGAAAATAACAATGGAGATGGCGTACACAATGGAGGAGAGAACGAATACATTTCTTTCATAATATTGATTCATCCACTTTGTCACAAACACCGTTAGTAAGGCAACGAGCAAGCCATTTTCAGCGAGGACGATTCCAAATACCTGTTCAGCTTTAATCGTAAACGACCAATCACCGACAGAAAAGAGTGTTTGATTTTTCACGAAATCCTTAATATAAACAGGGATTAGCAGGTCCAGTTGCATAAACGTCTGCCCAGCCAAGACTCCCGCGAGGATAAATAAAAGGAAGGTTTTATCCTTAATGATGAGGGAATAATCCCTCAGTTGATTGAGTAAAAAGTAATACCACTTTCCGTCGCTAGATAGAGCAGTATTCTGTAGGAGTGGTGCTGTTTCTCTGATCATTTTGGCAAGAATCAATCCAAATAAAATACAAACAAATCCAGCTACAAGTAACAGCTGAAAGCGGTAGTGAACATAAAAAATGGATCCTAATATAGGCCCGACCACAACTGCAATATTAATAGATGTATAAAAAATGGCAAATACGCTGCTTCTATGTTTTTCTTCCACGACATCTGCAATCATCGCCTGACTCGCTGGCCAGTAAAAGGAACCAAAAACCCCTGCAACCGCAAACGAAATAAATCCGATCCAAGGGGAATGGAGCCAGGGAGAGCTAGCCGCAGCAAAAGCTAAGAAGGAAAGCCCTTGACCAATGGCGGAAAGAACCATCATTCTTTTTCGTCCGAAACGGTCTGCGCAATATCCACCCATTAAATTAGCTGCGACTGAAAAAAGCTGCGAAAAAACTAAGAGTAATCCTGCTTTATTTTTACCGAACTCATCTGCAAAATAGATGGTTAAGAACGGGAAAAACATCCAAAAGGTAATATTCATCATGGCTTCACTATATAAGCGAACCTTTAAATTTGGGTCCCAATCTCTAATTCTCATGTTGAATCCCCATTTCTCATAATTATGTCAATTCATCATACTATTCTCAGGGAAGGAGATTCAAGAAAAATGCAGGGAATACATTGGAAACTTAGGAATTACTGAATCAAGATGGTTCGTATGCTATAGTTAACATACGAAAACTTGAAAGGATGTTTTAAATTTGGTTAAAAGTGTTGTAATTGCTGAAAAACCTTCTGTCGCACGGGATATTGCTCGTGTGCTTAATTGTCATAAAAAAGGAAATGGGTTTCTTGAAGGAGATAAATATATCGTTACATGGGCGCTCGGGCATCTAGTCACACTTGCTGACCCAGAAAATTACGATGTGAAGTATAAATCATGGAAATTAGAAGATCTACCTATGCTACCTGAGCGCTTGAAATTGACAGTCATTAAGCAGACTGGAAAACAGTTTCATGCGGTCAAAAGTCAACTGACTAGAAGTGATGTCAATGGGATAATCGTAGCAACGGACGCCGGGAGAGAGGGTGAATTAGTTGCTCGTTGGATTATTGATAAAGTAAAAGTCAATAAACCAATTAAACGTCTTTGGATCTCATCTGTTACGGATAAAGCGATTAAAGACGGCTTTGCCAACTTAAAGCCTGGTAAAGCATATGACAATTTATATGCATCAGCTGTCGCACGTTCAGAAGCAGACTGGTACATCGGTCTGAATGCAACACGTGCATTAACTACCAGGTTCAATGCCCAACTGAACTGTGGTCGTGTTCAAACCCCTACTGTTGCTATCATTGCAGCACGTGAGGAAGAAATTAAAAACTTCAAAGCGCAAACCTATTACGGCATTGAAGCCCAAACTACAGACCAATTAAAGCTGACTTGGCAAGATGCAAAAGGTAATAGCCGTAGCTTTAATAAGGAAAGCATTGATACGATTGTGAAAAAACTGGGCAACCAAAATGCCAAAGTAACCGAAATTGAGAAAAAGCCGAAGAAGTCATTCTCTCCTGGCCTGTATGACCTAACAGAATTACAACGGGATGCCAATAAAATATTCGGCTACTCAGCTAAAGAGACCCTAAATATTATGCAAAAGTTGTACGAGCAGCATAAAGTTTTAACGTATCCTCGTACAGATTCACGCTTTATTTCGTCAGATATCGTTCCAACGATTCCAGAACGTCTGAAAGCATGTGGAATAGGAGAATATCGTTCACTAACAACCAAAATCTTAAAAAAGCCAATCAAGCCTTCAAAGTCGTTTGTGGATGATAGCAAGGTATCCGATCACCATGCAATTATTCCAACTGAAGGATACGTGAATTTTTCAGCATTTACGGATAAAGAACGTAAAATTTATGACTTAGTGGTTAAACGCTTTTTAGCCGTATTATTCCCAGCATTTGAGTACGAGCAATTAACTCTTCGTGCGAAAATTGGTGATGAAAACTTCGTTGCTAGAGGAAAAACCATTTTATCGATTGGTTGGAAAGAAGTTTACAATAATCGACTTGAAGACGACGATAATACAGATGATCTGAAAGAGCAAATATTACCTCGGATCGAAAAAGGGGATACATTAAACGTAAAATTAATCGCACAAACATCAGGCCAAACAAAGCCGCCGGCAAGATTTACTGAGGCGACATTACTATCGGCAATGGAAAATCCTACAAAGTATATGGATACACAAAATAAACAACTTGCAGATACCTTAAAATCGAAGGGTGGACTAGGTACTGTTGCGACACGTGCAGATATTATTGACAAGCTATTCAATTCATTTTTAATTGAAAAGCGTGGTAATGATATTCATATTACTTCTAAAGGTCGTCAATTGCTGGATTTAGTTCCTGAAGAGCTAAAATCGCCTACTTTAACAGCCGAATGGGAACAAAAGCTAGACCAAATTGCGCATGGCAAGTTGAAAAAAGAAGTATTTATCAGCGAAATGAAAAACTACACAAAAGAAATCGTTGCTGAAATTAAAGCAACTGATAAGAAATATAAGCACGATAACATCTCCACAAAATCTTGTCCAGACTGTGGAAAACCAATGCTGGAAGTGAACGGTAAAAAAGGTAAAATGCTCGTGTGCCAGGATCGTGAATGTGGACATCGTAAAAATGTCGCACGCGTCACCAATGCACGCTGCCCACAATGCCATAAAAAGCTAGAGCTACGTGGCGAAGGCGCTGGCCAAATCTTCGCATGTAAATGTGGATACCGTGAGAAACTATCTGCTTTCGAAGCACGCCGCAAAAAAGAATCTGGTGGTAAAGTAGATAAACGTACGGTACAAAATTATTTAAAAAACCAGCATAAAGAAGAAGAACCTATAAATAACGCGTTGGCAGAGGCATTAAAAGGATTAAAGTTTGATTAATACCATATTTATTAAGGCGCTATTCTGTAAAAAGGAATAGCGCTTTTCGTATTTAAAAGGAACTGTAAAGCCCTTTCGTTCATTATTATGCTAAAGTGTTATCGTGCTAAAATTCAGAAAATTTAGTTGACAGATTAAGTTTTCCTCTCATACAATAGTTATAATTATAATAATAAATTTGAATGGAATGATTTTCATGAGCCATTGTCAAAAAACAATTCCATATTTAATAACAATTATAAAAGAGGCTGAACTCCAAATCTAAAGTGATAAGGAGTCCAGCCTCTTTCTTTATTATACTAAAGTGGTAGAGGAGCGAGAAAAATGATTACATTAACAGGTGAAAGTTTAACGCTAGAACAAATGAAGGAAGTATTATACCGCGGTCAAAAGGTTCGAGCTTCAGAGAAGAGTATGGAAGCAGTTAAAAAGAGCAGAGAAGCTGTCGATCGAATTGTTTCTGAATCGAGAGTAGTATATGGGATTACGACTGGGTTTGGAAAGTTCAGCGATGTGTTAATAGATAAAAATCATGTTCAGGACCTTCAACTAAATTTAATTCGCTCACATGCATGTGGTGTGGGAGAACCATTTCCTGAGATTGTTTCTAAAGCAATGGTCCTACTTCGTGCCAATGCACTACTTAAAGGCTTTTCTGGAGTTAGACCGATTATTATTGAAAAACTCTTAGAGCTGGTTAACCTGGAGATTATTCCTGTTATTCCACAGCAGGGCTCTTTAGGTGCCAGTGGTGATTTAGCACCATTATCCCACCTTGCCTTAGTATTAATTGGGGAAGGGGAAGTTTTTTATAAAGGAAATCAGATGGAAGCAATGAGTGCGCTTCAACAAGTGGGAATCCTTCCGGTCACATTAGAGGCGAAGGAAGGTCTAGCACTTATTAATGGGACACAAGCAATGACAGCCATGGGTGTGGTTGGTTATCTAGAAGCAGAGCAGCTGGCGTATGAAAGTGAACTGATCGCCTCTATGACTATAGAAGGATTAAATGGCATTATTGATGCCTTTGCGGAAGAAGTTCATGTAGCAAGGGGCTATAAACAGCAAATTGATACAGCGCGAAGGATTCGTGGTTATTTAAGTGATAGTTTATTAACAACGCAGCAAGGTGAACTAAGGGTGCAGGATGCCTATTCCTTACGCTGTATTCCACAAGTTCTTGGTGCTTCATGGCAGGTCTTGGATTATGTAAAAGAAAAATTAGAAATAGAAATGAATGCCGCAACCGATAACCCGTTAATTTTTGATGATGGGGAAAAGGTCATTTCGGGAGGAAACTTCCATGGGCAGCCAATTGCTTTTGCGATGGATTTTATGAAAATTGCGGTTGCAGAGTTGGCTAATATTTCAGAGCGCAGAATTGAGCGCTTAGTGAATCCACAATTAAATGATTTACCAGCATTCCTAAGCCCGCAGCCTGGTTTACAATCTGGCGCCATGATTATGCAGTATGCAGCGGCGGCACTAGTATCAGAAAATAAAACTCTAGCACATCCAGCGAGTGTGGATTCGATTCCTTCCTCAGCTAACCAAGAGGACCATGTGAGTATGGGAACGATTGCTTCAAGGCATGCGTATCAAATCATTCAAAACGTTAGAAGAGTTTTAGCGATTGAATTGATTTGTGCCATGCAGGCGGTTGAGATTCGTGGTGTTGAAAAAATGGCCACTCAAACGAAAAGGTTCTTTGAAAAGGGACGCGAGCAAGTAGCTTCCCTTAAACAGGACCGCGTGTTCTCAAAGGATATCGAGAAAGCGGCCAAATGGTTAAAAGAAATTGAGATTTCTCAGTTTATAAAAGAATTCAGTGTGGAAAAAGAACAATATTAATGGGCAACGGAAAAGGCGTGAAAACTCACGCCTTTTACTCTGTCTGATCGGATAGTAATCGGGCAGTATCGCCGCGATATTCTTCTTCATTCTCGACTCTATTTTTAAATGCTTCTCTTACTACTAGGAATTCTTCATCCCCAACTGCTTCTTTTCCCTTTTTTTCCGTTAAGCTATCTTGTGGAAAATTACCAGGATGATTCTTGTTCTTGTGGTTAAAATGTTCTCCGCGTGACAAAATCAACACTCCTTTCATCTACGCATGTAGCATTCCCAAAACTTCGAAAAATAATTACGGATTGAACTCGGTTGCCATTTTAATTATCAGACGTGACTTGATATACTTTACATAGGGGAAATGGTAATAATAAGGAGGTCTTAAGCATGGATTTGTTTCATATTGTCTCAGAGGACCGCATAAAAAAAGCTTATCAAGATGGTGAATTTGACAATTTACCAGGATTGGGTAAACCGTTGCAATTAGAGGATTTGTCGGGTATTCCTGAGGAGCTCCGAATGGCTTATAAATTGCTGAAAAATGCAGGATATACCCAGGAGGAAGGTCAGCTGCGGCAAGAAATGATGACGATCGAGGGATTATTGAAGAAATGTGATGACTCCACTGAGAAGGAAAGCCTCCAAAAGAAATTGAATGAAAAACTCCTTCGGTTTAACCAACTAATGTCCAAACGAGGAGTAAAGACAAATTCAGCCATTTTTAAAAATTATGAGCACAAGGTGCAGAAGAAAATAAAATATTAACATAATAGGTCTTTAAGAGCCCCATGTGCGTATGGAAAAGGCAAAACGGTCGCATAGACCCCGTCTAAGCGACAAAAATCCATCTCCAGAAGGCAAAACGGTCGCATAGACCTCGTCTAAGTGACCAAAATCCTTCTCCAGAGGGCAATACGGTCGCATAGACCTCGTCTAAGCGACCAAACCCCTTCTCCAGAAGGCAATACGGTCGCATAGACCTCGTCTAAGCGACCAAACCCCTTCTCCAGAAGGCAGTACGGTAGAATAGGCCCTGTCTAAGCGACCAAAATCCATCTCCAGAAGGCAAAACGGTCGCATAGACCTCGTCTAAGCGACCAAAATCCATCTCCAGAAGGCAAAACGGTCGCATAGACCTCGTCTAAGCGACCAAACCCCTACTTCAGAAGGCAGTACGGTCGCATAGACCTCGTCTAAGCGACCTAATTCATTTCCACCAGGCAATTAAGGCTCGTAGAAAAGGAAAACCGGTCCGTAGAAGAGGTCTACGAGCCCCAAGAGGCAGTGGAAAAGGAAAAACGGTCGCGTAGAAGAGTCCTACGAGCCCCAAAAGGCAGTAGAAAAGGCGAACCGGTAACGTAGAGCCGTTCTCGTTCAATACAAATTAACAAAGCTAACAAAAAAAAGCTGGTGAAAGTGGGGATCATACACTTTTCACCAGCTTTATTTTATTTCTCCCCCTGTAGACTCTCCTGGCGAGGCATCTTCTTGTTTGTCAGGTTTGCACATACGGTCGAGTAGAAAACCAGCAAACACCATAAACGCAATCGGAATTGAGTAATTTAAAACATGAATCACAGTCATAGCATCAAACACCACCCTTTATTTTGAATATTATTAATATTTAGTATACTTATGTGTTGTTTACATTATATGTTATTTGTCACATTTTAGACAAATTTTATTAACATAAATCCCTGTTGCTTAGCAGTGTACTCAAATAGCAAAATGTTTTTCTATTTTTTAACAGGATTTTCAAGATTCATATCGTAATAGTTATATGAGTAGGGAATATTATGAAATTTTGACTTGCTTAACATAGGATCTTAAGGAGTGGATGCTAACAATGAACAAACAGGAAGCAATCATTTTTGATATTCTCTGTATTGGTGGAGCGAATGTAGACCGTAAAATTCAGGCGCTTAAACAGTTGGAGTATGGAACATCAAACCCAGCCCTAAGCTCAATGTCACGGGGCGGAGTCGCAAGAAATATAGCAGAAAACTCAGGCCGGATAGGTCTAAAAACATCTCTGTTTGCTTATGTTGGCTCAGATCCTGAAGGAGAATGGCTACTAGAAAACACTAAAAATTTTGTGGAAGTAAGCCCCACACAAATCATACATGGAAAATCTACTGGCACTTATACTGCTGTACTTGATCCATCAGGTGAAATGGAAATCGCACTAGCCGACATGGCTATATATGATGAAGTGAAAGATTCTACTTTTGAAGAGATATGGAAACATATAGAACAAGCAAAAATGATTTTATTAGACACGAACTTTCCAGAAACCATCATTCAACAAGTAATTACTGACAGTAAAAACTTCATGAAGCCTATTTGTATTGCTACAGTTTCCGCTCCAAAAACAGAAAAGCTCCCAGCATCTCTTGAAGGTGTAACCTGGCTGGTAGCCAACCATAAAGAAGCAGAGGCATTATCCAACCTAGAAATCAAATCAGAAGGGGACTTCTACCAAGCGGCTGAAGTCATTATGAAAAAAGGTGTGGAGAAAGTAGTTATTACTCGAGGTGAGAAGGGATTAATTTATTATACAAAGGATGGCGAAGCGGGTGCGTTACTACCTCCTACTGTTCCGATTGTGGATGTAACGGGGGCAGGCGACTCTCTCATTGCCGGAATTTTATTTGGATATATTAAGGGTCTGAGTACCGAAGATTCATGTAAAATTGGTCTTTCCTGTTCATTGATTACCATAAATTCAAATGAAACGGTAAATCCCGAATTAAACCAGCAAACCTTACTTGAAACCTATCAGAAATACTTCAGTAAAGGGGTCACCAAGCGATGAACCAAGAATACCTATCCTTTTCAGAGGAAGTACTTGAAGCGAAAAGAGAAGGTAAGCCCATTGTTGCACTTGAATCGACGATTATTTCACATGGGATGCCGTACCCTCAGAATGTAGAGACTGCAAGGGAAGTAGAAGAAATTATCCGGCAGAATGGCGCTGTACCAGCAACCATTGCCATCATTAATGGGAAAATCAAAATCGGTTTATCTGAAGAAGAGTTAGAATTTTTAGGTACTAGTAAGGAGATCATGAAAGCAAGCCGGCGAGACCTCCCCTACTTAATCGCAGCACAAAAACATGGTGCTACAACGGTAGCAGCGACCATGATTTGTGCACAAATGGGTGGTATTGACGTGTTTGTGACAGGTGGTATTGGCGGTGTTCACCGCGGAGCAGAAGTAACAATGGATATTTCAGCTGACTTACAGGAATTAGCAAAAACAAATGTAGCAGTCGTTTGTGCTGGAGCAAAATCAATTCTTGATTTAGGCTTAACGTTGGAGTATTTAGAAACCAACGGAGTACCTGTCATAGGTTATCAAACAGAGATTCTGCCAGCTTTTTATACGAGAACAAGTCCATATAAAGTAAATTTCCGAGTGGATTCCCCTGAAGAAGCATCTGCATTAATGAAGGCTAAATGGGATTTAGGGTTACAAGGTGGGATCGTCATTGCCAATCCTATACCAGAACCCTATGCTATGGATGAAGCTTTAATCAATAAGGTTATAGAGGTTGCTTTAAACGAGGCCAAAAGTAAGGACATTCATGGTAAAGAGGTCACACCTTTTCTCTTAAGCAGGGTAAAAGAGCTAACAGAAGGGTCAAGTCTAGAAGCAAATATTGCACTAGTAAAACACAATGCTAAAATAGGTGCGCTTATTGCAGCAGTACAAGGGGACAAATAATCATATATTTTAAAGGGAGGATTTGACCTAATATCCTTCCTTTTTTAATTTCTTCTCCTAAAAATGGTAGTAAAAGGAAGTTTTTGTAGAAAAATAGGATAATTTGTGTAAAAAAATAGTTCGAAAATTATAAAAAAAAGACAAAAAACAACAACCTAATATAAAAGGACTAGATATAATGAACATATCATTCAATATTAAGTCATTTTACCTAAACAAATAGTAGAAAAATGAAAAAATGTAATACTTAAGTTGCAGTCGAACAGAAAAGGGCAAACCTGTTGAAAAGTAGGGACGCAAAGCCGAGGATCTAAGGCAGGCATTTCTTGCTATGATGGCCGGGTTACCTGGAATACTAAGTGTATTTTAGGGGGAGAAAAATGATAATTGCAGAGAAAGACGTGGATGTAATTGATCAGGAATGGATGGCGCTCATATTAGAAGCAAAGGAACTTGGCTTATCTATTACAGATGTTCGTGAATTCCTTCTCCAAGATGGTCAAAAGAACTAACTTGGTACATATTAAAAAAGCATTCTACAGAAGATGTTTCTTTGTAGAATGCTTTTCTTCTTTATGGAAAAAAATTATTCGTTGCTACTATTTTGATTTATTCTCCACTTATTAAATTCCAGGAAGTCACGAAATTGTTCTTTTGAAACACCAGATCCCATTGCTTCTTTAACTAAGTTCATCCATTCACTGTCTAACTCATCTTTATTAACTTGTTCATGGATTAAATGTTCAACTGGTAGATTTAAAACCCCTGCAATTTTCTCAAGAAATTGTATAGATGGATTTTTTTGCAGGTTTCTCTCAAGAGAGCTTAAATAAGACTTAGCGACGCCAGCTTGCTCTGCCAGTTCGGAAAGAGACATCCTCTTTTCTAAGCGAAATTTTTTTACGCGGTCTCCAATCATTCCATTCACACACCTATTAAACATATTTATACGTTAATTCTACCAAAAAGAATGAAAAAGTACCATATTAAGAACGAAGGAATATGACAAAATAGTGAATATAATAAAATGATTACCCAAAAAAGCCCATTAATAACAAGTTCTTTTGAAAAATTGGCAGATTCGAGTTACTATTAATAGTGTTTCCAAAAGAGAATATAGTTTAATGCGAACCGTAAAGCATACTATACATAAAAATATCCAAAAAGGCAGGGAAAAGAATGATTGTCCTGAAATCACAACGTGAAATTGAAGCGATGAAAAAGGCTGGAGAAATCCTTGCGGCCTGTCATAAGGAAATTGCTAAATTAATTAAGCCAGGTGTAACTACTTGGGAAATTGACCAGTTTGTCAATAAATTCTTAAGCGAACACAAGGCGACACCCGAGCAAAAGGGATATAAAGGCTATGAATATGCAACATGCGCAAGTATCAATGATGAAATATGCCATGGCTTTCCAAGAAAAGAGCCATTAAAAGAAGGGGATATTGTTACAATTGATATGGTAGTCAATTATAATGGTGCCTTAGCAGATTCTGCATGGTCTTATGCGGTAGGAAATATTTCTAAAGAAACAGAGCATTTATTAAAAGTGACAAAGGAAGCATTGTATAAAGGTATTGAGCAAGCGGTTGTAGGCAATCGAATCGGTGATATTGGTCATGCGATCCAAACCTATGTGGAAAGTGAAGGTTTATCGGTTGTTAGAGACTTTATTGGGCACGGCATTGGGGCTGTGATTCATGAGAAACCAGATGTTCCTCATTATGGGTTGCCAGGAAAAGGGGCAAGAATTAAAGAGGGAATGGTCTTTACGATTGAGCCGATGGTAAATATCGGTCAATATCAAACTAAGATGGATACAAATGGCTGGACCGCTAGAACTGTAGATGGGAAATTTTCCGCACAATATGAGCACACACTTGCCGTTACGAAGGAAGGCCCTATCATCTTAACAGAGCAAAAATAAATGAGGTTGACTCCAAGGAGTCAACCTCTATTTATTATTTTTTTCGCAGACTTCCTAATTCTTCTACTAACGCCTGCATTTCATTAGGACTGAAGGAGTTCTTTTTTTGAACCATTTCATAAATTTCTTTTAATTCTTCGTACATTTCTTCATCAAAGTGAGAGGGTTTAATAGCCCCTAGGTTTAATACCCTAAGTTTTTCTTTTATTTGTTCAATCATATATTCCACATTTTCAATCGATTTTTCTGATAGATTCATTTCGGTCACCCTTTCCGAATTCATATATCTCATCTTTTCATGTTAAAAATGATCTGTCAATATAATCTTCTCTTAAATTCACACGATTAATCTCGTAAAAGAATGGGTATAAAGTAGAACGCAGACTTGCATAGGAAACAGAGATAACGCAAAATAAACGTAGGGAATCTTTGGCATTATTTTTTGAAAAAGATGAATGATAATAACTAGGATTAAGGAGAGTTTAAGATGACAAAGAAGAATCAATTTTGGAGAGGCATGCTGATCGGTGCCATCGCCGGTGGAGCCATCAGTTTATTAGATAAACCAACCCGTCAGGCGATGACGGAAAATGTCCTAAAAACGTCTAGAAAGGTATCCTATATTGCGAGAAACCCAGGTGAAATTGCCGATAAGGTGAAGGGAACGGCATCCAAGCTTAAGGAAACCTTTGAACAAGTGAGTGAGGATATTGCCTATATTACGGACAAAGTGGACGAGTTACGTGAACTAACACCTCACGTGACGGACATCATTAAAGAAACGAAAGAGACGTTCTCTAAGAGCGAGGAAGATGACTTATTAGAGGATGTTCTAGGAGAAGAGATAACTAACAAATAGAGGGAGGAAGGAAATGGATAAAGCAGCGAATATACGCTCATCTTTGCTACGATTACTTTGGCACAGGATTGAAGAAGACGATCTTCCTGGATTAAGTGCGCAATTAGCCTATTTTTTACTACTTTCTTTGTTTCCGCTCCTCATCGTACTATTTACACTATTGCCATACATACCTTATCCGCATGAAGATATGCTGGGGATGATCAGAGACTTTGCACCGGCAGAAGCTATCAATCTGATTGATAAAAATGTGAATGAAATCATGAACCATCGTAATGGTGGACTTTTATCCTTTGGGATTATCGGGACTATTTGGTCCGCATCGAATGGAATTAATGCGATTGTGAGAGCGTTTAACAAAGCGTATAACGTAAAGGAAAGCCGTTCCTTTATCGTAGCAAGGGGGACGGCTATATTCTTAACCTTCGGGATGATTTTTGTATTTATTCTTGCCCTTATCATACCTGTATTTGGTAGAGAAATCGGCCTGTTTCTTTTTTCTCAATTAGGTTATACTACAGAATTTATTAAGCTTTGGAACGCTTTGAGCTGGCTAGTGAGCGCCATCATATTATTCCTTATTTTCACCGGTCTTTACTGGATTGCTCCCAATGTAAAACTAAAGTGTCGAAGTGCTTTCCCTGGAGCAGCTTTTGCCACTGTTGGCTGGATCATCTCTTCCATTGGCTTATCCTTTTATGTTGGAAATATTACTAACTATTCTCTAACTTATGGCAGTATTGGTGCCATTATTGTGTTAATGATTTGGTTATATATCTCCGCTTTCATAATTATTCTGGGCGGGGAAATCAATGCTTTTTACAGTGAGAAAAATAAGACAAATTGCTAATACTTTCCCTTCATGAAATTACTTCTTCTGTTCAAACTATGATGGAAGGACAACCCCAAAGCAAGGGAGGGTAAAAGTGATGACCAAACATACGAAAAAAGATGGCGGCACAAAGCAAAAAGGCAAGGGCAGTAAAGGAAATAAAACATCTGGCTCGGCCAATGGTTCGAATGGCTACCACTAATGAAAGAAAGGAGGCTGACCTTGAGTCAACCTCCTTTTCCTTTGTGCCTAAGATTTTAACAATCTTAAGCTGTTCAATATAACAAGTATGGTACTTCCTTCGTGACCGATGACGCCAAATGGCAAATCAAGAATCTGGAAAAAGTTAGATGAAATCAGGAGCATGATAACAGAAATCGAGAACACAACGTTTTGTTTAATAATTCTGTTCATCCGCTGAGAAAGATTGACGGCCTCGGCTATTCGTGTCAGGTCACTTTTCATCAACACAATATCCGCTGTTTCTAGGGCCACATCCGTACCTTCTCCCATGGCAATACCAACATTGGCAATGGCTAGGGCAGGGGCATCATTGATACCATCTCCAACCATCGCTACTGTAGTATACTTCGTTTTTAACTTTTTAAGATGTTCCACTTTTTCCTCTGGGAGGCATTCTGCAAATACTTCATCGACATGACTTTCAGCCGCAATCGCTTGAGCTGTTTTTTCACTGTCACCGGTAAGCATGACCGTGCGGACACCTTGTTTCTTTAGATGGTCAATTGCAAGCTTCGTTTCTTCACGTACAACGTCCTTTAAGGCAATCATCGCACTAAGCTCACCGTTAATTTCAATAAAAACAAGTGTATTTCCTTGGCTTGCAAGGTCTTTAGCTTTTCCGCCTGAGAACCTGTCGACCGCTTCTTTCCCGACAAAAGAAGCCTTACCAATCTTCCATTGTTCACCGTTAATTTCTGCCTTCACGCCCCAGCCAGGAATATCTTCAAGACTGTCTGGATGGAACAGTTCTTTCTTAATGTTAGGTTTCACGTATTTCACGATCGCTTGTGCCAAAGGATGATTGGAGTGGCTTTCGATGGAGGCAGCCTTCCAAATCAGATTTTCTCTATCTAATCCTTCTTTTACGATGACCTCTGTTACTTCTGGTTTCCCTTTAGTAAGTGTTCCTGTTTTATCAAACGCGATCGCTCCTAAATGACCTAGATTTTCAAGATGGACACCGCCTTTAACTAAAATTCCGTGTTTGGCTCCGTTAGAAATAGCGGATAGGGTAGCAGGCATAATAGATGCAACCAATGCACAAGGGGAAGCAACAACCAATAGAATCATGGCCCGATAGAACGATTCATGCCAGCTCCAACCTAGTAAAAAATGCGGAATAAAAAACATGGCTAGAACTACAAGTAAAACAACCTTTACATAGGTACCTTCAAATCGCTCAATAAAAAGCTGTGAAGGAGATTTTTCACTTTGGGCTGATTGAACAAGCTGTATTATTTTTTGAAACAAAGTATCATTACTTGATTTTGTTACTTCAACAGTAATTGAGCCTGTCATGTTTACTGTTCCGGCAAAAACTTCTGTTTGTTCCCCCTTGGATACGGGCATCGATTCACCTGTGATTGCCGCTTCATCAATATTGGTTTGACCTTTGATAATCATTCCGTCAGAAGGGACACGCTCTCCGGGCTTGATTAAAATGTGATCGCCAACAACTAGCTCAGATACAGGAACTCGTTTTTCATAGCCCTTTGATATCAATAGCGCCTCTTCTGGCTGAAGCTCCATTAAAGAAGAAATTTCTTTATGGCTCTTATTCATGGTGTAGGTCTCCAGGGCACCACTTACTGCAAAAATAAAGATGAGGATGGCCCCTTCTGTCCAATAGCCGATGATTGCTGACCCAACGGCAGCAAAAATCATTAGCATTTCTACATTTAATTCTTTATCCTCAAAGGTTGCCTCGATTCCTTCTTTGGCTTTTGCGAAACCGCCTATGACAAATGCCAACAGATAGGCTACGATGGAATCGGCCCCTTGCCCGTATTGATCAAGAAGCCAGCCAGCTGCAATTAATACCCCACTTAGACCAGCGGCAATTAGTTCTGCATGTGGTTTTATCTTTTCTAAAAAGCTCGGTTCCTGAATTCCTTTGCTAAGTGACTTTGCTTCTGAACTCATGTTTTCCCCTCCCTATTCATTTTACTTTGCGTAATTTTCAATTCATTCTTGCATTCTAATTGAGAAGTAGAATCAAACTCATTACCCCTAAAAAACACGAAAGCTGTCATCAAAGGATGACAGCGAAATTCTTTCTTCTATTTGTTTTAATTTTACCATACATTCTATTCATTGAATATCAACTTGCTTCATAAAAACTTTATGAATTTTGCTGTTCAACTAGTAGATACGATTTTTTGCCAAAAGAAAAGATGATGACTGATAATACTAAAAGCATTGTACTAATAATGTAAAAGAAACTTACATCTTGCAGGTACTTAATAAATAAGCCGCCGATGATGGGCCCCATTAAGCTGCCTAGACTGAAGAAAATGCCGCATAATAAGTTTCCTGTAGGTAAAAGTTTTTTTGGTACCAAGTCGGTCATATAACTTATTCCAAGAGAGAAGGTCGATCCAACAACCATTCCTGAAATGAGAAACGTAACAAACAGTCCGATAACTGAATGCTCCATGAAGCTTGCAGCGGTAAAACTGAAGAAACCAAGGAAAAGAACAGTCATTAAAATATTTCTCCGGCCGTATTGATCACTTAACATCCCTAACGGAAGCTGGGTAATAATACTTCCAATGGCAAAGGCAGATAAAACGATTGAGACACTCGAAACATCCATGTCCATTCTTAAAGCATAAACAGGAAAACTCCCATTTAATGATGATTCCAGAAATCCATAAGAAAAGGGAGGTAAGAAGGCTACCCAACCATACTTTAAGGCTTTTCTAAATTGCTTAATTGTTCCTAGAAAAGAGTTGATCGACACTTCTTGTTCAGGTAGTTCATTTTTTAAAAGAAAGACAAATCCCCAGCCAATCAGACATAAAATGGAAGAGGCAATAAAGGGCAAGGCTTCATTTACATTAACTAACGGTGTCATCAAAGGCCCTGTGGCAAATCCAATTCCAAAAAATAAGCCGTATAAAGAGATATTTCGTCCCCGTCTTTCCGGTGGTGAAAACGAAGTAATCCAGGTTTGAGTGGCGAAATGGAGGGAGTGATCCCCTATACCAATGAGTAATCTTAATACAAACCAAAACCAAAAGGTCTTCCATAAAGGAAATAAGGCTAATGATAGAAAGACAAGTGCTCCACCGAAAATAATAACCGGTTTATACCCATATTTTCTTAGGGGCCATTCCATAAACGGAGAGACTAGCAAGATTCCAATATAAAGTGCTGTAGCATTTAACCCATTTAATGAAGGAGAAACCCCACTTTTTTCAAAAATAACAGCAATTAGCGGCAAAAGCATCCCTTGGGAAAAACCAGAAATGGCCACAATACTGACCAAGATCCAAAACCGTAAATACATTTTATTCATGTGACTTTCTCCACTTTCCGAATTTCAAATAGTTTAAATTCTTCCTAAATGATGGTAACGAGAAAAATCAATATTTGCAAGAGAAAAAGGATTTGAATTTTTTTATGTTTTAAAGGAAAATTTAGGGGAAAATAGAAAAAACATATATAATAGGTGAAAAAGAATTCGGAGGGAATGTAGTGACGAACAAAATCTTTATGCTGATGACATTCATTGGTGTTCCCCTATCCATTATAGGAACGCTGATGCATTGGTCATATATTGTCTTATTTATTGTGTACTGTGTAACTATTATTGCTCTTGCAAGCTATATGGGAAGAGCAACAGAAAGTTTGGCTATCGTGGCTGGACCTCGAATCGGCGGTTTGTTAAATGCAACCTTTGGAAATGCCGTTGAGCTGATCATTTCGATATTCGCCTTGAAGGCGGGACTAGTTGGAGTGGTTCTAGCCTCCTTGACTGGTTCAGTGTTAGGGAATTTACTACTTGTCGCAGGATTGTCCTTTTTTATTGGCGGCATAAAATTCAAACGCCAGCAATTTAATGTGTTTGATGCCCGCCATAATTCTGGTCTTTTAATGTTTGCAGTGATTATTGCTTTTGTTATTCCTGAGGTTTTCGCCATGAACATGAATGAAACAAAAACACTTTCATTAAGTATTGGAATATCCGTTATTTTGATTCTTCTCTATTTGGCTGCCTTATTCTTTAAACTAGTTACGCACCGTGGTGTGTATCAATCAAATAATGAAAATACAGCACATGAGGAAGAAGAGCCGGAATGGAGCAAAGGGAAAGCGATTGCTATCCTAGCGATTGCCACAGTTGCGGTTGGATATATATCTGAACATCTTGTACATACCTTTGAATATGTAGGCGATACATTCGGCTGGTCGGAACTGTTTATCGGGGTTATTATCGTAGCGATTGTAGGGAATGCAGCAGAACATGCCTCTGCGATTGTTATGGCTTATAAAAATAAAATGGACATTGCAGTTGAAATTGCGATTGGTTCCACTCTGCAAGTGGCTATGTTTGTTTTACCGGTCCTCGTTTTGATCTCATTGTTCTTTGATTCCACCATGCCACTTTTATTTAGTTGGCAGGAACTAATCGCTATGGTTTCTTCGGTCCTTCTAATGGTGGTCATCTCCAACGACGGAGAATCGAACTGGTTTGAAGGATTAACATTGCTAGCGGCCTATGTCATCATGGGCATTGGGTTTTATTTACTCTAACAAAACTGACTGTTTTGGCTAAAAGCAGTGAAACACTGTCAAAGGGAAGGCAACTTCGGACAGAGTTGGCGGAAAAAAGAGAGACACTGTCAAAAGGTAAGGCAACTTCTGACAGAGTTGGCAGAAAACAGCGAGCCTCTGTTAGAAGGCAAGGCAACTTCTGACAGTGTTGGCAGAAAACAGCGAGACACTGTCAAAAGGCAAGGCAACTTTGGACAGAGTTGGCAGAAAACAGCGGGACTCTGTCAGAATGCAAGGCAACTTCTGACAGAGTTGGCAGAAAACAGCGAGACACTGTCAAAAGGCAAGGCAACTTTGGACAGAGTTGGCAAAAAACAGTGAAACACTGTCAAAAGGCAAGGCAACTTCGGACAGAGTTGGCAGAAAACAGCGAGACACTGTCAAAAGGCAAGGCAACTTCGGACAGAGTTGGCAAAAAACAGTGAAACACTGTCAAAAGGCAAGGCAACTTCGGACAGAGTTGGCAGAAAAAAGAGAAACACTGTCAAAAGGCAAGGCAACTTCGGACAGAGTGGGCAGAAAACAGCGAGACTCTGTCAGAAGGTAAGGCAACTTCGGACAGAGTAGGCAGAAAACAGCGAGACACTGTCAAAAGTCAAGGCAACTTTGGACAGAGTTGGCAAAAAACAGTGAAACACTGTCAAAAGTCAAGGCAACTTCAGACAGAGTTAGCAGAAAACAGCGAGACACTGTCAAAAGGCAGGGAACCTTCGGCCAACATCAATAATTTCAAGGGCACTAATTTCAGGACCTGAGATGAGTTCGGGCAAAATGGATGAAATTATTCAGGTCAAAAGATGTGCGACTTCATGGAAAACATAAGTATGAATAACACCAATCTTTGTGATAACACCTAAACTGAAAGAGACTCTAAGCCAACTGGCCTAGAGTCTCTTTTTTTTCACTTTTTTAAATGTACGGAGTAATTTTAATTTTTGCTATGCTATAATATAACAGCATGATTTTTAGGGTTCAAAAATCAATCGTATTTCTGGGACCATCAACCACCAACCTTCATGTTTAGTTATTGACAATAAAAACACGAGTGTTGAATTTCATATAAGACGGGGATCCCAACCTCCTTAGTAAATTAAATATAAGTAGTCGATTGATTGCTGCCCTCCTTTTTTAAAAGGTTAAGTTTATTATAAATCTAAGTTAGAATTTTGTAAATAATCAGATTATTGCATTTACATTACTTTTTTACCAATTTTAAAGGAGAAACATATGAAATTTTTTATTAGGCTATTATTTTTTATTTTTGGCTTAGTCATTATGACTTTTGGCGTATGTATGACTATTAAGGTAGCGGATATTGGGGTCGGTGCCTGGGATGCACTGAATTATGCTCTTACCAAAAAGGTGGGCTTGTCGATTGGTAAATGGGTCATGATTGATGGGGCTATTTTAGTTATCGTCAATTCCTTACTATTAAAAAGAAGGCCGGCAATTCTATCACTTTTTACAATTATAGTGATTGGGTCTTTAGTTGATTTTTGGCTGATGACGTTCTTTGAATTATTTGAAGTACATGGGTTTATTGCAAAAATAGCGATGCTCTTGGTAGGAATTTTAATTATCGGATTCGGTGCGGCGATTTATATTCAGGCAAAGTTTCCGCAAAGTCCTATTGATAACTTTATGTTAGCCATCAAGGAGCGTTTTCGTGTGAATTTAATGATGGCAAAAACGATCGGTGAGATTACCGCTTTAATTCCAGCGTTCCTTTTACATGGACCGATTTCGTATGGAACGATTATTATTACGTTTACCGTTGGTCCTGCCATTCAGCTTTTCTTTCCTTTTTTTGAAAAATTAATGGGACGACTGCAGGCGAAATATTGAAATTAATTGCTTGAATGGATAATATTAATGAACTCCGAAAAAACTAGTAGCAGACATGGTAATGCTATTAGTGAAAGGAGTTTAACCTCGTGAAGAGAAATGTATCGATTCTAATGACACTGCTATTAATGCTAACCTTTATTCCATCTGCTTTCGCTCAAAAAGCAAAAGACCAGGTAAAGTATCAAGTCCCAGCCTCGGTTCGAAATATCACGAAGGAAAATACGTATCCGAATTCAACACAGGACTTACCTTTATTGCAGCCGAGTGATTTAACAAAAAAACTAATCAACTCTTCTAAAGTAAAGATTCAAAATCCTGATTTAATTCGTATGCTCAATGAGTCAAGTATCAACAGTACTCCGTTTGCACTTGGCTACCGTGCGATTATTTATCTCGGACAATGGCCATTAAATTATGAGTCAACGGAGACCTCTCCGAATTGGGAGTACCAAAAAATTAACACTAATTATTTTGATAATCGTGGCGGGAAAGTGCCATATCAAATTAAGTATGTGCAAGAGGCTCAGAAAATCGTTAGAGGTGGCCTGACTGCGAAAATTGCCAATCCTGAAGATGTGAAAAAGATGATGCTGTTAAAAGCGATGGAAAAAACTCGTCTTCCGTTGTCGTTTGAAACCATTATTGGTGCAGGAACGAAAAATGATCACATTTACAATATCCCGCCAAATCGCTTAGGGTACCTTTATGCATATGCACCTGGGGTAAATGAAAAAGGCAAAGTGACTTACGGTGAAGTGTATTTGATGCTTAAGGGCAGTAAAAAGTTTATTGTTGTTAAGAACGTGACATCACAAGGAATTGGTGCTTGGATTCCGGTCCAGGATTATGTATCATTTGGTTTTGCTGCTTCCGAGCGTCCGCGATGATGGTGAGAAAGGACTCCTGCTGATTGGCTGCAGGGGTCTTTTTTTTGCAGGTGGCTCGCGTTTTCTTTTCTAAAAGTTGGGTAAAATACGGATAACTATTGCCAACAGCCGTCTTTTTACGATAGGATGAAAACGGAACACGAAAGGAGCGAGCAGCTTGGGCAGTCCATTACAAGATAAAAACACACAAGTTACCTTTTTAAAACAGCGTTTAAATATGTTTATCGATGTGCTTGATGCAATTGATCCGGAAGATACGGATCTTGAGGATATTGATCGCTTAATCTCTATGTTGGATGATATGGAGTCTAAATGTAAGGAATTTAATAATCGTGATATTCCAGAGTCTGTTTAACACAACAGGCTCTTTTTATTTGGGGGAAATGGGGTCTATTTTCCTTATAATGGAATGAATTCGTTTGCAACCTTATTCTTTAATTCAGAGGATTATAGGAGTATAATGGAAACGTGAAAAAGTTATAAAATTGAAAATAGATACATTTGGGGAACAAAGGGAAAGGGGTACTCGAATTGAATATCGAAAAATTTCAAGAAAGCATGTACAAGCTAATTGTTGAAACGTCTACAAAGCTTCCTAAGGACGTCCGTCGGGCTGTGAAAAAAGCTAAGGAACTTGAAAACGCTGGTACAAGTGCGGCAATGAGCCTTGCAACCATCACTAATAACATCAAAATGGCAGACGATCAAGTATCACCGATTTGCCAGGATACAGGTTTACCAACGTTCAAAATTAAAACTCCTGTTGGTGTAAACCAATTGGTTATGAAAGAAGCCATTAAAAATGCAATTGTCCAAGCGACAAAAGAAGGAAAGCTACGCCCTAACTCTGTTGACTCACTAACAGGTGAAAACAGTGGGGATAACCTTGGTGCTGGACTTCCGGTCATGAAATTTGACCAATGGGAAAAAGATTACATCGATGTCCGCTTGATTTTAAAGGGCGGCGGTTGTGAAAATAAAAATATTCAATATAGCCTTCCTTGTGAATTAGATGGACTTGGCCGCGCAGGCCGCGACCTAGACGGTATTCGTAAATGTGTCATGCATTCCGTTTACCAGGCTCAAGGCCAAGGCTGTAGCGCAGGGTTTATCGGCGTCGGTATCGGTGGCGACCGTTCATCTGGCTATGATTTAGCAAAAGAACAGTTATTCCGTTCTGTGGATGACGTGAATCCAAATGAAGACCTTCGTAAACTTGAAGAGTATGTAATGGAAAATGCGAACAAGCTTGGAATCGGAACAATGGGCTTTGGCGGGGAAGCTACCTTACTAGGCTGTAAAGTTGGCGTAATGAACCGTATTCCCGCTAGCTTCTATGTTTCCGTTGCATATAACTGCTGGGCCTTCCGCCGCTTAGGTGTAAGCGTGGATCCTGTATCAGGTGAAATTACAGAATGGGCATACCAAGATGGTGAGTTCATTGATTTCGCAGAGGGTGAGGCAGCGAAAGAAACGGCAGCTGCTTCGGCTGGCGATTCTGAGGAATTCATCACTTTGCAGGCGCCAATTACCGAAGAGCAAATCCGTGAGTTGAAAGTTGGAGATGTGGTTAAAATTAACGGATTAATGTACACAGGACGTGATGCAATCCATAAATATTTAAGCGATCACGATGCGCCAGTTGATTTAGATGGCCAAGTTATTTACCACTGCGGTCCGGTTATGTTGAAGGACGAAGCTGGTCAATGGCACGTTAAGGCGGCTGGACCAACAACAAGTATTCGTGAGGAGCCATATCAAGGTGACATCATGAAGAAATTCGGTATCCGCGCTGTAATCGGTAAAGGCGGTATGGGACCGAAGACATTGGCTGCGTTGAAGGAGCACGGCGGCGTGTACTTGAACGCAATCGGGGGTGCAGCTCAGTATTATGCGGACTGTATCAAGGGTGTCGAAGGCGTGGATTTAATGCAATTCGGTATTCCAGAGGCGATGTGGCATCTTCGCGTAGAAGGGTTCACTGCCGTTGTAACGATGGATTCCCACGGCAACAGCTTGCATGCTGATGTGGATAAGTCTTCATTGGAAAAATTGGCACAGTTTAAGGAACCGGTATTTAAATAGGATTGTGGGATTTGTTTGGGGGCTGGGCACCTTGGTGCTTGGCCCTTTTTGCTTGGTTTGGGGGAGGGGGCTGCGGCTATCTATTTGTTCGTGGGCTTTGCGTGGTTGTTGATCCTATCTTGGGGCCTTAGCCTTCGGTTTTGCTCACTTAATTGTTAGTTGGAAATTGATTTCCATGTTTTGTAGAATACAACCTTAATTTTGTAGAATAAATCAAATTTTTGTAGAATTCCTCTCCCAATTTGTAGAATAATCTTCAACCTTGATCTGAAACGTTAACAATTGGAAGTCGGTTACCAGATTTTGTAGAATTCACCCCCGATTTTGTAGAATAACTTGAAATTTTGTAGAATTCGTCCTTCAATTTGTAGAATTCCTCTCCAGACACACTGAAATTACACCAAACTTCTCTCAAATCAAAAAAGTCACAAGAAGTCCACATAGGAAACAAAGGGAAATCCGGTTCATTAGCCGAAATTCTATCTAAAATACAAAGGAGGTATCATAAATTGTTTGATAAAGATCTTAAATTACCCATTAATTTAATAAAAGCAGAAGCATTAGAGAGAAGAACAGCGGAAAACCGTCCGTGTAGGGGGGATTTAAAGTCATATATAAAGAATTTAAGGTCTGGTTATAACGGTGAAAAAACAATCAACTATTTTTTAAGCCAAATTCCACCCCAAAGGTTTCGCATTTTCCACGATCTACGTCTCCCATTTGGTGATACTTACTTTCAAATTGATACTCTCCTATTATCTACTAAGTTTATTCTCATGCTTGATGGGAAAAATCATTCCGGAAAACTTTATATTGATAAAGAACAAATGATTCAAGAGTATTTGGATACTCGCAACGTATTTGAAAATCCAATTATACAAGCCAATCGCCATAACGTATTACTAAAGTACTTTTTAGAGAAACACAAAATACCCCAAATTCCGATCGAATCGTTAGTAGTCATAAGTAAATCATCAACTGAGGTCACTATTGACGCAGGTTACACCGAGGCACATAGAAAGATTTTTCGCGCAAGTGATTTAGTTAATAAAATGGAGGAAAAATATCGTTATTACAGAAAGGAATATATTGATAATAAGATCGTAGAAAAGATTAAAAAGCTGTTACTAAAAAAACACACGCCATTGAACACAAACATTATGGAGAAGTTCAACGTGACGATACTAGATATAATAACAGGAGTTCAATGCCCAAAGTGCTTCTATGTACCAATGAACTACAAAAGAAAGAATTGGATTTGTCCAATTTGTCACTTCCTTTCACCCGATGCCTTTTTAAATGCGATGGCTGATTATTTCCTGCTCATAAATCCCTCATTTACTAATACGGAAATACGAAACTTTCTACATCTTCCATCATCAAGGTCAGCAACCTACTTTATTTTCTTATTAGATTTCCCTTCAACAGGCACCACAAAAGGCCGCATCTACCACCAACCCAAGGATTTCCTATAAATACTAATCATCTTTTCCCCAATAAAACAAACACTAAAAAAAACAAACTAGGGGGAACATGGATGAAAAGAATAACGAGCCTGCTGATTGCGGGGTTACTAGTCCTTCCGCAAATGACCTATGCAGCTGTCTCCAATCAACCCATTCATTGGGGCTTTAAAAAATCTGTCAATGAGCAACCGCCAGAAGCGGGTGCAGCCTACGATCAGATTTTGGCGAAATACGGGGCGTTTTACAAAGGAAACCCGAACTCAAAAATCTTATATCTTACTTTTGATAGCGGGTATGAGAACGGACAAATGCCGAAAATTCTTGATGTGTTAAAAAAAGAAAAAGTACCAGCTGCTTTTTTTGTCACCGGGCACTTTTTAGAGTCCCAGCAAGAACTGTCCAAACGCATAGTCAAAGAAGGCCATATTATTGGCAATCATTCTTGGCATCATCCTGATTTTACAGCCGTTAGTGACGAACGAATTCGTGAAGAATTGGCAAAAGTAAAGAAACGAACAACCGAAATTACTGGTCAAAAAAAGATGAAATACCTTCGTCCGCCACGTGGAGTTTTTAGTGAAAGAACTTTGCAGATTGCGAAAGAAGAAGGGTACACACATGTGTTTTGGTCGATGGCGTTCGTTGATTGGAATGTCAATCAGCAAAAAGGCTGGCAATATGCCTATGACAACATTATGAGACAGGCTCACCCCGGTTGTGTGATGCTGTTGCATTCAATTTCACAGGATAACGCCGATGCACTAGAAAAGGCAATTATAGATTTGAAAAAGAGAGGCTATAAATTCAAGAGCCTTGATAAGTTTAAAGAATAATCGACTAACCGAATTTCACAGAGAAATTCGGTTTTTCCCTTTTCAATATTTTTCGTGCTATAATACGGGGAAAATACTAAAGGATGGAATCTGCCCGTGTGGAGAGAAGAGATTCATTTCAAAGGTCCTTATAATTTCGATAGTGTGCTAATGAGGCATAAACCAGATCCATTGAAACAGGTAGATATAGAAGCTCGGTCCATCAGAGTGCCTGTTGTTATTGGCAACCGCTCACAGGTTATAGAAGTGACGACAATTGGTACGGTCGATCAGCCTGCATTTACCGTAAAAGGACAAACGGATAAAGATGTTGCCATACCACATATATCCGAACTTTTTCAATGGAATATATCTTTAAAACCAATCCATAATCACTTTCAACAAACCGACCTTAAGGACATCTTCGACACATTCATTGGCACACCGCTCGTCCTTGATTTCGGTCTATTTGATAGCCTCATCAAGTGTATTATCCACCAGCAGATAAATATGACGTTTGCCTATCGGTTAACGGAGCGTTTTGTAAAAACATTTGGCTATGAAATCGACGGTGTTTGGTTCTTTCCTCAACCTGAAAAAGTAGCTACCCTAACGGTAGAACAACTGCGTGAGCTGCAATTCAGCGGTAGGAAAGCGGAATACATGATTCAAATTGCGAAGGAAATCGTCGAAAAGGGTCTGAACTTACAGGCTCTCAAAATGCTAACAGACGAAGAAATTTTTCAAAAATTAACGCTGATTCGCGGAGTTGGCAAATGGACGGTTGAGAATTTCCTATTGTTTGGTATGGGGAGGCCTAACCTGTTTCCGATGGCCGATATAGGCATCCAAAATGCACTGAAAAAATTGTACAAGTTGGAAACAAAGCCAACTTTTGAAGAAATGGAACACTATAAACAAGGCTGGGAGCCTTATCAAAGCTACGCTTCTTTGTATTTATGGAGAAGCCTTGAATAATGGAGTGAATATATGAAAACCGAGCAAAGTATTAAAATTCAACTGAAGCAGACCTTTCCGTTAACGATCAAAAGATTAGGAATTAATGGGGAAGGCGTCGGCTATTTTAAAAAGCAAGTCGTGTTTGTACCGGGTGCGCTTCCGGGTGAAGAGGTAGTCGTTGAGGCTACGAAAATTAATCCTAAATTCGCTGAGGCAAAAATTAAGAAGATCCGTATCCAATCACCGCATCGTGTACAAGCGCCATGCCCGGTTTATGAGCAATGTGGCGGCTGTCAGCTGCAGCATTTACAGTACGGACAGCAATTAAAAGAAAAACGAGATATCATCATTCAATCACTGGAGCGGCATACAAAACTAGCAGTCAACAAGCTGGATATCCGTGAAACGATTGGAATGGAAAATCCGTGGGGCTACCGGAATAAAAGCAGTTTCCAAGTGGCTCAGAAAAATGGCAAGGTGTTAGCCGGATTATATGGAATGAACTCGCACCAACTTATCGATATCGAACATTGTGCGGTCCAGCATTCACAAACAAACGAAGCGGTCACAAAGGTAAAATCAATCCTAGAGGACCTACAAATTCCTATTTATAATGAAAAAACGGGTAAAGGTATCGTTAGAACAATAGTTGCCCGCGTAGGAGTAGAAACGGGCGAGCTACAGGTTGTCCTTATTACTACACAAAAAGAACTGCCGAAAAAGGAGTTAATAATAGAAGAACTTCAAAAAAGGCTTCCGAAGGTAAAATCAATTGTTCAAAACATTAACGGTGAAAAAACGTCACTGATTTTTGGAGAGGAAACCCTTGCGCTAGCTGGCGAAGAGTTTATCCAAGAGACACTAGGGGACCTGCAGTTTGAGCTGTCAGCAAGAACGTTCTTTCAATTAAATCCGATCCAAACCGTGAAGCTTTACGACGAGGTGAAAAAAGCAGCCACTCTGACAGGTAAAGAGAAAATTGTTGATGCTTATTGTGGGGTGGGAACGATTGGATTGTGGCTGGCGGATCAGGCAGCAGAAGTGCGCGGCATGGACATAATTCCAGAATCCATTGATGACGCGAAGAAAAATGCCAAGCGTCACGGTTTCACCAATACCAAATACGTTCCAGGTAAAGCGGAAGAAGTTCTGCCTAAGTGGGTGAAAAAAGGCTGGAAGCCGGATGTCATTGTGGTCGATCCACCGAGAACCGGCCTAGATAACCAACTGCTTCAAACCATTTTACAAGTGAAGCCTGAAAAGTTGATCTATGTGTCTTGCAACCCTTCTACTTTGGCGAAAGATATTCAGACTTTAAGTTCGAAGTATGAGGTTAAATATATTCAGCCTGTGGATATGTTTCCGCATACGGCGCACGTTGAGTGCTGTTCACTTTTAGTTTTTAGCGAATAAAGATGAGGTTGTGTGTGTAAAAAAGTCTCTCTGCTTGTAAAGTGGAGAGACTTTTTTGTGCGGAAATTAAAGGCTAAGAGGGGGAGTTATGGACCAACTAAATATATGGAAAAAAATATGCGGACTGAATATGGGCATCAACCATAAGTATTATTTTAGCAACAGTTTAAAATACTTCAACGCGAAATAGGCTCTTAGTTTAGTAACAGAGACCTAAAAGTAAACATAATTTGTTGAAGAGAGTATACATCGTAACTAATGATTTCGTTTACACAGACCTGGTATTGACTTTTTTACTCTTTATTCAAGATTAACTTAGATCATTAAATACAATGGGGAGGAAAGAATACAATATGTTTCAAAATGAGCTACAGGGGTTGGGAATCGACCCTTACCAAGTTGGTCAGTTAGTTCCTATGGATACTCAGAGCCAGGACCTGCAAATGATGGCTAGACGTTGCGGTGGCTGCGGACATTGCGGTGGCTGTGGAGGATTTCGTTGCGGCGGTTGTGGAGGATTTCGATGTGGAGGATGTGGCGGCTTCCGTTGTGGTGGTTTTGGCTGTTTTGGCTGCTTCGGTTTCAGCTGTTTCGGCATTGGCATCGGTTTTAGCTGTTTCGGTTTCATTTAATTGCTTTGGCAGTTTGAGCCGTTATACACCGATAACATTTCCTAAAGAAAAAATTAATAATGTAAATCAAAAGTGTCCTTGCGTAATTTTCCCGCAGGGGCACTTCTTAAATTTAAGGCTGTATTAAAGCTCATTGTTGATTTTTTAGCGTCATTGATTGGAGCTTCCGCTTTTCTTATCATATTGGACAAAAAATCGTACATAAACTGATAGTGCATAATTAGTACGAATATGAATAAGGAGGGGCTGAATGACAAAACTGGACTCGTCCTCACGTCTTAAGGTCAAAAGGGATACTTTCTTTCTTCCAGATCCACATGGCGGTGTGTATTTAAGAAACAACTTAAGCTCATTCCGAATAGAAGGTAATACAATCTATCAGTGGATTGAAAAATTGCTTCCAATGTTCAATGGGGAGCATACAATGGGAGAATTAACAATGGGATTAACTGCCCCTTATCGGGACAGGGTATACGAAATAGGAGAAACGTTGCACAACAACGGTTTTGTACGCGATCTAAGCAAAGATAAACCCCATCAATTGAATCGAAACCTTCTTGAAAAGTATGCATCACAAATCGAATTTATTGAGAATATTAAGGGGTCTGGTGCTTACCATTTTCAAGAATATCGTCAGGCGAAAGTTCTGGTTGTCGGCTCTGGCCCCTTTATGGGTTCAATGGTTTCCTCGTTAATCGAATCGGGTCTTCCCAAATTAAATGTCTTGGTCACAGATTCCGTTCCTACCAATTGGCAGAGGCAAAATGAACTGGTGCAAAATGCCCGTAAGACCGATTCTGAAGTCGAGATAAAGAATGTGCCCTTTCATAAAGACGCAGGAAGCAGTTTCTGGAGAGAAGCAGTTCAGCCCTATGATTGGATTCTATATGTCTCGCAGGATGGCAATATAAATGAGCTAAGGGATCTTAATCTGGTTTGTAAAGAAGAAAAAAAGGCATTTATGCCAGCTATCTATTTAGACCAGGTGGGGCTTTCTGGTCCATTCAATCAACCGGATACAGATGGATGCTGGGAGTCCGCATGGCGCAGAATCCATCAATCAGCACTAAAAAAAGATCGGCCATCTCAATCCTTCTCTTCAACAGCGGGATCGATTCTGGCAAATGTTTCAGTATTCGAATTTTTCAAAAGGGCTACAGGGATTACAGATTCCAATGAGAGTCATCAAATTTACATGCTTGACCTTGAAACCCTCGAAGGAGACTGGCTTTACTTCATCCCACATCCATTGGGTACGTCTAAATGTCATACTCCAAGACTGGTGGAAGATTTTGATTTACGCCTCAAAGAGGAAACGGACAGAAATGAACCAACGAGTAACCTCTTAGAGTATTTCAGTCGATTAACGTCAGAAGAGATAGGAATTTTCCATACTTGGGAGGAACGAAATTTACCCCAACTTCCACTTGCGCAGTGCTGTGTTCAAGCAGTTAACTCTTTTTCTGAGGGACCGGCAGAGCTGCTTCCTGAAGTTGTCTGTGCAGGACTAACACATGAGGAAGCAAAAAAAGAAGCAGGGCTAACGGGCATTGAAATGTATGTTTCACAAATGATAAATTTGCCCGTATTGGGAGACAAACATCAGAAAAATAAGGTAGGTGCGAAAATACCTGAGGGATTTATTGGCATCGGTTCGGGAGAAACAATGGCAGAGGCTGTTTGTAGAGGCCTTCAAGTCTATTTAGGTGAAGAATTGAAAAAGAGAAAGGTTGATCAGCAGAGTAGGGTTTATCGAATTAAGGTGGGAGCCCTAGAAGATAAGAGATGCAGATTTTATTTTAATGCCTTGACTACCTTAAATGGTGCTCCAACAATTGGTCTAAAAGGGGATGTACTAGGATTCCCTGTGGTAGGGGTAAGGTCGAAGGGCCGTTGGTACACAAGTGTAAGTCTAAATACCACATTGTCATTACGTAATGCATTGGAACAAGCGCTTTTGGATGCTCAAAACCAAGTATATTCCACAGAAATGCAAGAGACGGAGTCTAGTGTTTTTCTGGAAAAAAATGAAAGCAAACTGGATATCCCATCTTGTGATGAAATTACGTCTCGGGAGCTATTACAATCGTCTATTCAGATATTGAACCGGAACCGCAAGCGGCTAGTAATCTATGACCTTACCTTTGAGCCTTTTTTAAAACAAGAGCTGGCAGGGGTGTTTGGTGTTCAGGTAAAAGAGGGGGGATCCTAATGGCTGCTCATATACTTATAGATGGTGAGGGAGTATTAGCGGATTATGTATATAATCAATTGTCCCCAAACTATCTTGTTAGGCGCCAAAGCATTCTTGAAGAGGTTCCCGAAAATACAGAATTAGTTCTTGTGCTGCATGATACCTGGAAACCATCCGTTCATCAAAAAGCTGAAGAGAGGTTAAGGGGTTTAGCTATTCCGTGGTTTCGAGGTTTCGTTTTGTTAGGTGAGGGAATCATTGGTCCATTTGTACGCCCTGGTGTACCAGGATGTTCTCACTGTGCTGACATACGACTTATGTTAGCTGGACATGACCGCCAAGAAATGTGGGGCCTTCGGGTGAAAGTGGCAACAGGAGAAGATTTATTGCGTGATGCATGGGCATCACGAACCGGATTATCGCAAATGGCGTTCTTGATTAGCAACGAAGTGAAAAAGATTCTTCAAGGAGAAGAAAGCAGCTTAGAAGAACGGGTGTTCATTACAAATCTGAAATCATTAACGATCTCGAGCCACTTTTTCTTGCCAAATTCGTTATGTCCTATGTGCAGTCGAATACCTAAAGACACATCTGAATTGGCGCACATTAAGTTAGAATCTAGTCCTAAATTGAACCCCACTGGTTACCGATGTCGTTCGATGGATGAATTAAAAAACGTGTTAGTCAAAGATTATCTGGATTATCGTACGGGAATCATGAATGGGAAAATGCAGGATATCAAGTTGCCGTTCGCCGATGTTTTAGTGAACATGCCGTTGTTTGATGGGGACGAGGGAGTAGCAGGCAGGACCAATTCTTATGAAATGAGTGAGCTAACTGCCATTTTAGAGGGTTTGGAGAGATATTGCGGAATCGAACCTCGCGGCAAAAGGAAGGTAGTTCGTGATAGCTATTACAATTTAGCGGAAAAAGCACTAGATCCTGCAAAAGTAGGTTTGCATGAGAAGGAACAGTATGAAAGGCCCCATTTTCTATTTAAATCATTTCATCCTGATAAACCAATGAATTGGGTCTGGGGATATTCATTTTTACAAGAACGACCTATTTTGGTTCCGGAGTTACTGGCCTATTACAGTTTGGGATATGGAGAAGGCTTTGTTTATGAGACCTCCAACGGTTGTGCATTAGGAGGAAGTTTAGAGGAGGCCATTTTCCATGGCATTATGGAAGTAGTCGAGCGAGACTCATTCTTATTAACCTGGTATGCACAACTTCCCCTTCCCCGTCTTGACCTTAGTTCTGCGAACGACAAAGAATTGCAGCTGATGGTGAGCCGGATTCGTGAGGTGGCTGGTTATGACCTGCATTTTTACAATTCGACGATGGAACATGAGATTCCAAGCGTTTGGGCAGTGGCCAAAAACAGAACATCCAAGGGAGCAAACCTCATTTGTGCAGCCGCAGCGAATCCTGATCCTGTAAAGGCAGTAAAAAGTGCAATTTACGAGCTTGCAGGAATGATGTTTAGGCATGACGAAATCTTGGAGAAAAATCGACCGAAATATGAAGCGATGTTACAGGATCCGTTTGCAGTACGTACTATGGAGGACCATGGCATGCTTTACGGACTAAGAGAAGCAGAGGAGAACTTGAGCTTTCTATTAGATGAAAATCGCCCTTTACGTACATTTGCTGAGGAATTTAAAAGCCCACCTGTGAATGCTAATTTGAAGGATGATGTTGAGGATATTCTAAATAGGTTCCGAATGCTAGACCTGGAAGTCATTGTGGTTGACCAAACAACACCAATAACCAAACGGAACGGTTTATTCTGTGTAAAGGTATTGATTCCTGGCATGCTGCCAATGACATTTGGACATCACCTTACACGTATACAAGGTCTTGAACGGGTACTCAACGTACCTGTGAAACTCGGGTTTAAAAAGCACCCGTTAACATATGAACAGTTGAATCCATATCCCCATCCTTTTCCATAACTGCAAGAGTAGGAGGGTTACAGGTTGGAACTAGATACATTCCTATACAATCTGCATTTTGACACTGATAAACTTCTTCCGCCGGATTGGCAACCGGATTGGGAAGACGCACCACTTCCCTATAAACTGTACCGTGGCTTACCAGAGATTCCACTTACCGCAGATGTACCGTTAACTCTCAAAGGAAGAGAAGCTAATTCAATACCCAGCTTGGAGGAGTTTGGTCATTACTTATGGTATGTATATGGTCTTACTCGATACTCTCAAGCTGCTTTTATTGGAGGCAACGAGGAAAAAGCTGCTGTAAGCTACGCCCAGTTGTTTCGCAGATTTGTTCCCTCTGGCGGAGCATTGTATCCCAATGAATTATATGTGTACTTAAAGTTGGAGGATGTACCTGAGGGAGTATACCACTACGATGTTGCACACCATCGCCTTTTATTGCTGCGTGAAGGCAACTATGATTCCTATCTATCCAGAAGTCTTGGAAATCGTTATAATCTTTCAGATTGTTTTTGTACTGTTTTTGTATCGACGGTTTTTGGAAAAAATTTTTATAAATACAATAATTTCTCTTACAGGTTACAAGGGTTAGATACAGGCGTAGTAATTGGGCAATCGTTAGAAGTGGCGGGTAAGATGGGGTTCTCAACACGGGTATGTTACCAATTTCTAGATCGTTCTATCAATCATTTGCTTGGGCTATCTGAACAAGATGAAAGTGTATATGCTGTGATCCCATTATCTATTTATAATGTTGACCAATTTAATATAGAAAAAAATATTTCTATTTCTGCAACGGAATTGTCCCGGGAAGTTCCAATGCTGAAGCATGTAACATATAACCGTTCAAAGAGAGTCATTGATTACCCAAAGCTGAAAGAGATCAATAAAGCCTCGATGTTCGAAACAACACATTCATTTGTGAACATAAAACAAGATGATCCTCTTAACAATGCATTAGGTACAGAGATAACCATACTGCCATTTCCGGAGGCAATTTCTTACGATCTGGCATCCGTTTGCAGAGAGCGGCACTCTCCAGATATTGATTTTATGCTAGGGAAAATCAGTCAAACAAAAGTATCCACTTTGTTACATGAGACTTTTTCATTTTCATATCAAAAAGACCTTTACAATACACAGGGGAAGCTTGGGACTGGTTTAAATTTGTATGGCACTTTTTATAACGTGGAAGGTGTTCAAGATGGTGCTTACGTCTATGACAAAAGTACTCATGCACTTCGGAGAATATCTAAGGGGGATTTACGGGAGTATATGCAAAATTCTCTAACAGTGCCTAATGTAAATCTGTTTCAGGTTCCGCTCTGTCTACATGTTGTTGGAGACAAGGACCACCTCAAAAAGGAACTGGGCTATAGAGGATACAGAATTCAACAGATGGAAGCTGGTATACTCGTGCAAAGGCTGCTCTTGACAGCGTGTGCCCTAGAGATGGGAGGACACCCACTATTAGGATTCGACTCGAACCAAAGTGATGACCTTTACGGAGTCAATTCGAAAGAAAAAACGTGCCTTATACAAATCCCTGTAGGTCCATACCGTCCCCGCGTCTGGTTAAAAGGAAGCTTGAATAGCTAGGTTAGACAGGAGAATTAACAATTTTTTATTGAAGTGATTTTTAAAAATATTAATAAAAAGGGGTACCCAAAACTCATTGGGTACCCCTTAATCTTTATTAAAACACTTTCGTAGTCCAATCTTCACAGTTCCAAATATCAGTCGCAATTTCACGATAGAAATCAGGTTCGTGGGATACCATTAAGATACTTCCGCGATATGCCTTTAAAGCACGCTTTAATTCTTCTTTTGCATCTACATCCAAGTGATTGGTAGGTTCGTCTAGAATTAATACATTCGTTTCTGTGTTTAAAATTTTACACAATCGAACTTTGGCTTTTTCGCCACCAGAAAGGACTTCGATTTTACTTTCAATATGTTTCGTCGTTAATCCACATTTTGCAAGAGCAGCACGAACTTCAGCCTGATTCAAACTTGGGAACTCGCTCCAAATCTCTTCAATACAAGTATTGTAGTTAGACTGTTTAACTTCCTGCTCGAAGTAACCAATGTGTTGATACTCACCACGTTCCACTTTACCAGAAATCGGATTAATCAACCCAAGAATACTTTTTAGAAGAGTAGACTTACCGATACCGTTTGCACCTACGAATGCAATTTTTTGTCCGCGTTCCATTTTCAAATTCAGCGGGCGAGAAAGTGGTTCATTGTAACCAATAACAAGATCTTCAGCCGTGAAAATATAACGACTAGTTGCACGAGCTTCTTTGAAGTTAAACTCTGGTTTCGGCTTCTCTTTCCCCAATTCAATAACATCCATTTTGTCGAGCTTCTTTTGACGAGACATCGCCATATTACGAGTCGCAACACTTGCCTTGTTACGAGCAACGAAATCCTTCAAATTAGCAATTTCTTGTTGTTGACGCTTGTAAGCAGACTCTAGCTGTTGCTTCTTCATTTCATAAATATTTAAGAAGTTATCATAGTCACCAACATAGCGATTCAACTCTTGGTTTTCCATGTGATAGATCAAGTTAACAACATTGTTCAAGAATGGAATATCATGTGAAATCAAGATAAATGCATTCTCATATTCCTGTAAATAGCGCTTCAACCATTCGATATGCTGTTCATCCAAATAGTTCGTAGGCTCGTCTAGTAATAGGATTTCAGGTTTTTCTAGCAATAGCTTAGCAAGCAAAACTTTGGTACGTTGCCCACCGCTAAGATCATCTACATCTCGATCAAGTCCAACATCGTCTAATCCTAGACCACGAGCAACTTCCTCAACTTTTGAATTAATTTGATAGAAATCATTACTATCTAAAGTTTCTTGTAGTTCTCCAACTTCTGCTAGTAATGCATCGATATCAGCACCTTCATCACCCATTTTTGCATAAAGGTCATTGATTTCTGCTTCAGCATCAAATAGATATTGAAAAGCAGTACTCAAAGCTTCACGCATCGTAGTACCTTTTTGAAGTACAGCATGCTGATCTAAATAACCTACACGAACTTTTCGTGACCACTCCACTTTCCCCTCGTCAGGTTGCAACTTCCCAGTAACAATATTCATGAAAGTAGACTTACCCTCACCATTTGCCCCAACAAGTCCAACGTGCTCTCCTTTTAAAAGTCGGAAAGACACATCATTAAAAATCGCACGATCACCGAAACCGTGGCTTAAATTTTTTACGTTTAATACGCTCATTTTTTTAACCCCTTATCTAAATGTCACATGTGAATATCTTACTAGAATTTGGCTGCTTTTTCTATCTTGAAGTTATTTTTTTGTAAATTGAAGTCTGCCCTTCTTAATTAAATGAGATTATAGAATTATATTAACTTGGGCGAATCAAAATAGGATAAAAGTATATTATACAACCGAACTAGGATGTATGATATGAGGTTTTCCTATGTGGGAATAGTTCAACAAAAAATGAAAGAATTGGTTGTGTTCTAATTGTTCATCACGGTAACAAAAGAAGCCCTGCCTGCGATTTCCTAGAAGTAGTGGCTATCGTTAAACTAATCATTAAAGGCATAAGGAAAATCATTTAGGAATAGAATGAGTGATGGTAAACTTAATAAAAAGGAGGTTTTCCCCACAATGAACCAAAACTATAAAAATCACAGAAAAGTTGACCCGCTTTATCATTTTGGGACAGCTTTGCTTGGACTTATTATGCTCATTTTATCGATTGTGTTTTTCTTTCAACATGTAAGAAGTCAGCTGTTGCTAAGTGGAATTGTGTTAGGCTTCGCGTTGTTGTTTGTCTTTGTGACAGTTAAACTAAGAGGATATGCCCTGCAGCTACAGGACCGAATCATTCGTACGGAGGAAAATTTTCGCTACTATCGTTTAACTGGGAAGCTATTAGACTCTAAGCTAACGTTGAAGCAAGTGATTGCACTAAGATTTACGGCTGACGAAGAATTCGTAGATTTAGTTGAGCGAACTGTTCATGAGAACCTTTCACCAGATGACATTAAAAAGGCTGTTCGGAATTGGCGTGCAGACCATCATCGCGTATAATTGAGAAAGAAACAGCTTCAAATGGCTGTTTCTTTTTTTGAATTCTTAAATTCCAATATAAGGATTACATAAATGTTCTTAGGAGGCTTGCTATGCTTAAAAACATAATGGTAGACGTAAAAAGTCTATTAAAACGATACGGCTCTCACACAGCGGTTAACGGGGTATCCTTTCAGGTGGAAAAAGGAGAGGTTTTTGGTCTCCTTGGACCAAATGGTGCTGGAAAAACAACCACGATTGAAATGTTAGTAGGTCTTAGAAAGCCAGATGAAGGAACCGCTGCACTCGCAGGCTTTGATGTGAAAAAGGAAGTGAACAAAGTCAAAGAGGTCATCGGAGTTCAACTTCAGTCCACTTCTTTATTTGAATTATTGAAAGTAAATGAAATTCTGCAATTGTACGGAAGTTTCTATCCGAGCCACGTAAACATCGATGAATTAATTGATGAAATGCTTTTAACAGAGAAGAAAAATGCCCGTATTAAAGGACTTTCCGGCGGACAAAAGCAGCGTCTTGCTATTGCCTTAGCTCTTATACATGACCCGGAAATTGTGTTTCTCGATGAACCAACGACTGGACTCGATCCACAAGCAAGAAGAACCTTGTGGGACATTGTACTACGTTTAAAAGATCGCGGAAAAACAGTTATCCTCTCCACTCATTATATGGATGAAGCTCATGTACTCTGTGACCGCATCGGGATAATGGATCAAGGAGAATTGATTGCTCTTGATACGCCAGACAATCTAGTGAAGAAACTCCAATCAACAAGCACAATAGAGTTTCATTTAAGCAATCCGCCTGAAAAAGAGTTACTTTTGAATTTAAATGGTGTTAAAGATGTGTCTATAAAAGATACTTTTATCCAGTTATATACAGATGATTTACAAACAGCTTTAACATCCTTAATTCAGGCCTCTACGGAACATCTATTTAAAATTGAGGATTTACAAACACGTTTAGCAACATTAGAGGATGTTTTTATTCATATGACAGGAAGGAGTATCAGAGAGTCATGAGAGCTTACTGGCAGTTAACTCTTGCACAATTAAGAATCTTTGCTCGCAATAAACAGGTTTTATTCTTTACCTTACTCTTTCCGATTATCTTAATGCTAGCTCTTGGTTCCTTTGCAGGTAAGGAGGATAATCTATCGTTAACCGTAGGGGTAATCGACTTGGAACAAACAAGTTCCTCGGAGGATCTAAAGAAACTGTTTGACAAGTACGAGGGACTAAATACCATAAGTTATGGAAAAGTTCAAAATGGAAAACAAGCCTTGAGAAATGGAGAAATCCAGCTTCTTATTGAAATTCCAAAAGGGTATGAAGCAAACTTGAAGGACAAGGAACACCCCTTTTCCCTTCCGGTTTATTATAATGAGAAAAATCTCACCACCTCGGAACTCGGCCTGACCGTTGTAAATGGCATCATTGATCAATATAGTAAAGCACTTGTTGGCTACAAACCTTTAGTGACGGTTGAAAAAATAGGCATAGAAGCCCGAAATATTCGTTATGTCGATTTCCTCGTCCCAGGAATCGTTGCTATGATGATTATGAGCAATAACATGAATGGTGTTGCTGGACAAATTGCTGCCTGGCGGGAAAGAGGGATCTTGCGGAGAATGCAAGGAACGAGACTCAAAGCATCCACCTTCATCGCTGCTCAAATCACAGCTCGTTTATTACTTAATGGAACTCAAGCTCTATTGGTCGTCCTAATTGCTAATTTAGTATTCGGTATTAATGTCGTAGGCTCTTGGCTTTCTTTGATCTTCTTCATTGTCCTTGGCACCCTTGCATTTATGTCACTTGGTTTTATTATTGCAGGGATTGCGAAAAATCCTGAAAGTGCTGGGCCAATCGCAGGATTTGTTACGTTTCCCATGCTGTTTCTTGGAGGTGTGTTCTTTCCGATTAGTAATATGCCAGATATTATTCAACCCATTGTTAAGGTACTGCCTATTGCTCATTTAAGTTCTGCCTTGCGGGAGACGATGAATCTTGGAACCCCTTTTCTTCAATTGGGAACGGAAACTCTTGTATTAGGATGTTGGTTATTAGGTGGATTTGTGTTAGCCAGTTTAGTGTTTAAATGGGAATAGGAAAAAGGCTAATAACAAATTCCAGCCGATTTTGTAAAATATAGATGCACACCGTACAATTTGTATTTAAATAATTCAGAGAGACTATTTCAGAAAGAAATAGTCTTTTTTTTGGCTGTTTTCGTAAAAAATGTTGTTATTAAACACGTTTGAACTCCGATTCACAAACTAATAAGGTGCAAAACGATACCTTATTAGTTTGTGAATCTGTTTTATCAGCGATTTTTTCAAGTTTATCAGCGAATTTACAAGTTTATCAACGAATTGAACCACTTTAACGGCGAATTACTTGGGCAGTGGCAACAGCATCGATGAAAAAATCTTGTTTCAACCAATTTTGAAGGGGGTATTAAAAAAGAAAACCTTATAGAGGGGGTGGCACAATATGAAATTGGATGTGAAATGTAATGTTAAAAACTGCAAGTATTGGGCTGATGGCGACCAATGTGTGGCTGACTCCATTTATGTGATAGGTTCACACGGCAGCAGAAAGGCTGATACTGTGGAAGAAACAGCTTGCAAAACTTTCGAGCTTCGTGAATGAAAACATGGGACTGCTTTTCTGCTTCAGAAGCAGAAGAGCAGTCCTTTTCATCAATGATCGGGAAACTTGCGGTAAAGCTTGAACGAGAGAGGAGAAAAATCAAGCATGGAAAAACGATACATAATTATTCTATCGTGCTTATTTCTGATGGGGATACTGACTGGCTGTATCCAAAAGGACCAGCTGGCAGATGGAACAAAGCTGATAGATAAGCAGAAATTTATTTTTGCAGCTTCAGGAGAATTTAAGCCCTTTAGCTATGTTAGGAATGAAGATTTATCGATGACTGGTTTCGATATTGAGGTAGGAAACGCAGTAGGAAAAGAGCTGGGCCTTGAACCAGTCCAGAAGAGGATGAAATTCAAAGGACTCATTGAGGGCATTAAAACGGGACGGGCAGATGCAGCCGTCGCCAGCCACACCATTAACCCCCAACGCGCCAAACAAGTTGATTTTTCCACACCCTACTATTACTCAGGTCCACAGATCTTCACAAGACCTGACAGCAAGATTAAAACAGTAGATGACTTAAAAGGAAAAGAAGTTGCCGTAGCAAAGGGCTCCACCTATGCGGATACAGCCAAAAAGTATACCAGCAATATTAAAATGTATGACAGTGATATTACGGCATTAAAAGCGCTAAGTATTGGCCGGCATGACGCCGTTATTACCGATTTTGTCACTGGTAAAAGTGCCAAAAAGGAAGGATTCAAAATTCAGGGGCAGCAGTTAATTGAGCGAAGCGAGCAGGCTATTGTTGTTCCGAAGGATAATCCAATCCTGCTCAAGCGGATTAATGACGCACTTCAAAGACTTCGTAACAATGGAACACTATCCCGAATCAGTCAAAAGTATTTTGGTGAGGATATTACGAAAAAACCAGAATAATAGATTGATTATTAGAAAGAAAGGATGTTGTTATTTTGCCTAGTTTTTCTCACTTTTTACATACGTTTGTCAGTAGTAAAAACCTTTTCATAGATGCGGCGCTGTTGACGTTAAAGCTTACGGTTGTCTCCATTTTAATTGGGATTTTATTCGGATTATTTTTTGCTCTTTTAAAAATATCAAGGATTAAAGTATTGGAGTATATTTCAAATGCCTATGTATTTCTTGTAAGGGGAACTCCACTCATTGTCCAGATTTTCATTCTGTATTTTGGCTTCAGCGGAATTTTCCTCATTCCTGACTTTTGGGCAGCGGCTCTTGCACTCGCCTTCCATAACGGTGCCTATATTGCAGAAATTTTTCGGGGGACGATTCAGTCCATTGATAAAGGGCAAATGGAAGCGGCCCGCTCTCTCGGCATGACCAGAATACTAGCCATGCGCCGGATCATTCTTCCACAGGCTTTCAAGAGGGCACTGCCTCCCCTTGGAAACCAATTTATTATTGGACTTAAGGATTCATCTCTGGCAGCCTTTATTTCCATGAATGAACTGTTCAATGTTTCGACGACACTGGGTTCCAATAATTTCGATGAAATGACCTACTTGTTAATAGTAGCCGTTTATTATCTAGTACTTGTTGCAGTATTAACTATGCTGGTGAGCCTGTTCGAAAAGAGATTAGCAGTTAGTGATCGATAGGAGGACGATAAAGTGAATGATCGAGAAATGATAAAAATAGAAAACTTACATAAATCTTATGGCAGTTTACATGTATTAAAAGATATAAACATGTCCGTGTATGAAAGTGAAGTTGTCTGCTTGGTCGGAGCATCTGGCTCTGGTAAAAGTACTCTACTAAGATGCCTTAACTTTTTAGAAAAAAGGGGAGGTGGGAAAATTTCAATCCGCGGGGAAAAGATTAGCCCGGAAACCCACAATATTAACAATGTCCGTCAAACGGTGGGGATGGTTTTCCAGCACTTTAATCTATTCCCACATAAAACCGTCCTTGAAAATGTCATTGAAGCACCCATCATGGTAAAGAAAATCCCAAAAGACCAGGCCATTGCTGAAGCAAACGAGTTGCTACAAAAGGTGGGTCTTGTGGATAAGGCCAATGTTTATCCTAGCAAGTTGTCAGGCGGTCAAAAGCAGCGTGTGGCAATTGCCAGGTCGCTGGCCATGAAGCCGGATATTATGCTTTTTGATGAACCGACATCTGCCCTTGATCCGCAGCTAGTTGGTGAGGTATTGGCAACCATGAAGGAGTTAGCCGATGAAGGAATGACCATGGTAGTGGTTACCCATGAAATGGGCTTCGCTCGTGAGGTTGCTGATTGGATTGTCCTCATGGACGATGGTAGAATTATCGAAAGAAATCGGCCAAATGAATTCTTTGATCATCCAAAGGAGCAACGTACAAAAGAATTCCTTCAAGCAACCATGTTTAAATAATTTGAAATAAGTTTCTGGTTGGTTGATAAGGAATATCTAACTAAGATCGATTTTGCGAAAATAGTATTAAAATAAGCAGAAGCCGAATCAGGTTTCTGCTTATTTTTTTGAACTTCGGATTTTAGTTCCATGTTATGCTTTTCCTTAGAAAAATAAAAACTTTAACTTTTTGAAACTTTTCTTGAGTATAGATTCCACTAATTAGTAAAGGGGGGGCGAAAAAGATGGAAATAGAAAGCCACCGGCTAGTTAAGAAAGCAATCAAAGGTAATAAAAGCGCCTTTGAAAAGTTAATTCAACAACATTATGAAAGAATCTACCGTACTGCCTATCTTTATGTACATAACGAAGAAGATGCGTTGGATGTTGTCCAAGAAGCAACCTATCAGGCCTTTACATCTATCCATTCGTTAAAAAATCCGGAGTATTTTATGACCTGGCTCACAAGGATTGTCATACGATGTTCGGGACATGTCCTAAAGAGAAAAAGCAATGTTGTTCCGTTGAGTGATGAGATATTGTCGAACCTGCCGGGTCAGGCAGATTCAAACATTGAAGAATCTTTACAGCTGATAAATGCAATTCAGCAGCTGAGAGAGAATTATCGTACTGCGATTATCTTATTTTACTATTATGATTACTCTATTAAAGTGATTAGCAGTGTCATGGAAATTCCAGAGAGCACCGTAAAAACATATTTAAGTAGAGGGAAAGCAGAGTTAAAAAAGTCCTATAAAAATGAGGAGGACAAATGCCATGGATAACAAGGAATTCAAAACAGCAATAGAGCAAATACCTGTGCCCAAAGAAAAAGTATTTAGCGCCATCTCCAAAGGGATAAACAAGGAAGGTAATAGGGGAAAGGCAAAGAAAAAGAAGGGTCTTGTGGGTGTGGCGACTGCTGCTGCTCTTCTTGGAATCACCATTGCCTCAGGATTTGTTAATCCTACAATGAATAGAGTATTAGCTAAAACTCCATTAATAGGCGGGATTTTTCAAGAATTTAATGATAGAACAGGCGTGGAATTAGCTAATCAGGATGCAGTAACGGAATTAAATCAATCACTTACCAAAAATGGGGTAACTGTAAAATTGACCAGCGCTTACTTTGATGGCAGTGTGGTATCCATTACAGGATTTGTAGATGAAGATGTTGAAAAAGGGCATAACGAAAAGGGAGAAGTAAGCTTTGATATGAACTTCGAACACAATAAAGGGGATCATGACCCTTGGCTAAATGGAAAGTCAAATGACATTAAGAAAGTAGAGAATGGATATAATTTTCAATGGAAAATGAATTATCCCTATAAATCATTCAAGGAGAATTCTACCCTTCCTATAACGATTCATAATATTAACGGGATAAAAGGAGAATGGAATTTTGATATTCCAATTAAACAAGAAAAAAATCGTACACTTGCTATTAACAAGGAGCAAGGATATCCGGAAGACGAAGTAAAAATCAGTATTAAAGAGATACTTACTGCAAAAGCATCCTCTTCGCTTATTTATGAGACCGTGGAGAAATACAAAGGTGATGATATTTATATACAAAAAGCTGTTGATAATAAAGGGAAAGTGTATAGGTTTGAAAACCCAACCTATCTCGAGGAATCGAAACAAGAAGATGGATATCATAGTACTACGAGAAGAGAAATGACTAAGCTCAATTCAGATATTACTTCACTTACCTTCTATCCTCGGTTATCTGCAGCAGATCCAAAAGTGCAACAGCTTTTGGACAAAAAAACATTTACATTAAAAAGCACACGGTTCAATTTAGGCCTGCAGGTAAATGATGTCACTCAAAAAGGTGAGAAATTGGTAATAGATTATCAACTTACAGGGCTTCCGAAGAATTTGAGTAAAGGTAAACTTGAAACAATTAACCATAATTTGGAGTACCTTTTCTGGTTGGTTGATAAGGAATATTTAACCAAGATCGACCCGGAAAATGCATGGCCACCTAAAAACCATGGTATTCCGTTTAATAAAGTAAAAATGATTGATAAGGAAACAGCACATTTCCAATCTACTTTTGACTTAAACGGAGAAGAAAGGATTGAGAATTTTAAGCTGGAAAATACAATGTTACTATTTGATTTTTCAAGCTTTGTCCCATCAAAGGATTTAAAACCATTTACGGTTGAACTTCCAGTGGAGAATGAATAAATCCGCCAGCATCTCGTGTATTGTCAATTACAGTCCACACATTGCCATCCCTCATAGTGATGCAAAAAGTGACGACTGTGATGATTTAATCTATAATTATAGTATAAATAGTGACCCTCTAAGTGAAGCGGTATGGTTCGGAGCAGCTGTGCGTGTAGGTCGTGATATACCGGAATTAGATTATACACAAGATTCCGCAGTAGACTTTAATGCCATATAATGTTGAATTTCTATCAACATTTTAAATAAACACGAGAGGGACAAGTCCCTCTGTAAGATAATGTTTATATTATGGAGGGGCTTGATTTGAAAGTATTTTTAATGTATCTAGGTATCAACATTGCTTTAATTTTTTACCATGCCATAATGTATTTTGTAGGAGCGATGGGTTTAGGTGGTCGTACTGGAACCGAGAGCGCTGGTGAGTTAACCTATAACATACTTCTGTTTGCGCTTTTTGGCGCTGCACCTAATCTCATTATCTTTATTATTGCATTTTTTTTGAAGAAAAGTGTGAAACAAAATGCGATATGGGCAACAGTCTTTTCGTTAATGATTATCGTCGGTTATTTCTCGATGTTTTCGTCGGTATTTTCCTAATAAAGAATAAAATAAATGGAGGAGCGGCTATGCCGCTCTTTCTGTTTGTATAACCAGTTTTTTAATAAAAGGTGTCTTGCTACCCCGATTTGGTGAAAATATACAGTACCGATCTGTTTGATAAAAAGTACTTAAACATGGTATAAGTGTAAAGGAAGCAGGGACAATCTGCTCTTTAATTTTGGGACAAGGTTTTGGACAAATATCCCATAATGAGAGGATTTGAATTTGAATATGAAAGATAATTTTTGGCGTGATTTACCACGACCTTTTTTTATACTGGCACCCATGGAAGAAGTGACGGATGTTGTTTTTCGTCATGTAGTGAGTGAGGCAGCTAGACCTGATGTGTTTTTTACAGAGTTTACAAACAGTGAGAGTTATTGTCACCCAGATGGGATCAAAAGTGTGCGCGGGCGTTTGACTTTTACAGAGGATGAACAGCCAATTGTCGCTCATATATGGGGGGACAAGCCTGAAAACTTTCGGCAAATGAGTATTGGTATGGCGGAACTGGGCTTTAAGGGTTTGGATATCAATATGGGTTGTCCTGTACCCAATGTGGTACAGAACGGGAAGGGTAGTGGCCTGATCTGCCGCCCAGAAGTTGCAGCAGAATTAATACAAGCAGCAAAAGCGGGAGGATTGCCCGTAAGTGTAAAGACAAGGCTTGGTTTCTCAGATGTAGACGAATGGAAGGTCTGGCTAAAACACATATTGGAACAAGACATTGTCAATCTTTCCATTCATCTTCGTACACGGGATGAAATGAGCAAAGTAGATGCTCATTGGGAGCTAATCCCGGAGATTAAAAAACTTCGTGACGAGGTAGCACCAGATACCCTTTTGACGATCAATGGGGATATTCCTGACCGTCAAACTGGCTTGAAGCTCGCCAATCAATATGGTATCGATGGGGTTATGATTGGCCGTGGTATTTTCCATAATCCATTTGCCTTTGAAAAGGAGCCGAAAGCTCATAGCAGCCAGGAAATGCTTGATCTCTTAAGACTGCATATGGATCTTCATGATAAATATTCGCATTTAGAGCTACGGCGTTTCACGGCTCTTCATCGCTTTTTTAAGATCTATGTCAAAGGATTCCCTGGAGCTGGTGGATTAAGAAATCAATTGATGAACACGAAATCAACAGATGAAGTGCGTGAATTGCTTGATAACTTTGGTGCGTTCTAGTAGAACTAACCCCAATTTCGTTAATATTCTTTTCTAAGAGAAATGAAATGATTAATTAATATTGAATTGACAGACCAAATAACAAAATTTTGGTCTGTCTTTTTATTGCGAGATAGATAAAGGTATCTGTTGGTAAATGTTGTATAATTTAAAAGACTTTAATTTAAATCAACTTACTAGAGTTGATGTAGAAGTGGTTAAGTCAGATGAAAGCTAAAAAGAATGTTAAAGGGGGGAACACATAGATGATCCCAGCAAAAATAGATTCCATCGTAGATTGGTTCAATCAACATTTACAATCGTTCTATGCACTTGGTTGGTCCTATCTTAGAAGTCAGCAACAAATGGAAGAGCTTTTTTACCGGACCATTATAAAAGTCCATAAGGAGATGCGTCAAAATAAAAATGAAACATCTTTAGAAATGTCGGTTACATCCATTTTCATACATACCTGCCGAGAGCTTTCTGATAATAGTAGTTTACTAGCTTCAGAGGAAAGTGAACCACGTCAGGATTTATTTAAAGCACTTGATCAATTGAAAGAGTACGAGAAAGATGCGATGGTACTTACATATATAAAAGGAATCTCTAAGGAGGAAGCGGCACATCTTCTCCAAATTTCAGAGGAAAAGATGAAAGAGTATTTGTTTTCCGGAATCCGGTCACTTAGAAAAGTAATGGGGTACGGGTCAACCTTTAATGGCTGTAAAGAATATCATATGAATTACTTGGATTACCTTGAAAGAACCATGGATCGGACGAAAAAGATTGATTTAGAGAAACATCTTTATCATTGCCAAAATTGTCAGGAGGATTTGGCTTCCTTTCAGGATGTCATGTTAACCATGTTAAATCTTTCTGAAAAGATGGAGGATTTCCATGTGCCATCTGGTTTCATGGAGAACGTCAAAGATAGGCTGGCAGAAGTGGAAAAGCACAGACAACGGAAGAATGAGAAACGCAAAAGAATGGGGCTTGTTTTTGCAAGTGTTTTCGCATTGTTAATGGGGATAGAATATTTTACAGGGGCATTTGCCAGCCTCTATTATTCATGGACAGAAAAAGACCCGGAGTTGCGTGCGTATCTTCAACAGGGCCTGGGTGAAAGACTGAACTTGGAAGCGGAAAGCAATGGGGTGAAAGTTAAGATCATTGGTGCGATTGCTGATGATGTTCAAACAATTGTTTTTTATGAAATAGAAGATACAGATGGAGACAATCAATATGTGATGAATAACCAGGATGGGGTTTTGGTGGAGAATGATTATGACATCATGAGCCGAGAAGCAAATCTAAGGAACAATCCTCCTAACCTTGAATCCGATGTAAATAACGAAGAAAAGAACGTGTATCACGGAAAGATTAGTCTGCTGCCACTCTCCAAGGAAAATGGCAAAATCAAACTAAAAATCACAAAGCTCTTGAAATTGAAACCTAATTCCCCTAATCAGAATGGTTATATTGCTTACGAGGAAATGGGATATGAAACAGGGGAGTGGAACTTCGAGATCCCTATAACAAAACAACCATCCGTCGAATATGTAGTGGATGAAAAAACAGAAGTCGAGGGAATCCCGGTTCGAATTGATAAACTAACCATTGCTCCAACAGCGACAATTCTGCATTATAGTATTCCTAATGACCAGTCCGAAAAACGGATAGATGTTCTCAATTTTGACTATCTTGAAGTAAACAATAAGAAAGCGAAAGCTGATCTGTATGGAGGCTCTTATTTAGATAAACAACAAGACATGAATTGGAGTACTTTTCAAACCAACTTTGACCCTCTCTTTCGGGAAAAACCAAAAGAGGTTAACGTTAAATTCGGCGCTATTTATTTAACTGTTCAAGATCCAAAAAGTATCGAACTGGATGCTTCCAAGGAATATCCTCAAACCTTTGAATATGCAGGTAGTACAATTTCCATCGACAAGGTGGAAGTTGGTCAGCCAACCAAAGTTGTCATAAGCAATCATGAAATCGAGAATCGAGCATTTGAGTCGCTTCAATTCAATATTGTGGATGAGGGTGAAAATGATATTAGCTCAATGGAGATGAATACTGAAGGAGTGCTTGTTGATAAAAATGGAGTGGAATACGATAAGACAACGTCTGTCCCATACCAAGAAATCGAGCAGCCCCGTTACTTCATTACAGTTCAAAACATGGAGTTAGAGAGTAATAACAGTGGTGAAAAAGTGATTCCCAAAAGACTGGATATTTATGGATATAATATAACGAAATACTTGGATGATGTTTTGAAAATTTCGGTGGAATAACTAAGAAGGCAACTGACCCTTATTTGGGTCGTTGCCTTTTACTAATTTCCTTGCCTGAATCATTAATAGAGGATAGGTCCCCCCCGAAATTTTGGTACCCTAAACAAAATTATAAGTCTGAAGAAATTGAAACGGCAAAGGTAAAATGAAAAAAGAACCTATTAAAAGGTCCGTTTAACGAGCATTAGATAGAAAGGGGAAACCTAATTTTGGAATCTAAAAAGGAAAATTTTCTTCTTAACAAAGAAATGAGTGCGCTTTCAGGTATAGAACTCCAGTCAGACGAATGGAACCTAGTTTGGGAGGAAAGGTTCACTGGTACAAAGATCGAAGAAGCTAATTGGAATTATACAGAGGGCGGCTGGGGATTTGGCAATGACGAATTACAGTATTACACGGCTCGTGAAGAAAATGCAAGGATTGAAAATGGAATATTAATTTTAGAGGCAAAAGAAGAGAAATATGAAGGAATGAATTACACATCTGCAAAACTAACGACTAAAGGAAAAGCAAGCTGGAAATATGGTCGATTTGAAATCAAAGCAAAACTTCCCGAAGGTCAGGGAATATGGCCAGCCATTTGGATGATGCCAGAGGATATGGAGCTTTATTCAGGCTGGCCTGCATGTGGAGAAATTGACATTATGGAACTCATTGGTCATCAGCCTGGTACCGTTTATGGAACACTCCATTACGGAATGCCCCACACTTACACAGGGGAAAATTATAGATTGCCAGACAATAAAAAATTCTCTGAGGGTTTTCACATCTTCACAATGGATTGGGAACCAGGTGAATTTCGATGGTATGTTGACGGCGTTTTATATGCCACGCAAACCAAATGGTTCAGCAATCATAAAGAAACCGGCACTGAACACTCCGGATTTGCTCCGTTTGATAGAGCGTTTTACTTGCAGGTTAATCTGGCTGTCGGTGGGAAGTGGCCCGGAAATCCAGATCATTCAACCTGTTTTCCTCAGAAAATGGAGATTGACTATATTAAAGTTTTTCAGAAATTAGATAGATAACTATAGAGGTGACAACGATGAGTAGATTTTCTAAAGAATTTATTTTCGGTAGTGCCACATCGGCCTATCAGATTGAAGGAGCCTTCCAAGAGGATGGCAGAGGGTTATCGATTTGGGATACTTTTTCAAGGATACCTGGAAAAGTGGTCAATATGGAAAATGGAGATATTGCTTGTGATCACTACCATTTGTACGAGCAAGATATTGAAGTATTAAAGACACTTGGAGTGGATTCTTATAGATTTTCCATTGCGTGGCCAAGAATTTACCCGGAACAAGGGAAATACAATCCTGGTGGGATGGAGTTTTACAAAAAGCTAATCAATCTATTGAATAAAAATGGAATCAAGCCTGCGGTAACACTTTATCACTGGGATCTCCCACTTTGGGCACATGAACAAGGCGGTTGGACAAACCGTGATTCGGTAAAATGGTTTATAGAATTTGCAGAGAAATGCTTTGAAGAACTGGATGACAAAGTTAATATGTGGATTACGCACAATGAACCATGGTGTGCTGGGTTTCTTGGCTACCATCAAGGTATTCACGCACCAGGTCATACCAATATGGAGGAAGCGCTGAAAGCTGTTCATCATATTCTCTTATCACATGGAGAAGCCGTAAATCTCCTAAAGAAAAAAATGGGGTCCGAAACTCCAATTGGAATTACCTTAAATTTATCTCCAATGTATTCTAATGGTTCTTCCATCAATGATATGCTTGCTGTTAATAATGCAGATGGATATTCAAATCGCTGGTTCCTTGACCCAGTCTTAAAAGGCTCATATCCAGTCGATATGTTAAATTTATTTTCCAAATATGTTCATTCTTTTGATTTTATCCATCAAGGAGATCTAGAAGTTATTTCTACGGCATGTGATTTCTTTGGAATTAATTTTTATAGCCGAGGTCTGGTGGAATACAATGGAGCCTCTGATTTTCTCTTTAAGAATTCTTATTCGGATTATTCCCAAACGGCAATGGGGTGGGATATAAGTCCAGATGAATTTAAAGAGTTAATCCATCGCCTTCGTAAAGAATATACTACTCTTCCAATCTATATTACGGAGAATGGTGCAGCTTTTAACGACGTGCTATCTGATGACAAAAAAGTACATGACGAGGAACGTAAGGAATATGTTGAACGTCATCTTAAAGCCATTGCAGAGTTAAATGAAGAAGGGATGAATATAGCAGGCTATTATTTATGGTCTCTTCTTGATAATTTTGAATGGGCGTTTGGGTATGAAAAACGATTTGGTATCACTTATGTAGACTTTGAAACTCAAGAAAGAATTATTAAAGACAGTGGTTTTCGTTATGCAGAAATTATTCGAGAAAGAACTATTTAGAACCCCACCGATATAGGATAGATAAGGCGGTTAAAGGATAATGAATTATAGACAGCTTGGCAGCACGGGAATAAAGGTTTCAGAAATCGGATTTGGTGCCTGGCAGCTTGGGAATCAACGAGATTGGGGAGAAATGAGTGATAGTAAAGCAATAAGACTTGTCCATGAAGCACTTGATAGAGGGTGTAATTTCTTTGATACCGCTCCTAATTATGGGCATGGAAATAGTGAGAAACTTCTCGGTAAGGCACTATCAGGTAGAAGAAATCATGCGGTAATAAATACGAAATTCGGACATCATTCTGATGGTACACTCAATTTTGACCCTAAGTTCATTCGTGCCACTTTAGAGTCAAGCTTAAAAAGACTCAATACCGATTATGTGGATTCCCTTCTACTGCACAACCCAGACTTTGAGTGTTTGAAAGGGAACACAGGTCATTTTGATGAATTGGAAAAGCTAAAGCAAGAGGGAAAAATTCGGGCTTATGGTGCCTCTGTTGATTCCAGTAGAGAGATGTTCGAGTTAATGGGTTCTACCAACAGTGAAGTAATTGAGGTCATGTTTAATATTTTTCACCAGGAACCTAAAAAGGCCTTCCAACAGGCGGGAGAAAATGGGATGGGACTGGTCATTAAGGTTCCACTAGATTCGGGATGGTTATCTGGCAAATATGATAAGGATAGCGTATTTACAGATATTCGAAGTCGCTGGGATGTTGAACAGCTTACCAAGAGAGCATCCCTTCTCCCAAGAGTGAAGGGCGTGCTTGAACAAGAAGAATCCATGGCACAGGCTGCTTTACGATTTATCTTATCTTTTCAAGAAATATCTGCAGTTATTCCAGGAGTAAAAAATATTCAACAGCTGAACATTAACGTTTCGGCTGTTGAGAAGCAGATTAACCAGAAAAAGGTAGAAGAACTGGAGAAAATGTGGGAGGAAGAAATAGCAGGTTCCCCACTAAAATGGTAACGCCCTTAGCGTTTAATAATAGATGGAATATAAAATGGAGGTTTGGGTGATGACATATCAGCCTAGTACAGAACGATATAACAAGATGATTTATAACCGCTGTGGAAACTCAGGTTTGAAACTTCCAGCTATCTCTCTTGGATTGTGGCATAACTTTGGTGGGGATGATGTATTTGAAAATGGAAGAGAGCTCATAAGGAAAGCCTTTGATTTGGGCATAACCCATTTTGACTTGGCTAATAATTACGGACCTCCTGCAGGATCTGCGGAAGAAAATTTTGGATCCATTATTAAAAAGGATTTCTCAAGTTATCGGGATGAGATGATTATTTCGACAAAGGCTGGATATGGGATGTGGCCTGGACCATATGGTGACTGGGGTTCAAGGAAATACCTGGTTTCTAGTCTTGACCAGAGCCTAAAGCGAATGGGACTTGAATATGTTGATATATTCTACCATCATAGACCAGATCCAGAAACGCCTCTTGAAGAAACAATGTTTGCCTTGGATCACACAGTAAGACAGGGAAAAGCACTTTATGTGGGAATTTCCAATTATGGGGTTGAAGAGACAAAGAAAGCAATTGAGATTTTGAAAGAGCTTGGCACGCCTCTTTTAATACATCAACCTGCGTATTCATTATTTAACAGGTGGGTTGAGGACGGTTTAATTGACTTGCTTCAGGAAAAACAAGTAGGTTCTATTGCTTTTGTACCACTTGCTCAGGGGTTACTCACTACTAAATATGTTAATGGAATACCTGAGGATTCTCGTGCGTCAAAAACAAATTCTTTTTTAAAGAAGAGTGATGTAACCGAGGAGGTTGTAAGGAAGGTTCAAAAACTTAACAACGTCGCAAAAAATCGGGGTCAATCGCTTGCACAAATGGCTCTTGCCTGGGTACTTAGGGACCGAAAAATAACTTCGGCCTTAATTGGAGCCAGTAAGGTTAGTCAAATTGAAGAGAATGTTGCAGCATTAAAAAATCTCGAATTTAGTCCTCTTGAATTATCAAGTATTGAGGAGGCCCTACGCTAGTTAGCTAGTTGGGGTTCAATAAAAGTATTTCGGAGGTCTTTTTATGTCAAATATAGATTTTATTTACGATTGGACAAAAGACGGATTACGTCTTCAAGGTATTCATTGGGAAGAAAAAACGATGGGAACTTGTGTGTTGTTTATTCACGGCACATCAGGAAATATTATAGAAAATTACTTCGCCCATACTTTAGGACGTGAATTATCGAACAATGGTTATGGCTTTTTCTATGGGCATAATCGTGGATATAGTCATATTAACGATATTAAAAACAATCAAGGAAACCACAGTAGAATTGGTGCTAGATATGAAAAGTTTAGCGAATGCCTTTATGATATAGATTTATGGGTAAATAAAATTATAGAACTTGGTTATGAGAAGATTATAATAATGGGCCATAGTTTGGGAGCAAACAAAACAATTTATTATAATTCAAAGGAACAAAACCAAAATATAGTAGGCTTAATATTGGCTTCTCCTCCTGATTTGGTAGGTCTAACAAAACTTAAAGATCAATTTTGAAAAGAAATGATAAATGAAGCAAGAGATAATTTGAAGAAAAACGAACCAAATAAAATCTTAAGCTACTTACACGAAGGTTGGTTCGAAGTAAGTTCGGAAACATATTTGGAATTCTCAATCGATGGGTGTGCAGCGGATAATCTACCGATTTTAAGAAACCCTGATAGATTTGAAGAGTTAGACAAGATAAAAGTTCCTATTTTAGCATTTATGGGAGATACAGATGAAGTGAATATTAACAGTCCAGAAGAGGATTTATTGTTGCTTAAATCAAAAGCAACCAATTGTCCGGATTTCCAATACAAAATTTTGGATGGAGCAAACCACAATTATATTGATAAAGAGAGAGAATTATCAGAGTTGGTTGTAAGCTGGATAAAACAAGCTTTCAAATAACAAGATTGACGAATATATTTGAAAACGATACCAATGGCGGTGGTATCGTTTTTTTTATGTCATTTCAAAAACCAAAATTATGATACCTTAATCAAAATATGCCAGCTTAAAATCTTGCCTTCTACAATCTATTATAAAGATATAAACACATCTAAGGTGGTGAGCTCGTGGAAACAAATTATCAACCAGTAGAACAAGCAGTACCTGAGGGCTTAATAAGCACCCCGACAAAAAAGGAAAAGTTTAAAAAAGTGTTAAGAACCATAGCTGCTCAGAAATATTTGCACATTATGGCTATTCTCGGTGTTATTTGGATGATTATTTTTAATTATATTCCAATGTATGGCTTGATCATCTCTTTCAAGGAATTCAATATTGTTAGGCCTATTTCCGAAGCACCATGGGTTGGGCTAGACCAATTTAAGGAATTTATACAAGATGATAATTTTATGATTGTTTTAAAGAACACCCTTGGCATTAGCTTTATTAAGTTAATCATCGGTTTCCCGCTTCCGATTATTTTTGCACTGATGCTTAACGAATTAACTTCGTTAAAGTTAAAAAAGGCTGTTCAAACGATTACCTACTTACCACACTTTTTATCTTGGGTAGTGTTAGGTGGAATCTTAACAACATGGCTAGCAGACATTGGTCTTATTAACGATATTTTAATGAACCTCGGACTTACTTCCGAAAGGGTCAACTATTTAGGAGAACCGGATAATTTCTGGTCCATAGTAATCATTTCAGATATTTGGAAGGAACTTGGATGGTCGGCCATTATTTATTTAGCTGCCATTGCCGGAGTTTCTCCAGAACTATATGAGTCCGCTACGATTGATGGAGCTAGTCGTCTTCAAAAAATGTGGCATATTACCCTACCATCAATAAAGCCTACAATTACCATTCTTTTTGTACTTGCTGTAAGTGGAGTGCTTAACTCCAATTTTGATCAAATTCTAGTTCTTCGCAACTCGTTAAATGAAAGCGCTAGTAATGTAATAGATACTTATGTTTATAAAGTGGGCCTTCAAAATGCACGTTACTCATACGCAACTGCAGTTGGATTGTTAAAATCAGTGATTGCTTTCATATTACTGATTGCAGCTAATAGAGTAACAAAGAAATTAAATGGCACCACACTATTCTAGGAGGTGATGAAAGCATGTTTAAGATTTTTAGATTAAACAGACGAACGAAGAAAGAGTATATTTTTGACAATATCAACATCCTTCTCATGCTCTTGATATGCGCCATCACCATCTATCCCATCTGGTATGTCATTATCAATTCCTTTAATGAGGGTATGGATGCCATGAAGGGCGGCATTTATTGGTGGCCAAGGGAATTTACCATTGAAAATTATAAAGCGGTATTTGCTAATCCAGGGATTGTAACATCATTTGGGGTCACGGTTGCTAAAACGGTAATCGGAACAGCCATTCATGTGTTTTTTACAGCAATGGTAGCCTATGCGTTTTCTAGAAAAGAGTTAATAGGCAGAAATATATATATGTTTATTGGAGTTATAACGATGTTCTTTAGCGGAGGGTTAATTCCCTATTTCCTGCTAATCAGAGATTTAGGTTTATATGATAATTTCTTAGTTTATATTATTCCAGCTATGTTTAACTTCTTTGATCTAATCATATTTGTTTCCTTCTTTAGAGAGCTCCCTGCCTCTTTGGAAGAAGCAGCAAAAATTGATGGCGCGAATGACTTTATGATCTTCCTTAAGGTGATTATCCCTTTGTCTATGCCAGTTATTGCAACCATTGCGTTATTCCATGGAGTTTACCAATGGAATGATTATTTCGCAGGAGTCATCTTCGTAAATAATCCTGACTTGCAGCCGATTCAAACCTACCTTTACAAAGTTGTGGCAGAGTCGAGTTCAAATCAGATGATGGTGAATGCACCAGGAGGAATTGCAGCAAAAACAGTAACCTCCCAATCTATAAAACTAGCAACAATGGTTGTAACTACCTTGCCTATTATGCTGGTGTATCCATTCCTGCAAAAGTATTTTGTTAAAGGAATGCTAATTGGTTCTGTTAAAGGATGATTAATCTTGGTTTAAATATTCTCCCTTAAAGAGATGTTTAAATAAATGCTAAATGCGTTACAATTGTACACTCTTTTTATAAAGTTTCCGAGATATAATGAAGGGTATCGATTTGAATGATAGTCTGGGACTAAATAGAAAGAGTGGCAGCTGTTTCGCCCTACAAAAAGACAAAATGATGAGAGGGGTTCAGCATGAAAAAGAATTTTTGGTCTAAAAGTTTCATTTTAACACTAGTTTTAGCACTTTTCTTAGCTGTAATGACAGCTGGATGTTCTTCGAAGACGGATGAAACCGCTTCCTCGAAGGAGAAGAAAGTAAATAAAACAACGGCTTCGGCTGATGAGCCAGGTTGGAAGAAAGATACATCACCGATTACCTTTGATTGGTATGTAAACTTTTCATGGTTTACTGGTAAATGGGGTGATGATGCCGTTTCAAAATATGTAACAGATAAAACAGGTGTATCAGTCAACTTCATCTCTCCAGCGGGGAATGAGGCAGAAAAAATGAATACAATGATTGCATCAGGTCAACTGCCAGATTTCATCACACTCGGCTGGTGGGAAGATGCAGTTAAGAAAATGATTGAAGGAAAGCTTGTACTTCCTTTAAATGAACTAGCAGATCAATATGATCCATACTTCGTTAAAGTTACAGACCCAACTAAGATTGAGTGGTTTAAGCAGGAAGACGGAAATACCTATGGTTATCCAAATGCTTCTTCGTCACCAAAGGATTTCGAAAAGTATAAAGACCTTAAACCATCAAACCAAACATTCTTAGTAAGAAAAGATATGTATGAAGCTATCGGTAGTCCTGACATGAGTACACCAGAAGGCTTCCTAAAAGCGCTTGAAGCAGCAAAAGAAAAATATCCAACTGTAAATGGTGCACCACTTATTCCATTTGGATTAAATGAATTTACTGATGTAGGTAATACTTCTTTAGAAGGATATCTTCAGAATTTCTTAGCTATCCCAATGGAAAAAGGCGGAAAACTTTATGATCGTACTAAGGATCCTGAATACCTTCGCTGGTTAAAGACGTTCAGATTAGCAAATGAAAAAGGACTCTTATCTAAAGATATCTTTATTGATAAACGCCCTCAAATGGAAGAAAAGATTGCGCAAGGCAGATATTTTGCTATGTTATATCAGCGCAGTGACCTTGCAGCACAAGAACAGGCATTATATGCAAAAGATCCAAATTCTGTTTACATTGCAGTAGATGGTCCTAAGAATACCAAAGGTGACGAGCCTACCCTTGCAGGAGACGGCATTTCAGGATGGACGGTTACGTTAATCTCTAAGAATGTTAAGGACAAGGAAAGAGCCATTAAATTCTTAAGTTATTTAATTAGTGAAGAAGGACAAAAGGATTTATACATGGGTAAAGAAGGTCTTACCTATGATATGGTGAACGGTAAACCTGAGTTTAAGCCAGAAGTACTAGATCTATTAAACAAGGATCGTGCGGCATTTGACCAAAAGTACGGCGCTTCATTTAAATATTGGATGTTAATGGATACCAACCTGAGCCTTGATTGGGCTCCACCAACTGCCGAGCCAGCTAAACAAATGGAAGACTGGACAAAAGGAAAAACAGTTAGCTTTGCAGCATTCGACGGTATCAGCCCTACTGGAACATCACCAGAAGGGATTGCAGCAAGCAAAATTGCCCAATTATGGGGTAAAACTTTACCAAAACTATTACTAGCTAAGTCAGATAAAGAGTTCGATTCAATGTTTAAAGACTTCCTGAAGAAACGTGATTCTTACGGTTTAGATAAGGTTGAAAAATACCAGCAAGAAATGTATGAAGCAAACAAGAAGAAGTTAGAAGTTGGAAGTAAGTAATCATAATCCAGACAGAGGCTGACCCCAAAAGGGGGAGTCTCTGTTTGCATTTTTTTATTTATTTTAGAAAATCATTTGTTTTCAGGTGTGAAAAAATTATACTAGAAATATAGTAAACTTCAGGGGGATCATCATGGCATTTTCCATTATTCATAGGCTAAAGTTGTTAATAGACCGATTGTCTTTGCAAAAAAAATTAGTCGGTTTATATATTATTATCATTATGATTCCTATTATGACCTTTACCCTGAGGTATACCCATCAACTTTTCGATAGTGCATTAAAAGATGTTGAAAACAAAAATGAACACATGTTAGAAATTGAAAAAATTCATATCTTGAACAATATTGAAACCATAAGACGAACAGCTCAAATGATCGTTGCAGATCGTTCATTTATAGATTATGTGAAATACCGCAATGACACAAATATTAGTGATTTAATAGATTTTAATACGAAATCTATCTCCAATGTTAGTAAATTGCAGTTTAACAACCCTACTATAGAAAATATTCATGTCTATACTTCCAATCCTTATATCACCGAGATGTGGCCCATTTTATTTCGGGAAAAAAGAATTTTAGACAAGCCTTGGCTGAATGAGGTGAATGCCCTTAATGGGACTGAATTATGGTGGTTCGAAGAGGATCATGATATTCTTGGCAGGCAAACCTCGAAAAATCAGTCTAAAATCTCTTTATTACGAGAAATAGAATACCCTAAAGATGAGCATCTAGGCATTATTGAAGTAGACATGCTCCTTTACAATTTCTTTCCGAAAATGTTTAGCTCCGTTAAGGAGCCTACTTCTGAAATGATTGTAATAGATGCCAAAGGAAACATCATTCAAAATCCCTATAATAACTTCTTGAAAGAAAAGCAAGTCAATCTAACAAATTTAAAGAAATCGTTTGAAGCAAATAAGAAAAAGACAAACAATAGTTTTCTTTTTAAAAATGAAAACACAGAATATATGGTTGTATCCGTTTACATTGATGGGATAGACTCCTATATGTTAAATTTGATTTCTTTAGAAGGTATTTATAAACAAATTACTAAGACAAGATATATGGTTTTAGTAGGGATTGTTGTTTTAATCATTATTTTATCCCTGCTTACCAATGCTTTAACTAGATTCCTTTTAAAAAGAATGATGGAATTGATTGAATCAATGAAGAGAGTAGAAAAAGGAGATTTTTCCGTAAATGTGGATATAAGTGATCACAATGAAATAGGACAGCTCGCTACTCATTTTCGTAATATGTTAAATAAAATAAATGAATTAATAACAGAAGCAGTCAATAAACAGGCTGCTAAAAAAGAAGCAGAGCTAAGTGCCTTAAAAACTCAAATTGATTCCCATTTTCTATACAATACATTAGAGAACATAAAGATGATGGCTGAAATAGAGGGTAATTATCAGATTTCAGATTCAGTTACCTCTTTAGGTGAGATGATGAGGTATAACCTAAAATGGAAAAATGATGTAGTAATGTTAAAAGAGGAAATTGAACACATAAGAAATTACATTAATATAATGGATTTGCGGTTGGATGGAGGTTTAACGCTTAAAGTGGAGGTTCCACCTGATCTAAAAGAACAAGAAGTTTTAAAGATGTCTCTTCAACCTATTATAGAAAATTCAGTGAAACACGGGATAAGACCAAATTTATTAAAAGGGCCTGGGATCATTGAAGTTAGAGCTAGAATAGAAGAGGAACATGTATTTATAGAAGTGGAAGATAATGGTGTTGGAATGACAATGGAACAAACAGCCAGCTTACACAATAGAATGACCTCTGACCATCCAATAACCGAAACGGATAAGGGAAAAGGAAATGGAATTGGACTTAGAAATCTAAACGAAAGAATTACTTTATACTATGGAAAATGATTATGGAATAGAAGTCATCAGTGTTCTTGGCGAAGGAACTACTGTCATAATTAAACTGCCATATAGAAGCATCAAGGGGGCGGGACGCAATGTATAAGATTTTAATCGTTGACGATGAAAAGATGATTCGTTTGGGAATTAAGGCAATGATTGATAGAGAATTTTTAGATGTTTTTACGACTGAAACGGCATTTGACGGAATGGATGCCTTGGAAAAGATTCAAAATGATAAGATTGACATCTTAATTACAGATATAAAAATGCCGAGGATGGATGGTATTGCACTCATCAAACAGATTCAGTGTATGGAGATTCCTATGCCAGCTACTATTATTCTTAGTGGCTTTGATGACTTTGAATATGCCAAAGCAGCGATTAAATGTCGGGTGAAAGATTACCTTTTAAAACCAGTGAAACGCCATGAGCTTTATCAAGATTTGGAAGATATCCTAAACGAACTTAAAGTCAATAATCAGATGGCATTCCAGCACCTAGATGAATTTCGAGCAAATCAGTTAAATTATATGTTATTGAACCCCAACCTTGATGAAGGAAAAATTGTAGACCTATGTAGCAATATGCAAATAGAAGCCTATCTGGAGGGGTACTATGTTGGTGTTGTGAAAAATTGTAAAAAAATTGATGGCGAGGTTCTGCTCGGAAGAATTAAAGATTTCTTCAAGACAGAGCATAGAAGTGATGTCATTTGTTTTCTAGATAAAGATGAGCATGTTGTGGTTATAACAAAGGATAATATGTTCGTTGAATTAAATGAGTTCTTAGGTAAACAAAGATACTTTAGCTATTCGATAGGAGTAAGTGAAAAGAAGCAGAAATTAAATGCTTTAAGGGAGGGTTATATAGAGGCAATCTATTCTCTTAAATATCACTTCCTTTTTCCGGCAAATCAGCTTGTATTCTATGAACATGTAAAAGGAAAACCTACTAATTTAACTATACCTGTAGATATACTAAAAAAGGTCGTTAATATGATAGGAACTGAACGGGAGCAAGAAATAAAATTGCACCTATTAAAGGTCCTTGACTATGATAAAATAGCAAAAAATAATATTACGTATATGGAAGCACTCAGTAAAGAAATCAACCACATTATTTTCGAAAATACAATTACTAAGTTTGGAAAAGAGTCTAGTGATGTTACATATCTTTATGAGAAGATCCAGGATATTTACAACTTTGAAAACTTTCATGAGTATTATCGTGACGTTGAAGAATTGTTGCTTCGCTTACATGAATACCATAAAAAGCTAAGACAAGTTTATTCAGAACAAAAATATATGGATAAGGCATTACGCTATATAGAAGAAAACTTTTCAAAGGATTTAAATCTTGCTGTTGTATCCAATTATATTTCTCTTAATTACTCTTATTTCAGCCATATGTTCAAAGAGTATACGAATCAAAACTTTGTCGATTACCTGAAAATGATACGGATTAATCATGCTAAAAAATTATTAGCAGATTCAGAGTACAAAAGTGTTTGAAATCAGTGAAATGGTGGGGTATAAAAATCCAAAACAGTTTACGAGAGTCTTCCGAGAAATTGAAGGAGTATCTCCAACCGAATATAGAGAACAAAAAATGTACAGGTGAGCGATTTTGCTCATCTGTTTTTGTTTTCAAAACCTTTTCCAAACACATTTGTCCTGTTTCTAAAATATTGACACCTGATACAAAATTCACTATCTAAAGAAGAGTTTCTTTCAACGATACAATAAGAATGAAGGAAAAATCCTTTTAAAAATAAATGATTACGCTTTCAGTTTGTTAATTCTACTAAAAATTACATCGAGGTGCAGAAATATGGTTAACTACCGATTTAATGAAGAACAATATTTTGTTATCGAACAATTTGATAAGGCAAAACCATTTTCTAGTTTTCTTCCAGGTCTAGCTGGGTTATACGGCATTCCCATGTGGTCTTTTTATGTCAACCGCGGTCAGGGAATTGTTAGCTTTGGAATAAAGGATAAAAATAATGCAATTACAGAATTTTATCCAGCTAATCAGGCATATGAACGAGTTTCAACGAACGGGTTTCGTACTTTTATAAAGGTGAAGGACTCAAGCGGAGAAATCATTTTTGAACCATTTACAACCTATCAACCCTCTGAAAACCCAACACGAAGAATGTTTATAAAGGAAAACGAGTTAAAACTAGAAGAAATCAATAATGAACACGGCGTAAAAACTCTAGTCACCTATTTCACAATGCCTAATGAAAACTACGCCGGACTGGTTCGTAAAGTTGAACTGATTAATATTTCTGACCGTACTTTAGATTTGGAGGTAGTGGATGGTTTGGCTTCCATCATACCGTTTGGGGTTGAAGACGCCGCCTATAAAGCAGTAGGAAATACGCTAAAAAGCTGGATGGATGTTTTTAATCTAGATAAGAAAATTCCTTATTACCGTGTCAGGTCTTCTACAAATGATACAGCAGAAGTAGAAGAAGTAACGAAAGGGCATTTCTATTTGAGTTTTTTAAATAACGGCGAGCTATTGGAACCTATTGTAGATGCAGACCTGATTTATGGATTTAACACTTCTAAGACGTATCCGACGGAATTTGCTGCCCAGTCGATTGATACGATTATTTCTAGTAAACCTATTACAGCTAATAAGGTACCTTCTGGTTTTTCCGGCTTTTCTAAGGAACTAAATCCAGGAGAGCATGCTACCCTTTACACGCTTATCGGACATGTTATGGACATTGAAATTATCAATGAGAAAGCAAAGGAAATAACATCAAAGGAGTATATGGAGCGAAAATATCTAGAGGCAAATAAACTAGTTAGTGATTTGACAAATGACATCTATACAAAGACAAACAATCCATTATTTGATGCTTATTGTCAGCAAAGTTATTTGGATAATATTTTACGAGGCGGATACCCAGTCCTCCTTCCTACAGAGCATGCTCCATTTGTTTATTATGTATTTTCACGTAAACACGGAGATTTAGAAAGAGACTACAACTTTTTCTCCCTTGCTCCGGAGTTTTTCTCCCAGGGGAATGGAAGTTTCCGGGATGTAAACCAAAACCGAAGAAATGATGTGTTTTTCCATCCTGAAATAGGAGATTACAATATTAAATTATTCATGAGTCTCATTCAAGCAGATGGGTATAATCCACTCGTAGTCAAAGGGTCAAGTTTTGAACTTGAAGAAAAAACGAAATTAGATTGGCTGCAGGGTCTATTTGAACATTCTTCCGATTATGAGTCCATCTTAAAGAAGCTACAAAGAGCCTTCACACCTGGGGACCTATTGCAAACCATAGTCGACCGAAAAATGTCCCTGACCACTTCTTTGCCAGAGTTTTTAAAAACCATACTTACGAGGAGCAAGCAAAGTGTTGAGGCAGAATTTGGGGAAGGGTACTGGATGGATCACTGGACCTACAACCTTGATTTAATTGAAAACTTTTTAAAAATCTATCCGGAAAAGAGAAGTCAGCTATTATTTGAGGATGATAGTTATAGGTACTTCTCAAGTCCTGTTTATGTTAAGCCGCGTTCAGAAAAGTATGTGCTAAAAGACAAGTCCGTACGACAATATAACGCGATTGTTGAAGCGCATCATGAGCAAACAGGTAATTGGTTAAAGTCTCATACGGGAGAAGAGTATACAACAAATTTATTTAGCAAATTATTTACGCTCGGACTTGTTAAGTTTGCAACCCTTGACCCGTTGGGAATGGGCATTGAAATGGAAGCGAATAAACCAGGCTGGAATGATTCAATGAACGGCTTGCCAGGATTATTGGGTTCAGCATTAAGTGAAACTCTCGAATTAAGACGGGTTCTAGAGTTTAATTTAACTACTTGTAAAACAGAAAGCCAGCGGATTTCTCTGCCAGTTGAAGTGTATCAGTTGCTTCTGACTGTTGTGGAAGGATTGGGGAAATTCAACAAGCAAGAGTTTGATCATTTTCAGTATTGGGATTATGTATCAACAGCCCGTGAACAATACCGGGAAAAAGTAAGAGATGGCTTTAATGGAGAGGAAGTCTCACTTTCATTAGAAGAACTAGCAATTTTTACGAAGGAACTCCTTCTAAAAGTAGATGAAGGTATCGAGAGAGCTATCCATTTAGGTAATGGCCTTATTCCAACTTATCTTTACTATGAAGCTACAAGCTTTGAAAAAATCCTAGGGGAAAATGGGGTGGAGATGACCAATGAACAAGGGCTTCCTTATGTAAAGGTAAATGGCTTTAAGGTAAACATTCTTCCTCATTTTCTTGAAGGACCAGCAAGAGCGTTCAAAACAACTTCATCTCAAAATGCTAGAAAGATGTATCAGGCAGTCAGAGAATCAGATATCTTTGATTCCAAACTGCATATGTATAAAACCTCTGCATCACTTGAAATGGAAACCTATGAAATTGGTCGTTCAAGAGCTTTCACACCTGGGTGGCTTGAACGTGAATCCATCTTTATGCACATGGAATTTAAATATCTTCTTGGCGTGTTAAAAGCAGGGCTTTATGAGGAATTCTTTCAAGACATAAAGTACGCTCTTCCACCGTTTATGAATCCTGAAGTATATGGGAGAAGTGTATTAGAGAATTCTTCCTTTATTGCAAGCAGTGTAAATCCTGATCCGAAAGTTCATGGACAGGGATTCGTGGCAAGACTTAGTGGAACAACAGCCGAATTTCTGACTATGTGGCAGACGATGATGATGGGGAAAGAAGTGTTTTCTGAGAAAGAAGCGAATCTTACATTATGTCTGCAGCCGATTTTACCGGATTGGTTATTTGATGAGAGGGGAAGAGTCGAATTTTCTTTCTTAGGACGAACTCTAGTAACCTATTATAATCCTAAAAGAAAAAATACGTTTGGAATCGATGGTGTTTCAACCAAAAAGTATATTCTTTATAGTAAAGACGGTGCAGTTACAGTCAATAATGTAAGTATTGAAGCTCCATACGCTCAAATGGTAAGAACGGGAGAAATCAATAGAATCGAAGTTTACCTAGACTAAATAGATTGGGATGGTATTGGTGAAAGTAAAAGTCATACAAACGGCTAAAAACACAGGTGAACGATTTATAGAAAAGGGAACACCATTGGTTACCACTGGTGTCCCCTTACATGGAACTACTATTCTACGAATTAATTTAGGGGAAAGATACCAAACGTTTATGGGTTTTGGAGGTGCTTTTACAGAGGCAGCAGCCTACACACTTGCACAAATTCCAGATGAGGGTAGAAAACGAGTGATAGAGAGCTATTTTAATAAAGATACTGGCCTCGGATATACATTGGGAAGAACTCATATTCATAGCTGTGATTTTGCTTTGGGGAACTATACGTATGTTGAGGAAAATGATGCTGAGCTAAAGACCTTTTCTATTGAGCGGGAGCAAAAATATGTCCTGCCTTTAATCAAAGATGCCATGAAAGAAGGAGACCAAGAATTAACCCTTCTTTCTTCCCCGTGGAGTCCGCCTGCATGGATGAAAACAAATAATGAGATGAATCATGGCGGCAAGCTAAAGCCAGAGTATTTTTCTGCTTGGGCGATGTATTACGCAAAATATATAAAGGCGATGGAAGCAGAAGGAATTCCTATATGGGGTGTTACTGTCCAAAATGAGCCTGAAGCAACTCAAGTCTGGGATTCATGCAGGTACACTGCAGAGGAAGAAAGAGATTTTGTAAAAAATTACTTAGGACCTACCTTGGAGCAAGAGGGACTGCAAGAGAAGAAAATTATTATATGGGATCATAATCGAGACGTCGCCTACGAACGTGCAACTACTATATTGTCAGATTCTGATGCCGCTAAATATATTTGGGGGACAGGAATCCATTGGTATGTTTCAGAGGAGTTTGAGAACCTATCGAAAATTCATCAGGAGTTTCCAGATAAACATTTAATATTTACAGAAGGCTGTATTGAAGGCGGTGTTCAACTAGGCGCTTGGCATACCGGTGAACGTTATGCTCGTAACATCATCGGAGATCTTAATAATTGGTTAGAAGGATGGATTGATTGGAATCTGGTTCTCAATGAAGAGGGAGGACCTAATCATGTGGGTAATTACTGCGATGCACCTATCATTATCGATACAAAAACAGGTGAAATCCATTATAACAGTTCCTACTATTATATAGGTCATTTTAGTAAATATATTAAGCCAAATGCGGTGAGAGTTGGATTTGAACTAGAGTCGGAAACATTAATGGCAACAGCCTTTAGAAATGTAAATGGGTCACTGGCTGTTGTCATTATGAATCCCAGTGATCTGTCAGAATCAATCACCATAGATTTAGAAGGAGAGTTTACAGATGTAAGGCTTCAAGAGCATTCCATCACTACCTTAGTGATAGAAAGGTAGATAAGAATTTATTAAATTACAGATTGTTCACAAGGGAGGTGATAGAGTAAATAACTAAACTTTATAATCCATAAGAATATTAAAGGAGGGAAAGGGTTGAAGAAAAAATTAGCGATTATTATGAGTGCGATGCTGCTTATACCGGGAAACCTATTGGCAGCTGAAGCAAGCAGTAAGCTATCACAAAATGAGAAGGTTGAGCTGAACCACTCGAACAAATCTGAATGGTCTCTTGTTTGGTCTGATGAATTTGATGGAACAGAGATTGATCACACCAAATGGGGCTATGATATTGGGAACTGGATGAAAGATAGCGAAGGAAAGGCAATTACGCCTGGCTGGGGTAACAATGAAAAGGAATATTATACGGATTCTAAAGAAAACTCCTATGTAAAAGACGGCAAGCTCGTGATTAAAGCAAAAAAAGAGCAGGTATCGGACGAATTAGGCACATACGAATATACATCAGCGAAGTTAAAAACAAAAAACCTTTACAGTAAAAAGTATGGACGCTATGAAATAAAAGCAAAGCTGCCAACTGGTAAAGGTCTATGGCCAGCGATTTGGATGCTACCAGAAGATGATAAATATGGGTCTTGGGCTGCTTCAGGAGAGATTGACATTGCCGAGGGCTGGGGAAGCAGACCAAATACGGTGGCTGGAACGATCCATTACGGGGAGAGTTGGCCAAATAACAAATTTATCGGTAAGGAATATACATTGCCAAAACAAAGAGGAGTAGATAAGTGGCATACGTATGCGCTGGAATGGGAGCCGGGAGAAATTCGATGGTATGTGGATGGAGAGCTATATGAAACTCAAAATAAATGGTACTCCAAAGGAAAAGATAATGCAGCAAAATATTCCTTCCCAGCACCATTTGACCAGGAATTTTACTTAATTATGAACCTCGCAGTGGGTGGTAATTTTGATGGCGATCCTGATGCCACGACCAAATTTCCAAGCCAAATGGAGATTGATTATGTCCGTGTATATGATTTGAAGAAGAGAGATTACCGTGAACCAGTTGAACCTGCTCTAGAGCCAGTTGTTTTACCTGATAATGCAAAACAACCTTTAGCAGATGGCAATTTAATCTATGATAATCAATACGAACAACCAGTTACAGACATTGCGCAGTCGGATATTGATTTGAATCCGCTTTATTGGAATTTTGTCCATCTACCGGATTTCGGTGGTTCAGGCTCAGTTAGTAAGGACACAATAAATGGGGTTAATTTTTCAAAAATTACGATTGATAATCCTGGGACGCAGTTGTATTCCCTACAGCAGATTCAAAACCTTTCACTTGGCAAGGGTGGAAAGTATAAAGTAAGTTTTGATGCGAAATCTGCAACTGCCCGAAATATGATGGTTAAGGTTGGAGCTGGGGCTTCAAGAGGATGGGCCAAATATTCCAATGAAGAAACCTTTATGCTTAGTGACCAAGTTCAAACCTATGGATTTACGTTTGATATGTTAAATGAAACAGATCTTGAATCTAGACTTGAGTTTAACTTAGGTGGAAATGGGACAAGCCCTGTATGGATCGGAAATGTTCGTGTGGAAGATATTACAGGATTACCTGAAGATTATGATGCCGCGAAACAGCCGCTTCCAGATGGAAATCATGTCTATAATGGGACGTTTGACCAAGGCAGTATGGATCGAATGACTTATTGGAATTTTGTAACGGCAGGTGCTTCAGCAAACGTCTCGGTGAATGAGGCAACCCGGGAATTACATGTTTCCACTCAGGATGGCGGTGCAAATCCCAATGCCGTACAGGTTAACCAGAAAGGAATGTACTTTGTAAAAGGAAATGACTATAAAGCAACCTTTAAAGCAAGAGCGGATCAACCGAGGACCATCCAAGTAGATTTTAGGAGTCAAGACGGGAAAACAAGCTTTTCCGGTCCACAGACCATAGAACTTACACCTATTATGGAAGAAAAAACAGTCGCTTTTACGATGCCTGACACCGTAACAGATGAGAATGGCCAATTTGTTTTTAACTTTGGAGGGCAAACTGCGGATGTTTATCTAGATGATGTAAGATTAATTAAGACCTCCGATGATGTGGATTATGGCAATATAGATTTATTCCCTCTTAAAAATGGAAGCTTTAATGATGGGCTAAATACTTGGAGCAATTATATTCATTATGATGCAAGTGCACAAATTACTGCCGATAATGGCGAGGCAAAAGTGGCTATTGGAAATGAAGGTAATGAAACGTGGAGTGTTTTGCTTCAACAGGAAAACATGAGCCTGGCAAAGGGAGTAACGTATGAAGTGTCCTTTGATGCTCGTTCTACCAAGCCAAGAGATATCGAGGTAACGGTTGAGAATGCTCAATACAATCGATATTTTGATCAAAAGGCAGCACTTACAGATCAAATGCAGTCGTATACATTTGAATTAAAAATGCCGACAGATGATTTAACTGCGATTAAATTCCAACTAGGAAAATCATCTAGTTCACCATTAGGTACCCATGATGTATTTATTGATAATGTCGTTCTTAAAGTTAAGGGGATGGAGCCTCCTGTTCCAGAAACGACAAAAACTGCTGGAATTGATAATGGAACCTTCGATCAAGGTACAGATGATTGGTCTGCCTGGTGGGGTGACCAGTGGAGCGGTTATGCTGGAGGTACTATGACCTCTGAAAATGGTAAATTAAAGGTTGATATTACACAGGTTGGGGGGGCAAGCTATTCGCCTCAAGTTTTTCAGAAGGACTTGTTATTTGAGAAAGGAGCAAGTTATACGGTTGAGTTTGATGCAAGTGCTGATATAGCTAGAAAAATGAACATCAATATTGGAAAAGAACTCACATCTGATCCATGGTTTATTTCCTATGCTCCAACTCAAACCTTTGATTTAACAAGCGAGATAAAGCGGTACAGCTTTACCTTTACAATGACTGAAGACACCTTTTCTGATGGAAAAATTGTTTTCGAACTAGGAAACATCACCGGTGGAAATGCAGCTACCACTGTGTACTTGGATAACATAAATATTAGTAAAAATTAAGTGCCTAGGGGAGCCTAGGGGACGGTTCTGCTGGCTTACTGATAATGAGGAAGACCTTGCAAAGCCCAAAGTACCGCCCCTGTGGCATCCCTTGGCAAACACTCGAAATTTGTCGAATCATAGGTTATTGACAAGCTTATCGGTTCATGAAATTATTATATTGAAAACTTCACTTTGCCTCTAGCGCTTACCCACAATTTTTTAACCCCTTGCATACATGAAACCCTTAAAGAATGAAAACAAAAAAACTAGTGAATTATACCAACCTTTCTAAATAACCTCCTAATTGAATCTTCACATTTTTCTACCAAAACACCTTTTCAACTAAAAATATTTTAATAAAAAACTGAAAGGAGTGATAAACAAAGTAGCTACTTATTATATTTTAAAAGATTCCATTGCCACTACACTTTCTGGTATTTTTTATTTTGAAGGAGGATAAATAATGGGTCACGATATTTATGGAGTCAATAAGGCAGGAAAAGAAATTGCTTATGCGCGTTTTAGCATGGGGAATTATAATGCTACGATACTGTACAGCTTACTTGAGGCCGATAAATACTATGCAGGAGTTAGTGGGTCAGGAGACTGGTCTACCTTCTCCATACAACAAATTGAAAAGGCTTTGAATGAGTACAAGCAATTATATAAAAAAGGTGATTCTCAAAATTGGGATCTAAAACAAATCCTAGATTTTATACAAAACTGTTTAGAAACTGCAAAAAAAGAAGAGAGTGTAAAAGTGTATTTTGGTTAAATTGATATTTTCGTAAATTCGATTCTATTCTATTCTAGTAAACCTGCAATCTTCCCCTTTGATTTTCACCATTTTAAATCCACAATCATGCCGTCTTATATTAACTTCCTAACTAAAGTGATGAAAAGAATATATACATTTAATAACTAGAATAAATGGGAAAGTTGCCGTTAAATCCGAATGAAAAAAGGAGCGGTAGTATGAATGCAGTTCTGAGTAAAATTGCTCAAGGGGTCACAGTTTGTTATTCAGAGGTTTTCCCCAATCAAGACAACGATTTTTTTCCCTTAGATTGTATGGGGAAGCTATTTTTGGTCGCTGACTCATATTGTATGAATCCCGATTGTACATGCCAAGAGGCAGTTCTTCATTTTCTACAAGTCTACCCGAGAGAAGAAAAGAAAGCTGACAGTTTTATGATTAGGTTTAAGCTTAATGGCAGAGGATATAAAATTCATGAACGTGGCAAATTCAATAAACGTGAGATACAGACCATCGTTATGCATTTTACGGCCGACTGCACGATTCTAAACCTATTAAATGAACGATTTAAGGAAATGAAGGAAAAAGCAAAAGAAATAATTCTAAGTTAATCGCAAACCCATGGTGCTTGATCCTTAGGGAAACCTTTTAATTGACAAATAAGTTATAAAATTTTACGATAGATAGCACACGATGTATCTTATGGGATACATCGTGTGCTATTTTTTTGGGAAGGTGGTTGGTAAATGGTGGAAAAAGCCATTTTTATTCGGGAATCTATAGATCTATTACAAAGTTATATGATGAAAAGTCTTCAGAAACATTCCGAAGAGCGTGGTGTCACTATCCCTCAAGCAAGAGTAATAGGCGAAGTGTTTGCTCATAAAAAAATCAGTATTAAACATCTTTCTCAAAACCTAAAAATGACCCAAAGTACGGTTTCAGATATCGTTGAACGACTTACTTCAAAAGGGCTTCTAGTGAAAACGCCTAACCCTAATGATAAACGTTCTGTGGAGATTTCACTTTCCAACGAATTATCAAAAGGAATCAATGAGGACATAACGGATATCGCAAATAAGTCACTAGGAGATGTCTTAAGTCTATTAAACCCAAACGAACAGGAGATTGTTGAGGAGGGTATGAGATTATTGGTTTCGGCTGTTAAGGAAAAAATGGAGACAGAGGGAATGGATAATCATGAATTCTTTGATGTTTTGTACTTTCAAGAAAAAACAAAATAAATTTCTACAATAACGGAGGATTCAAGGTGAGACAGATTATTAAAGGCCGCTGGGCCATATTTTCCATATGGTTGGTTGCGACGATCGTGCTTACAGTCATACAACCAGACATCAATGCCATATTACGGCAAAAAGGGCAGCAGGGAACGAGTAATGACAGTCCTTCCGTAATGGCAGATCGTATCTTAAAAAAGATGGATACAACGAAAGGGACGAACAACCTTATCGTTTTTTACGATAAAAATAAACTATTAGATGATGAAATGGAGAAAATCGGTGATGCGGTAGAAAACATTCGTGATAGCAGCTCAGAGCTTGGTATTGCTAACATCATGGATCCCTTCAGTATCCCAGAAGCCAAAAGCTCTCTAGTATCTAAAGATGGTACGACACTTATGGTAAGCTATAAGCTGGATAAAAGAGGGCGAGAAATAGATGATATCCAAAAACAAATTGAAAGCAAATTGAATCATGTACCTGTTGAATACTATCTTAGCGGTGAAGACTTTATCAATAATGATTATCTGAAGGCATCTCAGGCAGGTGTCGAAAAGAGTGCGGCATTAACCGTTATCTTTATTTTAGTAGTCCTTATCATTGCATTTAGGTCAGTCGTTACACCTTTGATTTCCTTAGTGGCTGTAGCTTTTTCTTACCTTGTTTCCATGGGAATTGCAGCTCAATTAATTGATAAAGCAGGATTTCCAATAACCAGTCTTACCCAAATGCTCTTGGTCCTTATCCTTTTTGGGATTGGTACGGATTATAACATCCTTCTATTTAACCGATTTAAGGAAGAATTATCCCATGGACATTCGATTGAGGATTCAATCGTAAACACTTATAAAACGGCAGGTAAAACAATTGCATACAGCATACTCACTGTATTTATTGCTTTCCTTGCGCTCATTTTTGCCGAATCTCCAATCTATCGATCAGGTGTTGTGGTTGTAATTGGGGTAACCATATTGTTACTTCAAATATTGACTTTAACGCCATTTGTCATGAAGGTATTAGGTAAAAAACTTTTTTGGCCATCTAAGAATGTAATTGGTCATAAGGAAAACAAGTTTTGGGGGAAAACATCCTCCTATGCTGTTAAGCATCCTATTATATCTATAGTCATCATACTTTTGATACTCGGACCAATGGTGTATTTCCATCAGGAAAAGCTTAACTTTGATACCGTTGGAGAACTTGGAGATAAATACCCTTCTTCAAAAGCGATAAATTTGGTATCGGATCACTTTGGTAAAGGCCAGGCGATGCCTGCGACTGTTGTCATCGAAACTGGCAAGGCACTTGATAATAATGACTCTCTTGCAGTCATTGATAACATAACTGAAAGATTGAAAAGTCTTAAGGGAGTGAAGCAGGTTTCTTCCATCACTCAACCCCAAGGGAAACCAATTGACGGTTTTTATGTCGATAATCAAATGGGGGCTGTTACGGATGGCTTGTCCCAAACGCAAGGTGGTGTGGATCAAATCCATGATGGATTGAAAGAAGCACAAGAAGGGTTCGGTTCTGCTGACTTTTCCAAAGTCAGTCAAATGGTTGACGGCACGGCAAAGCTTCAAGATGGTATGGCTGCCTTAACCAATGGTTTGAAGCAAATCCAAACCGGTATAAATGATGGGTCAAGTAGTTCAAAGACTATCACTAACGGTATGGCTACCATTGAAACAAATCTCTCAAAGATGAGCAACGGTGTTGGTTTGTTAGCTGAAAATTATGGGAAGATGCAGTCTGGATATGCTGAGATGGGCTCTAGTTATCAATATGCCGCTCAAGAGCTTTTAAGGGTAAAAGCGGAGTTGTCGGAAATGCAATCTTTGGTAATGGCATTAGGGAGCAGTTATGGAGAGTCTCAAAGTGATAAAAACTATGTAGATTTGAAGAGGAAAATTGATGAGACATCAGCATCATTAATTCAAATCACACCTGAAGGAATTCAAGTATTAAATGCTAATTATAATGCAGTAACTGCTGGTTTTGGGACAGCTAATAAAAATCTTGGCGCCATGAGCAGCGGCTTATCGCAAATAGCAGATGGGTTGAAAAAACTTGAATCTGGACTTGGTCAGGCATCCTCAGGAATCGGCACCATCGTAACCAATATGAATAATGTAACAAGTGGATTGGGCCAAATGAAATCTGGTCAGCAGCAGCTTGCAGACGGCCTCAATGGTTTCAGCGTTTTTGGCGAAAAGCTATCAGATGTAAACAACGGCTTAAAGCAAATCTCTGACGGTCTGGGACAAACGAATGGTTACTTAACGCAGCTGAATACGAATAAAACTTTCTTTATTCCAAAGGAAGCGTTGACTAATAAGGACTTTAAAAGATCCTTTGACACATTCATGTCCGAAGATAGAAAAATCACTAAATTCATGGTGGTTCTGAATGATGATCCATATTCAGAGAGTGCATTAAAAACCGTAGACAAAATCAATCAAACAGTTTCAGATGGACTTAAAGGCACCGCTCTATCAGATGCAAAGAGTGGAACTTCTGGACCAAGTGCGACAACAAACGATATGAATAATGTATTGACCAGAGATCTAAATAAAACAACGACAATCGTCATTATCGGAGTATTGCTAGTACTGTTCTTTGTTATAAGATCTTTCTGGACACCGGTTTTCATTACTGCATCCCTTGTTGGGGCATACTATGCGGCGATGTTCCTTATAAATTATATTTTCATAGATTTGAAGGGGCTTGAAGGTATTTCTTCTTTCGTACCATTCTTCTCCTTTATCATCATTGTCGCCTTAGGAGTAGACTATAGTATATTCTTAATGATGAGGTTTAAGGAATATCCACAATTACCGGCTAAAGAGGCAATCGTGTTGGCTTCAAAGCAAATAGGCGGTGTGATTATAGCAGCAGTGATCATCCTTGGCGGCACCTTTGCCACACTGATGCCTTCGGGTATCATCCTTTTATCAGAACTGGCCATAGCTGTTATTGCCGGTCTGGTCATCCTTTGTTTTATCCTGCTTCCTATCTTTGTTCCGGCATTGATGGCTCTTCCAGAAGCTCTAGCAAATGTATTTTCTAGAAAAAGAGAAGAGACTGTAAGTTTTGAGGAAAAAATAGTGTAAAACGCAAAAAAGGCAGTCCCCTTCTCAAAGGGTAAAGGGTTCCGTTTTCGGGTGCTTACTTATTAAAAGACACAAGAATTGACGTATGAATTGGCATACGTCTTTTTCTTTATTTATCAAGGTTTCTACGAACATCCGAGCTGATAAATAGACGGAAAAATTCCGTTTATTTAGTAATTATTATTAAAACAGGCTTAAATAGACGGAGAAATTCCTCCTATTTACTCAAAAAAATCGAAAATGAGAGATTTTTCTTTGCATAACCGGAAAATCTCCCCTTATTTTCTCCGAAACGAGCTCCCTTCTGTAGTTAACCGGAAAATCTCCGCTTATTTTATCTTTTGCTGGTTACTTGATTAAGGACAGAACATCTTATTTACTGTCACTTCGGCACGTATTTTAAGAAAAGTACCTCAAAACGGAACCCTTTATTTCAAAGGAGGAAACTGCCTTTTTTTAATATTGACGGAATTATTTTCTATAAAATATCCTATAATAGAGAAGTCTGAGAGAATCTACTAAGTTGAAAAGCAACCTAGAAATAATTCATTCTTGTAAAAATAGGAGGCCATTATGGGAAGATTAGTTCATTTTGAAATTCATGTGAGTGAAATGGAAAGGGCAAAAAAGTTTTATGGCGAGGTATTCGGTTGGTCATTTCAGGATTGGAGTGAGTATGCGGGCATGCCTTATTTTGGAGCAGTGACTGGCGATGAAAATGAACCAGGGATTAATGGTGCTTTGATGCAGCGTCAAAGTGCTCCGCCGGAAACTAATCAAGCAATGAATGGATATGCTTGTACAATGGGAGTAGAAAATTACGATCTAACAGAATCGAAAATTCTTGAACATGGCGGCAAGGTCGCCATGCCTAAATATGCCCTTCCTGGAATGGCGTGGCAAGGATACTATATTGATACCGAAGGCAATGTTTTCGGAATTCATCAACCCGATACGAATGCAAAATAGAATGGTCGATAGGTGAATGAAAATATGAAAACACATAACACGGCAGGAATGCTTGAAAAAGTGCGCAGCATTTGTCTTGCCCTTCCTGAATCTACTGAAATTATCGACGGTTTCGGTCACAATACGTTTAAAATCAATGGAAAATCCTTCGTGATATCAGGTGAAAGCGAGAAAGGATTCAGCCTGTCGTTTAAATCAGACAAGGAAACACAGGAATTATTGCTGCAGAAAGAATATTTTTTCAAAACCCCGTACATAGGACATCATGGCTGGGTGTCTATTCAAAAACCAGAGGGACAAGACTGGGATGAGTTGGCGGATCTCATTCAAGAAGCCTATTTGCGTGCAGCACCAAAGCGTTTGGTTAAGAAATGGAATGAGTTACTTGCAAAGTGAGAAAGGATGATGAGCTGCCTTTCTTTATTTTTACGTTTTTTTGGTAAATAATTGATGTGAGAAAAGTCATCAGCTTAATCAATACTTTACCTATTAAAAGATTAATATATATAACAAGGAATGGGTAACGAGAACGTATAAAAAGCCGCTAAACAGTCTAGCGGCTTATTTATTTGTGCGTCCACTTCCCCAATCCCCTTTTTCCTATTTACAAGAAACTATCAATAAACCTATCAAAATGGACTATTTATAGGTTTAAATACAAGCAATTTTATCCTTTCTTGAATCTTATAGTTATTGAGATTTATTAAGGAGGTGAGATTGATGGCTAAAATGACTAAAAGGTGTTGTTTCTATGGACCAAATTCCAAAGGGCAGCTTGTTGTAAGATGTATATCTTCAACAAACATCTGTCTTTCTCAGATTCATCACGGAGGGGAAGATCTAGATCTTTTTTCAGCTTCTGCGCTCCCTGTTGAAAACTGTGGAGATTGTCATCGCAAAATTGCTATACCTGGACTTGAGGGATTTACCATAGTATCAGCTGATGAAGACGAAAATTAACTAAGTTCAAGAAAGACAAGCCCATGTTTGTAATGTTTTAAATATGGGCTTGTCTTCAATTTATTTCTCGCGATTTCATTTGTATTCCATTAAATCACCTAACGGATGTGCTTATATGTAAGATGCGCTGTCTACAAGGTAGCTTTATTTTTTTCATCACATGTCGACAATTTTGTCAGATTATTCTACATAAAATTACAATTGTATTACATTACTGCCAATTGCATTGTTATTAGTCCATTTGGAGTATAAACTAGTAATATATTAGGAATTTGGAATTAATGATAGGTTACAAGAGGAGATAATGTAATGATAAAAAAATTCTTTAAATATACAGTTACAGCTACCATTCTTGCCGCTACGATCCAAGTAACACCTACTTTTGCGAGTCCGGAAACGTCAGTAATCCAGGGTCAAATTAATACAACGGAAGACCAAATTGATAATTTTGAAACCAAGATTCAACAATTAGATGACAGAATCAGTCAATCAATGGATAAAAGTCAGAAACTAAACGATCAAATAAAAACACAACAAGGTAAAATTGTCGAAACAGAAGCTGAAATTGAAGAATCTAAAGCGTCCCTAGAAGCACACAAAGAGGTCTATTCAGAACGCCTTAAGAGCATTCAGTTAGAGGGAAAACAATCAATCGTTACATACGCAGAACTTTTGCTTTCGTCTAATAACCTTTCTGAGTTTTTCACCCGTTTTACTGCTATCTCGAGTATTATGGAAAGTGATACAGCCTTACTAAACGGCTTAAATGAAAAAGAGCAAGCATTAACAGAAGCAGAGAAAAAATTACATGAAGAGTATAATCAATTAAAAAAGAGCCAAAATGAATTAGCATCTGAACAAAAAAAGATTCAAGAAGATAAAGCAGAAATTCAAAAAGAATTAGCTACTGCGGAGAGTACATTACAAAATCAACAGAATCAATTGGCTCAACAGCAGGCTCAAGAAGAGGCTCAGAAACGTGCACAGGAAGAGGAACTTCGCCAAGCTCAATTAGCTCAGCAACAGGTTACTCAAAGACAGTCTGGAGGAACCAAGACTTCAAAATCTGCACCTTCTCTAAATGTGTCTAATGAATCTACCTCTGCAACGGCAAGTAATGTCATTGCTATTGCGAAAAGATATATGGGCGTTCCTTATGTTTGGGGAGGTACAACACCAAATGGATTTGATTGTTCTGGATTAACAAGTTATGTGTTCCGTCAAGTTGGCATCAATCTTCCAAGGGTGTCACGTGACCAACAAAGGGTTGGAACAAGAATCTCTCCAAGTCAAGTACAGCCGGGAGATCTAGTATTTAGAGGTTCACCTGCCTACCATGTTGGTATTTATATTGGAGGTGGACAATACATCCATGCACCACAAACTGGTGATGTGGTGAAGATTTCTACTTATAACCCAGCAAAATTCACGAGTGCTGCTAGAGTACTGCATCCTTAAATACATGGAAAAAATTAAGATGTAAACTAATATAGTTTATAATAACAGTGTCTGTTCCTTTTAAGGGACAGACACTATTTTTTTAAGTAATGTAAAAAAGGTGATGAAATGATACATACATACTTAGGTAAGACCATATGTTTTGAAATTAAGTACAAAAATCGTTCCTCCATGGGTATCACGATGGATAGCTATGGAAATGTGGAAGTCCAAACACCGAAAGGAACACCAGATGAAAAGGTAATCCAACTATTAGAGAAAAATTGGGAACCCATTCAGCAAAGATTAAAAGAAATAAAGGAGCGGCTGCAGGGACCGCAGGAAAAGGTATATGAGCATGGTGAAATATTTCTTTATTTAGGAAATACCTTTCCCATACAGATTTTTCAAGACAGTACCATTACCCAAGATTACGTGAAATTTGAGGAAGATAAATTACATATATATGTGAAGTACCCAGAAGATGAGAAAATAAAACATGCATTAAAACGCTTCTATTATCAGCAGTGTAAAGCAATAGTTGAAAAGAGCATCTCCTCATATCAAAGTTACTTTAAAACAAAACCACGTTCGATTCGGATCACAGATAGCCAAACTACATGGGGAACCTGTGATTCGAGGCATCAGTTAACCTTTAATTGGAGGCTGGCGATGGCACCGCAAAGTGTGATTGATTATGTAGTTGTTCACGAAATGTGTCACATGGTGCATTTAAATCATGACCGGTCTTTTTGGAGGCTGGTTGGAAAAATATTGCCTGATTATAAAGAAAAAGAAAACTGGTTGGCATTATCCAACTGGAAAATGACTGTATAATAGTTTGTATTTGAAAAAGGAAAGGAGCCACCAAACTTTGGTAGGTTCCTTTCCTTTTTCAAATAAAATTCTAAGATTACTAAGATAAACTGTTTTGGAATGGTGATTGAGATGTTATAGGAGGGATTCTTTATGAAAGAAATAGACAAAAAATGGATCATCCTTTGTTCCACGGCAGTTGCAGCTGTATACTCAGCTGGTTATTTAACAACGGAAAATCAAGTGAGCATTGAACAGCCTATTCATCAAGTGGCGAAAAACATACAAACAAATAACAAAGCACCAAATGGTGTTTCGGTTAGCGATACTCAAATAAATAAACTCTATAAAGATGGTACGTTCACTGGTACAGGATTGAATAGAAGGGGTTCTATTGATGTTACGGTAACCATTCAAAACGATAAGATTACGGATGTTGAAATAAGCGATTTTGCTATGCATTATTCGGAAAGCGATATTGTGGGGCTACCTAATGAAGTCTTGAAGAATCAAAGTGCACAGGTTATAAATGTTTCAGGTGCAACGTATAGTACGCAAGCATTTGAGGATGCCGTTCAAGATGCCCTTAATCAAGCATTAAATACAGTGGGGTAAGTTATGAGAATAACAAAATTATATATGGATACCGTGGTCGATGTACAGGTTGTTACGCGGAAAGAAGAAAAAGAGGTCGAAGAGAAAATAAATCGTGCATTTCTTGCTTTTCAACGAGTGGAAGAAGCGTGCAGCCGATTTAGTCCTTCAAGTGAATTAATGAAAGCTTGTCAAAATGTCGGCAGGCCAATTGAAATTAGTCCGTATCTTTTCGAACCGCTATACTTTGCCCTTCAAATAGCTCAAATAACGAATGGGTTATTTGATCCTACAGTAGGGAAGGTGATGGAGGAATACGGATTTAATCGTCATTATTTAACAGGCTCGATGATCCATAGTCCTTCTGCTGAAACAGGTACTTATCAGGATATTTTATTAAGCCAAGCAACAAGGACCTTAACAATAATGAAACCTTTAGTCATAGATTTAGGTGCAGTAGCAAAAGGATTTGCGATTGATTTAGCTGCTCGTGAACTAATAGACTTTGAAGGGTTTGTCATCAACGCTGGCGGTGATTTATTTGCTGGTGGGCTGAACGAAAAGGGGATTCCGTGGGAAATTGGAATCCAGCATCCGTATCAAAGGGATCTTCTGATTGAAACAATTAAACTTTCCAATGAAGCAATCTGTACTTCTGGAAGTTATGAGCGAAAGAATCATACAATTCCAAGTTTACATCACATAGTTAATCCAAACACTAAGTCTTCGCCCAATCATTTAGTAAGCAGTAGCATTGTTGCTCCTTTTGCGATGATGGCTGATGCTTTTTCAACTGTAGCATTTCTACTAGGTGAAGAGAAGGGGAAAGCGGTTATTGAAGAACTAAGTCTTAAGGGGTTGCTGATCACACCAAAATTAAAGATAATCAGGGCTGGGGGAATATAAATGAGAACAATTAAATGGATGAAAACACCAAAAGGATATGTCACAATTAGTTTAATAACATATTTAATTATCGCATCAATTGGATACAGAACAATAAATGGGTTTCGAAATGCTTTTATTGCCGTTGTTGCAGCATTTGTTATAGAGTTCTTCTATAGCAGGATGACCAATCGCAAAAGCAGCAAGGATGGAGCTGTTATTACCGGCTTAATTATTTCATTGGTTTTGAGTATAACAACTTCATGGGCGTATGTGGTAGGAACAGCCGCTATCGCCATCTTGTCTAAACATCTTTTGGTATTCAAAAAGAAACCTATTTTTAACCCAGCAGCTATAGGGTTATTTGTATCTGTTTTTATTTTTCATACAGGTCATAGCTGGTGGGGAGCGTTTGGGGACCTACCGTCGTGGCTAATGATGTTCCTGTTGATTGGAGGTTACATTGTTACCGATCGTGTGAATAAATTCCCTCAAGTGTTTGCCTTTTTGGGGACCTTTTTTGTATTGCTATTTTTCATGGGATATTTTCAAGTTGGTGATGCAGCAGATGCTCTTCGCCCACCCTTTATCAATGCCACTATATTTTTTGGACTTTTTATGCTTACCGATCCTCCTACTTCGCCTGCTAAATATAAGAATCAAATTCTTTTTGGTGCCATTTCAGCCATTTCAGGTATTGTTGTTTATGGAATGCTTGGAGGCTTGACTTATTTATTTTTCGGCGTATTTATGGGGAATTTATATAATTATTTGAATAAACGTTCAGTTATGAAGGCTTCTGAACTTAAGCAGCAGCGTGTAAAAAATTCACAGAGAGCGCTTTATAAATAAAAATCTTCATTTGTACTTTAATTTGAGGCTAGATGTTGGAGAATACTAAACTCAGTTAAAAGGAAGTTGGCGAATAAAATTGCGTGTGCTGGTCGTTGAGGATGATTTACCGTTAAGACGGATCATAACAACCATATTAGAAGAAGAACAATACGAAGTGGATCAAGCGGAAGATGGGGAAGAAGGTTATCTTATGGCCTCATCCTATGATTATGATTTAATCACACTTGATATTATGCTTCCAAAGATGGATGGTTTTACACTGATAAAAAAGTTAAAACGTGACGGATGTCAAATACCCACATTATTTCTGACGGCAAAAGATCGAGTTGAGGATCGTGTGAAGGGACTAGACTTTGGAGCAGACGATTATATTGTTAAACCCTTTGCTACTGAGGAATTTTTAGCAAGGATCAGGTCGTTACTTCGCAGGTCAGGGAAAATAGGAATTGAAGGGAAAATATCTTACGGTCCCATTCTTCTTGATACCAACCAACACGAAGGTTTTATAAAAGAAGAAAGTTTAAAGTTAACAATTAAAGAATATGAATTGCTATATTATTTAATTCAAAATAAAGAACAAATTTTAACGAGAGACCAGATTTTTGAAAGAGTTTGGGGAATAGAATCAGAAACAACAGAAGCCATTGTGGATCTCTACATCCATTATTTACGGAAAAAGTTAGCTCCTTTTGGTTATGAAAAGCTAATTCGGACAATTCGTGGTGTGGGTTATATGGTAAGGGAGTAATCAGTCATGTTTACAAAAACAAAACGCCGGCTTGTCATTACTAACTCTCTTGTTTTCTTTATACTCCAAAATACCTTTGGAGCAATGATTTATTTATATACGCATTATAGTTTGTATCATCAAGTAGATAATAACGTTTTAGAAAAGAAAAACCACTTACTTCACGAAAGGGAAAGATTGGGGACGGAATTGAACCAGGAGCGTGAGGAAAATCATCGGCTTGTCTATTTGTTATGGGAGAAAGGTAAGAAACTGAATAAAGTAATACCTACCAACTCTTTAACCGATAAAGATACTGAGCAATTTGCTAAATTCTTAAATACGGAAGGGATGCAATCAACGTCAATTGGAGCTAATTCTTACCGCTTAATTACGATACCAATATCAACTAATAAAAACTATGCACCTGTAAAAAAAATTCAAGTAATCTATAACCTTAAACGAGAAAAAGAGATGTTATTCCATTTGCTTATGGTGATTTGTTTCGGGTCTATTTTAAGTGTTTTTATCGCTATCTTAGCAGGAATTTATTTAGCTAATAAAGCTTTAATACCTATTAAATTTTCATGGGAAAAGCAGCAGCAATTTGTTGCAGATGCGTCACATGAATTGCGTACTCCACTATCTGTTATGAAGCTAAATCTTGAACACTTATTTCGCCATCCTGACAATTCAATTGAAGAGGAAAGTGAGACCATTCATCAGGCTATACAAGAAATTAACTACTTATCCAAGATGTCTTCAGATTTACTAACATTAGCTCGATCTGATTCCAATCAGCTACAGTTAATACAAGAAACCATTCAGTTAGATGAACTTATATGTCAAGTAGCTAAGGGCTTTAATGCATTGGCCTTATTAAAAAGTGTTCACCTAAAAGTTGACCTTGCCCCTATTCAAATAATTGGAGATACAGAGAGACTAAAACAACTGTTTGTTATTCTTATTGATAATGCCATTAAATACACAAAGCAAAATGGCTCTGTTTTTATTAAAGGAAGCATTAAGAGCTCACGTGCAATGATCGAAATAGTGGATACAGGGATTGGAATATCGAAGGAGGATTTGCCTCATATTTTTAATCGATATTATCGTGGTGATAAATCACGAAGCCGTCATATAGAAGGATCTGGCTTAGGGCTCTCTATAGCAGAATGGATTGTTCAATCTCATTCGGGCAAAATTAGGGTTAAAAGCAATATAGGGGAAGGGACACATGTTTTTGTCACACTGCCACTAAGTAAATAATCGGTTTTAGGAAATTGGAAAAATGCTTACGCCAAGCCAAAATGTGCAAGGATGGGTATAATAAAATGACAAAGGTATTAAGTATTAGAAAGACAGAAGAAATAAAGGAGAGCCAATGACAAAAAAAATAAATGACCCAGGCTGGAACTTCGACAATAGTTATACTCAATTGCCAGAAGCATTTTATAAAAGCACCAATCCAACACCCGTTAACTCACCGCAATTGGTCGTTCTAAACGGCACATTAGCAAAATATTTGGGGCTGAATATCCAGGCATTACAAGGGGAAGAGGGGATTGCTGTTTTTGCAGGTAATAAGATTCCCGAAGGTGGTTCACCTCTTGCGCAAGCCTATGCAGGGCATCAATTTGGTCATTTTACCATGCTAGGTGATGGGCGGGCTGTACTGCTTGGTGAACAGTTGACTCCCGAAAATAAACGGGTGGATATTCAGCTCAAGGGGCCTGGAAGAACGCCATTTTCTCGAGGCGGTGATGGCCGAGCCTCGCTCGGACCCATGCTGCGAGAATATATCATTAGTGAAGCCATGCATGCGCTTGGTATTCCGACTACCCGCAGTCTCGCTGTCGTATCAACAGGGGAACCAGTATACCGAGAAACGGTACTGCCAGGTGCTATTCTAACCCGTGTGGCGGCGAGTCATATTCGTGTCGGTACGTTTCAATATGCGGCAAGATTTGGTACTGTAGAGGATTTACGAGCTTTAGCCGACTATACTATTAGCCGTCATTATCCTGATATTGTAGATGATGAGAATAAGTATCTTTCATTTTTAAAGGAAGTAATTAAGCATCAGGCTGCACTTATTGCAAAATGGCAGCTGGTAGGCTTTATTCACGGGGTAATGAACACCGATAACATGGCCATTAGCGGCGAAACGATTGATTATGGTCCATGCGCTTTTATGGATGAATATAGTCCGGCTACTGTATTCAGTTCCATTGATCGGGAAGGCCGTTACGCGTTTGGCAACCAACCATATATTGCTGTATGGAATCTGGCGCGATTGGCTGAGTCGCTATTGACGCTTTTGAATGAAAATCAAGATGAGGCTGTGAGGCTGGCTGAAGGAGCACTTTTAGGTTATGGTGAGTTGTTTGAAGGGTATTGGCTCACAGGGATGAGAGCGAAGCTAGGAATCTTTAATGAAGAGGAACAAGATGATTCACTAGTGAAAGAACTGCTTCAGTTGATGGAAAAGCACCGGGCAGACTACACCAATACCTTTATCTCATTAACCTTTGATACACAGAAGGATGCAGCACTGTTTGTGGATCCGGAATTTGCTCAATGGCATGAGAAGTGGCAGGCGAGATTAGGCAGGCAGCAGGAATCGAAAGAATCATCACATGAGTTAATGCGAAAAAGCAATCCATCGGTCATTCCTCGAAATCACCGGGTAGAAGAGGCTTTAGAAGCTGCGGTGGAACAGGGTGATTTCAGTGTAATGGATAAGCTTCTTCATGTGATATCAAAACCCTACGCTCATTCTCCTGAGCAGGAAGAATACTGCGCACTGCCTTCACCATCAGGTCGTCCGTATCAAACGTTTTGCGGTACTTGATTGTTCATAGAAGTATTAGAAAAATGCTACTTCGTGTTATGAAGTAGCATTTTTTCTCTTTTGTTATTCCATTTATTGAAGCTTAGCTGCTATGGTTTTTAAAAAGCTGATGCCCGATAATTTAAGGGTTAGTTTTTCTTTATTACATAAAATTTTTTGAACATAGATTGAAAGATTTTCAACATTTAATTCCGTAAACTGATCCGTTATTTTGGGCTTTCCTGGAATTGCCACTACTTCCTGAACACCAGGAGCACAACAAGTTTTTGTTTCTAGAATTTTTACAGTTAGTTTATTTCCTTTTGCTTCTATCCATTTTTTTGATTCATTATCTATTTCAACATACATACAATATTCCTCCCAGGAACGGTATATATTTATTATACTTGTAAACCGAACACATTGTACAAGTTCCGCATATAATGTCAAAAAAAGGAGTTAATGGCATGACTATTCTTTCTTTTATTCTTACTGTTATTGTTGCGATGGTAATTGGTGTTGTGGGGAGCAAGTTATCACCTTTCGATATGCCGGGGGGATGGGCTGGAGCTATTGTTGCAGGTTTCGTAGGAGCATGGGTTGGTCCATATTTATTAGGGGCATGGGGTCCTATGATTCTAGGGTTCTCGTTAGTTCCATCGATAATAGGTGCTATAATTGTAGTCATTGTAGCTGGTATTATTGCTAAACTGTTTGATTAACTGGTCTAAGAACTATTTTGAATTATGCTAAAAGGTTAATTAGTTTCTAAGATTTCATATATGCTGCTGAAAAAGAGCAATAAAAAGGACTCCTGCCTATGTGAGTCCTTTTTGAGTAATGAAGAATGGTTATTTAATGTCCTTCATTAAGTTTGCCATCATATTCTCATCCATAGGACCAACAATTTTTTTAGTTATGATCCCAGTTGAATCAATAATGTAACTTGTCGGAATGGTAAAGGCCTGATACTGCATGCCAATCGTTCCTTTCTCATCTAGAGGGATGCTAAAGGTTAGTTGATTATCTTTTGCGAAGTTTTCGACCGCATCTTTTCCATTATCCAAATTTGTTAGATTTACAGCTACAATTTCTATGCCGTTATCTTTGTTATGCTCATAAAAACTTTGCATGTGAGGCATTTCCGCTTTACAAGGAGGGCACCATGTAGCCCAAAAATTCAAGATGACCTTTTTCCCTTTATAATCTGATAGTTTGACAGATTCTCCTTCTAAAGTGGATAAGGTAAAATCAGGAGCTGGATTTCCTTCAAGGTCCTGTGAAAGATCGGCTCCTGGAATATCCTCATTAGTAGGGGATTCTTCTCTAGCAATATCCGGTGCTTTTACCTTTTTCTCACTTTTGAAGGGGCTCCAAAAGTTAACGACAATAAAACCTAGGGCCAATAGAATTATGGTCACAGATAGAAGTCTTTTATTCAAGATATCCTTCCTCCATTACCATCTTCATTAAAGAACCCCATTAAGAGGGACAGAATTAATAGTAAACGTAATATCAATGGATTGAATAACGGACTGAATCATTCCACAATTTTTGACCACTAAGTCAGATATTTTTTCTTCTAGCTGAGAGGTAAGTGGCTCATCGGATTGAACATAGGCAGTAAAGGAAAGCTGTTCAATTCGATTCGCATGATCTGGGTTTCTTACTGCAGAGACTTCTATCTCTAATTTTTGGAAAGCATATTTCCTTTTTGTTAAAATGTTTCGAAGGATGGTGCCGCTGCATCCCACTAAAGAAGAGACAAAAAGTTCAAACGGTCGATAGCCTTTATTTTCAGAAGGTGAAATAGTGATTGGATCGAAACCTAAATTTCCTATAATGTAGTCGTTTTCAACGATATATTTCATATAAAGCACTCCTTTCAATAAAATAATGCATGTGAATTATTAAGGAATGATTAAGAAACCCTATCCCGTTCATTTTTTGACATGATAAAGAGGCAGTTTAACCCAAAAGGTATGGCTAGTACCATCTGTATGGATTCCAATCGTCCCGTCATGGGCAATAATAATGCTTTTAGCAATGGCTAAACCAAGGCCGGCACCATCTGATTTTGTACTCCTTGATTCTTCTCCCCGATAGAAACGTTCAAAGATTAGCTCCTTTTTTTCAGGATCAATGAATTGACCCGTATGTGTAAAGGAGATGATGTAGGAGTCATTCTCTGTTTTTCCGCTTATTGACAGTTCGCTTCCGATATTGTAATCAAGGATATTTTGAAGAATGTTTGTAAATACCTGCATGAGTCCATCTTTATTTCCTAAGAGACTTTCTTGCTCAATTTGAAATCTCATATCGGTAAAGCGAGCTTCCAGCTTTAAATGAAAAGTAGTTAACGCTTCTGAAAGAATCTTATCAATAGCAATCGAGTCAAACTGCTTGTCTAAAAAATAGTTCCCATTCGTCCATGAATGTAATTCCGTTATCAGCTCAACAATACTAGTAATTCTTCGTGACTCTTCTAGTAAGGAACCGAATAATTCTGGATTTCCTTCAATTATTTCATTTTGTAGGGCTTCTAAATAACCATTAATATTTGTCAGGGGTGTCCGTAGCTCATGAGCGATATCTCGAAGCATTTCCTCTCGTTGTTCTTGAATAGAATGAAGGGTTTCAGACATGGCGTTGAAATTTCTAATGAGTTCCTCTAATTCACCGCTTGTCTTTATCTTCACTTTAGAGGGAGATTTCCCCTCTTTGATTGCTCTTGTTGCTGCGGACAAATGCTTGATGGGCCCTACAATTTTTTTTACGGAAACGTAATGAAACAAGCCTGCAATAAGAAAGACAATCGCACTTATTTTCCAAAGAAATTCGTTTAAGTTATGAACTAAGTTTTGACCGACGATTTGTTCTGAATTGACTAAATAACATGCATAATTTTTTAAGGATAAACCCGCAAGAAGAATGACGAGCAGAATGACTAGGCTGTTTAGGAATACGAGCTTAGACAAGAGATTAGACAATTTTCTATAGAGCCACAAACTTATACCCCATTCCTCTTACGGTTTGAATATAATCCTTTGGCGTCTTTTCCTTAATTTTTCCTCTTAAATTCCTGATATGAACATCGATGGTTCTGTCAGTTACAGCTTTTTCATTATTTTCATAAATATAGGTAAGGATTTGTTCTCTAGATAATACCTGGTTTGGGTGCTGCATGAAGGTATGGAGTAATTTAAATTCAAAATGAGTTAATTCAAGCTGTTCTCCATCGATCCATGCTTCTCCTTTTGCTGGTTTAATCGTAAAGCCTGTAAAGCTAAGCTTTCCACAGCGGCTGGCAGTTCTTCTTAGTACAGCTTCAATTCGTACCATTAATTCGGCGGGGCTAAAGGGTTTGACAACATAATCATCTGCCCCTAAATGAAATCCTTTGATACGGTCTTTTTCTGAAGCCTTTGCTGTAAGCATAATGATGGGCATCATACTCTTTAAATCCTCTCTAACCCATCTGCAGATTTCCTCGCCGCTGATTCCTGGCAGCATGAGATCAAGAATTAATATACAAGGGTCCAGATCCTCGATTTTTTCCTTCGCTTCTATCCCATTTACCGCTTCGGTTACTTCGTATCCATCTTTTTTTAAGTAGATTTTGACAAGATTCTGAATTTTTGGATCATCTTCCACAATTAAAACTGATTTTCCAATAAGGTTTTTTTGATTCAAGAGTTATACCCCTTTTATTATTGAAATAAATTATACGGTGACAGCCAAGCGCTAATTTTTTGCATTTGCCCGGTTAATACAAGGAACCCTAAGAAAACCATAATCATTCCATTAACAAAGGCCAGCTTTGCCATGTGTTTGTTAATTTTTTTCATTGTTTTAAGCGAATAGGAGATGACAATAGAAATAATGAAAAATGGAATGGCCATTCCAAGCGAATAGGCACTTAATAAAATAATACCTTGTGTTAAAGTATCGGACGAGCTTGCCAATAATAGTATGGACGAAAGGGCAAGTCCAACGCAAGGGGACCATCCGCTTGCGAAAGCCATTCCTAGTAAAATAGAACTGAATATGCCTTTTGATTTTATCTCTGAGTCGATTCTTTTTTCCTTCATTAAAAGTTTGAATTTTAATAGCCCCGCCATTTGCAGTCCAAAAATAATGATAAGAATTCCAGCAATTTGCATAACAATCATCCGATAGTTCATCAGTATTTTTCCAAGGAAGCTTGCTGAAGCACCAAAGGCGATAAATATTAAACTAAAACCAATAATGAATCCAATGGAACGCACATATAAACGTTTTTTATCCACAATCATTTTGGAGTCTTCAATCTTTCCACCTGTTAAATGGGTAATATAGGCGGGCAATAGTGGAAAAACACACGGTGAGAAAAAAGATAATACTCCTGCAGCTAATGCGAAGAAGATCCCGATATCATTCATTTATATCACTCCTTTTTATTTCATAATAGAAGTCCTTTGTTAAAGTTTGATTAAGAATCTTTTTTCAATGATAAAATGGGAAATATACAAGAGTGAAAGGGGAATGAGCGATGAATCAGTGGAATAATCGATTTGCAGCAGAGCACTATGTTTATGGAACAGAACCAAATGTCTTTCTAAATGAAATGCAGAAGAGACTAAAGTTATCTGGTGAGGTGCTAACCATTGCCGAAGGGGAAGGACGTAATGCTGTATTCCTAGCTGAACAAGGAATGAATGTGACCGCGTGGGATTATGCTGAATATGGACTAGCCAAAATAAAAAAATTGGCAGATGAACGAGGGGTTGCTGTTCAAACTGAGCTGGTGGATTTAAACGGCGCAACATGGGGGAATGATCAATGGGATGAAGTGGTTTGTATCTTTGGTCATTTTCCAGCCGAATTACGAAGGAAAACCCTTCAAGGAGTAAAAGGAGCGGTTAAACCTGGAGGCTATTTCATTACGGAAGTATATTCTCGATATCAACTTCCATATAACAGTGGCGGGCCAAAAGATTTAGGCTTTTTATATACTCCCGAGGACTTTTTGCAGACCTTTAATGATTGGCGGATTGTTCACTTTTTCATGGGTGAAGTAGAACGTCATGAAGGTGAATTTCATAATGGCTTGTCACATGTTATTCAGTTTGTAGGGCAGAAACTGTGAAAAAAGTTTGACAGGATATTGTGTTACATACTTCATGAGTAGCGTTTTGGATAGTTTTATATGGAAAATAACGGTATAATTTAATTGAGGAATTTGTTAATTATGTAACTAACGTATTCAAGAAACGGTAGAGGTGAGGAGAGGGGGAATAAAGGATGGAATTTGTATTTGAAAAGGATATAGATCATTTCTTTTCTAATCAAAAACATCTAATCTCATTGTTCCTGGCTGTGAATCAAATGATCCAATCGATTGAACCTGTCCCATATGATGTGAACAAATCCCAAATCTCATTCGGAACCAAACCAAAGTTTGCATGGGTCTGGCAGCACAAGCCATGGCTCAATAAACATCCGGAAAATGCAATTGTTCTTACTTTTTGCGTAGGACGATATATTGAACACTACCAAATTGTTGAAGCGACAGAACCTTATCCTGGCCGCTGGATTCATCATTTGATGATTAGAAATGAGTCTGAACTTACTAGCGATGTGAATAAGTGGCTAGATGAAGCATATACTTTTGCTAACCAAAGAGCTAGAAATTAGCTAAATACTTTAAACACTAATTTAAAACGCCAACGTGTGCGGAATGCATACTCGTTGTCGTTTTTTTATTGCATAAAAATTCAAAAGGTTCATAAATTTGTCACTTTTATTTTTTAAATTATTTTTTATTAGTTATGTATTTCACTATAATGATTTTTTCTATAAAAAAGTTATACATGTTGATAACATCAATATTGACCCAGTTAAAGAATCATACTCTTAGGTTTCTAATGAATGTGAAATAATAAGCAATTTCTTTTTCTTTTTAGGTGTATTTTTTATAGTGATTCAGTTCACTTTATTGATAATTATTCCCATTTATGCTGTAGATATCAAAATCATAAGGGGGATGATTTGGGATGGGAGCTACAAAGAGTTACAAGAAAAATAAGCAAAGTGAACATCAAGAGAAACCTTTAAAAGGAACATGGATTTCTGTCGGAGTGGTAGGAGTAGTAATCCTTCTCACGTATTTAGTTTTGTATGGATTATTCATGTCTAGGGTATAGGGGGAAATGAGATGAAGATGAACCTTGATGAGAAGATTTGGTTGACCTTAAGTTTTGGGATGATCATGGTGTTCATGTTAATAACTGGTTATCAAGCCTTTGCCTTTGACTTGGAGCCACCAAGTAACAAAGAAATCATTGATCCACAAAAAGTGGATCAAACAGCACCGTTTAATAAGCCAGGTATTAATAAGATGGGTGAACATGAATATGAAGTAGTTATGACATTACAAGCATTCAGTTTCAACCCAGGCAATATAGAAGTACCAGCTGGCTCAACTGTCCATTTTACCTTAACTTCAAAAGATGTTGTCCACGGTTTTGAGGTGGCTGGAACAAATCTAAATGCAATGGTTGTACCTGGGCACATACAAAAAATCACTCAAAAGTTTGATAAACCTGGAACCTATCTAGTGTTATGTAATGAATATTGTGGGGCTGGCCATCAGGTAATGAGTACAACGATTACGGTAAAATAAAAGGGGGGAAGCAACGTGCAATCAGTAAATTCACCTACATTTAAAGATAGAGCAGAGAATGCGATGGGAATAACTAAAGAGGATGCTAGATTAACGAAATCATATATATTTGTAGCATTTACAGCATTACTTCTTGGTGGAATTTTAGGACTCTTACAAGGGTTAAACCGTGCAGGACTTTTAGAATTGCCAACATGGCTTAATTATTATCAAGTTCTAACGGCACATGGTTTATTATTGGTTGTTGTACTAACAGCATTCTTTACGATTGGTTATTTTTATGCTGGACTTTCCCATACATTGGGGGGACTACTTCCAAAGGTAAGGAAGTTGGCTTGGGTTGGCTTCGGAATGAAGATTGTTGGATTTGTATTAGCGGTCATCCCTATCTTAATGAATGAAGCATCTGTTATGTACACGTTCTATCCGCCAATGGCAGCCAGCCCAATGTTTTATATAGGCTTGGTATTTATCGCATTAGGCGTATGGAAGTGTTGTATTGGAGCATTTATCAATGTGGCTAATTGGAGAAAAAACCATAAAGGACAGCATGTTCCGATTCTTGCTTACTTTGCAACAGGGGTGTTTGTCCTATTGTTTTTTGCCCTTATCCCTGTCGCCATTGAAGTGTTAACGATCATTCCTTGGGCATTTGGCTGGGTTGAAACGATTAATGTTATGGTAGCCCGTACCTTATTCTGGGCATTCGGTCATACGTTGGTTAATATTTGGTATTTAACTGCCACATCTGCCTGGTATGTTATTGTTCCAAAAATTATCGGTGGGAAACGTTGGAGTGATACCTTAACACGCGTCGTTATTATTGCATTAGTCATTATGAATATAACTGGTGGTTTCCATCACCAAATTGTGGATCCCGGCATTTCGCCTTCAGTTAAATTCATGCACGTCTTTATGAGTTTAGCTATCGGATTTCCATCACTAATGACTGCCTTTGCCTTGTTTGCGGTGTTTGAACGGACTGCAAGGAAGCATGGAGGAAAAGGATTAATTGGATGGTATAAAAAAATGCCATGGGGCGATGTTCGTTTCCTTGCACCATTTATAGCCATGGTTGCTTTTATTCCAGCTGGCGCAGGTGGAATAGCTCAAAGTACCAATCAACTAGACCAAGTGGTTCATAATACGATGTGGATTGTTGGCCACTTCCATTTAACACTGGGAATGTCTGTTGTGATGACATTCTTTGGGATTAGTTATTGGTTAGTTCCGTATATTTCGAAACGGATATTAACCCCACAAATTAATAGATTAGGTGTAATACAAACTTGGATATGGACAGTTGGTATGATTTTTATGTCAGGGGCAATGCATTGGGTTGGGCTACTAGGTTCACCGCGGAGAACTTCTTATACAACATATGGTGATAATGCAACCGCTTTAAGCTGGGATCCCTATTTAATGTTTTTAGCGATTGGAGGAACATTGTTAGTCATAGGTGTTGTTCTTCAAGTATACGCGGTATTTAATCTGATGTTCTTTGCACCAAAAGGTGAAACGGAATTTCCAATTGCAGAGGAAGAGGATGGCGTATCCAAAACACCTTATTGGACGGAGCGTTGGGGACTTTGGATTGTACTTATGCTGTTGGTAGTTGCGATGGCGTACGTCATACCATTAACCGAATTTATCGTCAATGCACCACCCGGCTCGCCACCGTATAAGACTTGGTAAGTTTTTTTAAAAGAGATAGCTCTGAGGGGAGGGCTATCTCTTTATTCTTAAGATTAGATGAATGAAAAAATAGCTTGTGGGAAGTGATCTTAATGATCAAAAATAAACACAACATATTTGCGTGTTTGCTAGTTATCATATTTGGATTTACGTTGTTCTATTTAGGAACGGATGGATTTCGGGCATTTACTTCGGAAACAGCTAGGGTGAATCGGCTAATAGATGTTAAACCTAGATTTCCCAATGTAACTTTTGAGGATAGTAAAGGTCGGAAGTACTCTATTTCAGAATTTAAGGGCAAATATGTGTTTATTACCTTTCTTTATACCTCCTGTACGACGGTTTGCCCACAGTTAGAGATGAATATGTCCAAAGTTTATGAAAAGATACCGAGCAAATATTTGGGCAAAGATGTTGTTTTTTTAAGTATTAGTTTTGATCCTGCCAGAGATGATCCAACCACATTAGAAAAATATCGTGGTTATTTTAATAGTGATGGAGAAACCTGGAGGATGGCGAGAATTAAAAATCCTGCTGAGTTAGATGCTTTATTAAAAGCTTTTGGTGTTAATGTCATTCCAGATGAAAATGGTAATTTTGCTCATAACTCCGCCTTTTATTTGGTTGATAAAAAAGGCAGCCTGGTTGATGTACTCGACTATAAAAAAATTGATCAAGCCGCAGAAAAGTTAACAGGCATTTTGGATAAGGAGGCGGAGAAGGAATCATGAAGCAATCATTATATGGAGTACTGATATGCCTTTTCCTCCTCCTTCCCCCTGTTTCAAATCTTATGGAATCTGTAATGATCATTCACATGCATATGCAAATGCCATTATTGATTTTTTCTGGATTTCTCATGGCCCGCTTTTTTCAACTTCGGTTCCCTTCATTTTTTTCAAAATGGAATAGTGAAGGGATACCCGGAATATTATTATTTGTTATTATAACACTTTATTGGACACTTCCGAGGTCAATGGATGATGCATTAACGATGCAGAGTATGGAAGTGTTTAAATTTATTAGTTTGCCATTTCTAGCTGGTATACCTCTCCGAGACAGTTGGAATAAACTTAGACCAATTGTTAAGAATGTTTTATTTTATTTTTTCACGATCCTATTTTTCGGTATAGGCTGGTTATATATTGATTCACCGATTCAATTATGTAATAACTACCTAATTATTGAGCAGATTACTCTTGGCTGGGGATTTGTGACGACAGCAATCTGTTTGGTTATTTATTTGGTCTATATCACGTTTACTGATCCCACTAAATATGAATAAAGTTATCTTTTAATCAATAAATTGTTTGGGTAAAGCGGATAGCTGGGTATGAATTAGAGAAGGATAATGGTAAAAAAGGAGGTCTTCTCGTGGTTCAAAACTCAGATAACCGAAAGAATAAGGAAGAGAAGGACAAACTTGAACAGGTCCTTGAACATTCCATTGAGGTGGAAGAAGAGTTAATGAGGACGTACCTTATTACAGCAGAGCGGATTCACGATGATGCTGAACTAAAGGATCGCCTCGAGAACTTTGCTGAAGGAAATGCCAAAAGGACAAAACAGCTTATAGATGAACTAAATGAAACAAAAGAAACATAGAAAATAACCCCGCCGAGGATGTTTTTAGTCTTCGGCGGGGTTTGTTTTTTTGAGGTTCAGCACATCTTGGTGACGATTGTTAGCTTGTCTTTATTGATATTTACAGGTGTGTTTTGGTGCTTGCAAGACCATCTGGTGCTAGGAGGATACATCCAGAAATTCTTGAAACCACCCCGAAAAGGACAGAAAAGTTCCAACGACTGTCAGGATGTAATTGTACGGAATTTGTAATGATTCTTCCGTCAGTTTGAAGAATCATATGTTATGGTGAAAGTAAGAAATTTGCTTTAGTAAATCTGAAAAGGGAGGTTTACTATCATGAGGGCAAGATTAATCGAGCCGAATAATGGTCCAGTTATCCAAAAGGAAAAAGAGATTGTTAAGGAGATGATTGAGCTTTATTGTAAAAAAAAGCACCATCGGGAGGTTTTATGTAAGGACTGCCAGGATCTAAAAAACTATGCCCTGCTAAGACTCTCATTCTGCCGCTTTGGTGAAGATAAAACAGCTTGCTCAAATTGTAAAGTGCACTGTTATAAGTTAAGATACCGCGAAAAAATGAAGGCAGTCATGCGTTACTCTGGTAAGTGGATGATGCTGTACCATCCTATATATTCTGTGAAGCATCTATTGAATAAATAAAAAAGCGGCTGAGTAATCAGCCGCTTTCGGTATTATTTTACACCATGCATGAACTTCTGAATTTTTGGAGAAAGCATTAAAAGGATAATACCAAGTAAGATAGACGCTCCACCGATGATTCCGAAATAAGCCATTTCAGTATCTTCAGAGTAGAATTTAACCACTTGAGCATTGAGTGCCTGTGCAGCCGCACTAGATAAGAACCATAAGCTCATTGTTTGTGCAGAGAAAGCAGCAGGAGCTAATTTAGTTGTAGCAGAAAGTCCTACTGGTGAAAGTAATAATTCACCGATTACACAGATTAAATAACTAAGAACAAGCCATAATGGGTTTACTAAAGAATCTGTGCCGCCAAGATACGAAGGCAATAGAATTACTAGGAATGAAACCCCAGAGAAAAGTAATGATAATGAGAATTTTTGCGGAATTGTTGGCTGACGGTCTCCCATTTTAACCCAAATCCAAGCAAATAATGGTGCTAAAGTGATAATAAATAATGGGTTTAATGATTGGAACCAAGCAGGCTGAATTTTAATACCCGCAAAATTTAATTGTGTACGTGTATCAGCATAGCTAGCAAGGATTGTAGAACCCTGCTCTTGAATCGCCCAGAACATTACAGAAGCAATGAACAATGGAATGTATGCAATAACACGTGAACGTTCAACAGCCGTTGTTTTCGGGCTGCGATACATAACAATGAAATACATTGTTGGAATTAACACACCAAGAAAAGTAACTAAATTGATAAATCCTGCAAATGTTAGGATGCCTTTTGGAATTAGTATAGCAAAGATAACTGCAAGAACAACGACACCTAAACCAATATAAGTAAAGACTTTTTTCTTTTCAGATGGTGACAATGGATTTGAAACCATTGTTCCAGCAAGGCCGAGATTTTTTTTCTTAGTAACAGTAAACATGATAAGTCCAAAGAACATACCAATTGCAGCAATACTAAATCCTAAGTGGAAGTTGCCAACAGAACCAACGATTAATGGGGATAAGAATGCTCCCATGTTGATACCCATGTAGAAAATGGTGAAACCAGCGTCACGACGTTCGTCCTTCTCACTGTACAATTCACCAACAACAGTTGAAACGTTTGGTTTTAATAATCCAGTACCAAGTACGATTAATACCATAGATACAAAGAACATAGTGATATTTCCAGGAATAGCTAGGGCTATATGACCAAACATAATCAATATTCCACCGTAGAATACTGCTTTTGAAGTACCAAATACGCGGTCAGCTAGCCATCCACCAATAACACCTGACATGTAAACTAGTGATCCATAAATGGACATGATGGAAAGTGCGAGCGTTTTATCAATGCCCAATCCACCTTTGGAAACTGAATAATACATATAGAAAACAAGGATGGCCCTCATTCCATAGTAAGAGAAACGCTCCCAAAACTCCGTGAAGAAAAGGGTGAATAGACCTTTAGGATGTCCAACGAATCCAGTCTGAGGTACACTATCCACAATTTTCTGCCTATTAAAGTTTGACATGATTCTACCTCCTTTATTATTATTTTATAATACTTTTTAGGGTTTTGAATTGTCAAAAACTTTTTTTGGTAATTCAACTGTATGCGTTTTAAAAAGCTTGATAATACTGAGTTATTACAATTTTTAAGAATAAAAGAAAGTTTTTTTGAAATAGTATATAAATTTTGATTAGATTCACTTTTCTAACTAGTAGTTTCATAGTAGTGTCCAAATTAGGAGGAAATTGGGGATTGTTAAGGTTGGGATAGCAAAAAAGCCCCGGTTTAAAAACCGAGGCTAATAGATGATATCTAATCATTTTAGCAGTGTATATAATATAGAAGAATCTATATTCGTTTGGTGGTCGAATTCTAACCATTTATCGTCAATAACCACATATTTACACGAACTGCTGTTTAAATAGCTATAAATGATTTGTGCTTCATCGATTTCACCTTTGCTAACTTCAATGGATGAATGATTGCTAAAACTCTTAAAGTGCTTTAATATATTCGCCTTAATCTTCTCGACCAACTGCTCTGAATTCTCTTTCTCTATTTTATATTTTTCACTAAAAAGAACACGGTTCCCTTTGATCAGAAAAAGTTTCAAGGTGGCATCTTCTATATATTCGATGAGAGCGATATTTTTATTCGCTTCTGTAAATTCAATCACCTTTACTTTATAGATGAGCGATTGAATCGCATCCAGAGTATCTCGGTATTTTGCGGCTGTTTCAAAATCATAGTTGTTTGAGGCATCTATCATTTTTTGTTTCAATTTTTGAAGGACTTCGGTATCCGTCCCTTGAAGGAAATCCATCATTTTTTGCAACCGTTCATTGTATTGTTTGCGTGAATCTTCATTAAAACAAATACCGATACATAAATCTAAGGAATAGTTCAAACAAGGCGTGCCCTTGTTTGGATTGCCACAGTCTATTTTTAGAAATTCTTTCATTCCTTGGAGTGCTTTTTCAACTGTATGTTTACTTGGATAGGGACCGAAATAAAGGCTGCCATCCTTCTCAATTGTGTTTGATAAATCAATAGTCCAATGGGTGTTTCTTTTGTGAAACCGGATATAGGTATAGGAAGTGGGATTTTTCATTTTTTTATTAAAAATGGGTTTGATTTCTTTGATCAGTTTACATTCCAACATAAATGCTTCGAATTCTGTATCGGTCAGGATCAGTTGAAAATCATTGATGTTTGCCTTCAACTTCTTTATTTTCTGAGAATGTGCCTTAGTGTTTTGAAAGTATGAGCGTACTCGATTTTTAAGGTTTTTGGCTTTACCCACATAAATGACCCTATCAGAAGAATCCTTCATTAGATAAACCCCAGGGGAAGAGGGGAGGTCTTTTATCTTTTTTTTAAGCACCACAGGAATCGCCTCTTTGAAAAACTTTTCTCCCATTCTACCATACAAATCCGATTAGTCCCCGTGAAGGAATGTAAATGGCCGTCAAAGTTAATTTGGAGAGCGTTTATAGAGAATTATCAGCAGGGCAAGCATCACAATATCTAACCGTGCATGAAAGGCAAATGTTAAAAAGCCAGTATGCAAGAGTGGAAATTTAGTTAATAGTAGTGCAACTATCATGATTGTTATTAAGGGGATTACAGCATGGTTAACCGCCTTATCTAACAATAGTAATACCCCGCACCCAATCTCAAGTAGGATGACGACTTTTAACAGGATGTGGGAATAGGGTAAACCTAAGCTAAGAAACCCATTGGCAAGTTCAGTGTTAACTAATTTCATAACTCCTGAGATTATAAATACATATGCGACAGAATAGCGGATTAGCTTCATCATTGATAAAGAAGTGTACATGTCCATCCTCCTTTTCTAAAACAGTATGACTAAAGGAGGACAAACATCACAAAAAGAATCAGATAAGACGCGAAAAAAAGTCCCTTTGAGGGTAACAGGTTCAGATACCTGTCACATTTTATAAAAATGCATTTAAAAATGTCCTTATATTTGTTATACATTTTGTCCTGCAAAATGCAGGGCTTTTTGTTATGTAAGAACATTACAAAGTGACATTTAGGCCAAGGATCAGTTATAACTGAATGTTGATTTCACTGTGTTTGAAAAATAAACGGATAAATTCCGCTTAAATTGGGAAATACACATATTTCCTTGAAAATAAGGGGAGATTTTCCGCTTATATGATCCAGATCTCATGATTTTGTCTTATTTTGAGCATTTAACCGGAATATTTCCGCTTATTTCTGCTCCTTAAGCTTTCTCTTTAGTCATTAGCCGGAAATTCTCCGCCTATGAATTCTCATACCTACGCTATAATGAACAATAAATAACAACAGAGCCAAGGCCATGTAAAACGTGAATTTGTAAATAAAAAACACCGCATTTTGCAGTCCAATTTGCAAGGTTACAGAAATCTCTGTAACCTTACATTTTGATATACAAATTGGACTACAGTTTCACGCCTATTTTTATAATTTTTCGCGTTATATCAATAAAAAATGACCATCAAATTCACATACAAATTGATGGTCATTTTAATATACATTTTGGCTTTTTGTGACAGGTAACGGAACCCGTTACTTTGAGGGACCTTTTTTTGTGGGGAATTAATCTACTATTGAAATTACCGGTGGTTTATCCAAAAATCTCATCAGATTTAAAACGTCGCCTTGAACTTCCTGTCCCTCGGGGGATGATAATGCTTGGCTTAATTCAGCGGGATTATCAAAATGAAGCTCGGCAAAGAGGTATAACGGTTCAGCAGTGTTTTGAGCTTGTAAGACACGATGAACTTCAGCACCTTTAAGATGAGGAAGTTTTTGTACTAAGGGTATATGTACATTGTAATAATATTGTTCAAATCCCTCCTGATCCTTAGGTTGATTATAAATAACGTAAAGTTTTGCCATAAACCTGCTCCTTTCAGTTTTTTGTTTGTGGGAATTTTCACCTAAATCTATTATAAAAGGAGAAAAGAACTATTATTATCAAAACTAGTCGACAATTTTTTGGGTGAAACATTCCCTAGTTAGTCTACGTGCCCGAAGTGGATTGTGAAAAGGATAAAGGGTAACGTAGAGGGAACACGATTAGAGCAGAACCAATGAAAACAAAAATCATAAAAAAGTTTTAAAAAATAGGCAAACTAGTGATTGACATTAACGCAGCGTAAAGGTGTATCGTTTATTTATAGGAGGTGAACGAATGGAGTATACAGTGCAAAAGCTGGCACAATTGGCGGGAGTAAGTACCAGAACCCTTCGGTACTATGATGAAATTGGAATTCTTAAGCCGGCAAGAATAAATTCATCAGGCTATCGAATTTACGGGCAAGCAGAAGTGGACCGCCTGCAGCAAATCATGTTTTATCGAGAACTAGACATCAGCTTAGAAAGCATAAAGGAAATCATAACTGCCCATGATTTTGATGGTGCCGCTGCACTTAGAGAACATCGTAAAAAACTCCTTGAGAGAAAAGAACAATTAGATCGCTTAATTGCCAATGTAGATAAAACAATTGCCTTAACAGAAGGGAGAATAGAGATGTCTAATAAAGAAAAATTCGAAGGCTTTAAGAAAAAAGTGATTGAAGACAACGAGAAAAAGTACGGAAAGGAAATTCGTACAAAGTACGGAAAAGACACGGTTGACCAATCCAATGCGAAACTGCAGAACATGACGGAAGAACAATATGACCATGCTACAAAGTTAGCAGAAGAAGTGACTAAAACCCTAGCAGAGGCGTTCAAGACGGGAGATCCCGCAGGTGAACTTGCTCAAAAAGCGGCTGACCTTCACAAGCAGTGGTTATGTTTTTATTGGAATGAATATAGCAAGGAGGCACATGCCGGCCTTGCCCAAATGTATGTAGATGATGAACGATTTACCGCCTATTATGATAAAGAACAGCCTGGTACGGCAGAATTTTTAAGAGATGCCATTCACATTTACACAGGTTTGAAAAAATTTGCCTGTCGGGGCTGACCAAGGCGCTTGCGCTTTTCTTTTGCAAAATGTTATTTCGTAAAAATGTCATTGTCCTTAGCGAGAGGGAACGTTTATAATTAAATTGAATTTTTAGAATAATTTAACAAAAGGGAGTGAATTAACTATGAACATCGCTTCTCAAGGCACTGAAAAAAGAGGAGAAAATACCTATACATTTGATGCATTTGTTGAAAAGCGCGACAACCTGGATTGGTATCAAGATGAGCCATTTTTACAAAAAACAGTGAAACATTTTACTGCGAGTCGGTATGAACAAATCCATAAAAAGATTATGGAATTTTCACCTACAGTCTCTAATGAATGGAATCGTCTAGCTGAACGAACGGCCAGACCAGAGGTACGTCCGTATATGCTCCACTATGATGCGTTTAACCATCGAATTGACCGGGTTGTCCGTCCGATGGAAGTCCACAAGCTTGAACAAGGCGTTTTCGGTGAAGGGTTATTTTCTAGTCAAATAGAGCCGTGGGAGAGCTTTGTGAAGAGAATGTTAATTCACCAATTAGGAGAGGCTGGGGTAACTTGTCCTATGACATGTACACATGGACTCATTGCCCTCCTTGATCAATTTCCAAATGAAGAGTATCCAGAACTTCAAACTATTTTACAGCATTCAAAAGAAGGAATTAATGGAGAGTTTGCCATAGGGGCACAGTTTATGTCAGAAATTCAAGGTGGTTCTGACTTGCCGGCTAATCTTCTTGAGGCAGTTCCTGAGGGAAAAAATTTCCGCTTATATGGAAATAAATTCTTCTGTTCGGTAGCCCATGCTGATTATTCTGTTGTGACAGCAAAAGTGACGGGCACGAACAAAGTTTCAACCTTTATTGTCCCGTCCTGGCTACCGGGGGACAAAGAGAAGGAAAAAAGAAATGGCTATCAAATTAATCGAATAAAATGGAAAATGGGCACGGCTGAAGTACCAACAGGTGAAATTCAGTACAATGGTTCACTTGCCTATCCAATCGGTCCATTAGATAAAGGCGTTGCAGTGGCTGTAGGGATCGTCCTTACCCTGTCCCGTTTGGAAATTGGGATTGCCTGTGCTGGGTTTATGCTTCGGGCATCAAGAGAAGCGAAGTTATATAGTGATTTCCGGACGGTTTTTGGAAAAAAAGTAAAGGATTATCCGCTTGCGGCTAGCAAATTAAAACGGATTGAAAATGCGGCCGAGCGTACCACAGCGGGTGCATTTAAAATATATGATTTGTTCTTGAAGCTAGAGAAGCCACTAAACCCAGGATTAAAATCGAATCATCCGCTGGAAGTTCAAAAACAGCTCTTCAATCTACGGGAACTGATTTTATTGCAAAAAATATGTGTGACTAATGAAGGAGCCGAAGTATTACGCGAGGCCATGTCCGTTTTCGCTGGACATGGAGTAATGGAGGAGTTCTCCTCGCTGCCACGTATTTTCCGAGATGTAGTGGTCAATGAGCAATGGGAAGGGCCGCGTAATTTATTGTTAACACAAATATACCGTGATCTCCAAAGAGTATCAGATTGGTATGCTCCCGCTGATTTTGTGGAAAGTGTATTGGAAGGGGCATCTGGAGGAACGATTAAGCAGTTCACCGAACAATTAGAAGATCTACTGCAAAGACCTGTGTTAGGAGAGGTAAGCGAAGCCGCAATCGAAGCAGCTGAAGAATGGGATTCATTTTGTGATTCATTCTTCAAAACCTATCAAAGAATAGCATTAACAGAAATGAAATAATAGTTTTTGGTGCCTGACCCCCGGTGCGTTAATACGTTAGCGTACCGCGGTGTCAGGCGCTTTTTTTAAATTTTTTTACTTTATTGACAAATTTCGATGGTAACTCTAAAGTAATATATGTCATAATAGTTTTAAAATTTTATTAATTTTAATATTTCAGAAGAATTTTTAGGTTTACGAAATAAATAGTCAAAGTAGGTGTAAATGTGGACAAAGATCCTATTCTTCGCATAAAGGATTTAAAGGTATCTTTTCAATCAGGGAAGAAGCTTGTCCCAGCTGTGGATGGTATTAGTTTTGATTTAAGGGACGGAGAAATCCTTGGAATCGTAGGGGAATCAGGAAGTGGGAAAAGTGTTACGTCCTTAGCTACGATGGGCCTAATTCCTTCTCCTCCAGGAAAAATCGAGAATGGAGAAATTATTTTTGAAGGAAGAGACCTGAAAAACATTTCGGAAAAAGAGTGGCGGAAGATCCGCGGAAATCAAATATCAATGATTTTCCAAGAACCCATGACGTCATTAAATCCCTTATTTACGATAGGGAATCAACTAATGGAAGCCATCAAATTACATACTAACCTAACAAAGGTCCAAATTAAGCAGCGTTGTATTGAACTACTAAAATTAGTCGGAATTCCACGGGCAGAAGGAATTCTTAAAGAATATCCACACCAGTTATCAGGAGGAATGAGACAAAGGGTTATGATTGCCATGGCTATGGCCTGTAATCCAAAGGTGCTCATTGCGGACGAGCCCACAACGGCTCTTGATGTAACTATTCAAGCCCAGATTCTCGCACTAATGAAGGATTTAAACCAAAAGACGAATACTTCCATCATTTTAATTACGCATGATTTAGGTGTGGTAGCGGAAATCTGTGAACGAGTCATTGTTATGTACTCAGGCCAAATCGTCGAACAAGGTGATGTACGGACAATTCTCAAAAATCCTCAGCATCCTTACACTATTGGATTGCTAAAATCAGTTCCCGATTTAAGAGGGAAAAAGGAGCGGCTTTACAGTATTCCTGGAACAGTTCCTACACCAGGGTCTATTCACAAGGGATGCCGATTTGCCGCAAGATGTTCTGAGGTATTATCACAATGCTATGAAGAAACGCCACAATTATATAAAACGGAAAAAGACGGACATGAAGTACGCTGTTTCCTACATACATTGAAGGGGAGTGACAAACATGTCGGAGTTACTTCTTGAGGTAAACGGACTGAAAAAATACTTTCCAATTACAGGCGGCATTTTGGGAAGGAAGCAAGGAGAAGTCAAAGCGGTTGATGATGTTTCTTTTTATGTGAAAAAAGGAGAGACCTTAGGAATCGTAGGGGAAAGTGGTTGCGGAAAATCAACGACTGGCCGACTACTCATGCGCTTAATCGAAGCAAGTGACGGGAAGATCGTTTTTGAAGATAAAGAGATTACCAGCTTGTCAAAGTCTGAGTTAAGAAAAACACGAAGAGATATCCAAATGGTGTTCCAGGATCCCTATGCATCATTAAACCCGAGGCATTCTATCGAGCAGATTCTTGAGGAGCCTTTGATTGTTCATGGAATAGGGACAAAAGCGGAACGGAAGAAGCAAGTAAGAGAGATGCTCGAGGTGGTAGGTTTAAGCAGCTACCATGCGAAACGATATCCTCATCAATTTAGCGGCGGGCAGCGTCAGCGTATTGGAATTGCCAAGGCATTAATGACAAAACCAAAGTTAATTATTGCGGATGAACCTGTATCTGCACTTGATGTATCGATTCAGGCTCAAGTTCTCAACCTGATGAAGGAAATCCAAAAGGAATTTCAACTTACCTACATATTTATCGCACATGATCTTGGGGTGGTTCGCCATATTAGTGATCGTGTGGGTGTCATGTATTTAGGAAGATTAATAGAGTTAGCTGAGAGTGAGGAGCTTTACGAGAATCCCAAGCATCCTTACACAAAAGCACTTCTTTCTGCAGTACCGATACCAGATCCTGATGTTAAGAAGAAAACGATTTTAATTGAAGGGGAGCTTCCTAGTCCAGCTAATCCTCCTTCAGGCTGTGCCTTCCATACAAGATGCAAGGAATGTATGGACATTTGCAAAACTACTAGACCGCAGGAAAGCAATCTCAATGGTCATATTGTAGCCTGTCACTTATATAACCAGTGATTGGCTGCATTGATGATATAAAAACAAAGCTTATAGGGGGTAAAAACACGTATGAAGAAAAAGACGTTTAAGCTGCTGTTAGTATCTTTATTAGCCATCAGCATGTTCCTGGTTGGCTGTAACAGCAAAAGCAATAGTAATGAAAAAGATGGCAAAGAAACGAGTAAAGGAAAAGATACGTTAATCTATGCCCGTGGTGTAGATTCTACGTCACTTGATCCAATCACAACCACTGAAGGGGATACCTTCAAAGTAACAGAAAATATTTTTGATACGTTGTTAGATTACGGTGAGCAAGATACAACAGTACACCCGAAGCTTGCAAAAAGCTGGGAGGTAAGTGCTGACTCATTAACTTATACTTTCAAGCTGCAAGAAGGAGTAAAGTTCCATGACGGCACTGATTTTAATGCCGATGCAGTTGTGTATAACTTTGATCGCTGGATGAATGGCGACGCTGATAAATTCCCTTACTACACCATGTTTGGAGGATACAAAGCCGACGATGGTCACGTTATCAAAGAGGTTAAAGCGGTTGATGCCAATACGGTTCAATTTGTGTTGAAAAGACCTCAAGCCCCATTCTTAAAGAACTTGGCAATGTCACCATTCGGAATTGCCAGCCCAGCAGCTCTTAAGAAATACGGCGACGATTTCAGAAACCATCCAGTTGGAACAGGTCCATTCAAATTTGTCGAGTGGAAACAAAATGACCGAATTACCCTTGAAAAGAATGCAGATTACTGGCAAAAGGGATTACCTAAGTTAAACAAAGTTATTTTCCGTGTCATTCCAGAAAACACAGCAAGACTTAATGCCTTAGTTAACGGCGAAGTCGACATGATGGACGGTTTAAATAATTCTGATTCTAAGACGGTTACAGATAACCCGAATCTTCAATTAATCGAGCGTCCTTCAATGAACGTAGGATACTTAGGTTTTACATTAACTCGTAAACCGTTCGACAACAAACTAGTTCGTCAAGCTTTAAACCATGCAATTGATAAGAAGGCAATTATTGATGCATTCTACGGCGGCCAAGCAGAGCCTGCTAAAAATCCAATGCCACCTTCAGTTGAAGGCTATAATGATGCTATAGAAGAATATCCTTATGACTTAGAAAAGGCAAAAGCATTATTAAAAGAAGCTGGATACCCAGATGGATTTGAAATGGATCTATGGGCAATGCCGGTTGCACGTCTGTACATGCCTGAAGCACAAAAGGTTGCTGAGGTCATTCAGGAAAGCTTTAGCAAAATTGGCGTAAAAGCCAAAATCCAATCTGTTGACTGGGCTACTTATTTAGACAAAGCAGCAAAAGGTGAATTTGACTCTTATATGCTTGGTTGGACAGGTGACAATGGTGACCCTGATAACTTCTTATACACGTTGTTAGATAAGGACAGCATTGGAGCAAATAACTATTCATTCTATAGTAACGACCAATTACATGACATTTTAATAAAAGCTCAACAAGAAACTGATCAGGCGAAGCGTAACGATCTTTACAAACAAGCTCAAGAAATCATCCATGAAGATGCTCCGTGGATACCGCTTGTACACTCTAGACCACTGTCTGCAGCAAGTAAAGATGTTATCAATTATTTACCGCACCCAACAGGTTCTGAAGCTCTCGACAAAGTCGAATTTAAAAAATAAGCGGTAAAAAGGGGAGGGGCTTTACCTCCCCTTTTATTACCCAAAAGTTAGATCCAGTATCTTTTTAAAAGGGGTGAGAAGGTTGTTTACTTATACGGTCCGTCGTGTTTTTTCATTAGTTCCCGTATTATTTGGAATGACTCTCATTGTTTTTGCGATTATCCATGCGATTCCTGGTAATCCTGCACAGGTAATTCTTGGACAAAGGGCAACGAAAGAAGCGATTGCCACGCTAACAGAACAATTAGGATTGAATAGACCTTGGTACATACAATATGGAGATTATATTAATGCCCTCCTTCATGGGGATTTAGGAATTTCCCTTAGGACAAGGGGGCCTATTAATGCAGAGGTTTGGCCATATTTAGCAGCAACACTTGAATTATCAATTGTCGCTATGCTTATAGCCATTATCATAGGTGTAAATGCCGGAATTATCAGTGCTTGGTTTTCAAGATCTTGGTTCGATTATGGTGCGATGGTATTTGCTCTAGTCGGCGTTTCGATGCCAATATTTTGGCTAGGGTTAATGCTTCAATGGGCATTTGCTATTGATTTAGGATGGCTTCCAACGACAGGTAGGGAGGATGCTAGGGACCCTGTTTCAGCGATAACGAATATTTATTTGCTTGATACAATTATGCAAGGAAGATTTGATCAATTAGTTGTTGTTCTCAAGCACATCATTTTGCCAGCTTCAGCCCTTGCAACAATTCCGATGGCAATTATTGCGAGGATGACCCGTGCAACGATGCTTGAGGTAATGAAATCAGATTACATCCGTACAGCAAGAGCAAAGGGAGTAAGCATGTTTTGGGTGGTTTATAAGCACTCTTTAAAGAATGCGGTTATTCCTGTGCTTACCATTATCGGTTTACAAACGGGGCTTCTATTGGGAGGAGCGATTTTGACAGAAACGATCTTTGGCTGGCCGGGAATAGGCAGATATTTATATGACGCGATTGCCTATCGTGATTATCCTGTTATTCAGTCAGGGATTTTAATTATTGCAGCGATCTTTGTACTCATTAATTTAATCGTGGATCTTTTGTATGTATTTGTGGATCCAAGAATTAAATATACAAAATAGAGGAGGGATGAGTAGTGGCAGAACTTGCAAAAAGCGCATCAGATCTATCTGTGAAAGCTGTTGAAGAAAAGCTGACACCTCCCTGGAAGGAAGCCTTGCAGTCTTTTGGAAAAAATAAATTAGCGGTTGCTGGTTTAGGAATTGTTGTCTTCTTTATTATTATTGCTATCTTGGCTCCTGTCATTGCACCATATAGTTATAAGGAACAGGTGTTGTCCGACCGAATGTTGGCACCTTCCAGTGAACATTGGTTTGGAACAGATGATTTTGGACGAGATATCTTTTCGCGAATACTGTATGGTGCAAGAATATCGTTATGGGTAGGTTTTTTCTCTGTATTAGGTTCAGTTGTATTTGGAACAATGTTGGGAATTGTAGCAGGCTATTATGGCCGCTGGGTTGATGCAATTATCTCTCGAATTTTTGATATCATGCTCGCGTTTCCTAGTATTTTACTAGCCATTGCGGTTGTTGCTATCCTTGGGCCATCGTTGAAAAATGCCTTGATTGCCATTGCTGTTATTAATATTCCAAACTTTGGACGGCTAGTTCGCTCAAAAGTACTAAGTGTGAAGCAAGAAGAGTATATTATGGCTGCTAGAGCAGTTGGAATGAGAGATACACGGATTCTCATAAGTCATATTTTGCCAAATAGTATTTCTCCTGTTATTGTCCAGGCGACACTTGCCATCGCTACTGCCATTATTGAGGCTGCAGCTCTTGGCTTCCTTGGAATGGGGGCACAGGCTCCAACACCTGAGTGGGGTAAAATGCTAGCGGATTCGAAAAATTATATCACGCAGGCACCATGGACCTTATTCTTTCCGGGTATCGCCATTATGCTAACGGTTCTTGGCTTTAACCTTATGGGTGATGGCTTAAGGGATATCCTTGATCCGAAAATGAAGAATTAATACAGCTTATTTACAAGACTCCATTGGGGTCTTTTTCTTTTGGTGTCAGGCACCAATGTTAGTTTCTAAATTTTCAATTAAGCATTATAATGATGTAAAACATGCGGGATGTCCATAGGGGGAGTGAAGGGTGAAAAACGGTGACAGAAGTATTGTATTTATTGGGTTTATGGGGGTTGGAAAGACAACAGTTGGTAAACTTGTGGCCAAAAAACTTAATCGTCCATTTATCGATATAGATGAAGAAATTGAAAAGGAATATCAAATGCCAGTCTCACAAATTTTTAATCAAATTGGTGAGAAGGATTTTAGACAGAGAGAGAAAGGTTTGATTTCCAATCTAGCTGAACAAGAGCAGAAGATTATTTCTGTTGGCGGGGGTGCTTTTTTACAGGAAGAAATCAGACAAGTATGCTTAACTTCATGCATTGTCATTTACCTCAATTTATCATTGGAAAACTGGAAAAATAGATTGGATTTGATTATTGAGAGCCGGCCTGTGTTACAAGGTAAATCAAAAGAGGAAATGGAAGATTTATTTTATACAAGACAAGCAATCTATTCACAGCATCATTTAAAAATAGAAACAGATAACAAAGCTCCAAATGAAATTGCAGACGAAATAGTCGATACACTAGTAACGAACTTCGGCGTAAAGAAAAGGTGAAGAAGATGACACGAAAAGCAATTACCGTTAAAGGGATTACGATTGGAAAAGGCCAGCCCAAAATATGTGTTTCAATGATGGGAAGTTCATTGGCACAGCTACTTGAGGAAGCCGAGCATTTCAAAACTCTCGAAGCGGACGTGGTGGAATGGCGTGTTGATTTTTTTGACCAGGTTGAACAAATTGATGCAGTGAAAGAAGCATTAAGGGAAATTCGTGCGGTTTTATCAGAGATCCCCCTGATATTCACTTTTAGAAGTGCAAAAGAGGGTGGCGAAAAGGAAATCAGCACGGATTATTACTTTGAGTTAAACCAGTCCATGGTAGAAACAGGATTAGTAGACCTGATTGATATGGAATTGTTTAATGATGAGGAAGCTGTCAAAGCCTTCATTGAAGCAGCACATAGGCAAGGAGTCTATGTAATCATCTCGAATCATGACTTTCATCAAACCCCTCCAAAGGAAGAAATTATTTCTCGGTTGTGTAAAGCGCAGGAATTGGGCGGAGATATCCCTAAAATTGCAGTGATGCCAACTAGTTCAACCGATGTGCTAACACTCTTAGAGGCCACTAATACAATGAATGAACAATTCGCTGATCGACCATTTATTACAATGTCGATGGCAGGCAAGGGGGTCATTAGTCGATTGGCAGGAGAGGTATTTGGTTCAGCCCTAACGTTTGGTGCGGCGAAAAAGGCTTCTGCTCCAGGACAGGTGCCCGTCAAGGAATTACGCGGCGTTTTAAACTTGTTACATGCTAACTTATAAAAATGGAACAAAATTAGCGATGAAGAATGTTGTCCTTTCTTTATTCTTGAAAAAGCCAGTATAATCAAGAATAGGAGTTGAGACCAAATGAATAAAAAAGATATCGCTAATATCCGAAAGCAATTTAAACTAGACAATTACAATCTGCAAATTCGAGAAATCTTTAATGTGTATGTCCAAAAGGAATCGGGTGAGATTTATCATCAAGTCAGTCAGCCGTTTCCAATGTTAGAACAGGAAACACAGGAATTGTTTTTAGCTAACTTTAAAAAAGTGTTAACAGGTCAACTTGATGCTAAACTGTTTGAGCTGAAATTCATGCGGGATGTGGAAGACAGCACCCAAATGTTCCTTTACGAAGGATTACAACAAGAAACAACGGAAGACTGGAAAGAATACATGTTGGAAATCGTCGTGAAAATGTTTGCTAACACGGTTTATGAATTTGATACCGTAGTGACGTTTATCCGCGGAGAATATCGAAAACCGACCCGAAAACGTAACGCGGAATCTGAAGAAGGCGGGGATGACCAGGTCTATTCCAACGGGTTTATTCTATGCAGCCTCAATAAAACGGATGTGCCGAAAAAAGCCCTGATGTTTGATTATATTGAGAAGGAATACAAATCCTACAATGTCTTTGATCCCATTATTAATTTAGATTCTCCCTTATCTGGCTTCCTTTTCCCTGCTTTAAATGATAATGCAGCGGATGTAAACCGTATTCTCTACTGTGCAGGGAAAGCAAATCAACCGGATTTTAGATTTATGGAAGAAGTGCTTAATTGTGAAGAGATTATAACTGCCCAGGAAGACAAGGACTGTTTCGATTTCATTTTAAAAGAAGTGATCGGAGACGAAGTGGATCCACGCGTGATTTCCAATGTGTATGTGGAAATTGATAAGTTGGTTCAGGAGAATCAAGAGAATGAAGAAAGTGAAATCCCTACGTTGGATTCTCGGGATATTGAACGTATTTTAACGGTTAGCGGCGTTGAAAATGTAGAGACGGCTAAAGTGGAACATGCCCTTAAGGCAATCGTTGATGATGAAAAACACGAATTTAAGGCCAGCAGCTTAGTTCCGAAAACCATCAAAATTGAGACAAAGGTGGCCAATCTTTCCATCAACCCAAAAGACCTGAAATATGTAAAATACATTACGTTCCAAGGAAAACGGTGCCTATTGTTGGAAATAGATGAAGACGTGGTCGTGGAGGGTTTCCGACTAGAAGAATCAGAGACATACTAATGTGTTCTAGACTTTGAAGGGAATGGTCTGCGGACCAGATGGTTTTTGAAAGCAGGATGTTTCCTGCTTTTTTTTGTGAGCTTATCGAGTTGGGAATTGGTTTCCAGTTTTTGTAGAATTACTCCTTTAATTTGTAGAATAAATTGAAATTTTGTAGAATTCCTTCTCGATTTTGTAGAATTCCTTCCTCAATATATAGAATTTTCTTCTTAATCTTGTTCTAAAACAAAAAATGCATGAAACCTACTATTTATTCTCTCAAGTTTTTCGGAACTACGCTTTTCTCAAACGAAGTTCTCTCAGTGCAGGGGTGCCCATGGCGCTTTTTTATTTGGACGGTAATTTATAATTTATTTACTATACAAAGAGTATTATTCGAGTTAAAATAACAATAAGCATATAATTCCAATGAGAAAGGTTGGTTTTTAAATGTCAGAAGCTATTCGTTCAATTCCTCGTCCTCTTGTAAAGACAAATCAAGGGGTGATTGTTATAAGTGTATTGTTAGCATGGTTCTCTGGTTTGGAGTGGTTTTTATTGATCCCGTTACTCTCAGGACTTAGTGGACTTTTTTTAGGATTTAATCCGATTATGCAGCTAGGAAAACTATTTTTAAAGAAGGAGCCAAAGGCGTATATTCCTGAAGATTGGGAGCAGCAGCAATTTAATCAAACGATTGCTGTAATTTGCCTCGGTATTGGTTTTATCAGCTTTTTACTAGGGTGGAATTTCATCGGATATATATTCACCATTATGGTGGCACTAGCAGCATTCGTGGCCATTCTCGGTTTTTGTGTTGGCTGTTTTATCCACTTCCAGTGGAATCAATATAAATATAGACGAACTCTTCAACACTAAAAAGTTATGTTTTTTATAAACGAAGCTCTTGCTCCTAGGCAAGGGCTTTTTTAGCGAGTATGCATGGATTCTGTATAATCTTACGTACAAATATGTAAGCGTTTTCAAAATTAAATATGATAATTTTCAGTTAAAAGCGAAAATTTGGCGATTTTTATATTGAATAATTATATATGTGTATGTATAATAATTCATTATGTAAGCAACGTGGGAGTTGAAGAAATGAAAGCAGCAATCATTGGTGGAACAGGGTATGGGTCTGTAGAACTTATTCGCTTGATTCAGAAGCATCCATACTTGGAGGTTGGTTCAGTAGTATCCAACTCTAAAGCGGGCTATAGCTTTAGTGAAACATATCCTCATCTTTCTGAAATAATGGATCAACCATTAGAGACATTTGATGCAAAACGATTAGCTGAAACGAACGATATTACTTTCCTTGCTACTCCATCTGGTGTCAGTAGTAAGCTTGTTCCGCAGCTGCTAGAGCAAGGTATGAAATGTATTGATCTGTCAGGCGACTTTCGATTACGGTCAGGCGCAGAATACGAAACCTGGTACAATCACACACCTGCAGATGAGCAGTATTTAGAAAAAGCAATTTACGGTTTAAGTGAGATTTATAGCGAAAAAATTAAGAATGCTAATTTAATAGCCAATCCAGGCTGTTATCCTACCGCATCCAGTTTGGGCCTACTCCCAATCTTAAAATCGCAGCTAGCTGATAAAAACTCAATCATCATTGACGCGAAATCAGGCGTCTCAGGCGCAGGTAGAGGATTATCATTAATCGCACACTACGCCGAAATCAACGAAAACTTTAAAGCTTATAAACTAGGAAAACATCAACACATTCCAGAAATTGAGCAAGTCCTTACAGATGAGAGTGGAGATTCCATCACGGTTTCCTTTACTACCCACCTTGTCCCAATGACACGAGGAATCATGTGTACGATGTATGTGAATCTAAAAGAAAAAATTTCAACAAAAAAAGTTTTCGATTTATATAAACAATTTTATCAAGACTCTCATTTTATAAGGGTACGGCCTGAGGGATCGATCCCTTCTACAAAAGAAGTATCCGGGTCAAACTATTGTGATATTGGGCTACATGTCGATGAACGAACCAACCGCTTAACGATTATCTCTGTTATCGATAATTTAGTTAAAGGAGCGGCTGGGCAGGCAATCCAAAATGTGAACTTGATGAATGGTTGGGATGAACAAACGGGGTTAACCGATATACCAATGTATCCATAGGAAAAATCGAACCATAGGGGATTTGAAGGGGGAAATTAAATTGACACAAGCAACATCAACAAGTGAAATTGTGGTACTAGAAGAAGGAAGTGTCACCTTGCCAAAGGGGTATAAAGCAGGTGGCATGCACTGTGGAATTAAAAGAAAACGACTCGATTTAGGCTACATTGTATCGGAAGTTCCAGCAACCGCTGCAGGCGTGTATACCACAAATATTTTTCAAGCAGCGCCTTTATTAATTACTCAGGAAAGTGTAGCAAAAGAAAATAAACTCCAAGCCATTATTGTTAATTCAGGTAACGCCAATGCTTGTACAGGGGAACAAGGATTACTTGATGCCTATACCATGCAAAAGGATTTTGCAAATGAACTAGGAATTGAAGAGCATCTTGTTGCAGTGACTTCCACAGGGGTCATCGGAGAACTAATGCCGATGGAAAAAGTAAAAGCAGGGATTACAGAGATCCTTAATAAAGAATACGAAAATGAGAGCTTGTTTAAACAAGCCATCCTAACTACTGATACATGTGTCAAACATACAGCGGTGCAAATGACTATCGATGGAAAAACAGTTAGCATCGGTGGCGCCTCAAAGGGTTCTGGAATGATCCATCCAAACATGGCTACTATGCTTGGGTTCGTAACTACAGATGCAAACATAGCGCAGGAAGACCTGTTGGCAGCCCTTCGTGACGTCACCAATCAAACTTTCAATATGATTACGGTTGATGGCGATACAAGTACGAATGACATGGTTCTCGTCTTGGCCAATGGGTTAGCAGAAAACAGTCAACTAACCAAGGTCCATCCGGATTGGGATGTGTTTAAACAGGGTTTGAAAATGGTTTGTGAATCACTTGCTAAAAAGATCGCACGAGATGGCGAGGGGGCTACCAAGCTAGTAGAAGTTCAAGTGACTGGCTCTTATAGCCGAAATGCAGCAAGTGCTGTCGGTAAAGCTATTATTTCTTCTAACCTAGTAAAAACAGCTATTTATGGAACAGATCCAAACTGGGGAAGAATTGTGACGGCAATTGGCTACAGTGGTGTTCCTGTAGAACCGAATGCCATTAAGGTAGCAATCGGACCCTATACGGTATTCGAAAACGGGCTACCAAACATGTTTGTAGAAGAAGAGGTTAAAGAATACTTACAACTTGATGTTATTAAAATACATGTTGAATTAAACCAAGGTGAATTTAGTGCAACTGCTTGGGGATGCGACCTTACCTACGATTACGTAAAAATAAATGCATCCTACCGCACGTAAGGGAGGACGAAAATGAAATACCTAGTCATTAAGTGTGGCGGAAGTGTGTTAGAAAATCTGCCAAGATCTTTTTATGAAGATGTCGTTCAGATGCATCAATCAGGTGAATGGACACCTATCATTGTTCATGGCGGAGGTCCTCTCATAACGTCCTTATTAAAAAATTTAAATGTGGAAACAACTTTTGTAAATGGTTTACGTGTAACCAACCATGACGTGCTAGATATTGTGGAAATGGTTCTGAGTGGTTCGGTTAATAAGCTAGTTGTCAGAAACCTAGTCGAGGTAGGCGGAAATGCTTTTGGCATAAGTGGAGTAGACGGCGGATTATTGAAAGCAGTTCCGACATCTGATGCAAAAACGTTAGGGTTTGTGGGTGAAGTAGTTGGTGTAAATCAAAGTGTCATTGAAGGAATCGTCAATCAAGGGTATATACCGGTTATTTCTCCCATCGGCATTGATGCGAGTGGTCAACGCTACAATATCAATGGAGACATAGCAGCTAGCGCGATTGCAAAAGCACTGGGAGCCAATCTTTGTTTTATTAGTGATATTCCAGGGATTTTAATTGAAAAAAATGGTGTGAAAACAAAGCTTGATAAAGCAACCAAATCAACCATTGAAGAACTAATCGACAATCAAACCATTTACGGTGGCATGATTCCAAAGGTAAAGGCTGCCATAGACGGCCTTGTTCACAACATACCTGAAGTGGGGATTATCAATGGTTTTGATAAAAATAGTCTGATAGATTACACAGCAGGTAAAGATATTGGTACAAAAATTGTCTTAGAAGAGGAGATTGCGTAAATGGTAAACGATACTTCCGTTTCTCTATCCTCCCCAATAATGGCCACATACAGCCGTTTCCCGGTCACGTTAGTAAAGGGAAAAGGAAGTTATGTGTGGGACGATCAAGGGAAGCAATATTTAGATTTCACGTCTGGGATTGCAACCTGTAATTTAGGTCATGTTCCAGATGCTATAAAAGAAAAACTGGAGGAACAACTGCAAAACCTATGGCACTGTACAAACCTCTATCATATTCCCAATCAGGAAAAGCTCGCAGCACTGCTTACTGCTAATAGCTGTGGGGACCAAGTTTTCTTCTGTAATAGTGGGGCAGAAGCAAATGAAGCAGCGATTAAGCTAGCAAGAAGATATGCAAACAAGGTAAAGGGAAGCGGGTCATCTGAAGTGGTGACTTTTCAACAATCTTTCCACGGTAGAACACTGGCAACCTTAACAGCAACCGGTCAAGAAAAAATCCAACAGGGTTTTTCACCACTTATGCCAGGTTTTAGTTATCTTCCATTCAATGATGAAGAAGCGCTTGAAGAGCTAACCACACGAAAGCCTGCAGCTGTCCTACTAGAGCTTGTCCAAGGTGAGGGCGGAGTCATACCTGCAAACCATGAATGGGTAAAAAAACTAGCAGCAATTTGTAAGGATAACGGTATCCTGCTGATGGTCGATGAAATCCAAACGGGAATCGGGAGAACGGGTACACTCTTTGCTTATGAACAGTACGGAATTGAACCAGATGTCATTAGTCTTGCAAAGGGGCTAGGATCAGGTTTCCCCATTGGAGCCATCATCGCAAAAGAAGAAGCGTCCAAGGGATTTGAACCGGGCAGCCATGGCAGTACTTTTGGTGGGAATCCACTAGCGACGGCTGCTGGACTGGCAACTGTTACTCATATACTAGAAACCAACTTACTAAAACAAGTGAACGAAGTCGTAACATACCTTGATAGTCAGCTGGAAATGTTGAAGGGAAAATACGAGTTTATTAAAAATATACGTGGTAAAGGACTGCTAAAGGGACTGCTTGTTGAAACGAACGCACTTGATATCGTACAAAAAGCGATTGCAAACAACCTTCTTATTTTAACAGCCGGACCGAATGTCGTTCGCATTTTACCACCATTAACGGTAACAAAAGAAGAGATAAATGAATTTATTGAAGCATTGGAAAAAACTTTCCAAGGTATAGAGAAAGGCGAGTGAGTGTTTTTGGAACAGGGATACCTTACTTTGGAAACGGGAGAAGTGTTTGAAGGTGTACTAATTGGTGCAGAAAAGGATTCTCTCGGGGAAGTAGTTTTTAATACAAGTATGACCGGCTATCAGGAAATCATCACGGATCCCTCCTACGCTGGGCAAATGATTACATTCTGCTACCCGATAATTGGAAGCTATGGAATCAATGCAATGGACGATGAAAGCATTACACCCGCTTTATCAGCGGTAATCATTAGTGATTTATGTGAAACACCAAGTCATTATCAATCCATTCATAAATTTTCAGAAAAACTGAAGCAAGCAGACGTCCCGGGAATCGCCGGTGTTGATACAAGACTCCTTGTTAAAACCATTCGCAGCCGCGGGACAGTCAAAGGCTATTTAAGCAAAACAAAACAAGGAGATTTTTCTGCAAACGAAAGATCAACGTTATGGGTGGAGAAAGTATCCACTAAGAAGATGCAATATTTTAATAATAGAGGCCCACATGTGGTATTAATGGACTACGGCTTTAAAAAGTCGATCCTTACTGCTCTATTAGAAGAAAATTGTGCAGTTACAGTGGTTCCTTATTATACTCCTTTTGAAAAAGTAAAATCCTTGAATCCTGATGGTGTTCTATTTAGCAACGGACCTGGAGATCCAATGGATTTAAAGAAATGGTTCCCAGAAATTAAAAAAATTAGCCAGCATTATCCTACACTTGGAATTTGTTTAGGCCACCAGCTAATCGCTTTAGCATATGGGGCAAAAACAGCAAAGCTTGCCTATGGTCATAGGGGCGGTAATCACCCGGTGAAAGAGATTATGACTGGAAAAGTGAAAATAACGGCACAAAATCATGGGTATGTCGTTGTTGACGATAGCATCGACCAAACGGTCTTTGATGTTACCTACAGAAATGTAAATGATCAATCAATTGAAGGACTAAAACATCAAAGCTATCCAATCCAAACGGTGCAATTTCATCCGGAAGCACATCCCGGACCGAGCGATACCGCACACATTATTAAAGAATTCGTAAGCCAGATAGCTTCATTGGGAGAGACCGTGTATGCCATTAAATAAAAACTTAAAAAAAGTACTTGTCATTGGGTCTGGTCCAATTGTCATTGGTCAGGCAGCAGAATTTGATTATGCCGGAACACAAGCTTGTATCGCCTTGAAAGAGGAAGGAATTGAAGTTGTTTTAATTAATAATAATCCGGCAACCATTATGACTGATGAGGCCATTGCCGATAAGGTATATATTGAACCTTTAAACGTGGCTACAATCGAAAAAATCATTCAAAAAGAAAAGCCCGATGGAGTCATTGGCACCCTAGGGGGGCAAACAGGCTTAAATTTAACCGTTCAGTTATATGAACAAAAGATTTTAGAAAAATACGATGTAGAGCTATTAGGAACTTCGGTTGAATCAATCAAAAACGGTGAAGACCGGGAAAGATTCCGTAATCTCATGCTTACAATCGGCGAACCTATTCCTGAATCTGCTATTATTCACAGCTTTGAAGAAGGAGTACAGTTCGTTCAAGAAATCGGATTTCCAGTAATCATTCGCCCAGCCTATACATTAGGGGGAGAGGGCGGGGGCTTCGCTCACACCTTCGATGAACTTGAAATCGTCTTGAAAAAAGGGCTAGCTGCGAGTCCAATTGGTCAGGTACTGGTTGAAAAAAGTATTAAAGGCTGGAAAGAAATCGAGTACGAAGTCATGCGTGATGCAAATGACACGTGCATCATTGTGTGTAATATGGAAAACATGGATCCTGTCGGCGTTCATACCGGGGATTCCATTGTAGTTGCTCCATCACAGACATTGAATGACGTTCAATATCAAATGCTACGTGATGTTTCCATTAAAGTCATTAGAGAATTAGAAATCATCGGAGGCTGCAATATTCAGTTTGCACTTCACCCAGAATCCAATCAGTACTATATTATCGAAGTAAATCCACGGGTGAGCCGTTCATCAGCACTTGCCTCAAAAGCAACGGGTTATCCGATTGCGCGGATGGCAGCAAAGTGTGCGATTGGGTACCATTTGGATGAGATTGTGAATCCAATAACAGGTAACACGTTTGCTTCATTTGAGCCAGCGATTGATTATATTGTGGTAAAACTACCTCGCTTCCCATTTGATAAGTTTCCAGAGGCAGACCGTACACTTGGAACGCAAATGAAAGCAACAGGTGAAGTAATGGCAATTGACCGCACATTTGAGGGGGCTTTAAACAAAGCCATTCGGTCAATGGAGATGAATGTGTATGGTCTTTGTCTTGAGGGGAATAAAACAGCAGAAGATGCCACCCTTTATGATCTTCTTACAACAGCAAATGACAGACGGTTATTCATCATTGCCGAATGCTTTAGAAGAGGGATTACTCTTGAAAAAATACAGCAGTTAACCGAGATTGATCCATGGTTTTTACACAAAATTAGTTCAATCGTTGCGATTGAAAAGGAATTGGCATCCTATCAATGGGAGCAAGTTCCTGTCCTCCTGCTTAAACAAGCAAAACGAAATAATGTGTCCGATAAACTTTTATCGGAAATATACGATATTCCTGAAAAACAGATTCGTAAAAAGTGGAAAGAATTAAACTTGAAACCTGGCTATAAAATGGTTGATACCTGTTCAGCAGAATTTGATGCTATCACACCTTACTACTATTCTACGTGGCATGGTTTTGACGAAGTAGAAGTAACTAATAAGAAGAAGATTCTTGTTATTGGTTCTGGTCCGATTCGAATTGGTCAAGGAATCGAATTTGATTATTGTTCTGTCCATGCGGCAAAAGCGATTAAGAAGAACGGCTATGAAGCCGTTGTCATAAATAACAACCCAGAAACAGTTAGTACAGACTACTCAATTGCGGATCGTCTATATTTTGAACCTCTTGCAGCGGAAGATGTTCTGCATGTAATTGAGAAGGAAAAGGTTGACGGGGTCTTGATTCAATTTGGCGGACAAACGGCGATTAATTTGGCTCATTCTTTAGAAGAAGAAGGAGTGACCATTTTAGGTACCTCTGTTAAAAATGTCGATCGTTTAGAAGATCGAAAGCAATTCTATCAGTTGCTTGAAGACTTAAATATTCCCCATATTGAGGGTCAAACAGTCTCACACCAAGATGAATTGAAGGAAGCAGCAGAAAAATTAGGCTACCCAGTTCTTGTTCGTCCATCGTATGTGATTGGCGGTCAATCGATGTTTACTATTTTTTCAGAAGAAGAGCTTAGCCAATATATTGTGCAGCTTGAGGGGAACTCGCAAGCATCCATGTGGCCATTATTAGTAGATAAATATTTACCTGGTTTAGAATGTGAGATTGATGTTATTTGTGACGGTGGAACGATTGTGGTTCCTGGTATTTTTGAGCATATTGAAAAAGCTGGAGTCCACTCTGGTGATAGTATCACGGTATTCCCGCCGATTTCTCTAACAGCAAAAGTCAAAGAAACATTAATTGATTATGCAGGGAAGATTGCCAAGTCAGCTTCTGTCATTGGGATGATGAACATTCAATTTGTCATCTATGAAGATGAAGTCTATGTACTAGAAGTGAACCCGCGCTCGTCAAGAACCGTGCCAATTATCAGCAAGGTAACAGGCGTTCCGATGATTGAGTGGGCAACAAGTGTTCAATTGGGTCAATCGTTAACCAAGTTATCACCAACTGAAGGGTTACTACCTGAACCGAACTACTATTCTGTAAAAACACCAGTGTTTTCATCGAGTAAGTTAAAAGGTGTTGATCATGTGCTTGGGCCAGAAATGAAATCAACGGGTGAAGCCCTGGGAATGGGAGTAACGTTTCAAGCGGCTTTAGAAAAGTCGATTCTCTCACTGGGTGAAGAGACAGAGAAAAATTATCTGTTTTGCTCCATTTCGGACCGTGAGAAGCCTGCTAGTCTTGCAATTATTAAACAATTTATCGATAAAAATTACAAAATTGCTGCTACAGAAGGAACAGCAATTTTCCTCCAGGATAACGGAATCCCTGTTGAGGTAGTGGTCAAGGATGATACGGATGTAAGCAACTTTTTCCGAAAGCAGTTAATCAAAGCAGTCATCAATATTCCGAATCAAGGTCGAAATAAAATGAAATTTGGTTTTCAAATTCGTGAGCATGCTGTTCGTTACAAAATACCTGTATTTACCCATTTAGATACGATTGAGGCGACATTTGGGCTGCAGAAAGGTTCTCCCTCTGAATACCAAGTGCGGACGGTTAGTGAATATTACAATATTGAAAAAGAAGGTGCCGTTCATGGTAGAAGCAATTAAATCGAACGAAAAAAATAACCCGCAACTGAAGGGGAAAGATTTTTTACAGCTATCGGATTTCACTTCTGATGAAATCCTTTACCTGTTAAATGACGCGCTTGAACTAAAGCAAATGCAAAAGCAAGGGAAACCGCATCCTTTCTTAAGTGGAAAAGTGTTAGGAATGATTTTCGAGAAGTCATCTACCCGTACTAGGGTTTCGTTTGAAGTAGGAATGCTGCAGCTTGGGGGGCATGCGATTTTCCTAAGCTCAAAAGACATTCAGCTTGGACGTGGGGAAAGTATTTCCGATACAGCTAAAGTGTTATCACGCTATGTGGATGGAATCATGATTCGAACGTTTTCACATGACTCTGTAAAAGAATTAGCAGAGCACGCTACTGTTCCAGTGATGAATGGGTTAACCGATTTGCAGCATCCAACCCAGGTATTAGCTGACCTTTTAACCATTCTTGAGCACAAAGGGAAATTAGAAGGGTTAAAGCTTTGCTATATTGGAGATGGAAATAATAATATGGCCCATTCGTTAATGGAAGGGGCAGTAAAGGTAGGAATGGATGTTAGTATCGCCAGCCCGCCGGGTTATTTACCTGATGGGAAAATTACGGAGGCAGCTATTAAAGAGGGCATGCAAACAGGAAGTTCAGTTGTCATTACAAATAATCCACTTGAAGCGATTAAAGACGCGGATGTCGTCGTAACAGACGTCTGGACCAGCATGGGGCAGGAAGAAGAAACGGAAAAAAGATTGAAGGCGTTTGAAGGCTTTCAAGTCAATGAAGAACTATGCAAACAGGCTAAAGCTGATTATATCTTTTTACACTGTCTACCTGCTCATCGCGATGAAGAAGTAACGGCAGATATTATTGACGGTACTCATTCAGTCGTATTTGATGAAGCTGAGAACCGCCTGCATGCGCAAAAAGCAATTTTAAAACATTTATTAGCATAATAGTTTCACTTTTTGTGAGAGTTGTTGTATAATAATTCTATTGATTGAATAAAAATTCACAAAAGCACGAGGAGAATACAGATGGCAAAAGAAAAAATTGTTTTAGCATATTCAGGTGGTTTAGATACATCCGTTTCGGTTAAATGGATCCAAGAAAAATACGGTTATGATGTCATTGCACTAGGTCTAGATGTAGGTGAAGGAAAAGACTTAGAAGCTATTAAAAATAAGGCATTAAATGTTGGAGCCGTTAAAGCATATATGATCGATGCAAAAGAATTATTGGCAAAGGAATATATTTTACCAGCTTTAAAGGCTAATTGTTTATATGAAGGTAAATATCCATTATCTTCAGCCCTTTCCCGTCCACTTATCTCAAAACTATTAGTAGAGGTGGCGGAAAAAGAAGGTGCTTCAGCTGTTGCTCATGGCTGTACAGGAAAAGGCAATGACCAAGTCCGTTTCGAAGTGTCCATTCAAGCATTAAACCCAAGCCTAAAGGTGGTTGCTCCTGTTCGTGAATGGGGAATGACACGGGATGAAGAAATTAAATATGCTGAGGAAAACGGTATTCCGATTCCAGTAGATTTAGATAATCCTTTTTCCATTGATGCAAACATTTGGGGACGTGCTTGTGAAGCAGGAGTACTTGAAGATCCATGGGCAGAAGCGCCTGAAGCAGCATTCGATTGGACGAATCCGATTGAACTAACTCCAGATGCCGCTGAATATGTAGAAATTGAATTCGAACAAGGGGTTCCTGTTGCCCTTAATGGTGAGAAGCTTCCACTAGTTCAGTTAATTGAAACGTTAAACGCACTGGGTGGTAAGCACGGTGTGGGCCGTATCGACCATATTGAAAATAGATTAGTAGGAATTAAATCAAGAGAAGTGTATGAAAATCCGGCTGCACTCATTTTAATCAATGCGCATAAGGAATTAGAATTCTTAACATTAACTCGTGAGGTTACTCAATTTAAGACACAAGTGGAGCAGCAGATGGCAAAGATTATTTATGAAGGTCTTTGGTATTCTCCGATCAAACCAGCACTTGATGCGTTTATTGAAGAAACACAAAAGACTGTTACAGGAACGATTCGTGTAAAGCTTCATAAAGGAAATCACACAGTTGTAGGCCGTAAGTCTCCATTTAGCTTATACAACGAGGAGCTAGCAACCTATTCAAAAGGTGATGCATTCGATCACAATGCTGCTGTTGGCTTTATTAAGATTTGGGGCTTACCAACAAAGGTATATTCAGAGGTTACTAAAAAAGAAACGATTGTAAAATAATTCGGATTGCCCTCGAATCCTATTTCGGGGGCTATCTTCTTTCATTTTAAGGGGGAGCATGGCATGTCTAAGTTATGGGGCGGACGATTTACAAAGGAAACCAACAAGCTCGTAGAAGAATTTACAGCATCCATATCTTTTGATCAAAAGTTAGCAAAAGAGGATATTGCCGGAAGCCTGGCACATGTGCAAATGCTTGGTGAATGTGGCATTATCCCAGTTGAGGATGCTGAAAAAATTAAGGACGGCCTTCTTGCGATTCAAAAAATGGTTCATGCAAACGAAGTAGAGTTTTTGGTAGAAGATGAAGATATTCACATGAATATCGAAAAGCTGTTGATAGAAAAAATCGGACCGGTGGGCGGTAAGCTACATACGGGGCGTAGCCGAAATGATCAAGTAGCTACTGATATGCACCTTTATTTAAGAACAAAAACAACGGAATTAATTAAATTGCTCGAAGATGTTCAGGAAGCTTTAGTCGAGCAGGCAAAAGAACATGTCCAAACCTTAATTCCAGGCTACACTCACCTCCAGCGTGCGCAGCCTGTATCGTTTGCTCACCATTTAATGGCATATTTTTGGATGTTCGAACGTGATAAAGAGAGACTGATTGATAGTTTGAAACGGGTGAACTGGCTTCCGCTTGGTTCGGGTGCGTTGGCAGGAACTACTTTTCCTATCAACCGTGAACGTGTAGCAGAACTACTAGGCTTTGAAACGGTGTATCCAAACAGTATGGATGCTGTCAGCGACCGTGATTTTATTCTTGAATTTCTATCAATTGGTTCTATCATCATGACGCATATTTCTCGTTTCTCCGAAGAATTAGTGATCTGGTCCAGCCAGGAGTTCCAATTTGTTGAACTGGATGATTCCTTCTGCACAGGCTCAAGTATTATGCCGCAAAAGAAAAATCCAGACGTACCAGAGCTGCTTCGTGGAAAAACAGGACGTACGTATGGCAATTTGATTGGGCTGCTGACGGTCCTTAAAGGATTGCCTCTAGCCTACAATAAGGACTTACAAGAAGATAAAGAAGGTATGTTTGATACGGTAGAAACATTGGAAGGTTCTTTGAAACTTTTAGCTCCAATGATTGAAACGATGACTGTTAAAAAAGATGTGATGCGAAAAGCGATTAACAATGACTTTTCGAATGCTACGGATATTGCAGATTATCTGGTAACTAAGGGGTTACCGTTCCGTGAGGCCCATGAAGTCATTGGAAAAATTGTTTTATACTCAATCCAGTCCAATAAGTTTTTACTAGATTTAAGCTTTGAAGAATATCAAGAGTTTAGTCCTTTATTTGAAGAGGATATTTACGAGGTTTTAGCGCCGGAACACGTAGTTGCGGTTCGAAACAGCTTTGGCGGCACGGCTCCAGAGCAGGTTGGGAAGCAAATTCAGCTTGCTGAGGGGAAATTGAAGCGTTAAAAGTATGGGAAACTCGCCATTGGCGGGTTTCTTTTTGCTGTAAAAAAGGGTGGATGGCGATATCTACACACTTTTGCGTTTTATCTACACGTTTTTTAGAGATATCTACACACTTTTACCATTTATCTACACACTTTAATAATATATCTACACAAAATCATGATTTATCTACAAATGTAATAAACTTTACCAAAGAATAGTTGCCCTTTTAAATATATAGTTGGAAGAGATACAATAGGTCTATGAATATTGTGCTGGAGGAGTGAATTCCCATTAGCGGTTTTCTTTTTGATTTACTAATTGATTTAGTAGGGGGAGTCATTGAATTTCTCATTCCTGAATGGTCCCCAAAATCGAAGTTTGAAAAGAATATAATCAGATTAAGGGAAGAAGACTGGTTTACTTCACTAGAAAAGGATGTTAGATACTCATATATCATTCACCAAAATAGGAAGGTGAAACGGTTCTTAAGCAATGAGAATAATATCAAAATAATCACCAGTATGGATTTTGAGAGGGAGAATTTTATCAACTTAGTAAAAGAAGAGCATGCCAAATTTACAGGTGTACGATCGTAATAAATTGAAAGAATATATTGACATTTAATACTGCATCAACTACAATTCTCTTTATAACTTGGTAAATTAATGAAAATCAAATAAAAACTCTTATCCAGAGTGGTGGAGGGACTAGGCCCGATGAAACCCGGCAACCTTCAAGGTATTCCTTGAAAAGGTGCTAATTCCTGCAGGTTATTTTTAACCTGATAGATAAGAGGAGGAAACTTACCCTCTTCTTATAGAAGAGGGTTTTTCTTTTTGAAAAATAAACAGTCTCGTGTCAAAAATGTGTAGTGAAGGGATGGATGTATGTGTCTGTAATTAAAGTGGCAATCCTTGGATTTGGAACAGTTGGTGAAGGAGTATATCGAACAATACAATCACACAGTGAGGAGCTTACAGCTACATTGGGCAAAAAGGTTGAAGTTGCCGCTGTTCTTATCAGAAACACGCAAAAGAAAAGAAATATTAGTGAAAATGTATTAGTAACAACAGAATTTGCGGATATCTTAAATCTCGAACAGCTTGATGTTGTTGTGGAGGCTATTGTCGATAAAGAGCCGACATTTACATTTTTAAAATCAGCCATACAGCGGGGCTGCCACATCATTACAGCTAATAAGGAAATGTTTGCCCATCACGGGAAAGAACTGCTTGAGCTCGCAGCGGAGAAAAATGTTTCTGTTGGATTTGAAGCCACTGTAGCAGGTGGAATTCCAGTCATACAAACACTTAGACAGCTTTTAAATATTAATCGTGTCAAGCAGGTCCGAGGAATTCTAAATGGAACTTCCAATTTTATTCTTTCAGAAATGAGGGAAAAGAAGCAGTCATTTGCACAGGCACTAGTATTAGCACAAGAGAATGGCTATGCTGAAGCTGATCCAACAAATGACGTGGAGGGCTTTGATGCCTTTTATAAAACCATGATTTTAAGCAGACTCGCTTTTGGAGAAGAACCAAATTGGCAGGATGTTGACCGCGAAGGAATTACATCCATAACAAGTGAATTGATTGAAGCTGCAGAAACGGCGGGGCTAAGGTTTAAGCATATTGCAAGTATAACAAGGCTAGGCGGTCAAATTAAAGCAACAGTAAAACCAGCTCTCGTGGGAAAAGAGCATCCATTTTACCATGTAGAAGGAGTTCAGAACGCAGTAAATGTCTACTCGGATATTGTAGGGGAAATTACACTTCAGGGGCCGGGAGCTGGAATGTTTCCTACGGCGAGTGCTGTCATTGAGGATTTAGTCTATGTGTGTCAAAATCCTCCGGGAAAACGCACTGTTACACGTTCTCAAGAAGTGGTAACTGAATTTAGTAAAAATGATAAGCAGGAAACCTGGCTAGTGCACGGATTGACGCATAAACCAATCACTCCAGCAATTACTTGGATTGAGGAAGTGGAAGAAGGAACGCATGTCATCAGAGCATCAAGCAAAGAGGTAATACAGCTGGCAAAACAACAAAAAAACCTCGTGTATTTTCCAATAATAGGAGAGTACGAGCGAGTGAAACAGGTAAAAGCTGCGCTTAAGGCATTGTAATAAGTGTACAAATAAAAAAGAGCCATGCTGCTCTTTTTTTGTTTGTACAACTTCTAAAAACTTAATTCAATAGTCACGGTTCCACCATAATTATCCACTGTATTATCCACATCAAAAGTCCCGTTTTAAAGGTATTCCACAGACTTATTCACAATATCCACAAAAATCAGAATAATTATCCACAAGTATGTACAAACCTGTTTCTAATATAAACAACTTAATAAGTTCACATTCTATTCAATTTTCTAACATTAATATGTTAAGAAACTGTGAAAGCCGTTGTCATTTAAAATACAGGAGAGTATATTAAAAGTGTAGAGAGGATAGTGAAATAATTCACAAACAAAGAAGCACAAACTAACTTCCCTACACGACACAGCTAGCTGAACACCCCCTCATCGAAAGGGGAAAGAACTTATCATTACATTATTTTGTGAAAATATTCACAAATAAAACAATTGGAGATGATTGTGATGAGATGGTACAAAACCCCTCAAGCAGCCGTTGTTTGGACTGTTTTAAGAGTTTGGCTTGGATTACAGTGGATTGAAGCAGGTTATCATAAATTAACAGGTGGATTTGATGCTGGCGGATTTTTAAAAGGTGCACTCGCCAATGCAACTGGCGATCATCCAGCAGTGCAGGCTTGGTACGCAGATTTCTTACAACAATTTGCTATTCCAAATGTTCAAATCTTTAACGTATTAATTCCTTGGGGAGAATTACTTGTTGGTTTAGGATTAATTGTCGGATTAGCCACTCTTCCAGCATTAATCGCCGGTGCATTTATGAACTTAAACTTCATGCTGGCAGGTACAACAAGCACGAACCCAATTCTTTATACAGCAGCAATGATTCTTCTCTTCGTAGGAACAGGTGCTTATTACTTCGGACTTGACCGTTATGCAGTCCCTTTCATCAAAGGCTATATCAAGAAGGCACCTGCAAGGAATGTGAATACCAACTAACAGTAGTACCGAGTTCTAACAGCTCAGCACGCTGAAGCCTCTCATTAGAGCTCGCTGATATACCATTTATTTCCCCCTTTTATATACTTTAAGAAGCAGGGCAAAAGCCTGCTTCTCTTTTTTTATGCTTATCTTTTCTTATTCTTTACACGCTGGTTTGCGGCATTAGCACGGGCTTGTGCTTCAAGATCTGCATGATCAGCAAATTCTTGTGAGTATTCTACATCGTTTCCATCTGTTTTCATATTTTTCGGTGTTTGTGGAAGTGATGCTTTATTATTTTTGTGAGAACCTCCATTATGCATTCGACCCATTACTAAAACCCCTTTCAAATTCAGCTAGAGGGAGAAAGATATCTCTCACTCCCTAATAGCTTTTACAATTAGAAAGGGGCTCATTAATGGAAAAACTTTAAATTAATTTTTGGTATAAGTATAGAATTCTGTCACTTACAGCTTAGTTTTGCTGTCATGATAGCCGGCGGCACGGTCAGCCATCTTAAAATCACGCTGGTATAAAACCTCTTGTGTACTTGTTAAGGTATATTTACCTCTACCCAAATCTTTTTTCTTTTTTCCCGCCATTTTGCTCATTCCTTTCAACATTTTTGGTTTGTTAATTGTCATCAAGCTAAGTGGTAAAAATGAAGCACTAAATATATGTACTTATTTCCATTTTTACCTTTTGAGGAAGGAATGATACTTTATTTAAGAAAATATATTTTTTAATGCTTTTTCTAAATTAGGGTACTGAAATTGGAATCCATGATCTAAAAGTTTATTCGGTAAAACCTTTTGCCCATCTACCACTAAGGTGCTCATTTCACCAAGGAGCAAACGAAGGGCAAAGCTAGGTACAGGAAGCCAGTGTGGTCGATGCAAGACTTCAGCAAGCGTTTTGCCAAAATCGCTCATCCTCACAGGATGTGGAGCAGTGAAATTTACAGGACCTTGAATTTGTTTATTTTCAATTGCAAAGAGTATACCTTTCACTACATCCTCAAGATGAATCCATGACATCCACTGTTTACCACTTCCAATATTGCCTCCTATAAACCACTTATAAGGCATCAGCATCTTTGGAAGAGCGCCAGCATCCTTTTCAAGAATGATACCAAATCTGCATAAGACCGGTCTAATTCCTAATGGAACCGCCTTGCTTGCCTCTTGTTCCCACTTTACAACTGTTTCTGCTAAAAAATCCGTGCCTAGTTTTTCGTTATTTTCAGTAAATACTTTTGTTTCTGAGGTTCCGTAAATACCAATCGCACTGGCGTTAATAAGCGCCTGCGGTTTCCGATCTAATTTGTTTATTATGTCTAGGACTGCATCGACTGCTTCCATTCGACTAGATAAAATTTTACTTTTTCTCTCTTCGGTCCAGCGCCCGCTGTTAATCGACTCACCTGCGAGGTTAATAAAGATATCCGTATCTTGGAGGTCCATAACAGGGTTCGCATCATCAGTTAACCATTGAGTATATCGAATGTTGGCCTTCTCGTTAGATTTTCTTGCCTGGCGAGTTAAAATAACTATTTCATGTTCATACTTACTTAGTTCATTGACAAGTGCCCTTCCAACAAAGCCTGTTCCACCTGCAATTGCAATTTTCATGTAGTAGACCTCCTTTTGCTTTATTTTACCTTATTTTAATAGGCTTTGTTAAATTTGTCTGTTGATTTCCGTTCCAGTCGCTTCGCTTTCCGCGGGCGTTCCGGGAGCCTCCTCGTCGTTCCTCCTGCGGGGTCTCCCGAGACCGCTACTCCCGCAGGAGTCTTCGCGCCTTCCACTCCAATCAACAGGTTATAAAAATCAACATTGTTCTTTAACACAGCCTTTTAATAAAAAAGTATGGTAAAGTGAAAGTGAGGTGAAGGAAATGGCCATTATTACGAAAATCACCACACAGCAAAAAAATGTAGACCGTTTTAACGTTTTTATGGATTATGGCAAGGGCAAGGGTGAAGAATTTGCCTTTAGTGTCGACAGCGATGTGTTAATTAAATTCAATTTAAAAAAAGGGATGGAGCTTGATGATTTTTCTTTCTTGGAAATTCAGTATCAAGACGATATCCGTAAGGCCTACAACTTAGCGGTCAATTATCTGGCAAGAAGGATGAGGTCGGAAAAAGAAATCAAGGATTACCTTTTAAAAAAGGAACTTGATGAACCCGTCATTAACGAGGTTCTCCATAGGTTAATCTCGCAAAAATATATTAATGATCAGGAATATGCCTTGGCTTATGTAAGGACCCAGGCGAATACGACAGATAAAGGTCCTGATTTAATTAGGTTAGAGTTAAAGGAAAAAGGGATTGGAGAGGGGACTCTTATGCAAGCAATAGAGGAGTATCCCCGAGAGCAGCAGATTGAAAAAGCAACAAAAATGAGCGAAAAGTTTTTTCAAAAAAATTCAAAGGATTCCTTAAAAATTCAGAAGCAGAAGCTAGAAAATTTACTCTTAAGAAAAGGGTATCCCTTTGAGGTCATAGGAATTGCAGTGAATGAAGCAAAAGTTGAAAAAGAAGAAGATGAGGAAATGGAAGCGGTCCGGTTCCAAGGTGAAAAAACCCATCGAAAGTATGCGCATTTAAGTGGGTATGAATACCAACAAAAGATGAAACAAGCTTTATATCGTAAAGGATTTTCAATGGATAATATCGAGAGATTTCTTTCTGAGATAGAAAGTGAAGAAAATTAAAGAGTAGGGGACAGACTGAGTGAAGCCTGTCCTCTTATTTATTAGCCTTATTTACTCTCAATAATAATAGAATCCTGATCGATTTGATCCATAATAATTTCCGCTACTTCCTTTGCTGTCCTAAATCGTGATTTGTCTGAAACATGAGTGCTTTCGTCCCAAAATGGCGTGTCCATCCCGCCCATGTAAACAGCGTTAAATTTGATTCCAGAACCTTCGTATTCCTTTTGTAGACTTTCTGTAAATCCTCTTACAGCAAATTTGCTGGCAACATACACTGCCTCATTTACTTTCCCGCGCAAGCCCGCAGTAGAAATAATATTCATGATTCGCCCTTCTCCATTTTGGGATAAAAGTGGAAGAATGGCTTTTGTCATCAAAATCGTTCCCCATACATTCGTCTCAAGCATTTCTTTTATTTGTGTATGATCCATCTCCGTAAACGGTCCAAAATGACCGATACCTGCGTTGTTGACCAAGCCGGCTATTTGGTAACGCTCATTTACTTCACTTAGTTTTGAACCAACCTCTTCATTATCTGAAATATCAAGTGATAAGATATCTGCGTTTCCACCCAATGCTTCTATCTCCTGCTTTGCTCGGGCTAGCTTTTCAATGGTTCTTCCAACCAATAGAAGGTGATACCCTTTTTTTGAAAATAAGAAAGCTAATTCTTTGCCTAAGCCTGAGCCTGCCCCAGTTACAATCATTGTTTTCATAGTGTGCTCTCCTTTGTGTGAGTTTTAAGCCTTTATTAATCCTATAAAAATTACTATACTAAAAAAAGAAGATAAAGGGGAGTGAATTGGATGCAGCAGGAGAAACGATACAGTGATATGACAGAGCATGAGTTAAAACAGGAAATTGCTTCACTTCAAGAAAAAGCACGAAAAGCTGAACAAATGGGAATGGTTAGTGAGTATGCTGTGCTTGAAAGAAAGGTACAAATGGCAAGAGCGTATCTGATTAATCCAGAATCGTTTCAACCAGGCGAAATATATGAAATTGAAGGCGATCCAGGCCAATATTTTAAAATTGACTATATGAACGGTGTGTTTGCTTGGGGATATCGTTTAAAAGGCGATGGAAAAGAAGAGGCTCTCCCGATTTCTATGTTAAAAGGGCTAAAATGAAGACAAACCAGAGAGAGATCTCTGGCTTGTCTAATAAACGGGTAGTTATGAGTACTGAGGGGATTCGTCATCGCGTTCCCCTGAAGCACGCATACGCTCTTGTGGATGGGTATTGATGGTGCCATCGGCTCTTTTAGAAGCATATTCTGCTTTCGCTCTTGGCTCGCCCTCTAACTTATTATTATTTTGATTAGGAAAATTCGTTTCTTTATTTCTCATGCTGTACCTCCATTTTGGGAATGAGAAAAACGTGAAAAGCAAAGGCGGCATCTCAGTGCTTACCACGTAATGTTAGTATTCGCGCTTTTCACATGGGTTATGTTATAAGAAAATGGCAATGAGGTGAGTGTATGAAAGTGTATCAGGAAGAATTAACAAGGTTGTTGTTAGAAAAAAATAACGAATTATCCTTTGACCAAGCAAGGACCTGGGTGGAATTGCTTTGGGATGATTTCGAAACCAGTTATGCAAAAGCTGGCAGGGAGTATAAGGGCAGTGAAATGACTGAGAAAATTGTGAGGCAATGGATTGAGAATTATGGAAATAGACTTCATGATTTCATCGCCACCAATCCGAAATATAAACATTTTTTAAATCAGGAAAAGAATCAAACAAATTAAAAGAAAACTCGCCACAACGAGTTTTCTTTTTTCATGATATTAATTTGATATAATACTTAGTTTTTTTCTTAGTTTTTTTTCACTAAACACCCAGCCTGTATAGGAGCTAATCGGATTTAAATCACAATCTAACTGAACGACGGCGACGAACGGGTAGTGCCCATTGCTTCGGTATCGAAGATCGATGAACCGCACCTCGTAAAAATTATCGTATTCATCCACTTCCCATCGGTAAACAGGGGAGAAGGATAGAAAGGCGGACAGATTTTTATCTTTTTTGGCTGCCTCAATAACAGGTGTATTGGGTACAGGAATACGTTTGAATTGATCTAAGATCTCCACTTTACCGTCGATTGCTCTACCTACAAAAAATTGTTTCTTGTTCATAGCGGCAATCCGCCAATGATGAAACTTCATAGTAGGAGCGATAATAATTTCCGTTGCATCTGGAATCAAAGTTCTTACTTCCACTAATACTCTTTTCTTGGCTTGATATCGCTTTAAATAGTAGCCCAAGATGACCAAATACATGATGGAAAAGGTAATACCTGGATTTGCTCCAATAACCCAAATGAGAATTCCAACAACATGAATCCCAAAGATAAAAGGGTCAAAGGTATTGATGACCCCTAAAGCAACCCATTTTGAGGAAAAAGGTCGCAATGCTTGCGTCCCGTAGGCATTAAAGATATCAACAAAAACATGAATAAATACTGCTGCAAAGGTCCAAGCCCATAGATGAAGAAGATTAGCATGAGGGAAAAAAGGATAGACCACTGCTAAAATCACAAGCGGCCATAATAGAACCGCCGGAATGGAATGCGTAACTCCTCGATGATTACGTATATAGATAGCATTATTTCTAAGCTTTAAAACCGTGTCAATATCTGGTATTTGAGATCCGGCGATTGTTGCAATCAACACACTGGTAGCAGTGGCATGGCTGCTAGCTACAACAGGGTCAAGTGTAGCAAGACCGCCAAGAGCAATGCCCATTACAACATGAGTTCCAGTATCCAAAAGGATAGCCTCCTTCTATGAATTAGGTTCTTGTCAAAATCGACAAATTCGCTTATTGTAAAACGAAATGCATATTATTATATTCCCTTTTTTCATTGTGTTTAACAATCTGGAGGACTAAAAGTTATGATAATTGAACAAGAAAATTCAGAAAAAATCAATATAAATGCTTTTCAAAATGATCTCATTTCCTGGTTTCATGCTGAACAACGAGATTTACCTTGGAGAAAGGACCAGGATCCTTACAAGGTTTGGGTTTCAGAAATCATGTTACAACAAACAAGAGTCGATACAGTTATACCCTACTTTAATCGTTTTATAGAATGGTTTCCCACGATTGAAGACTTAGCTGAAGCAGAAGAGGAGAAAGTCCTAAAGGCTTGGGAGGGTCTAGGCTATTATTCCAGAGTTAGAAATCTTCAATCTGCCGTTAGGGAAGTAAAAGAGAAATATAATGGGGTAGTGCCGAACACACCAGAGGATATTTCTTCTCTTAAGGGAGTGGGACCCTATACTGCGGGTGCCATTTTAAGCATTGCCTATGGAATTCCAGAGCCAGCTGTTGATGGAAATGTGATGAGGGTATTATCACGAATTTTGTTAATTCGGGAAGATATTGCGAAGGCTTCTTCAAGAAAGATTTTTGAAAAGGCAGTTCGAGATATCATTTCACATGAAGACCCCTCTGCATTTAACCAAGCATTAATGGAATTGGGGGCTTTAATTTGTACACCGACTTCTCCTTCTTGTTTATTGTGTCCTGTTCGTGAGCATTGTCATGCCTTTCATGAAGGTGCCCAAGAAGAACTTCCAATCAAAACGAAAAAGGTCAAAACACGAGATGTGCAACTAGCAGCAGCGGTCGTTGAAGACGAAAATGGGAAAATACTCATTCATAAACGGCCAGCTAGTGGCCTACTCGCTAATTTATGGGAGTTTCCAACTGTAGAGCTTCATCACCCATTACAAAATGAACGAAAGCAGATTGTTAAATTGTTTAAACAATCATTGGATTTAGACATTCAATTTGGTCAGATAATCGGGCAAATTGAACATGTTTTTTCGCACCTAGTATGGAATATCAAGGTGTATACCGGTACTATTAAACATTTTGTACCGGAAAGTGAAGAGTGGAAATTTGTAACACTTGAAGAAATGAAAGAATACGCTTTTCCTGTACCATATCAAAAAATGTTTAAGCTGTCACGAGATTATAAAAACGAATGAACGCCGTGAAACGGCGTTCATTTTTTAATCGTACGTAATTTTAGTCCCGTGAGTATAATCTGCTTCTTGTCTTTTCATGCCCCCGCGGTTTTCAATTTCTTCGATGATTTCTCGATGAATGGTTTGTCCCTCGCTGTTTAAATAAGGGGCTATTTGTTGCAAGGAATGATGAAAAAAAGCAAGCTCACTATTTTGCCAATCCGTCTTAGGCATCATAGAAAGCTCAGTCATATCTCTTCCTACATACATAATCTTACCTCTCCTTTCAATCATTTTGCCATTAGTTTTCTATATTAATTGTCTTCTATTCATGGAAAAGCTAAAATGAAATGAAAAGCGCGCAGCTATGCGTGGGAGATATACACTTAACCAATTTGAACTTGAAAAAAGAAGGGAATAGAAGGATGACACAAAAAGTAGCATTAATTACTGGAAGCAGCAGAGGAATCGGAAAAGCAACTGCCTTAAAATTGGCTGAGGCAGGCTATGATATTGTTATTAACTATGCCAGAAGTAAAAAAGGGGCCTTAGAAACGGCTGAACAAGTGGAGGCATTAGGTAGAAAGGCTTTCATTGTAAAAGCTAATGTTGGTGATGTAGCTAAGATTAAAGACATGTTTGCCCAAATTGAACAGGAGTTCGGCCGCTTAGATGTATTTGTTAACAATGCAGCTTCTGGTGTACAACGTCCTGTTATGGAGCTTGAAGAGTCTCATTGGGATTGGACGTTGAATATTAACAGCAAAGCACTATTATTCTGTGCACAAGAAGCAGCAAAATTGATGGAGAGAAATGGCGGAGGAAAAATTGTTAGCATAAGTTCACTTGGATCCATTCGTTACTTAGAAAATTACACAGTAGTAGGTGTTTCAAAAGCAGCACTTGAGGCATTAACCAGATATTTAGCTGTCGAATTGGCTCCAAAAAATATTATTGTCAATGCGGTTTCTGGAGGAGCTGTTGATACGGAAGCATTAAAACATTTTCCAAATCGTGAAGAATTGCTGCAAGAAGCAAAAGAAAAGACGCCAGCAGGAAGAATGGTGGAAATTGAAGATATGGTTAACTGTATCATGTTCCTTTTATCAGAGGATTCAAGCATGATTAGGGGACAAACGATCATCGTTGATGGAGGAATCTCTTTACTGGTTTAAATTATTTTTAAATAATTTTTTGGATAATCTCCACCGTACCGGGATACATTAATCTCGTGGAGGTGATTACAATGGCAAACTTCAATCAACAGCCAAACAAAACTTCAGCTGGAACTAACATCCAGGAAGTAAGACAACAAAACGCTCAATCTGCTCAAGGTTCTGCAGGTGCAGCTGGTCAATTCGGAACTGAATTTGCTAGCGAAACTAACGCTGCTGAAGTAAGAAAGCAAAATGCTCAATCTGCTAGAGGTGCATCTGGTGCAGCTGGTCAATTCGGAACTGAATTCGCTAGCGAAACAAATGCTGCTGAAGTAAGACAACAAAACCAACAATCTCAAGCTAAGAAAAACCAAGGCTCTGGTCAATTCGGACAAAGCTAATTAGCGTCAAAGCAGAAGGCACTCTTCCAAGCGAAAGAGTGCCTTCTTTGTGGATAAATTTGAGTTTTCTTGTCTAGCTACAGCGCCTAGCCCCTCGGGTCAAATAACCTTTGGCAATAAAAGTCAAAGGGCGGACTTTTCTTGCCAAAGAACATTTGCCTGTCGGGGCTGGTCAAGGCGCTTCCGCTTTTCGCTTTTCGACAAAACCTCCTTTTAGTCTACAGAAGTAGTCAAAGGGAAAAAAGGGGTTACTAAAGAATACATAGTAGGTAGGAAGATAGTTAAAGTATAAGGCGGTGAGGGAAATGAATCATTTCAACCGATTAGTTTCCGAGCAAATGGTGACTATGGAAAAATTGCTCTTTCTTCAAGCCGAGCTTGAGCGATGTCAACAGATCGAAGATGAACTTCAGACATTGCAACATGCTACAGACCTTGAGAGCATTCAAACAGACATTCAACTGATGAAAAAAGAATTAAAAGAGATTCAGTTAATTTTTGAAAAGCAAACAGAAGAGGTAATAAATTCGTATCGAGAAACGAATTTAACACCAACATTTTAGAAAAACAATAGAAAAATTGAAAAAAATACGCAAATTTTTACAAAGAGCCATCGAAATATGGCTCTTTTGTTTTAAATTCCGGGCTCAACCGTTATAATAATAATAAATAGGAATTGGACTTTGTTACCTTTTGTCGTTATTTATTTTATTTATGGTTGGAATAGGTTACAAAGCGTTCAGGAATGAAGGTAGGGGAGAATATGGGCGTACCCATCGAAGGTGAACCAATGCAAATACATAGCTATAAGCACAATGGGCACATCCATCGCGTCTGGGAAGAAACAACCGTATTGAAAGGATCTCAGAATTTGGTGATTGGTGGGAATGATCGGACACTTGTAACAGAATCAGATGGAAGAACGTGGATAACCAGAGAACCAGCTATTTGCTATTTCCACTCTCAATACTGGTTTAATGTAATAGGAATGATTCGTGAGGACGGCATTTATTATTACTGTAATATCAGTTCACCATTTATCTTTGATGGTGAAGCACTAAAGTATATTGATTATGACCTTGATATCAAGGTGTATCCTGATATGACTTTTAACTTATTAGACGAGGATGAATATGAGCGGCATCGCCGCGAAATGAACTATCCGGATGTTATTGATCAAATTCTTAAAAGAAATGTTGAAAAATTAATTCAATGGATAAGACAGCGTCAAGGCCCCTTTGCACCAGATTTTATTGATATTTGGTATGAACGTTACTTAACATATAGACGCTAATCGTGACCTTAAGGCTGACTCAAAAGCAAAGGAGTTAGCCTCTTTTGTTTGTGATTTAATTTATGTATGAAAGAGGGACACCCGCTTGAGCAGTATTCGCCGATACCTACAATTTGTTAAACCGTATCGCTTACAAATTATTGGTACGATTTTGATAGGTGTAATTAAATTCTCCATACCACTGATTATTCCGATGCTCATTAAATATGTGGTCGATGATATTGTTGGGAATCATGGGCTTACACAGGATGAAAAGATACATAAACTAATGCTTATCATGGGTGTTATGATTGTTGTTTTTGTCATCGTTCGCCCACCCATCGAGTATTACCGACAATATTTCGCCCAATGGACATCAAGTAAAATCCTTTATGATATTCGTGACACCATGTATACGCATATTCAAAAATTAAGCTTCCGATATTTTTCCAACACTAGGGCTGGTGAAATCATATCAAGAGTAATTAATGATGTGGAGCAGACGAAAACATTTGTGATCTCCGGATTAATGAATTTATGGCTAGATATTGCCACTATTGCAATTGCTATTATTCTTATGTTTTATATGAACGTAACATTAACCATTGTGTCGGTATTGCTGTTTCCTCTCTATGCCTTTTCAGTCAGGTATTTTTTTGGAAATCTACGCACACTCACAAGAACGCGTTCACAAGCTTTGGCCGAGGTTCAAAGCTATCTTCATGAGCGGGTTCAAGGTATGCCGGTAATTAAGAGTTTTGCCATTGAAGAGTTTGAACAAAAACAATTCGATAAACAAAATAAAAACTTCCTAGAAAAAGCCCTTCAGCATACAAGCTGGAATGCGAAGTCCTTCTCAGCTGTTAATACCATTACCGATATTGCTCCATTAATTGTTATTGGCTATTCGGCTTATTTAGTCATTCAGGGCGAGCTATCACTTGGAACAATGGTTGCGTTTTTTGCCTATATAGACAAGCTTTATAGCCCATTAAGAAGGTTAGTTAACTCTTCCACTACAATCACTCAATCATTTGCCTCAATGGATCGAGTATTTGAATTTTTAGATGAAAAATATGACATTACTGATGATCCAAATGCCCGAGAATGCACCGACGTACAAGGGGATATTTCATTTGAACATGTTTACTTCTCTTACGACCAAACGGATGAAATGGTCTTAAAAGATATAACTTTACATGTCAAAAAGGGCGAAACAATTGCGTTTGTGGGAATGAGCGGCGGTGGAAAATCTACACTAGTTAGTTTAATTCCACGATTTTACGATGTCACTAAAGGGCAGATTACACTAGATGGAATAGATATCCGTGACTTTAAAGTGCAAACATTACGGGACAAGATTGGTGTCGTGTTTCAGGATAATATTCTATTCAGTGAATCAGTGAGAGACAATATCCTTTTAGGAAAGCCTGGTGCCTCAGATGAAGAGGTATATCGGGCAGCAAAGGCGGCCAATGCCCATGAGTTTATCTTAAACCTTTCTGATGGCTATAACACAAAGGTGGGGGAACGAGGGGTCAAATTATCTGGGGGTCAAAAACAACGGGTAGCCATTGCTCGAGTATTTCTAAAAAAACCCTCCAATATTAATTTTAGATGAGGCTACCTCGGCATTGGATTTAGAAAGTGAGCATTCCATTCAAGAATCATTAGAGGAGTTAGCTAAGGATCGGACCACTTTTATTGTTGCTCACAGGTTATCAACCATTACACATGCTAATCGAATTGTTTTAATCGAACACGGTCAAATTGTCGAAGTAGGGACACATGAAGAATTAATGGCTAAGCAAGGCAACTATTTTAAATTATTTAAAGTCCAACAACTTGAAAAAAAAGAAACCGAGGCAGAGGTATAATCCGCTTCGGTTTCTTTTTTTGTTTAACTCTGGCTTTCTTCTTCGATGGACAATTCATTGTCATGGTAGGAATGAAAGCTAGTTATTAATGTGTCAAGATGTTCAACCTGTTCACTATAATCAATAATAGAGGCGATAATTTGCATGGTATGATAAAGATGTGGAGAATCTTTTTCTGCTACTTCTTGCTGATGAACTAAAAACAAATCAAATATTTCCATTTTTGTCTAAACAAATACTACCTTCTGCAATGGAAGGTGGGGTAGGTATTTTGCCGATGAATCGTAGCATAAGTTGTTCATGGTGATAAATAAGACAATCTAACTGTTCCTGAATTGCTTGTTGAAACTTTTCAGGGAGGTGTAAAAGTTCATTTTCAAATCGATGCAGCCGCTTCAATGTATCAAGTGATTTTTTTGCTGTTAAGATCATTTGCCGATATATAACAAGCTTCCGAGATTTTTCTAAAGTATTCTTTTTAAAATAACTTCTTTCTTCTTTGTACATGGAATAAAACTGTCCCATTTGTATCAAATTCTCTTTCAGTTTCTCGATATCTGTCTTAAGAAGATTATGATCGAAGTCGTGGCGGGTGCTTAAGCGGATCCACCTAATTATTTCTTCAGTCGTGGTAGTAATTTTAAAATAAAGCTTGTTTTCGTATTTTGGGGGCATAAATACAAGATTAACTATAAATGCCGAAAATACACCAATCATAATGGTGGAGAAACGAACTCCAGCAAAATGTATAAAACTCCCACTATGAGTTTCCATAATAGAAATTAACGTGACAAGTGAAAGTCCAATTGTGTTTTCAAGTCTAAGCTTGAGATTCAGAAGAATAACAATAATTGCAGCCAATCCAATAACAATGAAATGATTTCCGAGAAGAAGCACAAAAATAACTGCAAGTAATGCACCAATAATATTTCCTTGGATTTGTTCAATAATGGTTAAATAAGAGCGGTAAATAGTCGGTTGAATCGCAAAAATCGCAGCAATTCCAGCGAATACTGGGGAGGGCGAATGCAACAACTGACTTAGGTATAGGGATAGAACAATAGCAATTCCCGTTTTTAAGATGCGGGCACCTAACTTCATCTAAATAAATTCCTTTCAAGAATAAGTTTTATACTAGTCTGTTCAGACACATTTTAGTACTATACATGCATTAATGAATATAATCAAGAGATATTATATGAAAAATGTATTCTAATTGTGACAAAAAAATGTAACAAAAAAACGTCCGCTTGCTGGAGCGGACGTTTTTTTATGACCTTTGGATCATTCTGTTGATACAGATGGATCTGCTTGTTCTTTAACAGGTAGAATCTGCACAAAGTGATTTTCCGGGTTTGTTAGAAGACTGCGAAGTTGATTTGCTTCGTCTGCCTGACCATTTTGTTCAAGCAAGTCTGTATATTTTCCTAAAAGCTCATTAATATCTTGTTTTCCTTTTTCATTTAAGTCAGCAACGGATACTTTTGCACCTTTAGCGATACGTCTTTTAATGGCTTCTTTCGTTAAACCTAATTCAGGCTGGTGTCGGATATAGACGACACCTCCGGTCATTCCGGCACAAATCCATGGACCAGGATCACCTAAAACTAAACCACGGCCATTGGTCATGTATTCAAAGGCAAACCCTTTGATATTTGCATTTGAGCCAATATTTCCAGCTTCTTTTGCAGGAAGTGGTTTCTTCACAGCACCACCAATGATTAAGTCTGCACCGGAGAGGCGAATTCCTGCACGGGCATCAGCATTTCCTTGTGCAACAAGTAATCCTTTTTGAGCACCGTATCCAAATCCTTTTCCGACGGATCCATTATAATATTGGCCATTTTTCCCTTTTGATTTAAGGACGTGAATATTTCCACCAAAAGATGTTTTACCGACACCGTCCTGACCTCCGCCATTAACGGTAATTTCGATTCCTTCACTATTATAGGCACCTAAACCGTTTCCTGGAATGGACCCATCCTTATATTTCAGCTGGACTGGTGGAAGCTGTTTGTAGGAACCATCGAGTCTGCCGCGAACACGGTGACAGGACACACGGCTTCCTAGGACGCGCTGTTCAGATGTTACACTTTCAAATTCTCTTGAAGAATGTAGTTGGTCTACGCTTCCATCAAGATACTCTGCACCAACCGCTACTTGCATTTGTACCTCTTCAATTGACTTTGAAGCAGCAGTTTTTGCAAATTGACTGATTTCAAGTGGTTTTAGTAAATAGGAAAGGCTAAGCTGACCTTCGCCCTTTACTTGCTCTAATAATTCTGAACGACCTACAGCATCTTGTAGATTCTTAATACCCAATGATGCCGCAATCTCTTTTAACTCTGTACCAAAGGCTGTAAAGAGATTCATAATTCCTTGAACAGCTAAATCTAATTGTCTTGGAACGAAACGTCTTAGACCGTGTTCTTTTGCTTGTGCTTCAGACTCGATTTGAGTGGCAATTCCGACGTGACATGTATCTAAATGACAGCCACGGCAAGTCGTACAGCCAATAGAAAGCATAGCTAATGTTCCAAAGCCAACTCGGTTCGCACCAAGAAGCATGATTTTCATTACATCCATAGCACTCTTCATACCGCCATCAGCCCAAAGTTCAACTTTATGACGAAGCCCGCTTTCAAGCAATGCATTGTGTGCTGCTTTCACACCAATTTCTACTGGTAAGCCTACATGTTGAAGCGCATGGATTCTGGCTGCCCCTGTACCGCCATCAAAGCCGCTTAGAGTGATAATATCTGCCCCTGCTTTAGCAATTCCAACAGCGATAGTGCCGATATTTGGAACAACTGGTACTTTGACAGCAATTTTTGCTTGGTCATTTGCTGTCTTTAATTCAAGAATCATTTGTGCTAAATCTTCAATTGAATAAATATCATGGTTATTTGATGGCGAAATTAAGTCTGAACCAAGTGTCGCATTACGAGCTTCTGCTACTTTTGCAGTAACTTTTGAACCAGGTAAATGTCCACCTTCTCCAGGCTTAGCTCCTTGACCAATTTTGATTTCTAAGAGATTAGAAGAGTTTAGAAGCTCTGCATTCACTCCAAATCTTCCAGAAGCAACCTGCTGTCCTCTTGTTTTAGGATATTTACCAAGCATATCCTTGATTTCTCCACCCTCACCATTTAGGCTGACCATATTTAAACGGTCTGCACCTTCAGCATAGGCTCTAAATGCTGTTTCGTTCTGTGATCCAAACGACATCGAAGAAATAATAAACGGTAAATCATGGTCACCAACACGAAGGTCGACTTCTGTTGGTGCTACTGTTTTCGCACCGTTCTTCAGCTGAACTAAGTGGCGAATAGTAGTTGGATTTTGTGTTTCTTGTTCGGAAATTTTATCTCTATATACACTATAGTCACCTGTTGCTGCTACTTCCCCAATCGCTTTCCAAATACGAGGGAATAGGTGGAAGGTCTTTCCGACTCTTTCTTTTTCATTTTGGTAATCTTCTGCTCTTGAAAAAGCATCTTGCTTCATTGCTTCAAAATCAGTTTCAATTTCCTTAGAGCCAAAGAAGTTGACGATATTTAATACATTGGCGATAGATTCATGTAAGCCAATGCTAGAGAACAGTCTTCCATAACCACGAAGCTCGTGAATCCCAATCGTTGAAATGACTTTTTCTAAGCCCTTTGTTAATGCACCGTAAAGGTTAACTAGTGGTTTAGTAGATTCATCAAGAATGGTTAAAGAACATGTAATACGGGCTAATTAAATCTGCTCCCAAACCAAACACAGTAATAATATCATGAAGGGAGCGAATGGCTGCAGAACGAACCAATAAAGAACTGTTTCTTCTTAATTCTGCCTTTACAAGCGCTTGGTCGATAGCTGAAGTCACTAAATGTGGATCCATCCAGTAATAGTCTTCTTGGTGTGCTTTTGCATCGTCCAGGACAAGAAGCGTTTTTCCAGACTCTACAGCCTTAACCGCTTCATTAGCAAGTCGGATAAGTGCTTGATCAACTGTTTCTTCTTTTTTAAATGTTGTGGAGATATAGGCTGCTAATTTTTGTTCTTGGAAATGCTGAACCAATTGATCAAAGCTTGGTTGGCCTAAAGACTCTGCACAGGTGAATCCAGCTTTTCCTTCGACGAGAAGGGGAGTGGCTAGTTCAATGACAGTCTCTGTACTTTCATGTGTAAATAAAGTCGGACGTTTTCCAATGATTACACGTGTAGAAAAATGTTTCTGTTTCCCTGTCACGGTCAATCGCTGGGTTTGTTACGACTGCCACACTTTCTTTAATATAATCGGCAATATTTACTCGCTCAGGGTTAAGGGCAGCAAGTGGAGCATCATGACCTAGGGACCGAATAGGCTCTACACCTTTTTCAGCCATTTGCTCGATTAATTGAATGTGATCACGTTCCCAACCAAAAGCCTTATATTGTCCGTTATGGATTTTGTCTGGATAACTCATTGTTACCGTTTTATTTAAAACGGGTGGCTGTAAGCGTAGTCTAGACTCTCCAAGATTTAACCGGTTTGAATAGCGGTTAAACACTTCAGTTTGGAAGCGATTCTGTTCATATACATCTAATTTGTCGCCATTCCATTTAAAACCAACTTTTTCACCAGGTGCCAAAGGCTTTGGCTCATTTACATATTCACTGGAAGGTATGATTCCAGGTTCAGAGGAGAATAGGTACGAGCTTTCTGTTTCAAGCATCCAAAGTGGGCGAAGTCCCAGGGCATCTACGCTAAACACTGCTTCATCAGCATATCGGGAGATAATACCTGCCGGGCCTTGTGCAAAGTGTCCCCATGCCTCTCTTAAATAAGTATATAAATCTTGTAGTTCATTAGAATAAGCCTTTATTTCATTGATGATTGGAGGGAATAAAAGATCTATCGCTTCGAATAAAGAATAGCCCTGACGGCAAATTAATGTTTCCATTGTTCGGCTTAGATCTTGTGAGTCACTTCCGTCTTTTACAAGTGGAACACCAATCATTTTTGCCTCATCCCGAAGTTTAGCGATCGTGTTGATTTCTCCATTATGACCAAGCACACTAAAAGGCTGTACTCGGAAAAAGCTAGATAACGTATTAGTAGAATATCGATTATGTCCAAGAGTCATAGTTGATGCAACGAGTGGATGCGCTAAATCATGGTAGTAGCGAGGGAGGATATCTCCTGCACCCATTACTTTATAGACGACATGATTTTGACTTAAAGATGCTACATGAACTTCGTCGTTCGTTTCAAAATCAATTAGGGTTTCGAAAAGAGCTTTCGTTAATTCCTGCCCTTTTTTATTAGATACACAGGCAAACTGCCAAAACACAGGATTTTCTTGAATGGCAATAGGCCCTAGTGCAGAAGGGTCTGTTACTTCATCTGACTCATAAACTAACTCAAACTCATACTTAGCAAGCTTAGCAAGTAATTCCTGTTTAGTAGATTCCCAGTTAACCTTTTGGCTGACAAAAACATGGCCAACTGCGAATTCCTCTTTCTCAACAAGCGACGGATCAAGACCTGCTTGTGATAATTTTTCTTTCCATAGATCGGTAGGAATATCGGTATGGATTCCAACCCCGTCACCTTCACCGTTAATAAAGCCGGCGCGGTGATTCATCGTAACAAGGGCTTCAATACAATCGAAAATATTCTTCTTAGTTGGTTGTTTTGATTTTTCAAGACAAGCAACAATACCACAGGCATCATGTTCTTGTTTGTGGAATTCTTTAAAAAGGGAAGGGCTCCATTTTTGTGTCATTTTGTAGGGCTTAGCGGGTTGCCCGCTGAAGCCTAGTCACCTCCTATGAAACTTTAAATTAGAGAATATTTTATTATTCGTAGTTTGTAATCGATTTGACACTTTAACGGGGTGTTTGGTTAAAGGATTAAAAATAATAATAATCTTATAGTATCATATGAATTTTCAGAAATCAAATAAATATACAAAACTTTGGATACAAAAATAACGTTAAATGGGGAATGGATAAATGAGGAATATATTAGTGTAAACGTTTTCATTTGCTTTTGAAAAATTAAAGGGAGTGATCATCACTCCCTTTTGTGCATAAAATGTGTATATTTATTCGTTGTTTAGTTGAGAAAATGCATTTCTTACTGCATGTAAAGTAGCTTCTACGTCTTCTTCTGTATGAGCGATGGTTAGGAACCATGCTTCATATTTAGATGGAGCTAAGTTAATTCCTTGATGAAGCATAAGTTTGAAAAACTTAGCGAACATTTCTCCGTCGGTGTTCTCCGCTTGTTCATAATTTACTATTGTTTCATTTGTGAAATAAACGGTAAATGCCCCTTTAAGTCTGTTAATCGTAATTTGAATATTAAACTCTTTAGCTGCTTCTAAAATTCCTTCCTCGAGCATAGCACCAAGTCGGTCTAAATATTCGTAAACCCCTTCTTGCTTTAGAACTTCTAGGCAGGCAATTCCTGAAAGAACGGAAGCTGGATTACCGGCCATGGTTCCTGCTTGATAGGCAGGTCCTAGTGGAGCAACCTTTTCCATTATTTCCTTCCGTCCGCCATAGGCACCGATTGGCAGGCCTCCGCCGATAATTTTTCCAAGTGCTGTTAAATCCGGCTTAATCCCTAATAAGTCCTGGGCACCACCGTACATAAAACGGAAGGCTGTAATCACCTCATCATAAATGACAAGGGCACCTGCTGCATGTGTTAGGTCATTCACTTGTTGAAGGAACCCTGGCTTTGGTTCGACAATCCCAAAGTTTCCGACAATTGGCTCCACTAAAACTGCGGCAATTTGATCTCCCCATTTTTCTAAAGCTTCTTTAAAGGGTTCGATATCATTAAATGGTACCGTGATCACTTCTTGCGCAATGCTTTTTGGTACTCCCGCAGAATCTGGGGTGCCTAGGGTAGAAGGACCTGATCCAGCAGCAACAAGCACAAGATCGGAATGGCCGTGGTAGCAACCTGCAAACTTAATGATTTTATCTCTCCCTGTGTAAGCCCGGGCAACACGGATTGTAGTCATGACCGCTTCTGTTCCTGAGTTAACGAAACGTACCTTATCTAGAGCAGGCATCGCTTCCTTAATCATTTTGGCGAATTTTACTTCGTGTGGAGTGGGTGTTCCGTAAAGTACACCACTTTCTGCAGCACGTGTAATGGCTTTTGTGATATGTGGATGAGCATGACCAGTAATAATTGGTCCATAAGCTGCAAGATAGTCAATGTATTGATTCCCGTCAACATCCCAAAAATATGCGCCTTGTGCACGTTCCATTACTACCGGTGCGCCGCCGCCAACTGCCTTGTATGAACGGGAGGGACTGTTTACACCACCAACAATGTGCTGAATCGCTTCGTTATGTATTATTTCAGAATTTGTAAATTGCACTATTTTTCCTCCTTCAATTGTATCTACCCTATTTTATCACTTTTTTATTAGTCTATTATCTATTTCAACTTTTAGAAAATTTCGTTTGAGTGCGGGTTAGTTGTTATAAGTAATTGAATTGGCTAAACTAATGTTTTAGGAATGCTATAGGAACCATGCTTTGGGAGGTACTGGATGAAGAATATTATAGAAGTACAAAAATTAAGGAAAGAATTTAAATCTTATTCAAGTAGAAGTGGTCTAAAGGGTGCGTTTAGGGATTTGTTCACTAGAAATTATAAGGTGGTTCCTGCCGTTAATGATATCAATTTTTCAGTGGCGCAAGGGGAGATGGTTGGCTACATTGGAGAAAATGGGGCGGGGAAATCTACCACCATTAAAATGCTGACAGGCATATTAACACCTACGTCTGGTGACATCATTGTCAATGGTATGAATCCTCATCGAGAAAGAGAAAAATTTGTCCAAACCATTGGGGTTGTTTTCGGACAACGTTCGCAATTGTGGTGGGATATTGCCGTACAGGAATCGTTCCGTCTTTTGAAAAAGGTATATAAAGTATCAGATGAACAATACGACGATCACATGAATCATGTTATAAAAACTTTGGACATTGAACCACTCTTAGATAAACCGGTTCGTAAATTATCCCTTGGACAACGGATGCGTTGTGAGCTTGCGGCCGCACTCATTCACAATCCCCCTTTATTATTTTTGGATGAACCGACCATTGGTTTAGATGTGCTAGTTAAATTAAGAATCCGTGAATTTTTAAAAGAAATAAATGAGAAATATAATACAACGATTCTATTAACAACACATGATTTATCAGACATCGAAGCATTATGTGAGCGCGTCATTATGCTTGATGAAGGAAAAGTGATTTATGATGGTGCCCTTAAGAATCTTCAGGAAAAATGGGGTGAAGGGAAGGAACTACGTTTTCAATTTCTTGAAAAAGTAGACTTAGCTGCTGTTAGAAATCTGACAAAGAGCATGCCTGTTAAGTGGGAATTGGATGAAAAGAACCAGGTTTTTATTGCGGTTGTAGAGGAGAACGACGAACTTATCTCTCAAGTTATTGCTATGGTGGTAGCTGGATTTAAAATAAAGGACATTAAAATTAACGAGACGTCCACAGAAGAGATTATTCGAAATATATATGAGAAGGGTGCTGTGTAAGTGGATAAGTACTTAGAAATGATCAGAATCCGCTTTTTAATGATGCTCGCTTACCGGACTAATTATTACACGGGGATTCTAATTTATAGTATCAACATTGGAGCCTATTACTTCTTATGGAATGCGATCTATGGGTCAAAAGAACAGATTGTCGGTCTTTCCGTTATTCAAATGACCACCTATGTCGCTGTTTCCTGGATGGCGCGTGCGTTTTATTTTAATAATCTGGACCGTGAAATGGCGTTAGAAATAATGGAAGGTAAAGTAGCAATCGAGTTAATCCGCCCCTACAATTATCTGACGATGAAAACAATGCAAGGACTTGGAGAAGGGATCTTTAGGTTATTTTTCTTTTCAGCACCTGGTATGATCATTGTTTATTTCATTTTCCCTATTCAATTTACTTGGGAACCTAGTGTGTGGGGATTGTTTGGTCTATCCATTTTATTAAGCTTTTTTATCAATACAGAGTTGAATTTATTAACAGGGATAACCACTTTCTTCTTATATAATAATTCTGGTCTGATCCGGGCGAAACGAGTGGTTATTGATTTGTTCTCAGGACTTCTTTTGCCTATTAGCTTCTTTCCAGGCTGGGCTCAAGATATCATGAAATTTCTTCCCTTCCAAGGGATCAGCTATTTTCCAAGTATGATTTTGACAAAAGGTTTCTCACACCAGCAAGCAATCGATGCAATTTTGCAGCAATTGGTTTGGGTTATTGTATTAATCGTGCCTATTCAAATTCTGTGGTACTTGGCGAGGAAACAGTTGATTATTCAGGGGGGATAAGAGTTGTTTTATTTATCTATGTTTTTTCAATACACATCGCAGTACATAAAAACCAGATTTCAATATCGGGCAGATTTATTTGTAGAATTCTTTTCAGATTTACTGTCCCAGGCGATTAATCTTGTTTTTATATTAGTAGTTTTTGGTCATACGAGTTTACTTAATGGCTGGAGCAGAGATGAAATTATCTTTATTTATGGTTTTTTTCTAGTACCTTCTGCCGTGTTCTCTGCCTTTTTTAATATATGGGATTTTAACGAACGATATATTGTAAAGGGGGAGCTTGACCGAATACTCACAAGACCCATTCATAGTCTCTTTCAGATTATTCTCGAGCGAATTGAACTGGAGTCCCTATTAGGAGCTGTAACCGGCCTTGCTGTCATGTTCTACGCCGGAAGTCGATTAGGCCTTGAATTGCATTGGTATGACCCGTTTTTATTTGTCATTTTTGTTATTGGCGGTGCACTCGTCTATGGCGGGGTTTTCATCATGATTGCTTGCATTAGTTTTTGGGCGGATGCAAGAACCTCCCTTATGCCGATGATGTACAATATTAGCAGTTATGGAAGATATCCAGTTAACATCTATAATAAGTTAATTCGCTTTGTATTAACTTGGGTCATCCCGTTTGCCTTTGTTGGTGTATATCCTGCTGCCTTTTTTCTTGGAAAAAAGGAATGGCTTTGGTACTCCTTTTTAACCCCAGTCATTGGTGTTGTCTTTTTTATACTTTCAATCCTTCTTTGGAATCAGGGGGTAAAGAAGTATAGGGGAGCGGGGAATTAAAGAATTTATTCAAAATCAGGCTTTTGCCTGGTTTTTTGCTATTTTATTGACCAAGCCCGCATAGGAATAGAATAACTCTAATGGATTGTAGGGGTGGTCAAACATGTTTTATTTCTTACTTCCGATAGTCATCTTTTGTATCTTTATGAGTTTGCGAACATTATTTATTCCTAATACTCTAAGTGGGAAGTTTGCATCTGTTCAAAACTTCCTTTATCTAGGCTCGGTCTACTTAACCGTTATTATAGGATTTGGACTGATTTATCTTTTGTTTTACCTAATTGGTATGCCATTACTTAAAGAAGTAAATCAAGATTCTCAAAATAATATCTTTGAGACCAGTTTTTATTTTAGCGCAATGACTCTTTTTTCTGTTGGAAATGGGGATGTTCTCCCTAATGGAGTAGGGAGAATTATTGCTGTAATCGAAGCATTAATTGGGTATACGCTTCCGGCTGCATTTGTCGCAAAAGTGATGTTAGATAGGGAAAAGTAATTCGATCGGTGAAATATTTGTATTATCAGGAAAGATTCGATACGCTATAGATAAGGAATCTTTTACAATGGGAGTGATTAGAATGACAGTTGAAACGGGGAAACAAGCCCCTGAATTTGAGCTTGAAGCCAGCAATGGTGAGGTAGTTAAGCTTTCGGATTTTCACGGAAAAAATGTTGTCCTTTACTTTTACCCTAAAGATATGACCCCTGGGTGTACAACAGAAGCATGTGATTTTCGAGATCAGATTGAAAAGTTTAATGACTTGGATGCTGTAATCATAGGTGTGAGTCCAGATCCAACCTCTCGTCATCAAAAGTTTATTGAAAAATACGGATTGCCATTTCTCCTTTTAGCTGATATCGATCATCAAGTCGCTGAGGCATACGATGTATGGAAATTAAAGAAAAATTTTGGCAAGGAGTATATGGGGATTGAAAGATCTACCTTTATAATCAATAAGGATGGCCAACTCGTTAAAGAATGGCGAAAGGTTCAAGTGAAAGGTCATGTAGAAGAAGCGTTAACTTACATACGTGAACACCTTAGCTAATGAATGGCTTTCTAGCCTATTTTCTCTAGAAGAGGCTTTTGTCCAATGCAAGAAGGGTGATTTTGAATATCATTTTATTAGGGCATACCTCCTCAGATAAATTTTGGGTCCATAGTGACCCTTTTTTTTATGTCTAAAAAACGATACTATCATAATGTCTGTTATCATGGGAATATATGTGTATATAACTGAAGCAAGCAAACATTATCCATACATAGAGGAGGAAAAGAGTATGAAAATCTATACAAAAACAGGTGATAAAGGGACAACATCTCTTATTTACGGTCAACGGGTATCAAAGAATGATGCGAGGGTTGAAGCGTACGGAACCTGTGATGAAACGAATTCAATGATTGGTCTGGCCCTTAGTCATTTAAGAAATGAAATTTTTCAAGAGAAAGAAATAATAGATAATGTATATCATAAAATACAAACGAACCTTTTTCATGTTGGGGCTGAGCTGGCAACTCCGAAAGGTAAAGAGGTTAAGTGGTCGCTCACTTCTCTTGATGTGGAGGAAATGGAAAAGCAGATTGATGATTGGAATAGCTCGCTATCCGAATTAACCAATTTTATCCTGCCGGGAGGCCATCCTGCAGCAGCGGCTTTTCATGTAGCCCGGACAATGGCGAGAAGGGCTGAAAGGTGTGCGGTTTCGTTAGGTGAGGAAGTAAACCCGCTTGTATTAGCCTATTTAAATCGACTTTCAGACCTATTATTTATTACCGCTCGGTATGTAAATAACCGGTTAGGGGCAGCGGAACAAACCTTGCATGAAAAAAGTAATTAATCATTGGGGTTTGTGAGGTTGCAATATTGACAAAAGTATAAATATGTTAGTAAAATTAATTATAACAATTATAATCTAAGAATATTTTTGGAAAAGAGGTGCATGGCGATGAATCAGTTAAAAGAAGCGTTGGATACCTTAAAGGAAACTGGGGTGCGGATTACTCCACAACGTCATGCGATACTTGAATATTTAATAAGCTCGATGTCACATCCTACTGCTGATGATATTTATAAAGCATTAGAAGGAAAATTCCCTAACATGAGTGTGGCAACAGTTTACAATAATTTACGAGTATTTCGTGAAGTCGGTCTTGTTAAGGAATTAACCTATGGTGATGCATCAAGTCGTTTTGACTTTGTTACGTCTCATCACTATCATGTAATTTGTGAGCAATGCGGAAAAATAGTTGATTTCCATTATCCGGGACTTGATGAAGTAGAGCATCTTGCCTCACATGTAACAGGATTTAAAGTGGAGAACCACCGAATGGAGATTTACGGCTCTTGTCCTGAATGCGCAAGTAAGGAAGTCCATTAATTTTAGAATACGGGCTCTTTTTTACAATAAAAAAGAGGGTGCCTGAACCTTTACGGCTTGTAAGCTGTTAGGTATCAGTCATCCTCTATTTATTTTTATTACTTTTTATTATAGGTCTCATCGAACTCTTCGCCTTCAAGTTTAGGATCAAGGGTTAAAGGTTCTCGACAATACATACACATATCCACTCTGCCTAGCATTTTCGTATGCTTCCCGCAGCTAGGGCATTTGACTTGGATGGTTTTTGTTGATAACATCCCAATCCAAAAATAAACGACAGTACTTGCGATAATAAAAATAAGACCTAAAAGCATAAAGATGGTCATAATAACTGGTGAGGTACGAAAATAAATACCTCCATACATAACAATAAAGCCAATAAAAATTAATGATAGTGCAAAGCTGCGAATTTTATTTATTTTACTCGAGTATTTAGCCATGTTACTCCCTCCTAGAGAAACTATATCATATTTGTCTATGGAGAAAAAAGGTTACGCAGAAGAATGTCGAAATTTGTCTTTGAAGAAAGAAGGAAATCTGTTTTCACTGTCGAAGCTATATATACCCGAAAAAATTGGAGGAATGATGAATGGAAGACATCCTTCGGCCTATTTACCAAGAAAGGGCGAGCCAATCAAATACCCTTGGAGTTTTGTTGATTGAAAAAAAACAAAAATTAAGTCATATTACTGATTCCTTTGATGTCATATTACTAGTGGTTGTTAAAGAGGCAGAACGGCCTGTCTTTATAAAGCATTATACGTATGACAATAAAAAGGCAGCGATGCACATCATTACAGAAGAGCAACTGCAGGAATGGCTCTTACTAGGTACTAATCGAAAAATTTTTGAATGGCTCCATGATGCGAAAATTCTCTTTGATCGTAATGAATATGTAGCCAATCTAAAGACAGAACTACGAGAGTTCCCTTTTAATGGACGGAAAATTAAGATGGGATTAGAGTTTGCCAAGTTGATTCGTCGCTACGTTGATGGAAAAGCGTTGTTTGAAAGTAAACAATTTTTGGATGCGTATAATCATGTGGTTCACTCCTTGCATCATTTAGCGAGGTTAGCGGTGATAGAAAATGGTCTACATCCAGAATTGACTGTGTGGCACCAAGTGAAACAAATTGAACCTGAAATATATAAATTATATGAAGAACTGGTTAACAGTGAAGAAACACTAGAGAAACGATTAGAGCTTTTATTCTTGGCAAGTGAATTTATGATTCATTCAAGAACCGCGATTTGTAGTGTTCATTTATTAGAGGTACTTAGCAGTAAGGAACATTGGTTATTTAATGAGATCATGAACGAAAAAGAATTAATACCTTATTCTGTGGATTTAGTGGTCATGCTTGAGTATTTAATTGAGAAACATTTAATAGATATCGTTAATATTGAAACCAAGGGTCATGGGGTTTATCACCGTTGTTACCAGGTGGCAAAAAAATTATCGTGAAAAAACATTAATTCTTATTGACCTTTTGTTTATTACTTGGTATATTAATAACCGTCGCTGCGAAACGATTAATTAAAACTTTCGCCGGTGACGGTTTTTCTTTTAAAAAGATGTTGACATCGTAAAAAACTTTATGTTATATTAATAAAGTCGCTTACGAGCGATATCGAAGATTGTTCTTTGAAAACTAAACAAACAAAAACGTCAACAAACAAAAATATTTAGCTTCTTAATGAAGTTAAGCCAACGTAACAAAATGAGCTAATCAACTTTCTTGGAGAGTTTGATCCTGGCTCAGGACGAACGCTGGCGGCGTGCCTAATACATGCAAGTCGAGCGAACCACTTCGGTGGTTAGCGGCGGACGGGTGAGTAACACGTGGGCAACCTGCCTGTAAGACTGGGATAACTTCGGGAAACCGGAGCTAATACCGGATAATCCTTTTCCTCTCATGAGGAAAAGCTGAAAGACGGTTTCGGCTGTCACTTACAGATGGGCCCGCGGCGCATTAGCTAGTTGGTGAGGTAACGGCTCACCAAGGCGACGATGCGTAGCCGACCTGAGAGGGTGATCGGCCACACTGGGACTGAGACACGGCCCAGACTCCTACGGGAGGCAGCAGTAGGGAATCTTCCACAATGGACGAAAGTCTGATGGAGCAACGCCGCGTGAGCGATGAAGGCCTTCGGGTCGTAAAGCTCTGTTGTTAGGGAAGAACAAGTACCGGAGTAACTGCCGGTACCTTGACGGTACCTAACCAGAAAGCCACGGCTAACTACGTGCCAGCAGCCGCGGTAATACGTAGGTGGCAAGCGTTGTCCGGAATTATTGGGCGTAAAGCGCGCGCAGGCGGTCCTTTAAGTCTGATGTGAAAGCCCACGGCTCAACCGTGGAGGGTCATTGGAAACTGGGGGACTTGAGTACAGAAGAGGAAAGCGGAATTCCACGTGTAGCGGTGAAATGCGTAGAGATGTGGAGGAACACCAGTGGCGAAGGCGGCTTTCTGGTCTGTAACTGACGCTGAGGCGCGAAAGCGTGGGGAGCAAACAGGATTAGATACCCTGGTAGTCCACGCCGTAAACGATGAGTGCTAAGTGTTAGGGGGTTTCCGCCCCTTAGTGCTGCAGCTAACGCATTAAGCACTCCGCCTGGGGAGTACGGCCGCAAGGCTGAAACTCAAAGGAATTGACGGGGGCCCGCACAAGCGGTGGAGCATGTGGTTTAATTCGAAGCAACGCGAAGAACCTTACCAGGTCTTGACATCCTCTGACACTCCTAGAGATAGGACGTTCCCCTTCGGGGGACAGAGTGACAGGTGGTGCATGGTTGTCGTCAGCTCGTGTCGTGAGATGTTGGGTTAAGTCCCGCAACGAGCGCAACCCTTGATCTTAGTTGCCAGCATTCAGTTGGGCACTCTAAGGTGACTGCCGGTGACAAACCGGAGGAAGGTGGGGATGACGTCAAATCATCATGCCCCTTATGACCTGGGCTACACACGTGCTACAATGGATGGTACAAAGGGCTGCAAGACCGCGAGGTTTAGCCAATCCCATAAAACCATTCTCAGTTCGGATTGTAGGCTGCAACTCGCCTACATGAAGCCGGAATCGCTAGTAATCGCGGATCAGCATGCCGCGGTGAATACGTTCCCGGGCCTTGTACACACCGCCCGTCACACCACGAGAGTTTGTAACACCCGAAGTCGGTGGGGTAACCGTAAGGAGCCAGCCGCCTAAGGTGGGACAGATGATTGGGGTGAAGTCGTAACAAGGTAGCCGTATCGGAAGGTGCGGCTGGATCACCTCCTTTCTAAGGATATAAGCTGGACCTATGAGCCAGACAAAACACGTTTGTTTGATTGTTTCTTGTTTGTTTAGTTTTGAGAGTGCAATTTCTCTCAAAACATCGTTCTTTGAAAACTAGATAATCGTAATGAAGAAGTCAAGTAAATACATCGAGTAATCGCCATTTTAGTTTTCTCTCTTATTTAATTAAGAGAAACAAACCTTTTAGGTTAAGTTAGAAAGGGCGCACGGTGAATGCCTTGGCACTAGGAGCCGATGAAGGACGGGACTAACACCGATATGCTTCGGGGAGCTGTAAGTAAGCTTTGATCCGGAGATTTCCGAATGGGGGAACCCACTGTTCGTAATGGAACAGTATCTTTACCTGAATACATAGGGTATTGAAGGCATACCCGGGGAACTGAAACATCTAAGTACCCGGAGGAAGAGAAAGCAAACGCGATTCCCTGAGTAGCGGCGAGCGAAACGGGACATAGCCCAAACCAAGAGGCTTGCCTCTTGGGGTTGTAGGACACTCAACATGGAGTTACAAAGGAACGGGGTAGATGAAGCGGCCTGGAAAGGCCCGTCAGAGAAGGTAAAAACCCTGTAGTCGAAACTTCGTTCCCTCCTGAGTGGATCCTGAGTACGGCCGGACACGTGAAATCCGGTCGGAAGCAGGGAGGACCATCTCCCAAGGCTAAATACTCCCTAGTGACCGATAGTGAACCAGTACCGTGAGGGAAAGGTGAAAAGCACCCCGGAAGGGGAGTGAAATAGTTCCTGAAACCGTGTGCCTACAAGTAGTTAGAGCCCGTTAATGGGTGATAGCGTGCCTTTTGTAGAATGAACCGGCGAGTTACGATCCCATGCAAGGTTAAGTTGAAGAGACGGAGCCGCAGCGAAAGCGAGTCTGAATAGGGCGAATGAGTATGTGGTCGTAGACCCGAAACCAGGTGATCTACCCATGTCCAGGGTGAAGTCCAGGTAACACTGGATGGAGGCCCGAACCCACGCACGTTGAAAAGTGCGGGGATGAGGTGTGGGTAGCGGAGAAATTCCAATCGAACTTGGAGATAGCTGGTTCTCTCCGAAATAGCTTTAGGGCTAGCCTCACGTAGTAAGAGTCTTGGAGGTAGAGCACTGTTTGGACTAGGGGCCCTCATCGGGTTACCGAATTCAGACAAACTCCGAATGCCAAAGACTTATCCGTGGGAGTCAGACTGCGAGTGATAAGATCCGTAGTCAAAAGGGAAACAGCCCAGACCACCAGCTAAGGTCCCAAAGTTTACGTTAAGTGGAAAAGGATGTGGAGTTGCTTAGACAACCAGGATGTTGGCTTAGAAGCAGCCACCATTTAAAGAGTGCGTAATAGCTCACTGGTCGAGTGACTCTGCGCCGAAAATGTACCGGGGCTAAACGTAACACCGAAGCTGTGGATTGACATCTTAGATGTCAGTGGTAGGAGAGCGTTCTAAGGGCGTTGAAGCTAGACCGTAAGGACTGGTGGAGCGCTTAGAAGTGAGAATGCCGGTATGAGTAGCGAAAGATGAGTGAGAATCTCATCCACCGTATGCCTAAGGTTTCCTGAGGAAGGCTCGTCCGCTCAGGGTTAGTCGGGACCTAAGCCGAGGCCGAAAGGCGTAGGCGATGGACAACAGGTTGATATTCCTGTACCACCTCTTTATCGTTTGAGTGATGGGGGGACGCAGGAGGATAGGGTAAGCGCGCTGTTGGATATGCGCGTCTAAGCAGTTAGGCTGGAAAGTAGGAAAATCCGCTTTCCGTGAAGGCTGAGCTGTGATAGCGAGGGAAATTTAGTACCGAAGTTCCTGATTCCACACTGCCAAGAAAAGCCTCTAGCGAGATAAAAGGTGCCCGTACCGCAAACCGACACAGGTAGGCGAGGAGAGAATCCTAAGGTGAGCGAGAGAACTCTCGTTAAGGAACTCGGCAAAATGACCCCGTAACTTCGGGAGAAGGGGTGCTTTTTGAGGTGAATAGCCTCGAAGAGCCGCAGTGAATAGGCCCAGGCGACTGTTTAGCAAAAACACAGGTCTCTGCGAAGCCGCAAGGCGAAGTATAGGGGCTGACGCCTGCCCGGTGCTGGAAGGTTAAGAGGAGGGGTTAGCGCAAGCGAAGCTCTGAATCGAAGCCCCAGTAAACGGCGGCCGTAACTATAACGGTCCTAAGGTAGCGAAATTCCTTGTCGGGTAAGTTCCGACCCGCACGAAAGGCGTAACGATCTGGGCACTGTCTCAACGAGAGACTCGGTGAAATTATAGTACCTGTGAAGATGCAGGTTACCCGCGACAGGACGGAAAGACCCCGTGGAGCTTTACTGTAGCCTGATATTGAATTTTGGTACAGCTTGTACAGGATAGGTAGGAGCCTGAGAAACCGGAGCGCTAGCTTCGGTGGAGGCGTCGGTGGGATACTACCCTGGCTGTATTGAAATTCTAACCCGCACCCCTTATCGGGGTGGGAGACAGTGTCAGGTGGGCAGTTTGACTGGGGCGGTCGCCTCCTAAAGAGTAACGGAGGCGCCCAAAGGTTCCCTCAGAATGGTTGGAAATCATTCGTAGAGTGTAAAGGCACAAGGGAGCTTGACTGCGAGACCTACAAGTCGAGCAGGGACGAAAGTCGGGCTTAGTGATCCGGTGGTTCCGCATGGAAGGGCCATCGCTCAACGGATAAAAGCTACCCCGGGGATAACAGGCTTATCTCCCCCAAGAGTCCACATCGACGGGGAGGTTTGGCACCTCGATGTCGGCTCATCGCATCCTGGGGCTGTAGTCGGTCCCAAGGGTTGGGCTGTTCGCCCATTAAAGCGGTACGCGAGCTGGGTTCAGAACGTCGTGAGACAGTTCGGTCCCTATCCGTCGTGGGCGCAGGAAATTTGAGAGGAGCTGTCCTTAGTACGAGAGGACCGGGATGGACGCACCGCTGGTGTACCAGTTGTCTTGCCAAAGGCATCGCTGGGTAGCTATGTGCGGACGGGATAAGTGCTGAAAGCATCTAAGCATGAAGCCCCCCTCAAGATGAGATTTCCCATAGCGTCAAGCTAGTAAGAACCCTGAAAGATGATCAGGTTGATAGGTCAGAGGTGGAAGCGTGGTAACATGTGGAGCTGACTGATACTAATCGTTCGAGGACTTAACCAAGTTTTAAAGCGAACTCGTAGTTTACAAACACTTCTTCTGCATTATCTAGTTTTGAGGGAATGAAAAATTTGAAATTTCCTCTTGCAAAATATAAAAAAGACATTATAATAAAATAGTGTCGAATAAATGGTCTGGTAATTATGGCGAGAAGGTCACACCCGTTCCCATACCGAACACGGAAGTTAAGCTTCTCAGCGCCGATGGTAGTTGGGACGAAAGTCCCTGTGAGAGTAGGACATTGCCAGGCTGTTTTAAAATATTCCGCAGTAGCTCAGTGGTAGAGCTATCGGCTGTTAACCGATCGGTCGTAGGTTCGAGTCCTACCTGCGGAGCCATTTCTTTTGGAGAGCTGTCCGAGTGGCCGAAGGAGCACGATTGGAAATCGTGTAGGCGGGTAACCCTGTCTCAAGGGTTCAAATCCCTTGCTCTCCGCCATTAAATTTTAAGATATGGCCCCTTGGTCAAGCGGTTAAGACACCGCCCTTTCACGGCGGTAACACGGGTTCGAATCCCGTAGGGGTCACCATTTATGGAGGATTAGCTCAGCTGGGAGAGCATCTGCCTTACAAGCAGAGGGTCGGCGGTTCGATCCCGTCATCCTCCACCATAACTTTTGAAATAAATAATTATTACCGTCGCGGGGTGGAGCAGTCTGGTAGCTCGTCGGGCTCATAACCCGAAGGTCGCAGGTTCAAATCCTGTCCCCGCAATATGGTCTGGTAGTTCAGTTGGTTAGAATGCCTGCCTGTCACGCAGGAGGTCGCGGGTTCGAGTCCCGTCCAGACCGCCATATAATGTTGGCTCAGTAGCTCAGTCGGTAGAGCAAAGGACTGAAAATCCTTGTGTCGGCGGTTCGATTCCGTCCTGAGCCACCATTTATTTCTATGAAACACTTTATATGTGGAGGGGTAGCGAAGTGGCTAAACGCGGCGGACTGTAAATCCGCTCCCTCCGGGTTCGGCGGTTCGAATCCGTCCCCCTCCACCATATACAGGGGTATAGTTTAAAGGTAGAACGAAGGTCTCCAAAACCTTTGGTGTGGGTTCGATTCCTACTACCCCTGCCAATTATATATTGTGGCGATTGTGGCGAAGTGGTTAACGCACCTGATTGTGGTTCAGGCATTCGTGGGTTCGATTCCCATCAGTCGCCCCATAATATTTTAAATTAATTTAGCATTGGGCTATAGCCAAGCGGTAAGGCATCGCACTTTGACTGCGACATGCGTTGGTTCAAATCCAGCTAGCCCAGCCATTTTGCGGAAGTAGTTCAGTGGTAGAACACCACCTTGCCAAGGTGGGGGTCGCGGGTTCGAATCCCGTCTTCCGCTCCATAACTTACGGCGGCATAGCCAAGTGGTAAGGCAGAGGTCTGCAAAACCTTTACCACCGGTTCGAATCCGGTTGCCGCCTCCATAAAATTCATACAGTGCATAATCTACTTTTTATATACGCCGGGGTGGCGGAACTGGCAGACGCACAGGACTTAAAATCCTGCGGTAGGTGACTACCGTACCGGTTCGATTCCGGTCCTCGGCACTGATTTACAAAAACAATTTAATATGCCGGTGTGGCGGAATTGGCAGACGCGCACGACTCAAAATCGTGTTCCTCTGGAGTGCCGGTTCGACCCCGGCCACCGGTATCATGAAAAACACTTCTTATTTTATTATAAGAAGTGTTTTTTTATTGTTTTGTAAATGATATTCAACGAAGAAGCATAGGGTCTATGTGCTGCAAATAAGTGATAAACAAATTAAAGGGAAACGAAATGCTATCTACGAGCCCGAATTGCCTGATGGAGAAGGATTACGGTCGCATAGACAGGCTCTATGAACCCGAATTGCCTAATAGAGAAGGATTACGGTCGCATAGACAGGCTCTATGAGCCCGAATTGCCTAATGGAGAAGGATTACGGTCGCATAGACAGACTCTATGAGCCCCAATTGCCTAATGGAGAAGGATTACGGTCGCATAGACAGACTCTATGAGCCCCAATTGCCTAATGGAGAAGGATTACGGTCGCATAGACAGGCTCTATGAGCCCGAATTGCCTAATGGAGAAGGATTACGGTCGCATAGACAGGCTCTATGAGCCCGAATTGCCTGATGGAGAAGGGTTACGGTCGCATAGACAGGCTCTATGAGCCCGAATTGCCTAATGGAGAAGGATTACGGTCATAGACAGGCTCTATGAGCCCGAATTGCCTAATGTAGAAGGGTTAGGGTCGCATAGAAGGGTTCTACGAGCCGAACTGTCTGATGGAGAATCAAAAACACCTTGATTGCCCTCCACCTCTATGCAATTATGCCAGCCTCTCAATGTAAATTCACAATAAATAACCATAATACAAAAAAACGAGCATTGCTCGTTAGTTATTTTCTCCATATTTTGTTACGCCGAAATAATCACTTGTTACGTAATCATTATATTTAACATCTAAATCATGAAACATCCGATGTACATCTATTAAATAAGAAACATCCTTCGTTTCATCTGCCTGTACCAGTAGATCATGTGTTAGCATAAAATCCGATTTTAAATCTGGATCATCAACTGCGTCAATCATTTTATTCAAATTCTCTATGTAGTCTTTGTATTTGTTATGAAAAAGAGTAAAATTAAAATCTTTACTTCTTCCCCAGCATAACTCTTCATTCCAATAATTATGATTAATTTTAATGTATTCTCCAATATCCGCTTCGTCTACATTCGCTTGTACTAGCTGCTGAACAGGCAATTCATTTGAGGCAGCTCGGTAAGACTTGAAATAAATCGTAACAGCGGAACCAACCACAATAGCTATGAATAAGATTGTAGAGAAAATGATCGGTTTCCTTCGAATAAAGCTCACCCCACTAGATTAGTAGTTAAAGATTTTAATATAGAGTAGCAAATATTTTTATTGATGTCATTTAAAAAGGGAATAAATCGGTCATATGTTTTTTGATGTTATTCGACAAAATTTGCATAACTCTCTTGACGCGTCCAAAAAAAGTGTGTATTATTGTAAGGGTCAACTCGTTCAATGAGTTGTCACAAATATATGCGGGTGTAGTTTACTGGTAAAACCTCAGCCTTCCAAGCTGATGTAGTGGGTTCGATTCCCATCACCCGCTCCATACATAACTAACGCAGTGTATCGTTACTTAGAGAACGATGCATTGCGTTTTTTCTTTATATAGAAAAAAAGATGCCAGACTGGCATCATTTAAGAATGTGGTAGGTTGCTTCCCCGCCGTGTATTTGAACAAACATGTTCATTAGAGATTCTGTTAGCTTTTCTGCGTTATGAAGATCAGTGGATGGTCTTAAATAGATGAGTTGCAGAGCATGTTTTGTCTCTAACGAAACAGGGGCTCTATCAGAATCCACAAAAGGACTTCCAAATGGGCCAATCTCATCTGAGGATACAATAAGATGTTGTAAGGAATTTAAACGTCCATTTAAGCCCGTATATTCCTCCCCTTCACCACCAAAGCGAATACTAATGGGGCCTTTCAAACACTCTTGGTCGTAGATTCCGATAGGTACTTGATATTGTAGAGAGAAAAAATTATTAATATCGATTGCACTTTGTACAGATGAAAGATAATTCTGTTTCTGTACTCTTCTGTATAAAGCTTCGACAGATGGGCGGTACCGGTTCGGGTCCTTACCATTATTTTTAAAAATAGACCGCCATTCCTGAACCCCAGGTAACTCTGTAACAGGTGTATTTTCTAAATCAAAATAAATAGACTCCTGGAAGAGCTGGAGTCTGCCTCTTAGCATTTGCGGTGAATCTCCAACCAATATATTTTTATATTCGATAATACCCAGTTTAAAGTCAGGAATTTGTCCCTTTATTTCTTGTGAGAGTTGAATTTCCAACGATTCCACCTCCAAATTTCATTTAAAATAGTTTATCATAAATAGATGTGCAACCAATAATTAAAACAATCAAACCTCAACTAATATAAACAATCTTTGGGGGAAGGAGGAACCAATATGGATGTCAAACAATTAAAAAAAGAGCTCATTGCTTATAGCAAGGAAATTGGAATCGATAAGATCGGTTTTACAACCGCAGACATGTTCATTGAATTGAAAAATAGATTAATCAGACAACAAGAACTTGGCTATCAATCTGGTTTTGAGGAGCCAGACATAGAGAAACGTGTGACACCCGCTCTTTTGATGGAGGAACCACGTTCCATTATTGCGATTGCCCTAGCCTATCCCTCAAAAATGAACGAGCGTGTAGAAGGCAAGAAGGGTGAACGTAGAGGCTTTTTCAGCAGGGCTTCTTGGGGGCTCGATTACCACCATGTTTTACGTGACAGACTAAAGAAGCTGGAAGAGTTTATTTTAACAAAGGTCCCAGAGGCAAGGTTAAAATCAATGGTCGATACGGGAGAGCTTTCTGACAGGGCCGTTGCCGAGCGGGCTGGCATCGGTTGGAGCGGGAAGAATTGTGCCATTATTACTCCAGAGTTTGGCTCTTATGTCTATTTAGGAGAAATGATCACAAGTATACCATTTGAACCAGATACACCTATTGAGGACCAGTGTGGTACTTGTACGAAATGTTTAGATGCTTGTCCTACGGGTGCATTAGTCCAAGGGGGACAGATTAATGCACAGCATTGCATTTCCTTTTTAACACAAACAAAAGAGCTAATTCCAGATGAATTTCGGGATAAGATCGGAAACCGTATTTATGGATGTGATTCCTGCCAAACCGCATGCCCTGTGAATAAAGGGAAAAACTATCATTTCCACGAAGAAATGGAGCCCGATCCAGAGGTAGCCAAGCCGTTACTAAAGCCAATATTAAAATTGAGTAACCGCGAGTTTAAAAACCAGTTCGGTTCGGTGGCTGGCTCTTGGAGAGGAAAAAAGCCAATTCAACGAAATGCAATTATTGCCCTTGCTCATTTTAAAGATGATACAGCTATTCCTGACTTAATCGAAGTATTAGAAAAGGAAGCGAGTCCGGTATCGAGGGGAACCGCTGCATGGGCGCTTGGGAAAATAGGAGGTGAATCCGCTCGCCTTGCTCTTATGAAAGCAAGAGAGAAAGAAACTGAAAGCGAAGTTCAACTAGAAATTGCCAAAAGTTTAACTTATTTTTAATAAGGAAAGGGCGAACCAAAATTGGTTTCGCTCTTTTTTATATTAAAACCAACTTTCCTTCATATGTATGAAAGAAAGGGGTGAAGAAATAATGTTTGAATTGCTCCAGGATTTGTTTGAAAAAAGAGTGAATCAATTTGTTACCGATAAAAGAAGCCATAGGATATTTTTTCCGAAGGCTGAGAAAAAACAAGAAGCATTAGCCAAACGGTCAGCAGAAATTGTAAAGGTGAAAGCTACAGGAAGAATTACGGAGGAATTTTCGGAAGAAGAATTTCAAACGGTAAAATACCTTGCACACTATCAATACTTAATTAAGCAAAAAGGAATCTTCTACTTAGAAGAAGAGATGGAAGAAAGACTGGCGAAGTTTTACAAAGGTGCTTTAGTTATGGATGAGGAAAGAATCCCAAAGGAAGATGTATACTCTCATCAAGAGATATTAGAAGAAGGGCCTGATGAAACGGATGAACGGTTAAGCTATCAATACGATCGCTTAAAAGCCGTGCAATATGCGGAGCGCTGGTGGAATACCTACAACCCTGCCTACAAGAAATTTGAAGTAGATTGTACTAACTTCATTTCACAATGCCTTCATACAGGAGGAGCCCCCATGAGAGGGTATCCCAATCGCGGGAGTGGGTGGTGGCTACAGAGTAGCAACTGGAGCTACAGCTGGGCTGTAGCCAATTCACTAAGGCTATATTTAGGGAATTCAAAGGCGGGTCTAAGGGCTAGAGAAGTCAGCAGTCCAGATCAATTATTACTGGGTGACGTTATTTGCTATGATTTTGAGGGGGACGGCCGTTACAATCACAACACCATTGTAACCGGAAAAGATGCTAATGGAATGCCTTTAGTGAATGCCCATACCTATAATAGTCGTAAGCGTTATTGGGCATATGAGGATTCCTCAGCGTATACCCCGAATATTAAGTATAAGTTCTTTAGCATTATCGATTTATAAGACCACACTATTGTACTTCTTTGTCTGCCTTTCTTTGGTGTGTGATTCTTTAAAAGAAGGAATGAGAGTGGTATAATTGCTTTTATAGTTTTTTCAACGGGGTGAGTTTTTTGGCTATACACGTAGTACTATATCAACCACAAATACCTTCTAATACAGGAAACATCGCAAGGACTTGCGCAGGCACTGATACTCATTTACATTTAATTCGGCCGTTAGGTTTTTCAACGGATGATAAGATGTTGAAAAGAGCAGGTCTGGATTATTGGGAGCATGTAAATATTACGTATTATGATTCCTTAGAAGAATTTTACGAAAAAAATGCTGGCGGTGAATTTTTTTACTTAACGAAATTTGGGCAAAAGCCTCATAGCAGTTTCGATTACAGTAGCCCAGAAAAAGAATATTATTTTATTTTTGGAAGAGAAACAACCGGTTTACCGAAGGACGTCATTGAAAATAATAAGGATGCAAGCCTAAGGATTCCGATGACCAATAATATTCGTTCATTAAATCTTTCTAATACTGCAGCTATACTTATTTATGAAGCACTTCGTCAGCAAAACTATCCAAATCTCGATTAAGTGAAGGAGGCCCGGTTCTTGGGCCTCTTTTTGTAAAAGGAAGGGAACCTATAATGAATGATATCATCACAACGATTCTAAACCATCGTTCCATACGAAATTTTGAGGACAAGCCTTTAACAGATGAGCAGATTAAAACCATTGTATTGAGTGCACAAGCGGCTTCGACGTCAAGCTATATTCAAGCCTATTCCATTATTGGTGTGAAGGATCAAGAGAAAAAGAAAAAGTTGGCGGAACTAGCAGGCAATCAGGATTATGTTGAAAAAAATGGCCATTTTTTTGTTTTTTGTGCAGATCTTTATCGTCATAGCATCATAGGGAAAGAAGAACAAAAAGAAGTCAATCCATCAATAGAAAGCACTGAGAAATTTATGGTGGGTCTCATTGATGCTTCCTTAGCGGCCCAAAACGCTGCTATTGCGGCTGAATCACTTGGGCTAGGGATTTGTTACATAGGGGGGATTCGAAACAACTTAGAAGAGGTAAAGAAGCTCTTAAAAACACCTGAGCGTGTCATTCCTTTGTTTGGACTTGCGGTGGGATTTCCAGCGAAAATGACGGAGCAAAAGCCAAGATTGTCCTTTGAGCATATCTATCATGAAAATGAATATGAACAGGATATGGCTATTTATTTACAACAGCTAAGGGAGTATGATGAACTCATCTCAAACTATTATGAACAAAGAACTGGCGGGAAAAGAAATGATCGCTGGACAGCGCAAATGGCCCAGATGCTGGAAAAACAAAGTAGGATGTATATGAAGGAGTTTATTCAAAAAAATAAATTAGATCTACGATAAAAGGCTGCCACCGGGCAGCCTTTTTACAATAACAAATTATTTAGTTGAACCGGGCTTGTCATTATAACCTGCAGTGAAAATTGCTGCCAAGAATGTGATCATTACTAAAACAACGATGAAAGTGTTCATGTTATGTATTGCCCCCTTTGTTTTGCGTATTTTCATTTTTTACCCATATGTTTTTATTATATCCTAACTTTAAAAAATGAAAAGTGTAAGATTTCCTGTAACGAATAAAAAAGATAAAGAGTTACTCACATACGCATGTTCAAGTTCATTGGCGCATAGAGTATATTAATCGTCTCTGATTAAGCTACAGGGGGAGGGCCTTATGGATATTTTAAAAAAAATCGAGATGTATCGAGAAGAAGAGGAAAAACTTCGTTGGGAAGGAACATTCGCTGATTATTTACTGTTGCTAAAGGAAAAGCCATGGGTAGCACAATCTGCACATTCTCGAGTTTATAATATGCTTAAAGATGCAGGGATTGAAGAGGTAAAAGGGACGAAAAGGTATAACTTTTTCAGCAATCAATTATTTGGTTTAGAAGAGTCTTTGGAGCGTTTAGTGGAAGAATATTTCCATCCTGCAGCTAAAAGACTGGATGTCAGAAAGCGGATTTTACTGTTGATGGGTCCAGTAAGTGGCGGGAAATCAACACTTGTTACTATGTTAAAAAGAGGATTAGAAGCCTACTCGCATACCGATAGGGGATCTGTGTTTGCCATTAAAGGCTGTCCGATGCATGAAGACCCGCTGCATTTAATTCCACATCATCTACGTAAAGATTTCTTTGAGGAATATGGTATAAGAATTGAAGGAAATCTTTCACCGCTCAATATGATGCGCCTTGAGAAGGAGTATGGTGGCAGAATAGAAGATGTTCAAGTAGAAAGAATCTTTTTCTCTGAGGATAAGAGAACAGGAATCGGAACATTTAGTCCATCCGATCCCAAATCGCAGGATATTGCCGATTTAACAGGAAGTATTGATTTTTCAACGATTGCCGAATTTGGTTCCGAGTCTGACCCTAGAGCCTATCGTTTCGATGGTGAACTGAATAAAGCAAATCGAGGGATGATGGAATTCCAAGAAATGCTAAAATGTGATGAGAAATTCCTTTGGCATTTACTTTCCTTGACACAAGAGGGGAACTTTAAAGCTGGAAGGTTTGCGTTAATTTCTGCTGATGAATTAATTGTGGCTCACACGAACGAAACCGAGTACCGATCCTTTATCTCCAATAAGAAGAATGAGGCATTGCATTCACGGATTATCGTTATGCCAATTCCATATAACCTTAAGGTTTCTCAAGAAGAAAGAATTTATGAAAAAATGATAAATGAAAGTGATGTTTCCGATGTTCATATTGCGCCGCATACGTTAAAGGTTGCAGCGATGTTCACTATTTTAACCCGCTTAAAGGAGCCTAAAAAAGGAGATATTGATTTACTGAAGAAAATGCGCCTTTATGATGGAGAAAACGTGGAAGGTTTTAACACCGCCGATATAGATGAACTCAAAAAGGAATATCCTGATGAGGGCATGAGCGGTATTGACCCACGTTACGTAATAAATAGAATTTCCTCTACTATTATTAGAAAAGAAGTACCTTCAATTAATGCCTTAGACGTGTTAAGGTCGTTAAAGGATGGGTTGGACCAACACCCTTCTATTACAACAGAACTGCGTGAACGCTATATGAATTATATTTCTTTAGCTAGAAAAGAGTATGATAATATTGCGAAGAAAGAAGTTCAAAAAGCATTTGTGTACTCGTATGAAGAGTCTGCAAAAACACTCATGGACAATTATTTGGATAATGTAGAAGCATACTGCAATAAGAATAAGCTCCGGGATCAATTAACTGGAGAAGAAATCAATCCGGACGAAAAGCTTATGCGTTCAATAGAAGAACAAATAGGGATTTCGGAAAATGCGAAGAAAGCCTTCAGAGAAGAAGTATTAATCCGAATTTCTGCTTTCGCAAGAAAAGGAAAACGGTTTGACTATAATTCGCATGACCGACTACGAGAAGCTATTCAGAAGAAGCTTTTTGCTGATTTAAAGGATGTTGTAAAAATTACTACTTCCTCAAAAACTCCAGATGAGCAGCAGTTGAAGAAAATCAATGATGTAGTGGCCCGTTTAGTAGACGAACATGGATATAATTCAACTTCAGCTAATGAATTACTACGTTATGTTGGAAGCTTATTAAACAGATAACTAGGATTAAAATAGGAAGGACTGGCAGAGAGAATCTGTCAGTCTCTTTTTTTCCAACTTGTAACTCGTCCAATTTCTTAGTAGAAAGCCCAATTGTCAAAATTATTAGTAAATTATTCTTTACTCTTGCATAGGATAAAGTAATCCATATTTTAATTGAACTTTTTAATCGGATTATTTTATGTATTTATATGAAAAAGTGTGTAACAAGATTTAAATAATTTCATAAGGAGGGGTTTACATTGTCTGTTAACAATCATCAATTTGTCATTTCAAGAGAAGATTGGTCCCTCCACCGTAAAGGCCACGATGACCAGCAGCGGCATCAGGAAAAAGTCCAGGAGGCAATTCGCAACAATCTTCCCGATCTCATTACTGAAGAGAGCATAATCATGTCAAATGGTCGAGATGTGGTAAAAATTCCAATTCGTTCGTTGGACGAATATAAAATTCGCTATAATTATGACAAAAACAAACACGTGGGCCAAGGTGACGGTGACAGTCAAGTCGGTGATGTTGTAGCACGTGACGGTTCTAGTGGGCAAAAAGGTCCGGGCAAAGGCCAAGGAGCAGGGGATCAGGCCGGAGAGGACTATTTTGAAGCAGAAGTGTCATTAATGGAGCTCGAGGAAGCATTATTTAAACAATTGGAGCTTCCGAATTTAAAAAGAAAAGAAGAACAGGAACATCTCGTTGAAAATATTGAGTTCAACGATATTAGAAAAACAGGTTTAATGGGTAATATTGATAAAAAACGTACCATGATGTCTGCATTTAAACGTAATGCCATGAGTGGGAAACCGGCGTTTCATCCTATCTATAAAGATGATTTAAAGTTTAAGACTTGGAATGAAGTGGTGAAACCAGATTCAAAAGCTGTCGTTATTGCTATGATGGACACGAGCGGTTCCATGGGAATTTGGGAAAAGTATATGGCCCGTAGCTTTTTCTTCTGGATGACACGTTTTTTAAGAACCAAGTATGAAACAGTTGAAATTGAGTTTATCGCACATCATACCGAAGCAAAAATTGTGACAGAAGAAGACTTTTTTTCAAAAGGTGAAAGTGGTGGAACCATTTGTTCTTCTGCTTACCGAAAAGCCTTAGAGATCATTGACAGTAAGTACAATCCACGAAAGTTCAACATCTATCCATTCCATTTTTCAGACGGTGATAATCTCACATCGGATAACGCTCGTTGTGTGAAGCTTGTAGAAGAGTTAATGAAGGTATCCAACATGTTTGGATATGGAGAGGTTAATCAGTATAACCGACATTCAACTCTCATGTCCGCATACAAGAATATCAAGGATGAACATTTCAGACATTATATCCTCAAACAAAAAGCTGATGTATTCCATGCCATGAAGAGCTTTTTTCAACAAGAAGAATCCAAACAATACGCATAATTGTTAAAGAGGCTGACTCAAAAGCAAAGAGGTCAGCCTCTTTGTTTGTGTAAAAGACCGTAATGAAAAAATGAAAAAATGTGAATAATAATTATAGGACCATAAAAACGTTGGTCATGATTCAATTCTAGTGTCTGATATGGCAGACCTTATTTTACCAAGAGACGTTTTGGCATTTTCTTTATTTAAGACCATGATATTTACGTATAAGGCATCGATGAGACTTAATTGTGCAATCCGTGATGCTAACGCTTCAGATCGGTATTCAGTTTCTTCTGAACTTGTAAAGAGCGCTATATCTACCTTTTGACTTATTGGTGATTTTGGAAAACTAGTGATCCCGATGGATTTCGCTCCATTTTCACTGGCCACATTCAAAATATCAATTGTATCTTTATTTGCTCCAGAATGAGAGATGACAACAGCCAAATCTTTTTCTGTTAACTGTGAAGCGGACATGAGTTGAAAGTGGGAATCAATAAATGCAAACACTTTAATTCCTGTTCGAATAAACTTATGGAATGCGTCCATTGCAATAACAGCTGACCCACCAGTTCCGTAAAAATGAACCCGTTCAGCCGTATGAATCATCTTAACTGCCCTTTGAATCGAATCGCTGTCCTGGAGTTGTAGGGTATTTTCTAAGGTTCTTATATTTGATTGAAATACTTTTTCAGTGACAGTCTTTTCATTATCACCCTCCGTAATTTCCTCATGAATTTGCTGGATGGGAGTAATGATTTCTGAAGCCAGTGCAATCTTCATTGCCTGGTACCCTTTAAATCCGATCCGCTTACAAAAGCGGAAAACCGTGGCGTCGGCCATCCCGAGATCTTCAGCGACTTCGTTAATCGTGCTGTGAAGAATTTTCTCTGGATTGTCTAATATAAAATTAGCAATTTGCTTTTCCTTTTCACTTAACCTGGCATAGTAAGAGCGTATTTTACTAATGCAGCTCATCCGCAACCCTCATTTTTTATTAATATAAATAAATTATAGCATAAAAAAGATTTATGAAAAAAAATTTCATCAAACCAATTGCGGAAAGAAATTTTTTTGACTATAGTAGTAGAAGATGAAAAAATATTTCATGAAGGGAACATACAAATGAAAATTGGATTAATTGGCTTAGGAAAAATGGGATATAGTTTAGCTTTAAATTTATTAGATCATAAACACGAGGTTGCAGCATTTGATGTAAATGAAAAGGCTGTTGCAGAAATCTCCGAAAAAGGTGGACAAGGTGTTAGCTCGTTAGCAGAATTAGTTTCATCTCTTCCATCTCCAAAAGTAGTTTGGGTAATGGTACCAGCGGGCCCAATTACAAATAACGTACTACAAGAGCTTAAAGAATTACTTGCCGATGGAGATATTGTTATCGAAGGTGGAAATTCTCACTATAAAGAATCAATCGCTCGTGGAAAAGAATTTGCTGAAAAGGGCATCCATTTCCTTGATGTTGGTACGAGTGGAGGAGTGGAAGGAGCAAGAAATGGTGCTTGTACTATGATAGGTGGAAACAAAGAAGCATTCCAGCATGTGGAACAAATTTTTGAACATATTTGCGTAGAAAACGGCTACCTTTATGCAGGAGAAAGTGGAAGCGGCCATTATTTAAAAATGATACATAATGGAATTGAGTATGGAATGATGCAGTCGATTGCTGAAGGTTTTGAACTGCTTGATAAAAGTCCATATGATTATGATTTTGAGCAGGTTGCAAGGGTATGGAGTAACGGGTCTGTGATCCGTTCTTGGTTAATGGAATTGACACAAAATGCTTTTTCAAAGGATGCCAAGCTTGAAGGAATTAAAGGAATTATGCATTCTTCAGGGGAAGGAAAATGGACTGTAGAAACAGCCTTAGACCTTCAAACGGCTTCCCCAGTAATTGCTCTATCTCTTATGATGAGATATCGCTCGTTGGAAGAAGACACTTTCTCAGGAAAAGTGGTTTCTGCTTTAAGAAATGAATTTGGCGGACACGGAGTTGTCAGTAAATAATTGAACTGGTAGAACAACAGATGGAATTTTCATCTGTTGTTTTTTTTTACCCTAAAATCCTTTTTCTTTTCATTCAGACGATTATTACCATTCATAGTTCTTTACAAAAAATAAAGAATAAGAAGGCAAGAAAACTTTGAAAAAAAGGGGGTTTTTCGATTGATAAAAAAACCAGCAGGGATCCTTCTAACAGCGGTCCTCACAATGGGGTTAGCAGCTTGTAATAACAATGCTCGTAATGATATCAACGATCGTGACCGAGTGGGAATGAACACAAACCGAAATGACCACATTCTTGATGTTCGGAATGGACGGGATGATGGGATTGACCATAATGGTCCGCTAACAGAGGATTATACAAATACTAACAATAACCAAAGTGATACCGACCGTAATTGGTTTAATAATAAACGGAAAATAAATAGAAATAATGATGATATGATTTCTGCTTACCAAACCAATTTGGACAGTAATCAATATCCTCATACTAGGGCAGTACTGATTCGCGACGCCAAGTATCAATTTGTTCAAATGGACCCAAAACAGGGTTGGGCAGGGATTATGAATCAAATCCAGCCGTATATCAATCAGCAGCTGCCAACTGGTCAAGCACCTACGGGGCAGCAAGCACCACAGCAAACTCAACCTGCTCCTAAGCAGACAACACCGATGGCACCGAAGCAGGCACAGCCGGCACCAACAGCTCCTGCTCCAACACCAGCACCAGCACCAAAACAGGGCCAGCCGGCACAACCAGCACCAAAACAGCCAGCAACCAATGCGCCTACTAGTGGAGCGGTTAGCCAATATGTACAACAAGTCATTAACTTAACAAACGCTCAAAGAAGCAAAAACGGACTTCCGGCATTGAAAGCTGATACCCAATTAAGTGGGGTAGCTCAGAAAAAATCACAAGATATGCAGCAAAATCATTATTTTTCACATACCAGTCCAACGTATGGATCTCCCTTCGACATGATGAGGGATTTTGGCGTGACATATAAGTCTGCTGGTGAAAATATTGCGCAAGGACAACAAACACCACAAGAAGTAGTAACTGCTTGGATGAACAGTGAAGGACATCGTAAAAACATCCTCAGTCCAAATTTCACTCACATTGGAGTTGGATTTGAACAGACTGGGAAGCATTGGACACAAATGTTTATCGGCAAATAATCCAATAAAAAAACAAGGCTGACTCACTGAGTCAGCCTTCATTCGCTTTAGAATCATTCACATTCAAGAAATTCGTTAGAGCAGGGAATTCGAATTGAAAGATTGTTCCTTTCTCTACTTCACTATCAACCCAAATATCACCATCCATGGCACGAACAATACTATACACCACCATCATGCCTAATCCGGTACCATTCTTCCCCTTTGTGGAGTAAAAAGGTTCTCCTAATCGATCAAGCTGCTCCTTTGTCATGCCAACTCCCGTGTCTGTCACTCTAATGGTGATACAGTTTTGGCTATATTCAGTTGATAAAGTTAGATGGCCTCCATGAGGCATTGATTCAATCGCATTTTTTAGGACATTAATAAAGCATTGTCGAAATTTTTGTCTGTCCCCTTTAATGAATCCGATTACTGAGAAATCGGTAATAATCTCAACCGAATTTTGATTGGCCAAAGGCTGAAGAATATTTATAATTTGTCGGAGTTCACTTTTTACATTCAATTCTTCAAAGGATTCTAAGTCTGGTTTAGCAAAGGTTAAATAATCTTGGATGACCCTTTCGGCAGAATGTAACTCTTCCTTTACGATGGATAAATACTCTTTCCTTTTTTGTCTAGGTAGATAATCATCCTGTAGAAGTTGAACAAAACCGCTGGCTGCAGTTAGAGGATTGCGGATCTCATGGGAAATTGCAGCCCCCATTTGTTCAACGGCTTTTAATTTTTCTGCCTTTATCAGCTGTTGGCGCATCTCTGTATTTTTTAAAACAAATTCTATCGAGTAAGAAAGAATGCCGATTCCGAGGGAAGGTATGACCAAATAGGCAAACCAAGCATCGAACCAGTTTGTTTGTGTATTGCTGAAGCTCATGCCCAGAACTGTAATGATGGAAAGGATCATACCCATACAAACTGTGGTAAATATTCGTCGAACGGGAACCTGCTTCCAAAACCATGGATACATACGCCAAAAAATAATAATAAGTGGTGCATAAAGAACGGATGTTTGAAGAAAACCTAAATTTAATCCGTAGAAACTTCTTAGGATGATTAGTGATAATACAAGGATGGGTCCAATTCCTACATAAAGGCCGCCAAGTACTAATGGAATAATTCTTAAATCGTACCTAGCAAAGGGAACTGGATTATAGGAGATTTGAATACATAACAATATCAAGAAACTAAATATTAAGACTAAAGAGGGTTTAGAAAAGGTGAATTTTTTACTTTTTTCAAGAATTAGCAAACCAAAGAAAAGCAATATAATTAAAAGGGAGAGATTTAAGAAAAGGTGTTTCGTAATTTCCATAAACATCACCGTCCATTAGGGCTCATAGGAAAATTTTACAGGTATTTCCCTTATTATACAACAATATTCGCGAAATTTTTAGAAAGTTATACAAAAAAGGCCTCTTAAGGAGGCCTTTAGTTTTGTGCAGTGACTGGTTCACGGCTAAATTCTATGGCAGCCAGTTTTGCACTTTCCTTTGCTTTTGCTAAGATTTCAGGTACCCTTTGGGGATAAAGATCAAAACCTTCAGCAACGACAGTATCCATGACGTTTATGCCAAGGAAGGTAAGGGCAATTCTTAAATAACGGTCACCAGATTCCATATCTTGAAGTGGGGTTCCTGTATATTGTCCACCCCTTGTCTGGATATGAATGGCTTTTTTATCTGTTAAAAGTCCTTTTGGTCCGTTTGCTGTATGGGCAAAGGTTTTGCCTGCAATAAATAGGTTATCTAAAAAGGCTTTTACTACCGCGGGGGAATTTAAATTCCACATGGGTGACACAAAAACGTAATAGTCATAAGAGATAAATTCATCCGCAAGGGCGTGCATTTTTAAGATTTTCTCTCTCTCCACTTCGGACAATTGGTCTAATGTATATCCATACCCAGCTAATTTCCCTCTGGCAAACACCAAGTCAGCATCCATTTGAGCAAAATCTAATGAAAATAAATCCATTCTTTTAATTTCAACGTCGGGACGCTGTTGTTGATAGACCTCTAGGAAGGCTTCACCGATTTGCAATCCCTTTGATTTTTCAAGTCCTTTGGGGTTTGCTGTTACATAAAGTAATTTTTTCACTAAAACACGACCTATCTGAAAGTATTTAATTTCTTACTCTCATTATAGAAAAAATATCTTTGCTCAATATTGAACAAACAGTGACGTTCATGAACATTAAGTGTCAACTATAGGAAATAGAAGCTTAATGAGGCTGTTTCTTTTATATAAAAATTTAATAAGTGTTATACTTTTTAAAGAAAGCCAAACTATAGAGGGTAGCTTAATTCTAAAAATAGAACGAATAGAAAGAGGGTGTTAGAATGACAAAACAACAAATTGGAGTAATTGGTTTAGCAGTTATGGGGAAAAACCTTGCGTTAAACATTGAAAGTCGAGGATATTCAGTGGCTGTTTTTAATCGTTCTTATGATAAAACAGAAGCATTTTTAAAGAATGAAGCTGAAGGGAAAAATTTTGCAGGTGCTCAATCAGTTGAGGAATTTGTAAATTTGTTAGAGAAACCAAGAAAAATTTTATTAATGGTGAAAGCAGGAACCGCTACAGATGCAACAATTGATTCCTTAAAACCCTATTTAGAAGAAGGCGACATTCTTATTGATGGCGGTAATACATTCTTTCAAGATACAATCAGACGAAACAATGAACTCGAGTCTGCTGGTTTCCATTTTATTGGAACAGGCGTTTCTGGTGGTGAAGAAGGCGCATTAAAAGGTCCGGCAATCATGCCAGGTGGGAAAAAAGAGGCATACGAACTGGTGCAGCCAATCTTCGAAGCGATTTCAGCTAAAGTGGAAGGTGACCCATGCTGTACATATATTGGTCCAAATGGAGCGGGGCATTATGTGAAAATGGTACATAATGGGATCGAATATGGAGATATGCAATTAATTTCCGAGGCCTATTTTATTCTGAAGAATGTCCTTGGTTTAAGTGCGGAAGAACTTCATAAGGTATTTGCTGATTGGAATAAGGGAGAATTAGACAGCTATTTAATAGAAATTACAGCAGATATTTTTACAAAGGTTGATGATGAAACGGGTAAACCACTGGTTGATATGATTCTTGATACAGCGGGTCAAAAAGGTACCGGCAAATGGACTAGTCAAAATGCCTTAGATTTAGGGGTACCACTACCAATTATTACAGAATCCGTATTTGCCCGTTTTATTTCGGCAATGAAGGATGAGCGTGTGAAAGCAAGTAAAATTCTTAATGGACCTGGCGTTCGTCCATTTGAGGGTGACAAAGAGGAATTAATTGAAGCAATCCGTAAAGCTTTGTATATGAGCAAAATTTGCTCCTATGCACAAGGATTTGCACAAATGCGTGTAGCATCAGAAGAATATGATTGGAATCTTCGCTATGGTGACATTGCCATGATTTTCAGAGGAGGCTGTATCATTCGAGCGCAGTTCCTCCAAAAGATTAAAGATGCCTATGACCAAAATCCTGAACTAGCAAATCTTTTATTAGATCCTTACTTTAAAGAAATTGTTGAAAACTATCAGGGATCGTTACGACAAGTGGTTGCTCTAGCGATTGAACGAGGAATTCCTGTTCCGTCCTTTGCCAGTGCAATCGCCTACTACGATAGTTATCGTACAGAAACCCTTCCAGCTAACCTATTACAGGCTCAGCGTGATTACTTTGGTGCACACACCTATCAACGTGTGGATAAAGAGGGAGTGTTTCATACGAACTGGATGGAGTAAATAGGGATACCGAAAAAAAGGAAAGTAAAAAATGGCTGCCAGTTAAATGGCAGCCATTTTTTTATACCCATTTTATCTCTTGCAATAAGTGTTGTCTAAACAATTGAATTAAAAATTCATTATAGAAATCTTTTCTTACGATGATTTGATATCTGTTATTCGGATGAATGTAATAATGAATATCTGTTAAAATCTTATTTTCCTCAAAGTATTCTCGAACAAGTTTAAGGCCATTTTTTAACTGGCTATCCAATAAGGTGATCGTGAATTCAAGATCGTCCCCGTTAGTAGTTTCTTTTATATCGAGAAGCTGTGCATCATACTTATACTCTACTTTCATCATACTCCTCCTAAATTAGATATCGTAAATAAACGTAAACAGTAGCAATAATGATTGATAGAATCATAAGCGGAAAGGCAATTAAAAGGAATTTACCAAATGTAATGTGATGTCCTTCTTTTGCCGCAAGTCCGGCTACAATAACATTGGCACTTGCTCCGATTAATGTTCCATTACCCCCTAGACAAGCTCCTAGTGATAAGCTCCACCAAAGGGGTTCCAAATTATTAATTCCTAGTTCGCCCATATCTTTAATCATCGGAATCATTGTTGCGACAAACGGAATATTATCGATAAACGCTGACGCAATTGCACTAACCCATAAAATTAAAATCGACGTAGAGGTGACATCTCCCCCGGTTAAATTAACGGAGTAATCTGCTAGTAATGAAATAACTCCTGTTTCAATTAACCCTGAAACGAGTACAAATAGCCCGATAAAGAAGAAAATGGTTGTCCATTCAACTTTTCCAAAAGACTTGTCTAAATATTTTTCTCCTGTTAAGAGAAGTAATAGAAAAGCTCCTGCTAAGGCAACTGTGGCTGATTCAATATGAAGTAGCTGATGCAGGAAAAATCCTAAAATGGTTAAAGAAAGGGCAAGTAGCGACTTGATTAAAAGCGATTTGTCTGTGATTTCTTCCTTTTCATCTAAGTCCATTAAGCTTGCTTTCAATTCGGCAGATGTCCGAAGCTGTTTCCGATAGATAAGCGCTAAAATAGCAATGTTTACAAATAAGATAAAAAATGAAATCGCTGTAAGATTATCGATAAAGGCCATAAACGTTAATTCTTTAACTGCACTTCCTAGCATGATATTCGGGGGATCCCCAATAAGAGTCGACGTTCCTCCAATATTGGACGCAATAATCTCAGTGATTAAAAAAGGGATCGGGTTAACCCGTAATTGTCTAGTAATACTAAAAGTCACTGGCACCATTAGAAGGACGGTAGTTACATTATCTAGAAAGGCGGATCCTAAGGCAGTTATGAGACCAAGTGCAAGAAGGATTTTTAATGGGTCCCCTTTCACTTTTTTTGCTGCCCAAATGGCTATGTATTTAAAAAGACCTGTCTCGGAGGTGATAGCAACAATAATCATCATTCCTGTCAGTAATCCGAGAGTATTAAAATCAATATGGTGTAGGGCCTTTTCTTGACCGACAATTCCCAGTAAAACCATCATGATACCGCCGGCCATGGCAATGATTGTTCGATGGATCTTTTCTGTGACTATGAAGGCGTAGGTGATGAGAAATACGCCAATTGCGATAATTGCTTGTGTTGACATGATCGACCTCTTCTCCCAAATTTTTTATCAATTGGTGAAAAAAATATAAAAGGAGCCCGTATTTGACAGACTCCACCTAAAATTCACCATTATATTATTACCTTTATTTTATAAAAGTATACTATGAAAGTAAAGGGGAAATTTGTCTAAAAATTGCGTAAAAGGCATTCTATAGCCCTAACTTTTTAATAAAATCTACTGTTTCTTGATGTTCTGGTTTCATCAAATGATATAAGCCTTTATCAGTAGGGACTAGCGATTTCCCCGTTTCATCAGCAATAGGGACAGTTTTGGACTCTCCCTCAATCACTCTCCATTTGCCTGCAGCTTTCTTTAATTTTAGGTCAATAATCCCAAGTCGGTTACCGAAAGCGCCTGCCATGACAACGGGCTTTCCATTAATTGTTCCTGTTTCCATGTTCGTGTTGCGAAGGTGCTTATAAACTGGTCCAGGGAACACACTATGGGAATGTCCAGCCAAAACCGCATCAATACCCGATATTTTGGTTAAGTAGTAGACTGCATCTTCAGATTCGGGATTATAAGGTTCATTACTTATACCGGTGTGAGCCAAGGCAATGATGATATCAGCACCCTCAGCTTTCATAATCGGAATAAATTCCTTAGCAGAATCAACAATAGGTTTTGCGAATACTTTTCCCTCAAGGTTTGTTTTATCCCACTTCATTATTTGTGTAGGCATGAACGAAATAACACCAATCTTCAGTTCATGCTGTACTCCATTTTGATCGACTACATTTCTTTTTAATATTACATATGGAGTAAAGTAAGGTGTATTTTTTTTAACCGAATAAACATTGGCATTTAAGACAGGCATCTTTGTCCCTTTTAAGGCGGCGTTTAAAAATTTTAGTCCATAATTAAATTCATGGTTTCCGATAGCTATAGCATCATATTTAAGATAATTAAAGGCACGGTAAACCGGGTGTGTCTTTCCTCTGTTAATTCCTCTAATTCTTGCAAGGTACTCGCCGAGGGGATTTCCTTTTAAATGATCACCGTTATCAAATAATAAGGCATTATCAGCTTCTTTCCTTGCTTTACGGATGAGAGTGGCAGTTTTAACAAGTCCAATCCGATTGTCCACTTTTGTTTGGTAATAGTCATAATTGAGAAGTGAAGCATGCAGGTCAGTGGTTTCGAGGATTCTCAACCGGACAATATCGTGATTGGTTGGAATGACTTCAGCTGCGTGAGTAAGTGAGGAACTAATAAGCATAACTAGTGAAAATAGAAGCATAGTAGTGAATCTTTTCATTTGTACCAATACTACCTCCTTCAAAAGTCTGTATTTTATTAAACATAGTATTTGTCTTCTTTTAAGAAATATGAGATTTATTATTGCTGTGCCTCTTTTGGCTTTTATGACAATAATGTGAAGTGTGACATTGGTCAAAGCGATGTAGAAAAAAAGTAGCTTATAATGAGAAGTGAAGTAGTTGAAAAATTTTCCAAGATCGAACCTTTTGGAAACGTTTACAAAGTATAGATGGGTGGGACTCTTTAAATGAATCCTAGCACAAGAATAACCATTGTATCTGGCCATTTTGGCAGCGGGAAAACCGAGATTGCTATCAATTTAGCCTTAACCGAGAGGCGGAGCCATGGAAGGGTGGCCATTAATGATTTAGATATCATTAATCCATATTATCGCTCCCGGGATCTTGCACCTATTTTTCAGGCGCACGACATTGAATTGATTTCTCCCAAGAGTCACTTGGCCACATCCGACCTACCAATCGTTTCAGGAGAAATGTATCGTGTATTGCATGACTATAGATATAGGCTAATCGTAGATGCAGGTGGTGATAAGGACGGTGCTACAGCATTGGGGCAATATTATCACGAATGGAAGGACTTAAACCCGGAACTTCTCTTTGTTCTAAATGCGAATCGCCCATATGTCAGCACTTTAGAAGGAGCATTGTATACGGTTGAACAGATAGAAAAGGTCTCACGGTTAAAAGTGACAGGGATTATTAACAATTCAAATATATCTATGGAAACTACGATGAATGACATAGCCAAAGGATATGAGCTTAGTAAAAACGTAGCAGAGAAACTCGAAATTCCGTTACTCTATTCAACCATATCTTCTCATTTGAAAAAAGAAGCTGAAGAGTTCGCCAAAACCCACGATGTTGTTTTTATTAATCGATTTTTGAAATTACCATGGGAATGTTAAAGGAGTGAATGACTTTGGAGAAAAGGGTAGTTTTTAATGAAGAAATGTGTAAGTCCTGTAGTTTATGTGTGCAGGTTTGTCCCACTAACGTTATTTTTCTTTCAGACTATTTAAATGGAAAAGGATATCGGCCAGCAGCAGTTGTTGACCAGGAGCATTGTATTAGCTGTGCGAAGTGTGCACAAATCTGTCCTGATTCTGTCATAGCCGTGTATAGACCAGTAAAAATCTTGCAAACAGTGTGATTCGAAAGGAGTTTTTTTCATGGGGAAAGTGTTAATGAAGGGGAATGAAGTCATAGCGGAAGCAGCCGTCCATGCTGGTTGTAAATACTTTTTTGGCTATCCCATTACACCACAAAGTGAACTTGTTGCCTATATGGCAAGAAGACTACCCGAGGTAGGCGGAGTGTTTCTTCAAGCAGAGAGTGAAATCGCGGCCATCAATATGGTGTATGGGGCAGCAGGGACCGGTGTAAGGGTGATGACTTCCTCTTCCAGCCCAGGCTTCAGTTTAAAACAAGAAGGAATATCCTATTTAGTCGGTTCTGAGCTTCCTGCGGTGATTTGTAATATCGTTCGCGGGGGTCCTGGTTTAGGGAATATCCAGCCTGCCCAATCAGATTATTTTCAAGTGACCAAAGGTGGGGGACATGGCGATTATAATATCCCTGTATTGGCACCAGCAAGCCTGCAGGAAATTGTTGAACTAACTCAGGATGCCTTTGATATTGCTGACCGTTACCGAACCCCGGTTATTTTAATGGGTGATGGCATGCTGGGGCAAATGATGGAGCCAGTGGAATTTAGAGAACGTGAAAAAGCGCTTATAGACGAAAAAGAGTGGGCTACCACCGGTACACGTGGAGACGGAGGGCCAAAGATTATCACTTCTCTTGAACTAGATGCAGAAAGTCTTGAACAACGTAATTGGAAGCTTCAGAAGAAGTTTGCCACAATCAAAGAAAATGAAGTCAGATTTGAAACTTATCAAGTTGACGATGCTGACTATATCATGGTTGCCTATGGAACTGTTGCGAGGATTGCGATGAATAGCATTAATCAAGCAAGACAAAAAGGAGTTAAAGTTGGCTTAATTAGACCCATTTCCCTTTGGCCATTCCCAGAAAAGCCATTTATCGAAACAAGAGACCAGGTGAAAGCTTTTATTTCAGTAGAAATGAGCGCAGGTCAAATGATTGAGGATGTTCGTCTAGCAGTAAATGGTCATGCACCTGTTGACTTCTTTGGCAGGACCGGAGGGGTAGTACCGACACAAGAAGAAATTTACGAAAAGATTATGACGGTTGCCGGGGGTGTGAACGTATGACAATGAAAACGGTTTTTAGGAAAACGAACGGGCTGACTGATAAACCTACTCATTATTGCCCTGGATGTACACATGGTGTTATTCATCGCCTTGTGGGTGAGGTACTAGAAGAAATGGATATTCTTGAAGATACGATTGGTGTCGCATCTGTGGGTTGTTCAGTGTTATCGTATGAATATTTTAATTGTGATATGACACAGTCTGCACATGGCCGTGCACCTGCGGTAGCAACGGGAATAAAGCGTGTACTCTCTGATCGATTTGTGTTTACCTATCAGGGCGACGGAGATCTGGCCTCCATTGGTATAAGTGAAGTCATTCATGCTGCAGCAAGGGGTGAGAAAATAACTGTCATTTTTGTCAATAATGCAATTTACGGTATGACTGGTGGGCAAATGGCCCCAACAACCTTAATTGGACAAAAAACAGCGACCACACCGTATGGAAGAACAGAAAGTGTGCAGGGTTTGCCCATTCGAGTATCAGAAATGATTGCAACTCTTGATGGAGCTGCTTATATTGAGCGAGTTTCTTCACATGACGTTCCACATATATTGAAAGCTAAAAAGGCGATTCGAAAGGCATTTGAAACACAAAAGAAAGGGTTAGGCTTTTCAATGATTGAAGTGTTATCAACATGCCCAACTAACTGGGGACTTGCCCCTCATGAATCTCTTGATTGGGTAAAAGACAATATGATTCCTGCTTATCCTCTCGGAGTATTTAAAAATAAAGAGGGAGGGAATTAAGTGATGTTAGAAGAAATTATTATTGCTGGCTTTGGTGGTCAGGGTGTCATGTCAATGGGGCAGCTCATTGCTTACGCTGGAATGCTTGAAGGGAAAGGTGTTTCATGGCTTCCCTCCTATGGACCTGAGCAAAGGGGTGGGACAGCGAATTGTGCGGTCGTTGTCAGTGATGAACCAGTAGGATCCCCACTTGTTACTAAACCAACTACAGCGATCGTTTTGAATAATCCTTCCTTCGATAAGTTTGAGCCGCGAGTTCGTTCGGGAGGGCTTTTAATTCTAAATTCTTCATTGGTAGTCAGGACTTCGGAGCGTAAGGAGATTCAAACGATTGAAATCAATGCAACAGACCTCGCTAATGATTTAGGAAATTCTCGGGTGGCTAATATGATTTTGTTAGGAGCTTTTCTAGAGCGGACCAAAATTGTTTCGGAGGAAGCAATTATTGAATCTTTAAAGAAAGTCCTATCAACAGAAAAACATCATCTAATAGAAATTAATGAGCAGGCATTGAAAAAGGGCGCATCCCTTGTGGAGGTCAAAATTTCTTAAAATGAAAATCAGTCGTTCCAAACGGCTGATTTTTTGTTATAAAAATAAAGTTTTTGTGTTATACAAGATTATGTGATGTGGCTCACTTAATTGAAAATGATTTTCAATTAAAATAAGTGTAGAAAGATGCTAAGGAGGAATTATTGATGGAAAAGAATTCAGTTAAGTCATATATGGAATATAGTGAAGAGCGATTTACCAAAAGAGTTATGTATAAAAAAGGTGAAACCACAGCTTTCGTTCTAAACTTCCTGCCAGGTCAACAGCTCCCTATTCATAAGCATCCAGGTACCGAAGTATACATCTTTGTCGTAACAGGAACGGGGACGATTGTCATTGATGGGGAAGAAACTGAAGTGTCCGAAGCAGACTTAATCCATGTAAATAGTGATGAAGAAATGTCTTTTAAAAATAACGGCAATGAGCCAGTAAGCTTGTATGTGGTATTAAGCAAATATCCTAACGAAAATTACGCTAAAAATATATAAAAATGGCCAGCCTACATCACTAGGCTGGCTTTTTCCTTTGCTTCAACTGTTTATTCTTATTTAACCCAAAAAACCACCAATTCCAATCCCCTAATAACTTCATTAAGGCAGGAACTAACACCATCCTTACAATCGTAGCATCAATAAAAATGGCGATAGCAATTCCTACTCCCAATTGCTTCACAGGCATAACTCCAGTAAAGGCAAACGCTCCAGTTACAACAATCATGATGGCTGCTGCAGAAGTAATAATCTTACTTGTGTAAGTCAACCCTAAAATGGTTGCCTCATTATTGTCACCTGTCTTTAAATAAAACTCCTGAATCCTTGAGATTAAAAAAACTTCATAATCCATGGAAAGACCGAAAACAAGAGTGAAAACAAATACCGGTAAAATTAAGGCAATTTCCACGGGTTCTACTCCCAAATGCCCTTGCTGGAAAATCCACACAAGAATCCCAAACGTACAACCAAGACTTAAAATATTCATTAGTATTGCTTTGATTGGGATAAGGAGCGAACGGAACGCGGCCATTAGAATAAAGAAAGTTGATACGACAATTAATAGTAATCCATAGGGAGCTTTTTGAAAGATTTCAGAGAATATTTCCTCCTCGAATTTAATCGGACCACCAAATGAGGCCTGCATTCCTAAATCCTTGTTTGACCATTTACGTACCCATTGCCGAGCTTTTGATGAATGCTCACCTGTTTTTAAGTACACTTCTAACAGCATTTTATTATCTCTTATAAAATAGTCTAAGATTGGGGCTACTTTCCTTTCATCCCCATGGGCAAGAAACTGCTGAAGTTGAACATTATCCGAAACACCAGTGACTGAAAAAGGTGAATCTACTGTATTGACAAGAGGATCCTTTTCAAATTTTTGTATCACTTGGCTCACCTTTTCTAAATTGTGAGTTTCAAGAATGTTTCCTTTAGATTCAAGCACTAGCGTCACTTTTTTCTCATCCCGCTTTTCTTCTGCAATGAATTGGTCTTTAAAGGTTTCTAAAGCTACCCTTGAAGGGTATTTTGGAGGAAGGGATTCTGTCCCAGGAATGGCCAATATCATTTGTTTCACTGGAATCAATCCAATTAAAAGAATAACAAGTGCTGAACCCGTCATAAGAAAAGGGCGTCTCATGACAAATTTTGCAAAGCTATGCCAAATACTTCTTTTGTGGTTAGATACCCGTAGCACGCTTAGTTTATTTATATTCTTTCCTATTAAGGCCAGTAGGGCAGGAAGGAACGTTAACGCGCAAAAAGCAGAAATAAATACAACCGTCATGCCGCCAAGGGCAACATTTTGAAAAATATCAATTTTTATAAACCAAAGGCCTGACAATCCAATGAACACACACAATCCCGAAAAGATAATCGACCGTCCAGCAGTAACAAATGTAATCTTAATAGCCTCTTGAACGGATTTAGTTTCTACTTCTTCCTTGTATCGGTTGATAAACAATAAAGCGAAATCGATACTCAAGGCAAGTCCAATCATGGGAACGATATTTAATATAAAAATGGATAAATCTGCATTGTAACTAAAGAAATAGACCGTTCCCATAGTGGTTAAGATGGAGACGATCCCGATGATAATCGGTAATGAAGCTGCAACGAGACCACCAAAAGCAAGTATTAGCACGATTAAGGCAATAGGAAGTCCAATCATTTCAGCTTTTGCCAAATCTTCTTGACTCGCCACATTCAGATCCTGAACAATAATGGGTTCACCGGTCATTGTGACCTTTAAGCCCTTTTTAGTGGGGAGGATACCTTTTAGTTGATGAATCTCATTTCCAAGACTTTCTGCTTTTTGGTTAAATGACAGAAGACCATAAGCTACATTTTCTTTTATCATCCCATCTCTTTCTAAGGGAGACGTCTTCTGCGTGGCAGCTTTAAAGTCATTTAAATTTTTATAAGTGTCTTGGATGAATTCTTGAAAGACTTCTTTACTGACAGTTGGATCCTTTTCAAAAACAAGGATGATAGAGGATTTAGCATGGCCGAAATCTCTTTCAAGCAGTTTTCTTGTTTGACTATATTCACCTTTATATTCAAATCCATTTCCGCTTAAAACAGAGGGCAATTTTGAGACGAAAATGCCAAAAAAGACAATGGCTATGATCCATCCTAATAGGACCGATTTTCTATAGGCATATAGAAGTCCTCCTAATTTTTCCATGGGATAACCTCCTTTTATCATACTATTTCCAACTTTAGTCGTTATCATTTTACGATATAATGTTCAAATGGAATTTTACAAATGTAAAGTAATGGTGAACTCACTCCTATTTTTTGATACAATAAAGAAAATATATAACTATTTAGGTGATGCAGGTGGATAAAGAAAAGATAAGTAAGGTCATTGAAGCAGCTAAATTATATTATTTATTGGATTATAATCAGAATGAAATTGCAAAAATGTTGGGCGTGTCCCGTCCAACTGTTTCTAGATTACTACAACAAGCGAAAAGTGATGGAATTGTTCAAATTAATATAATGGACCCTACTGAGGATGTTGAAAATTTAGGCAAGCAATTAGAAAAACGATTTAATTTAAAGAAAGCTGTGGTAGCTTCCATTCCTCAGTATGATGATCATATTATTAAAAATTATCTGGGCGAAAAAGCAGCGGCGTATCTTGATGTAATAGTCAAGGATGATGACATAATCGGGGTCACCTGGGGTACAACCATTTATCATGTTGCCACAGAATTGAAACAGAAGTTTGTAAAAAATGTAAAGGTCGTTCAATTAAAAGGTGGAGTAAGTTACGCTGAAACAAATACGTATGCTTCTGAAATCTTATATCTATTCGGGAAGGCCTATAATACAGCCCCCCACAATCTTCCATTACCAGCTATTGTAGACCATGTAGTTGTCAAACAAGCAATGGAAGCTGACCGCCATATTCGAAAGATTCTTGAATTAGGAAAGCAAGCGAATATTGCCTTATTTACATTGGGGCCCATAAAAACAGATTCATTACTATTCCAATTGGGCTATTTTACTGAGAGCGACTTGGAATCACTGTATGGGAAGGCGGTCGGAGATATTTGTTCTCGTTTCTTTGATAAGAATGGGGAAATCTGTAATGAAAGCTTAAATGAAAGAACGCTTGGAGTTAATCTTGATGAGCTACGGAAGAAGGAGTATTCCATTCTTGTTGCTGGGGGACCAAATAAAATAGATGGAATATACGGGGCATTAAAAGGAAAATATGCAAATGTTCTCATTACGGATCAATTTACAGCTAAATTCCTACTCGATAAGTAAACATAAAAAAACTGCCATTAAAGATAATTAGGCAGTTTTTTTTGTTGTCGGTCGAGAAATTGAACATTTCTTTACATTTGTTCATAAAAGTATTTACAAATGTTCACGCGCTTGTTATAGTTACATTGTGATAAAAAAACTATTAATCTTTTATATAAATTTCATTAAAAAAGACATGGGGGATTTTAAAATGACACAAAATGTCGTAAGAATGATTGATCATACATTATTAAAAGCTGAAGCAACAAAAGAAGAGATTGTTAAATTAGTAGAAGAAGCAAAAGAATATTTATTTGCATCCGTGTGTGTAAACCCTACTTGGGTTCGTACAGCAGCAGAAATGCTTGCAGGCACTCCAGAAGTAAAAGTATGTACTGTGATTGGTTTCCCACTGGGAGCATCTACTCCAGAAACAAAAGCATTTGAAACAAAGAATGCTATTGAAAATGGAGCAAATGAAATTGATATGGTCATCAACATTGCTGCGCTTAAAGATCAGCAAGATGAGTTGGTTGAGAGAGATATTCGTGCGGTTGTTGAAGCAGCAAAAGGGAAAGCTATCGTAAAGGTCATCATTGAAACCTGTTTGTTAACAAAAGAAGAAAAGGTACGAGCATGTGAGCTATCTGTTAAAGCAGGAGCAGATTTTGTGAAAACATCTACAGGGTTTTCAACAGGTGGAGCAACCGTGGAAGATATCCGTCTTATGAGAGAAACAGTAGGTCCAGAAATCGGTGTAAAGGCATCTGGTGGTGTCCGCAGTCGTGAAGATGCGTTAGCAATGGTGGAAGCAGGAGCTACTCGAATTGGAGCAAGTTCTGGTGTGTCAATTAGTAAAGGTGAGCTTTCTTATAGTAATTATTAATATATAATGTGAGGGTACCGAGATGAAAGATGTTATTATGGCATTAATTGCTGGTTTAATTGTTGGTATGCTATTTAAGTTTTTAAAATTACCTTTACCTGCACCTCCTGTGTTTTCAGCTGTAGTTGGGGTATTCGGTGTGTATTTTTGGTGGTATCGTTTTAGACTGGATTACAAAGTTAATTCAACATTAAAATTCCCTGGCGGAGAGTGAATAGGATGGTAAAGTTAGAACTTATTCAAGAAGCGAATAAAGCAAGAGAGTTTGCCTATGTGCCATATTCAAATTTCAAAGTGGGTGCAGCCTTATTAACAAAAGATGGTCAGGTTTTTCACGGTTGTAACATTGAGAATGCAGCTTACAGCATGACGAACTGTGCTGAACGAACAGCTTTGTTTAAAGCTTACTCAGAGGGTGTTACCCAATTTGATTCACTAGTAGTTGTAGCTGATACAGAGGGACCTGTTTCTCCTTGTGGGGCTTGCCGTCAGGTGATTTCTGAGTTATGTGACCCTGAAATGGAAGTTGTTCTTACAAATTTAAGAGGCGATGTCCAAAAAATTCAAGTAAGAGACCTACTTCCAGGGGCATTTTCTCCAAAAGATTTACAAAAGTAAAGAAATGTCAAAAGAGGAGTTAATCGATTGATTAGCTTCTCTTTTTTTTGTTTTTGTCGTCCGTCCTGCATTGAGAATGAAAATAATAAACATACTATTATGTAATATAAATTAAGGGATGATATGATGATTTATATTTATAATGATTATGGCGGGACACATACGACTTCATTGGCTACGGCCTATCACTTAAAGCAGTTACCTCAATCTGAACGGAAACTAACAACGGAAGAAATTTTAAATGTGAAATATTTCAACAAATTAACAAAGGAGGATTTTGGAAAGCTCATTTTCCACGGAATTGATGAGGAAGGCCACTCCGTTTATTCGATTGGACGGAAAAGAAATAAATATGTTGTTCCAGCAATGAAAGCTATGAGTTTATTATTACAAGAGAAATTTAAATTTGATGAAAAAATTGTATTTTCCAACACTTCACCAACCGTGCCCTTTGCTATGTCAATGGGAGGCTTTTTTTCTAGAGGTTTACATATTGATTTTATTGGCGTTCCATTATTAGTGATAGGTGCCAAACAGTGCTGCGATAATATTTATCGGTTAGTAGAAAATACAAAAGAAATTGGTAAGACCAATTTTTCTGAGAAAGTGATTATATTGGAAAATGAAATGTATAAGTAGAAGATAGGTGCTGAGAGAAATGAATAAAAACATAGGATTTATCGGAGCGGGGAAAATGGCTCAAGCAATGATGGAAGGGTTAGTTACTTCAAATGTAATTCCTAAACGAAACATAATGGCTAGTGCTGTGTCTGAAAATACCATTAAACAAGTGGAGAATAAATATGGAATCCTCACATCCCTAAATAATAAAGAGGTAGCAAGATTTTCAGATATACTGATCTTAGCAGTTAAACCTGACCTTCATGAATTGGTTATTTCTGAAATTAAAGATGAAATCCAAAAAGATGCTATTATTGTAACGATTGCAGCAGGCATTACACTTTTAGATATAAAACAATGGTTTGGTTATCGAGTAAAAGCCGTTCGGACAATGCCGAATACCCCATCCCTAGTGGGAGAAGGAATGAGTGCATTATGTCCAAATGATGTCCTTAGCGAGGAAGAAATTAGAGAAGTGGAGCAATTATTTCACTGTTTTGGTAAAAGTGAGCGCCTAGAGGAAAAACTAATGGATGCCATCCCTTCCATAAGTGGGTCATCGCCAGCGTATGTATATATGTTCATAGAAGCCTTGGCTGATGGAGGTGTTAGACAAGGAATTCCGAGAGATAAGGCTTACCGTCTCGCAGCTCAGGCCGTTCTCGGCGCAGCTAAAATGGTTCTTGATACGGGTAAGCATCCTGGAGAACTGAAAGATAATGTATGTACCCCAGGTGGTGCAACAATCGAAGCTGTTGCTGCTCTCGAAAAAGAACAATTTCGTGGAGCCATCCTTACTGCTATGGAGAGCTGTACAAATAAGATAAAAAATTTAAAGTGAGTAAACATCAAGAACCCATGTAAATGGGTCTTTTTTTATCTAAAAACGAGAAAATCGACAAAATTCTTCCTTATTTGTCATTTTTCCCGTTTTTTTGTAGGCAATTCGTTGTATCATTAATCAAATAATTATAAACTCAATATACACAAGGAACGAAGATATTGGGAATAATAGTTGAACACGAAATGAACTATTTTTGGATTTTTGCTTTAGTCAAATAGGGGTGTAGAGGGTATGGATTTTACAAAATATAAAAACTTACTGTTTCAAAAGATAAAGAGTCAAATTTCCATGTGGTTTGAAGTAAAGGAAGAATCACAAATTTCCAATTCAGAGGTATATCGATTTTTACACTCGGTCCATGGAAGTTCGGGAACCCTTCAACTGGGAGGGCTTCACCAACTTTCTGGGAGACTAATTGAACAAATAGAAGAAACAGATCATAAACAATGGGAAAAAGAAGAGTTAATGAATTTTCTTGGTGAATTAATTAATCTTTCCTATGAATTTGAAAACTTCTATGAAATAGAGGAAAACAAAGAAATTCGTCACGACGAACATCTCCCTCTAATCCAAATTATTGATGATGATGTTTCTATGCTTATTTTGTTAAAGGACACATTTGAGGAAAAAGGCTGGATGGTTGCAGCAAACACCACACCAGAGAAGGCAATAGCCCATTACTATGATTTAAATCCTGATTGTGTAATTATTGACATAAATTTAGCTGCCATCAGTGGGTTTCAAGTCCTCAATGACTTGAATGAGCATAACAAGCAGAAATTTGTTCCTAAAATTATGATTAGTCTTTTAAATGACCGAGAAACAAGAATGAAGGCTTACAAGTTGGGCGCAGATGACTTTATTGAAAAACCAATTGATTTGGAGGAATTAACCGTCAGGGTAGAACGGCTTCTAACACGAAAAAAATTATACGACCAATCAGTGATGTTAGATGAACTTACGAAACTCTACAACAGGAAATTTCTAATTGATGTTTTTAATAGAAATATTAAAGATTTAATTCGGAACAAACAACTATTTAGTATAGCCATTATAGACCTTGACCATTTTAAACAGATCAATGATTCATTCGGTCATCTCACTGGGGATTATGTTCTTTCCACATTCGCTAACTTTTTAAAGGAGCATACAAGAACTTCGGATATTGTATTTAGATATGGCGGGGAAGAGTTTGTCATCCTTTTTCAAAATACTGCTCAAAATGATGCTGTCGAGATTGTTTCGCGTCTCTTAAGAGAGTTTAGTATGACAAATTTTGAAAAAAATGAATCGATATTTACCGTTACCTTTTCCGCAGGAGTGTTTACCATTCATATTCCAGATATTCTGCTGGAAGAGGCCTTAAAAATAGCGGACCAAGCTTTATATCAAGCAAAGAAAAATGGTAGGGCAAGAGTTGAAGTGATTAATCATTCACCAATAGAACTATCGAAAAAAACATTGTTTGTTTCAATTATTGATGACGATGCCATCATTCGAACGATGTTGGTACGAATACTTAAGGTGATGGAATTTGACCATTTTGAATTAAATCTGGAAGCATTTGAAGATGGAGTTCAATTTTTTGAATCGAAACGCATCGAAGAATCAGGGGAGCATTTTCTAATCTTAGATGGTGTGATGCCTGTAATGGACGGAATAGAAATACTTCAAAAGGTGAAAAGACTAAAAAAGGATAGGAATATGCATGTCTTAATGTTAACGGGAAGAAAAAGTGAGTCCGATATTGAAAGAGCACTAAAGCTCGGTGCAGATGATTATGTAACCAAGCCTTTCAGTATAAAAGAACTGCAAGCAAGAATACAGAGGCTTATCAAAAGGATGAAATAGGATGCAAAACCTTGAATTGTTTTTCCTTTCAATCTTGACACTCTCCATCTTTGGCATGTTGTTCATTTTGTTAGGATACTTAACTATTCGAAAAGCAGTTGATATTAAGAGAAGGGAGAGGATTAGTCATTACAAAGAACAATATAATCCTCTCCTTTTTTTTATGTTAACAGAAGGAAGTTATGCGAGGGGGCTTACTCCAGAAACAGCACTTCAGCAAAAGGCGATAGAGGAGCTGTTTAGCAGGTATACTACCTTACTTGAAGGGGAAGAGGAAAAAACGCGTTTGTCTGAACTCGCTTCCTTATATTTAACGGATTTTTATAGAAGGCAACTTAAAAGCAAAAGATGGAGTACACGGATGAATACGCTTTATCATATTGAGGATTTTCATATGAGCCAGCTTTTAGAAGACGTTTCAAGATTATTAAGAAGAAAAAGAATTTCTCGTGAGGAGCTTGTCCATGTCTTGAGAATTCTTGCCAAGTTTCACTCCAAGCAGATGTTTGAACTCCTTACAAAGGAATTTGACCATTTATCTGAATACGATTACCGTAATATTTTAATTCGTATGGAACGTAGACAATTCGACCAATTTATTCTCCATTTTCATAAAAGCAATATATCCCTTCAGAAGGCAATTCTTGATATCATTTCCCTGAAAAGAGAGATGACGTACCTCTCTTTTTTAGAGAGGATTTTTGAAAGCTATAACGGAGAAATTAAACTAAGGGCTTTAAAGGCATTGGCGGAAATCGGCTATGTAAAAAATGTTGAGCCGTACTTAGAACTTTTATACTCCAATAAGTGGGAAGAAAGAATGGTTGCAGCCAAATTAATAGGTTCTTTAAAGGACGAAAGAGGAATTCAAAGATTAATTGAGTTGTTGCATGATCAATCCTGGTGGGTCCGTTCACAAGCTGGACAAGCCATTGATCAATTTACTAATGGAAAAGAAATATTGCGTTCCGTCTTTGAAACATCAAATGATGTCTTCGCGAAAGATATGGCCTGGGAATGGCTTCATAAAGGAGTATAACCATGATTTTTCAATGGGGAGATATTGTAGCAGTATTTGCTTGGTTTATAGCTATTTATATGGTAATCGTTATTGTGTTTTACACAGTCATTTTGGTAATCTCTTTATTTCAACTAAGAAAGGAATACCAGCTGGACAGAGTACAGGCTTACGAAGATTATATGGATGAATTTTATACGAAACCTGTATCTATTATAGTCCCTGCTTACAATGAAGAGGCAGGGATTATTCAGAGCGTTCGATCTTTATTAAGTGTTAATTATCCAACTTATGAAATCATTGTTGTAAATGACGGGTCTACCGATCACACACTTGAAAAGATGATTGAGCATTATGAAATGAAGGAAATAAAAAAAGTTATTCGAAAACAAGTGGACTCGAAACCCATTAAAAAAATATACCAATCTGATATCCTTTCAAATCTTTTTCTTGTCGATAAGGAAAACGGAGGAAAAGCTGATGCTTTAAACGTTGGTCTTAATTTCTCACACTATCCTTACTTTTGCTCACTAGATGGTGATTCTGTTTTGGAACAAGATGCCTTCTTAAAGGTTATGAAACCTATTATTGATTCAAATGAAGAGGTCATTGCTTCAGGTGGAAGCGTGAGAATAGCTAATGGCTGTCAAATTCAAAATGGTCATATTCATCAAATAGGGCTATCTGATAAGCCTCTTGTGGTGATGCAAATCATTGAATATTTACGTGCTTTTCTAATGGGCAGGATAGGTCTAAGTAGGCATAATCTTCTTTTAATCATTTCAGGTGCATTTGGCGTTTTTTCAAAGCATTGGGTGATTGCTGCGGGTGGGTACCGGGTGGATACCGTGGGTGAAGATATGGAATTAGTTGTACGAATGCATCGGCTTTTAAAGGAAAAAGGACAAAAAAAGAAAATCGTCTATGTCCCTGACCCCGTTTGTTGGACAGAGGTACCTGAGGACTTTACCTATTTACGGAGACAGAGACGACGCTGGCACAGAGGATTATTTGAGAGCCTATGGACACATAGAAAATTAACCTTTAATCCTAAATATGGTTCAATAGGATTCCTAGCTTTTCCGTACTTTTGGATTGTTGAATTTTTTGGGCCGATTGTGGAATTATCCGGCTATCTTTTTATGATTTTATGTTTATTCCTCGGGGGAATCTACATTGAGTATTCTATTTTACTGTTTCTACTATCTTGTTTATACGGGTCCATTTTTTCAATGGCTGCCGTTTTATTAGAAGAGTGGAGTTTAACAAAATACCCAAAAGTATCAGATATAGTAAAGCTTTTTCTATATTCCCTAACAGAAACGCTATGGTATCGTCCATTAACCGTACTTTGGAGATGTGAAGGAATATGGCAGATGGTAATAGGTGATAAAAGCTGGGGAGAAATGAAAAGAAAAGGTGTTTCAGAATGAAAAAACAAACGTATCTTATCATCTATACCATAGTATTAATCGTCATTATAACTAGCCCCTTTTGGCTTTGGAAATTTCAGCCCTCAAATAAGTTAAACGTACTCATTTTAGACAAAACGGTTCCAAACCAATCTTATCGGGAGCATAAGGGATTAGTTTGGATTTTAAATAATGCGAAATATTTTAAAAACGGAAATCAACCGTATTCAAAGGCTGCTGATTATAAAGGGTTTGAACCACTAAAGGGTCAGAAATATACAATCTCCTCTTTACCGAAAAACTTAAACCCATATGATGTTTTTTATTTAACCGACCAATATGGAGTTTATGAGAAAGAGTTTTTTGCTCAAAATCCTTCTGGTGAAAGATCAGAAAAAATCTATGGAGGATTAACATCAAGCGAAGTCAACCAAATCGAAAAAGCACTATTACGTTCTAAAGGTAAAACATTGATAGCAGAATTTAATACATTTGCTAGTCCAACATCAGAGCAGGCAAAGGACAAAATCTCCAATTTATTAAACGTAGAATGGTCAGGGTGGATTGGACGTTATTTTTCAAACCTTGACGGAACAGAGGTTCCAGAATGGGTGAAAACACATTATAAAGAACAAAACAAGAAATGGACATTTACTGGAGAAGGTTTTGTTTTTGTAAGTAAAAGTAATTTTATTGTGGTCATTAGTAAAGAGGAGATGAAGGATGATGGACTTCTTTTTAGTTTGACGGAAAATGGAAAAAAACATTTCAAAAGTAATTTGAAAGGCAATTATCAGTATTGGTTTGATATTATAAGCCCCAAAAATCATAACGAAGTGTTGGCCAATTACAGCCTTCCAGTAACAAAGGAGGCCAAAAAGCAGTTACAAGGTTATGGTATACCCTCCACGCTTCCTGCTGTCATTTATCACAAAAATGCGAGATATTCGTCTTATTATTTTTCCGGTGACTATGCTGATGAAGCGGAGGTTCCAGAAATTTATCAAACAAAGGGCTTTGATACTTGGAAAAGAACGATAGGGGCAAGGGATTCCTTCTATTGGAGTACCTATGTGCCACTGATGAAGGATATTCTTAAAAATGGCTTACATCAAGTAAGCACTCAAGAAAAAGTAGAATTGGTTGAATATGACGGAATCAATCTTAATTCAAAAACAGGAGATTCTTATATTCAAATTCAAAAGGATGGGAAATGGCAGGACTTCTTAATTAAAGGGATTAATATGGGGATTGGTAAGCCAGGTTATTTCCCTGGGGAGACAGCTATTACAAAAGAGGAATATTTCCGTTGGTTTAAGGAAATTGGTGCGATGAATGCAAATGCAATAAGGGTCTATACCCTCCATCCTCCACAGTTTTATGAAGCCTTTTACGAATATAACCAAATGGCCAAAAAACCGCTGTATATCATGCATGGTACATGGGTGAATGAGGAAAAACTAATTCGTACTCAAGATGCATATGCATCCGAGAACGTTGAGGATGCGAAATTAGAAATAAGAAATATGATTGATATTATTCATGGAAACGCTAAGTTGCCGGCACGTCCAGGACATGCATCGGGCGTATATAAATATGATATTTCTAATTATGTACTTGGAATGATAATAGGAACCGAGTGGGACCCGTCCATGGTAACAAACACAAATGCAAAGCATGCTGCTATTGGACAATATAGTGGAAAATATTTTAAAACGGAAGACGGAAATCCTTTTGAAGTTTGGCTTGCTGATTTACTTAACTATGCGTCAGATTATGAATCAAAGCAATATCGATGGCAGCACTCACTTAGTTTTACCAACTGGGTAACAACAGACTTGTTGAACCATCCGAGTGAGCCGCTAGAAACCGAAGATATGGTTTCAATCAATCCCAATCATATTGTAGCAACGAACAATTTTCATGCAGGATTGTTTGCTTCCTATCATATCTATCCATATTATCCTGACTTTCTTAACTATGAACCGAAATATACGAACTATGTTGATTCTAGTGGGAAGAAGAGCAATTATGCAGGATATTTACATGAACTGCGTGAAGCCCATAATATGCCGGTTTTAGTGGCTGAGTTTGGAGTCCCATCCTCCAGAGGCTTAACACACAAGAATACAAATGGAATGAATCAAGGTTTCCATTCAGAAGAAGAACAAGGAAAGATTGATCGACAGTTATATCACTCCATTGTAAATGAGGGCTATGCGGGGGGGCTGGTATTTACCTGGCAGGATGAGTGGTTTAAGCGTACATGGAATACCATGGATTTTGATAATCCAGATCGTAGGCCATACTGGGATAATCAGCAAACCAATGAGCAGCACTTTGGTTTACTGGGTTTTGAACCAGGGAAGAAGGAAACAGAGATTATTGTTGATGGTGAGACCAAGGATTGGGACGTAGCAGGCGTAAAATCTATTTACCATTCAAGCAACAGGAAGGACTCATTAAGTGAAGTACGTATGACAACCAATAGTGGTTATGTTTATTTTCAATTAAAGTTTAATCATCCAGTGGACTTTAAACAGGATGGAATTTATTTGTTATTAGATACATTAGATAACCAAGGTCAGTCTACTATTGCATTAACGAAGGATTCCAAGATTCGTTCAGACTATGGAATTGATTATTTAGTTAAAATAACTGGACCTAATGATTCACGGGTAATGGTAGATAGCTATTATGACACGTTCTACTTTCAGTATGCAGCGCTCTTACATATGGTTCCAGAAGAGCCCTATGCTAACAAGAAGGAGAATGGCATTTTTCATCCTATTCGTTTGGCGTTAAACAAGAAGTTAACTATTCCCACAACGAATACTGTTATTCCGTTTCAGAGTTATGAAACGGGCGTACTACGCTTTGGAAATGCTAATCCTACTAATAAGAAGTTTGATTCATTAACGGATATAAGTATTAGTGGTGACAATAAAAATATTGAGATACGTATTCCTTGGCAGCTACTAAACTTTAAAGATCCGAGCCTAAGAGAAGTCATGGGGGATTTTTGGAAACAAGGATTAACCGGTAGTGTAGAAACAAAAGGGATCAGAACAGCTGTTGTAACAACAAAAGAAGGGAAGATTCAACAAACATATCCGAAAGTAACTGGAAACCTTGTCCGTCAAAAAGAAAGTTATTTGTATAGTTGGAAGCCCTGGGATTCACCGGTTTATTATGAACGGTTGAAGAACTCCTATCAAATCATGGCAGACACGTTCCTTAAGACAGATATAAAGGATGGTTTGAAGTGAAAAGAATCTTATTAGCGGAAGATGAAGAAATATTAAGAATGCTGATTATTGATACGTTCGAAGAGAAGGAGTATCTCATAGATGAAGCAGAGGATGGTCAGGAGGCTTTAGAATTAATTGAACGAAATTTCTACGATCTAATTATATTAGATTATATGATGCCGTTTTTAACGGGACTTGAAGTCATTCAGAAAGTTAAGCCGATGGTTGAACATACCCATACAAAAATCTTGGTGTTATCTGCAAAAAGTCAGCAATTCGAACAAGAGAAGGTATTTGAGGCAGGCGCTGATTATTACATGACAAAACCATTTATTCCAAGTCAGCTTTTGCTAATGGTTGAGGAAATCTTTAATGAAAAGTAAATTAGTCTTTAAAAGAAGTTTAGTAAAAAGATTCGTTACACTCACCAGACTCTTTCTTGTTTGTTTTGTTATTGGTTCAACGCTATTATTGGCAACACAAAACTTTCTAAATAACTCCTATATTACGCAGCGTGATGAACTAAAAGTAAAACAGAAAATTGCAGTGGAAGTAAATGATTATTTTAATCAAGCATTATTCGATATACGAGGGTATATTGCCTATGATAATCCAACTTTGAGAGATAATGCACTGGCACAAGAGCCTAAAATAAAGAGTCGGGTCATTGAACTAACTAAACATGCAACTACTATGAAAGATCGGCAATTACTTGCTACTATTCATGATTTTACACAATATTATTTTAATGACACGCTTCCGAGGGTCATTCACGAATATGAAAAAGGAAATAAAGAAGAAGTGGCAAACATAGCAAATAACCAAGGTACTGCGAGGGTTGTTCAATTTAGACAATTGATGAATACTTATTTGCATGACATTGATCAAGACAGTGAAACTCTCTATCAAAAACTAATAAGAATTAAAACATATATTCAGATTGGTTTTGTTTTATTTATCTTTTTCATTCTGTTGTTATTGTTAGGGATTATTCGATTAATGTTAAAGCAAGTTGGACAGCCTTTAACCCAACTTACCTTTGCTGCAAATGATATTGCTGATGGAAAAGATGCGGTCATACCTTCCTATATGAATCGCGACGATGAAATAGGTGCTTTATCATATGCCTTTCAAAAAATGGTCGAAAAGGTCCAAGAAAATGAGCAGGCATTGATTGCGAGAAATAAGGAATTGGATTCACTTGTGAAAATTAAATCAGAATTAGTTAACACGGTTAGCCATGAATTACGTACACCATTAGCAAGTATTCTAGGTTTTTCTGAATTAATGCTGCACCGTGAATTAAAACCAGAGCGAAAAGAAAAATATCTTACCACTATTTTTAATGAGGCCAAACGGCTTACAGCTTTAATCAATGATTTTCTCGACTTGCAGCGTTTGGAGTCGGGTAAACAATCTTATGAAAAAAGGTATATTGAAATGGTACCACTCTTAGAGCAGGTAATTGAGGTTCAGCAGATGACAACCAGATACCATGATATTACGCTTGAAGCCTTTGTAGCCCATCCCGTCATACTAGGTGATCAGAGAAAAATCATTCAGGTTTTCACAAATTTAATAAATAATGCTATCAAATATTCTCCAGAAGGTGGGAAAATAAAGATTCAAGTCTTTAAAAGTGATAGGATATTAAAAATTGCCGTTAGGGATAATGGATTGGGTATTCCAGAAGATTCAATTGACAAGTTATTTACAAAATTTTATCGGGTGGATAACTCGGATAGACGGAAAATTGGTGGGACTGGTTTAGGCTTAGCCATTGCCCAAGAGATTGTCATCGCTCATGGTGGAGAAATAACTGTTCAATCCCAATTGGGAAAAGGAAGCATTTTTATCGTTGTATTCCCAAACTTCAAAAATAGACGGTCAAGTAGTAATTTGCAATGAAAAGAGGCTGGCTCAAAAAAATGGAGCCAGCCTCTTTTCTAAAGTTAAAGTTCATTAATTTGTTTCGGGCCTTCGAGAAACCGTAACTGTTGTCATTAACCCAACACATAGGATGGTAAGAAGGGAGTAGAAAAATTTTTCTAGTCCAACGACTTGAATGCCGCTTGTAATAACTAGTCCATCAATCAAAAAAATGATAATGCCAATATTGATAGAAGTAAATTTAGTTAATATTTGAGCTAATAAATCTGTACCTCCAGTACTTGTTTCATAGCGAAGCATAAGGCCAATTCCTATTCCAACCAGGACCCCACCTATTACCGTACTTGGCAGTATATCAAGATGAATCTTTCCATTAATAAATGAAAATAAATCAATGCAAAAGGATGAAATAATTAACCCATGGAGGCTATAAAAAAAATAACGTCTCTCGAAAAACCACGCTAGGACATAGAGAGGTAAACTTAATAAAATGATACTCAGTCCAGTTGGCCAGCCATAAAAGTAGTGAATAATTAACCCTAACCCGATGACACCACCATCTAAGAGCTGGTATGGTACTAAAAAGCCATTTACACCAAGGCTTAATAGTAAACTCCCCAGCAGCATTGCAGCGATTTTTTGTTTCATATATTAGATCAGCCCCAACCTTGTCCTTTTACATTTAAAATATGTGGGAGTCTATGATTTAGAAGTGAAAACAATAAAAAAAAGCAGCTGAGGTTCAGCTGCTTTTTCAATCTTAAAAGAATAAATTTAGAATAAAATAACTGATAGCTGCTATTAGTGCAGTAATAGGAAGGGTAATAACCCATGTGATAAGCATACGCTGTGCGGTATCCCACTTAACGCCCTTTAGGCGATGAGCAGAACCAACACCTAAGATCCCTGAAGAAATAACATGTGTTGTACTTACTGGTAAGTGAGCAAAAGTAGCACCAAAAATAACTGCTGCTCCAGTTAAATCGGCTGCAACACCGTTAATTGGACGGATTTTCATAATCTTACCGCCAACCGTTTTAATAATTTTCCATCCACCGATAGAAGTACCTAATCCCATTGCAATGGCGCAGGATAATTGAACCCAGAATGGGATTCCCGCATCTGGATGTAAATAGTTGTTGGCAATTAAAGCAAGAGTGATGATTCCCATTGATTTCTGAGCATCATTTGTCCCGTGTGAATAAGATTGTAAGGCCGCAGTGGCAATTTGAATATATCGGAAATTTCGGTTCGTTTTCGTTAAATTAAAGTTTTTAAATGCTACTTTAAAAATACTGTAAATGATGTAACCAACTACAAATGCTAATAATGGTGAAATGATAAGTGCTTCTAAGATTTTAATAAAGCCAGTATAGTTCAGGACATTAAACCCTTCTGCTGCTATTGCTGCACCAGCAATTGACCCAATAATGGCGTGAGAAGAACTACTTGGGATTCCAAAATACCAAGTAAGTAAGTTCCAAAAAATAGCTGAAAGTAATGCTGCAAGAATAACAACAGAACCATTGTGTAACATGAATGGATCAACAATATCCTTAGATACTGTTTTAGCAACACCCGTAAATGTAAGTGCACCAACAAAGTTCATTATGGCAGCCAATAAGATAGCTTGGCGTGGTTTTAATGCTTTAGTTGAAACGGAGGTAGCAATCGCATTTGCAGTATCATGGAAACCATTAATAAAATCAAATGCAAGAGCGCCAATAACGATTAATATGGTTAAAATTAAAACAAGGCTCATATTTTTGCTCCTTATGCATTCTTCATAATGATGGTTTCAAGAGTATTGGCAACTGCTTGACAGTAGTCAGCGATATCTTCAAGTTCTTCATAAATTTCTTTATATTGAATAATGCGAATTGGATCTTTTTCAACTGTGAATAAATTCTTAATAGACTGACGTAGGATATTATCGCATTTTGATTCGAAATCTTTAATTTTAATTGCATGTTCGCGAATTTGAGCTAGTTTTTTATTGGAAAGTAATTCAACAGCTTTATCAATTTCATGGACGCTTCCTTGAATGGCATCTACGAATTGAATCATGAAGTTATCAGCATTTGTTATGGAATACATTTCAAATAGTGCCGCACATCCTTCAAGACCGTCGAGGACATCATCCATACTCATTGCAAGGTGCAGAATGTCTTCACGTTCGATTGGAGTAATGAAGGCATCATTTAGTTCTTTAATGACTTCATGTACAAAAGAGTCACCCTTAGTTTCTAATTCCTTCATTTTCTCAGAGAAGATTTTCAAATCACTTACGTTTTTTAACTTATATTCTGTGAAGAAATTTGTACTTTCTTTCAAGTTAGCGGAAATTTTGCTAAGTAATACTGAGAACTTATCAGTTTTCTTTAATGCCATGTGGATAACCCCCATTAAATTAAATATGTACAACCCTAAAATATTTTATATGAAAATTGTCGAAAATAGAAACATTCTTTACGAAATTTACAAAAACTTAACATTAGAATTTTCTGATAACTACACCTTCGCTAGTTAATGTTCTTTTTTACTTTTACCTTGGTTTAATAAATTATGTATACAGTTTGTTTAATTGTTTTTGGTATTCGTTCTTCGAGGAGTATAAAAAACAAAACTGGGTACTTTATTAGTACAGGCAGCACTACTGCCTGAGAAGTGGTAAATGCTATTAAATAAGTGAAATGATGAATACTAAAAAGGAGTGTTCTAAAGTGAGCTTTATTTGGGCATTAATTGTAGGCGGAGTGATTGGTTGGTTAGCTGGGCTTATTGTTGGAAGAAATATTCCTGGTGGAATTATAGGTAACATTATTGCTGGTTTTGTTGGTGCATGGATCGGGACAGCAATTTTAGGAAACTGGGGTCCGCATGTAGCTGACTTTGCTATAGTACCCGCAATAATTGGAGCTGCAGTGTTGGTTCTTCTTTTAAGCTTTGTAATGAGAGCCTTCAGAAAAGCCGATTAATACAAAAATATACCTGGATTAAGAAAAGCCTCCTGAAATAGGGAGGCTTTTCGTCATACTTTTTTTCCTACCACGCTACAACGAGTATATATCGATGGATTGAAACAGGTTTTGTAAATCTGGAATAGGAGCATGGCATGTAATTAGTTCCTGGGTAAGAGGATGATTGAATTCAAGCTTTGCCGCATGTAATGCCTGCCGATTCACTATTCCCTCTCCACCATAAAGTGTATCACCGATTAAAGGGTGACCTACATGGCTTAAATGGACTCTTATTTGATGGGTTCTTCCAGTTTCAAGCCAGCATCTTACAATCGAAAAATATTTATTTTTATCCTCAGTTAGTACCTGATAATTAGTAATAGCTTCCTGTCCTGTATCGGACACTCTTCTTCGCGTCGCATGGTGGCGGTCCCGGCCAATTGCCTTATTAATTCGTCCTTTTTTGGGTCTTACCAGACCGTGTACCGCAGCTATGTATGTTCTCTTTATCTCACGTTTTTCCAGCATTTTGTCTAATATTGCTCCTGCTAAGGCATGCTTAGCAAAAAAAATTGCCCCTGAAGTATCACGGTCTAATCGGTGGATTTGGCGAATGTTTCTATCTTCTCCCTTTGATTGTAAATAGAAAGCAAGGGCGTTGATCAGTGTAGTGTGGTCCGTCGTAATATCATTTGGGTGAGTGTTCATAAATGGGGGCTTGTTTACCACCATTACATGGTCATCCTCATAGATCACGTCAATATCATGGAATTGAGGGACCATAGTAAGAGGCTCATCAACAAACAGTTTGATTTGTAACACGTCTCCGGTTTGTAATGGTAATGTCCAATTGATCCGGTGTCCATCTAATAAAACTGTATTTTCCATTCTAAAGCTATGAGTTAATTTCTTAGGAGCTTCCCATATTTGACGGAAAATGTCATCTGTTGTTTTTCCTTGCCATTCATTAGGGACAACCAAATGAAACCATTCTCCCTTACGCATTGTTTTAAGCATATATATCTCCTTATTTCGGGGCTGGCCAAGGCGCTGCCGCTTTTCTATGTGGTTACAATTACCACCGATTATCGGTGTAAATTATGTTATTCTTATTTTATATAATACGACAGAATATAGCGATGGCAAAGGTGGGTTATAAGTGAAAATAGTTTTTGCCTCGACACCAAGTCAAGAAGAAGAAATCAATGAACTGGTGAGGTACATTTACTCTAATATTTTTCCCCTCTATTTTAGTGACGAAGAGATTTGTCAATTTGAGCAATTAGGAGTTTTACATCCTACTGAAGATTTTAGCACATTAAAAGATGCTTTTCAGGTAATGACATGTATACAAACATTAATTTCCATACTTGAATCTTCTCCGGTGGATGAACAATATGCTGCACTATACAATAAAAATGTGGCCACACTTGAAGAAATTGGATTATCTTTCCCTTTTGATTTTGAACAATTTCTCAGTGTGAAAAGCATGAGACATTCAATGCTTAGTATTTACACAAAAGCAGATAATGAATTAATAATATAGGAACAAACCGAGCCTGATGCAAATCAGGCTTCTTTCTATTTCAACACTTTCTGCAAAAATTGTCGGCTTATTTCGAGTGATTTTTAAAGGAGTATCAAGCTATGACTTAGAAACAATATTAAATAGATGGATGAGGAGGGGAACAAATGAACTGGAAAACAGTTGCAAAAGACTGGATGGAGTTCGAAGGTTTAGATGCTGAATTACAAGCTCAACTAAAAGAGTGGGAGAATGATGAAAAACAACTAGAAGAGGCTTTTTATAAGAATTTAGAATTTGGAACAGGCGGAATGCGCGGTGAGATTGGTGCAGGTACAAATCGAATGAACATCTATACGGTTCGTAAAGCATCAGCAGGTTTAGCAGCATACATAGAGGAACAAGGATTAGAAGCGAAACAAAGAGGGGTAGTTATTGCTTATGATTCCCGTCACAAGTCTCCTGAGTTTGCCTTGGAGGCTGCAAAAACACTAGCTACCAAAGGAATTCAAACCTATATATTTGACGAATTAAGACCGACCCCTGAACTTTCCTTTGCCTTAAGGTACCTACATGCCTTTTCTGGGATTGTCATAACTGCCAGCCATAATCCACCAGAGTATAATGGATACAAAGTGTATGGGTCTGATGGTGGTCAGCTTCCACCCAATCATGCTGATCAAGTTATTTCAAAGGTCAATGAAATAGAAAACGAGCTATTGATTGAAGTTGGCAGTGAAGATCAATTAAGAGCTGCTGGATTAATTAGAACAATCGGTTCGGAAATAGACCAAGCATATATTGAAAAACTCAAAACGATTTCGGAGAATCCCAATCTCTCTGAAGAAGCCGATGTTAAAGTGGTTTTTACCCCATTACATGGAACAGCCAATAAGCCGGTTCGCTCAGGACTCTCTGCATTAGGGTATAAAAATGTAACAATTGTAAAGGAACAGGAGCTTCCTGACGCTGAATTTTCTACAGTGAAAAGTCCTAATCCAGAAGAACATGCTGCTTTTCAATTAGCTATCCGCGATGGCTTAAAAGTGGGAGCTGACCTACTAATTGCAACTGATCCAGATGCAGACCGTCTTGGTATCGCGGTACGTAATGAAGAAGGCGAGTATGTCGTTCTGACAGGAAATCAAACAGGGGCATTATTGCTTGATTATCTCCTTTCTCAGAAAAAAGAAAAAGGAACATTGCCTCAAAATGGAGTCGTTTTAAAAACGATTGTTACCTCTGAATTAGGAAGGAAAATCACCTCAGCGTATGGCCTTGAAACGGTTGACGTTTTAACAGGTTTCAAGTTTATTGCTGAGAAAATAAAAGAGTATGAAGAAACAGGTGACCATACCTTCTTATTTGGTTATGAAGAGTCCTATGGCTACTTAATCGGCGACTTTGCCCGTGATAAAGATGCTATTCAGGCTGCCCTCTTAGCCACAGAAGTTTGTGCCTTTTATAAAAAACAAGGCTTGTCTCTTTATAATGGAATGATGCAGGTATTTGAAAAATACGGTTTTTATCAGGAAGGCCTTCGTTCGTTAACATTGAAGGGAAAAGAAGGAGCTGAAATGATTCAAAGTCTACTAGCTTCCTTCCGAATGGAGCCATTAACTAATTTAGGTTCCTTAAAGACCGCCACAACGGAGGATTATTTAACTGGTATTCGGTTAACGAATAAGAAAGAAGAGAAGATTCAGCTGCCTAAATCTAATGTGCTAAAATATACATTTGAAGACGGTACATGGGTTTGCTTAAGACCATCAGGGACTGAACCAAAGGTTAAATTCTACTTTGGTGTAAACAGTGATCGTCTGGAGGATAGTAAGCTGAAACTTCAAACAGTAGAAAAAGACTTTATGGATGTAGTAGAAAGAAAAATGAAAATGATTCACGAACAGTAAGAATATGAGATTGTCAATCCATCCATTCGCACAACAATATCTAATAGGATAAGTATTAGAGGCTGGCTCATAGGAGTCAGCCTCTATTCTTTCCGACTTAAGTCGGAGAAGAAACCATACTTTTTTCTAAGGAATAAGCGGAAGAAAAGCGTTATAATAATTGCAAGAGTTGGAATTTTCAGGGGGATGTTTATGAGTACGTGTCACCATTCTGATTTACAAATTTTAAAAGAAATTGCCGAGTTATTGAATCAAGGAACAGACATATACAATGTCCTTTCAGAGGTTCTAAAGAAGCTTTTACATGTAACCGGCTTACAAACTGGATGGATCTTTCTTATTGATGATGTAGGTTCCTTTTCACTAGCTGCGAAAGAAAATCTTCCCCCCGCATTATCCGACAACCAGTATGCCCCCATGTGCAGCGGGGATTGCTGGTGTATTAACCGCTATAATAAAGGCCGAATAGATAAGGCAACCAATATTATTGAATGTATGCGATTGGAAGATGCAATTGAACATAAATTAGGGGATACATGGGGATTAACCCATCATGCGACCGTACCACTCAAAGCAGGGAAAGAAAAATTTGGATTATTAAATGTTGGGGCACCGAATAAAACAAGCTTTAACAATGAAGAGCTTGCTCTTTTAGAATCAGTGGCATTGCAGATAGGCTCAGCCTTAAAAAGGATAAATCTAACACAAAAAGAACAAGAAATTGCTTTAACAGCAGAAAGAAATAGATTAGCAAGAGACCTGCACGATTCTGTTAATCAACTCCTTTTCTCCTTAAGCCTGACTGCTCGTGGAGGGAAAGAAATGACAAAGGATCCAGAAGTGAAGGAAACCTTTAGTTATATTCAAGATTTAGCGCAAGAGGCATTAAATGAAATGAGAGCGCTTATTTGGCAGCTACGCCCAAAGGGATTAGAGCAGGGCATTGTTAGTGCATTATCGAGTTACTCTGAAATGCTCGGATTAAATACAAACATTAAAATAAACGGGGTCATTAATTTACCAAGCAGAATTGAGGAGGCTGTTTTTCGAATTAGCCAAGAAGCATTAGCTAATTGCAAAAAACATTCACAACAATCCGATGTACATTTATTTGTTCATGGAAGTGATAGCAGAATAACCATAGAAATAAAAGACAATGGATGTGGGTTTACTTATGATGAAGGTTTAGTGCTTCCATCGCTCGGTCTAAAAAGCATGAGAAACAGAGCGGAGTCTTTAGGCGGAACTTTTAATTTGGAAAGTGAGCTAAACAAAGGGACAAAGCTGCGGGTCAGTATTCCGTTTTAAGGGGGGATTATTTTGAGTATACGAATACTAATAGCCGATGATCATCATGTCGTACGTAGAGGCCTGGTGTTCTTCTTAAAGACACAAGAAAATATTGAAATTGTAGGGGAAGCGAAAAATGGAGAAGAAGCGGTTGAGTTAGTTGACCGATTAATGCCAGATCTTGTATTAATGGATCTAGTCATGCCGGTTATGGACGGGATTGAAGCTACACAGAAAATTAAAGAAAAGCATCCAAGTATGAAAGTTATGATACTAACCAGTTTTTCGGACCAAAACCATGTAATACCTGCTATTGAAGCGGGTGCCTCAGGCTATCAATTAAAGGATATAGAACCAGATGAGCTAGTGAGGGCAATAAAAATGTTAATGAATGGTGAAAATCAATTGCATCCAAAAGCAACGACTCATTTATTAACCCATTTAACCTCGAAACAAAATGAGGGCAAGAACCATTTGAATGAGTTGACCAAAAGAGAGTTGGAAGTCCTTAAGGAAATAGCTAGTGGAAAAAGTAATAAAGAAATTGCTTCATCGTTATTTATTACTGAAAAGACGGTAAAAACCCATGTTTCAAACGTTTTAGCAAAGCTTGAGCTAGCGGATCGCACCCAGGCTGCTCTTTTTGCCGTACGTAATGGAGTAATCAAAAATGATAAGATAGGATAAAAATGGGTAAAAAACGGCTCCAGAAATGGAAGCCGTTTTTTTTGGTGGAATTCTTTGGCCCGGTTGTAAAAATTTTCTCTCAACAAAATCTGTATCCACTTGTTTTTTCAGGAAAGACTATACATCGGTATCTCATTTGCATCAGCTTCTATTGTTTCGTTTGCATGGTCGATGTAACGAAGCAAATTATAGAGTTTCGTTTCAATTACAGTGTAGTCACGTTCAAAGTTGTACGCATGTAGGAACTGTTCAATTCTTTTGGACAAAAATTGATCTTTTGTCCGAACCATTAATATAAGCAAATTATCCCATTCGGACCGGTGTGTGTAATATAACGCCCGATCGTAATCCACTTTATTCATTTACTTTATCTCCTCCTTATTAGGAGTTGAGATTATTGTATGACATTCTGCAGATAACTTTCACAGAAAATGTTGGACACCCATTGTTAACAAGGTTTTCAACTTTTACCTGTATAATTTTTTCGTCAATTGTAAAAATGGAGGTTCTAATGTGAAAATTTTTTGCGTGATCATGTTGATGCTACTTTCTTTTGAAACGGTTGGCGAAGCTAAAGTGATTCAAACGAATAAACCCTATAGCTTTGAACGTTTAGAACGAGACATCAATCAATTAAGGGAAATACATAAAGGGAAATTAGAAGTAAAATCCATTGGAACCACTCATTTTGGAAGAGATATTTGGGCAATCAAACTTGGTAAAGGGAAAAAGAATATCGTTTTAGTTGGTACCCATCATGGACGGGAATGGATAACAAGTATGCTTTTAATGAAGATGTTGGAGTCCTATGCGGATGCTTATGAGGAATCAAGGAAATACCCTTTAACCTCTGCTTCTATCCTTAATGATGTTTCCATATGGTTTGTTCCCATGTTAAATCCAGATGGTGCAGAAATTCAACAAAACCATTTCGAAGGTATATCAGAAGATCAACGAGACCTTATTAAAAGCATGAATAAAGGCTCTAGTGATTTTACAAGATGGAAAGCAAATGGGGAGGGGATCGACTTAAATAGGCAATACCCTGCCGGTTGGTCGCAACTTCCTAAGCGGCCTTCTTCCCCACACTACCAATTCTATAAAGGTAAAAAGCCAATTGAAGTAAAGGAAGTCATTGCACTAACCAATTTTATTAAAGAGGTGGACCCTTCAATAGCAGTGGCCTATCATTCAGCGGGAAGAGAGATTTTCTGGAATTATAAAAATGGAAAACATCTCAAAAGGGACAAAAAAATAGCAAAAAAAATAGCAAAATTAACAAGCTATAAATTAGCGAAGCCACCTAAAAAAGCAATAGGGGGCGGTTTTACTGATTGGTTTATTACAACCTACCATCGTCCAGCCATGACCATAGAAATTAGCTATCTTGTGGGTGAAACGAGTCCGCCATTATCCGTTTTTAAGACAGAATGGAAACGAAATCGAATAGTTGGCCTTAAGCTAGCCGCAGAAGCCAGAAAAATCCCTGACTAACTCATAAGCGAAACATGATTGGGAAAAATAAAATATCCAAATAAACAGGAGGACAAACAAATGAAAAAAACGATTGTTTCTATATTAATGATGGCATTTTTTCTAGTTAGTTTTACTAATTCAGGCCATGCTCAGAAGCCAGATTATGAAAAGTACGGCAGAATTGCGATGGCGGTTGTACAGGCGGATTTTCCAGGCGCCCCTATCAGGGAGTATGAATATTTAGGTCGAAAAAATATAGATGCATCAAAGGCGGAGGACGGCTTCCGTTTTAAAGTACAAGAAAATAATCAGAACTTTTTTGTTATCATAAAAGTAAATCATGATCTTACCAACAAAAAATTAATTAACTTAACGGTTGAATCTCAAAAACAATAAGCGATCTAGCTTATTGTTTTTTGCCTTCTTTTTCATCAATCCCGGCTTTTCTTCATACATTGTGGTAAGAGGAAAAGGGGGAATGGCAATGAATGCGGAAGAGCGTAAATCACTAGAGTATGCAATTAGTGAAATTACCGAAATTGCAAATGGCTTTGGACTAGACTTTTATCCAATGCGTTATGAAATTTGTCCGGCAGAAATTATTTATACATTTGGGGCCTATGGAATGCCTACTCGATTCTCTCATTGGAGCTTTGGAAAGCAATTTCATAAAATGAAACTTCATTATGATTTAGGCCTAAGTAAGATTTATGAACTTGTCATTAACTCTAATCCATGCTATGCGTTTTTACTGGATTCCAATACGCTAATTCAAAACAAGTTAATCGTCGCGCACGTATTAGCACATTGTGATTTCTTTAAAAATAATGTTCGTTTCCAAAATACGAAACGGGATATGGTTGAGAGCATGGCAGCAACAGCTGAAAGAATTCACCAATACGAAATTCAATATGGAAAAAAAGAGGTAGAAACCTTCCTCGATGCCGTCTTAGCAATTGACGAGCATATTGATCCTTCCCTTATGAGACCGAAGTTAAGCTGGTCCATTGGGGATGATGAGGAAGAGGATGATGAAAATCCAACTATTGCCACACCCTATGATGACCTTTGGAAATTGGATGAAAAGGATAAGAAAGAAACAACCCAATCAAGAAAAAAGAAATTCCCTCCACGTCCGGAAAAGGATTTATTATTGTTCATTGAAACCTACAGCAGAGAACTGGAAGATTGGCAGCGTGACATCTTAACGATGATGCGGGAAGAAATGCTCTACTTTTGGCCACAGCTTGAAACAAAAATCATGAACGAAGGCTGGGCATCCTATTGGCACCAACGGATTTTAAGGGAACTGGATTTAACCAGTGGGGAAGCCATTGAATTTGCGAAATTAAATGCAGGTGTTGTCCAGCCGTCAAAGACTGGAATTAACCCATATTATCTTGGCATCAAAATCTTTGAGGATATTGAAGAACGGTATAATAACCCAACAGAAGAAATGAAGCGCAGAGGGGTAAAACCAGGTTCAGGCAGAGAGAAAATGTTTGAGGTCCGTGAAGTAGAGTCCGATATATCCTTCCTCCGCAATTATTTAAATAAGGATCTTGTGATGAGAGAGGATATGTATCTTTTCCAAAAGCAGGGGCGTGATTACAAAATAGTGGATAAAGCATGGGAGCATATCCGTGACCAGCTAGTCAACATGAGGGTAAATGGGGGATTTCCATACCTTACCGTGAATGACGGTGATTATATGAAAAATGGAGAGCTCTATGTAAAACACTGGTATGAGGGCATCGAACTAGATGTAAAATACCTTGAAAAAGTGCTTCCCTACATTCAGCAGCTTTGGGGAAGACCTGTACACATAGAAACGATGATTGAAGAAAGACGAATGCTATTCTCTTATGATGGTAAAGGGGTTCATCGGAAATACTTATAAAACAAAAGGGACAGCTAAGGTTTTAGCTGTCCCTTAAATCATCAATTATGTCTTATTTTTTGATTAGTTTTCGGAACTAAAGGGATTTGATTATAAATATTTATTATTGTTTGAGGGATGGGGGTTAATAAGGAACTAAATTTGTAAATAAGTGTACTTACAAATAACCCTACAACCATGCTGCCAAGCACATCAAATGGATAATGATGTCCCACATAAATACGAGATATCCCTGTTAAAATTGCAAATAAAAGCATACCTAAACCAATTTTCCGCTGGCGCAACAGTACCGCAAGCGCGAGGGAAAATGCACCTGTGGAATGGTCGCTTGGAAAAGAGGAATCTTTCGCATGTTGAATTAATAGATGAACTCTATGTGTTTCAAATGGTCGTGGTTCATAATAAATATGCCCTAGGATAAAATTTATAAACAGTCCCAATCCTCCAGTTATTGCAGCATACACAACTGAATATTTATGTTGTTCTTTGCCAAAAAACCACATAAGAAGTAAAACGATGGCGTAAACAATTAGAGCATAGTGCGTAGTAAAAATCATTAATCCATCCATAAAGGGATGTTTACCAGCAAATTGATTAATTACTTGAAATAAATCGTAATTCATTTAAAATCACCCATTTCTTGTATCTGACTTCATTCATTGTTAATGAAGCCAGATACAGAATTGTACATAAAATTCTAATTAATAGTTTTTGTATTTGTTGTAATATTTTTTGAAGCAGTTTTTTTATGCAACCAATCATAAATGATTGGAATGATGATAAAGCTGTTAATTGTTGAAGTTATCATGCCACCAATCACAACAATACCAAGTGTTTGAGAAATGACCGTATCAGCATTATGAGAAAATGCAAGTGGTAACAAAGTAAGGATGGTTGCTGCTGCTGTCATTAAAATAGGCCGAATCCTTGAAAGGCTACCATTCAATACTGCCTCTTTAATAGGCATTCCTTCTCTACGATTTCTTTCAATTTTATCAATTAACACTATTCCGTTCGTCACTACAATACCTGTAAGCATAAGAACACCGATTAATGCGGCCAAATTCCATTCTCCATGGAACAAAATTAGCGTAATGACTACACCACTTAAAGCAAGTGGAATGCTTAAAAGTACAGATAACGGTGCTCTCCATCCTTTGAAAATGGAAGAAGTGATTAGTAATACTAATAGAATCGAAAAAGCAACCGCAACTGACATATCGAAAATCATTTGTTTTACTTGTTCAGTGATGCCTCCCAATGAATACGTTACATCTTTTGGAAGTTTTATGTTGCTTAATGCTTTCTCAGATTGGCTTGACACTTTACTAATATCATTTGATGTTATCTGTGCTGTCACAAGGGAGAACGGCTGTCCATCTCGTTCGCTAATGGTTGAAGGGGTGGTATCATTTGAAATTTTAGCGATTTGGTCAAATCGTACAATTTCACCATTAGCACCAGGTAATGTCTCAGCAGAAAGAGAGGCTAAAACATCATCGGCAGTTGCGTGTAACGAAATGCTTGAGTTCGTTCCAGTTGCAATTTGATCCAAATATTGATCCACAGGAAGTGCTTTATGATCAATTGTAACAGTGGCATCTTTCGACGAAGACATATAACGATTAATGACCGTTAGAATGTCAGCCACTTTTACGCCTTTATCTTGAATCGTATTTTGGTCAAAAGTAACCTTATACTTAGGCGAACCATTTGTTAAATCCACTTTTCCATCTACGCTTAAGTTATCAATTTTCGATAACTCTGTTCTTGCCTCTTGAGCAACCTGGTCCAGAGTAGCTTGATCTGAACCTGTAAACAGAATACGCATTTGTGAATCATCACCAGAGATGTTCTGGCTTGTGATCGTATAAGTAACACCTTTAGATAAAATAGGAAGCTGCTGTTGTAATTGTTTAATGAGGGAATCAGCATCTTTGTCATTCTTTAATACAACGGAAAGGTTAGCGACGTTTGGATAGGTGATAAAGCCCCCACCCTGATCAAACACATCATCACTTTGTGGTGTCATGGTTGAACCGAAATTGGCTGAGTATGCCGTAACCTTCGGGTTTTCTTTCAATGCTTTTTCGATTTTTTGCACTTCAGAATCCACTTGAATTAATGTGCTTCCCTTAGGCAATTCTGCTTTAATAGCAATTTGTCCGATTTTTCCACTTGGTAATAAACTTACAGGAAGGAAAGCGGAATAAATACTAGCAGCCAAGAACACTAAGATCGAAACAATAATCATTGCTTTCTTATGTTTAAAAGCCGATTGCAAGATTGGCTTCAATTTAGAATCGAGTTTGACCGTCTGTTTTTCTCCGTTTCCACCTTTCAATCCCATGAAAGCAAGGGCAGGGATGACAAGCATTGCGACAAAGAATGAAATGATGAGAGCAATAACGACTGACCATGCAAATCCGCTATATGAAGCACTGATTACCCCTCCGACAAAAGCAATCGGAATATAAACGGCAATGGTCGTTAATGTAGAACCTAAAATAGCTGGTATCATTTCAACAACAGATGAAGCAAGAATAGAAAGCAATGGTTTAGCCTTCTGTTCTTCGCGTTTTCTATACATATTGTCCAAAATTACAATCGAGTCATCGACAATACGACCCATCGCTACAATCAAACCTGAAACGGTTAAAATGTTTAATGTTATACCCATTGATTTTAAGAAAGCTGTCGTTGCCAGTAATGAAATTGGCAATGAAATAGCAATTAATAGTGTACTTCTTACATTTCGGAAAAAGAAAAACACACAAATCATAGAGAATAAAGAGCCAAGTAAACCTTCTCGAACTAGTCCAAAAAGAGAACTGTTTAATTCTTTTTCACGGTCAAGTAGAACTTTGAATGAAACATCTTTTGAATTTACGGTATTCAATTGAAGATGTGATACACGTTCTTTTACTTGGTCAGCTACATCCGTGATATTGGCTGATGGTGTTTTGATGACATTTAAAGTGACGCTTGGCGCTCCATTTGTTCTAGAAACCGTTTTTAAGTCATTTAAAGAATGTGTAATGGTGCCGAACGCTGATACAGGAATTACTTTTCCTTCCTTATTCTTAATTGTTGCGGTTGCCATTTGCTGGACTGTTAATGGTAACCCGTCAAATGAAACCGGTATAGATAATTGGTTGTTAACGATATTCCCTTGTGGCATAGAAGGAACTGCTACAGCAAACGATTTGTTCACATCATCTAATGTTAAACCGTTCTTCACAAGG